>LUOO01000061.1:24704-27874 GCA_001626765.1 Maritimibacter sp. REDSEA-S28_B5
GGTCGGCCTCAGCCGCCGAGAAACCGGCCGCAACCACCGCGATCTGCATCGCCTGTTCCTGGAAGAGGGGAACGCCATAGGTGCGCCCCAGCACTTCCATCATGGCGGGGCCGAGGTCTTCGACCTTCTCCTTGCCCTGACGGCGGTTGATGAAGGGATGAACCATGCCGCCCTGGATCGGGCCGGGGCGGATGATCGCGACCTCGCAGACCAGATCGTAGAATTTCCGCGGCTGCATGCGCGGCAGGAAGTTGAGCTGGGCCCGGCTTTCGACCTGGAAGACCCCGACCGCATCGGCCTTGCAGAGCATGTCATAGACCACCGGGTCCTCTGGCGGCACATTGGCGAGGGTCAGCTGCAGGTGACGGTGATCTTCCAGCAGCCCGAAGGCCTTGCGGATGCAGGTCAACATGCCGAGCGCCAGCACATCGACCTTCAGGAACCCGAGCGCGTCGATATCGTCCTTGTCCCACTCGATGACGGTGCGATCCTCCATCGCGGCGTTTTCGATGGGGCAGAGCTCGTCGAGCCGGCCATGGGTGATGACAAAACCGCCGACATGTTGGCTCAGATGCCGGGGAAAGCCGATGATCTCGCCGATCAGCTTCGCCGCGAGCGCCACACGCCCGTCCGCCGGATCGATCCCGGCGTCGCGCATCCGGTCCTCGCCCGGTGCGCTGGACGACCAGCCCCAGATCTGCCCCGAGAGCCGGGCGATCACGTCCTGGCTCAGCCCCATCACCTTGCCGACCTCGCGGATCGCGGCGCGTGAACGGAAATGGATGACGGTCGCCGTCAGCCCGGCGCGATGCCGGCCATATTGCTCGTAGATCCATTGGATCACCTCCTCGCGCCGCTCGTGCTCGAAATCCACGTCGATATCCGGCGGCTCACCGCGTTCCTTCGAGATGAAGCGTTCGAAGATCAGGGTGATGCTCTCGGGAGGCACCTCGGTCACGCCGAGCAGGTAGCAGACGACCGAATTGGCGGCCGACCCGCGGCCCTGGCAGAGAATGCCCTTCGAGCGCGCGAAAGCCACGATGTCATGGACCGTCAGGAAATACGGCGCATAGCCCATCTCGCCGATGAGCTTCAGTTCCTTGTCGACCCGCGTAACGATCCGGGCCGGCGGCCCCTCGGGGTAGCGCCAATGCAGCCCTTCCCGCGACAATCGTTCGAGCCGGGCCTGCGCGGGTTCGCCGTCCCGCGCCTCGTCGGGATATTGATAGCGCAGATCGTCCAGTCGGAAGGCGCAGCGGTCGGCAATCTCCAGCGTACGCCGGATCGCCGCCGGATAGCGATGGAACATCCGGGCCATCTCGCTCGGGGATTTGAGCCGGTGCTCGCCATTGGTCAGCCGGCGCTCCCCGATCATATCGATCGTGCAGCCCTCGCGCAGGCAGGTCAGAACATCGGCGAGCGGACGCCTGGACGAGCGATGCATCATCACCTCGCCGAGGGCCACGAGCGGCAGGCCGGTGTCGTGGGCGATCCGGGCCAGCTGGTCGAGGCGGGTTGGGTCTCGCCCGTCATAGCGCGGTGCCGCGCCAAGAAAACACTGGCCCGGGAAGGTGCGCAGCATGTGCCGCAGGTCGCTGGCAGCCGCCCGGGCCGGGTGCTCCATCGGGTCGGGCGGCAGCGCGATCAGCATCATGCCCTCGCCCCAATCCAACAGATCCTTGCGCGTCAGATGGCATTCGCCTTTCGTGGCCCGCCGCTTGCCGAGGGACAGGAGCCGGGTCAGCCGCGACCAGGCCGCGATGTCGATGGGTAAGGCGAGCCAGTCGACCGGGCTGTCGGTCAGCACGATGCGGGCGCCAGGGATCAGCTTCGGCAACACCATATCCGGCGGTATCCGGGGTGCATCGCCTGCCGGCATTTGCTGCATGGTTTGGCGGCTGGAATGATCGGTCACCTGCCGGGATCGGATCGCCGGACCGGCCTCGGCCCCGTCGCTCGCTGCGCGGGCCTCCTCGCGCAGTCGTGCCAGCTCTTTCAGGGCGGAGAAAGCCCGCACCACGCCCGCCACCGAGTTGCGGTCGGTGATGGCGATGGCCTTCAGGCCCAGTTCGGCAGCCCGCGTGACCAGCTCCTCGGGATGCGAGGCGCCGGTCAGGAAGGTGAAATTGCTCGTCACGCAGAGCTCCGCATAGCCTGTCATGCGAACTCTCCTTGTGCGAACCAGCTCTGCGCGGGCCAGGCCGGCGCCTGCGGCGTGTGGTAGAGCCAGAGCCGTGCGCCCTCGCGGGTCTCCACCCGCCAGTAGTCGCGCAGGCCCGAGCGCCAGGCCGGATCGTCGAACCACCATTCCGGCGCGATCCGCTCCGGTCCGTCCGCACGCAGGGTGGTGAAAGACATGCGCCGCCAGGCGAAGCGGGCCGGTGGATGGCCGGGCTGGCCCAGCCCCTTCGTGGTGACCGGCTCAGGCGGAAAGATGATGATCGGCCGATCCGGTCCACGATGCGGTGGCGAAGGTTCCGCCGCGCTGTAGGCGGCGGGTGTCACGAGAAAGCTCCGCTCGGGGATTTTGCTGGTGGCAGGCAGGAGCCGCAGAACCCGGTCGAAGCCCAGCCGGTTGCCGAGCCGGGAGAAGAGGTCGGCCAGCGCGTCCTCGCGGGCTATCGTTCGGGGTCCGCCGAGCTGCTCAGGTGGCAAATCCTCGGTCACATGGGCGACGAGGCGCATCGCCTCGATCCCAAACCCGGCTTCGACCTCCGACACGCCTTTCTTGAAGAGCGCGGCAATGCGCTCGGGATCACGCATCGGCCGGGCCAGCCCGATCTCGACCTGCGCGGTCTCCCGGTCGACCCGGTGCAACTCAAGCCGCAGCCGCCGTGCGCCACGATGATGTTGGGCCAGCGTGCTGCACAGCCGGTCGAGCAGGCGTGCAAGGCCCGACATGACATCGGCCTCGAGACCGATCGGTTCCGGCATGGTTATCCGCACCCCGAAATACGGCGCGTCCGGCTCGGGAGAGACCGGCTCCGGCTGAAGGCCGAGCGCCTGGTCGAGCCGCAGCACGAGCCCCGAACCGAACCGTCGCGCGAGCGGCGCCCGCGGCAGATCGGTGATATCGCCGATATCTCCGGTGTGCCGCATCTCTTCGGTGGCGAGGCCGAAATGCGGGGCGACCTTCATGCGCGGCTGGAACGGGTCGGCCTGACTCTCTC
>LUOO01000062.1 GCA_001626765.1 Maritimibacter sp. REDSEA-S28_B5
GCGTGGATCACCTCGATCGAGCGGATGATGTGCCCGGGCGTGATATAGTGCAGGCCCAGGATCCGTTGCTTGCCGTTCACCTTGGCGCCGATGTCCGACAGCAACAGCGACGAGGTGTTGGTGGCCAGCACCACCTCGGGCGGGCAGAACGCGTCCAATTCGGCGAACAGCGCCTGCTTGGTCTCGAGCTTCTCCTGCACCGCCTCGTGCACCATGAATGCGCCCTTCACGGCCTCGGCCAGCGAGGGCTCGGTGCGCACACGCGCCAGCATCGCGTCGACGGCGGCCGGGTCGTCTGCGAAGGTCGCGGCGATCGGGCGCGCGCGCTCGGCAAAGCTGGCCAGCAACTCGGTATTCATGTCGCACAGCGCGACATCATGGCCGTGGTGGGCATAGAGCGTGGCGATCACGCAGCCCATGAAGCCCGCGCCGACGACGCAGATCGTGCCGGACGACGGCGGGCGGGGGATGGAGGGGGCGGTGTCGGGCATGGAACCTCGTCTGGTGTCAGGGGCGGTCGGGGCGTGCCGGCCGCCTGCCGAAAGGGATGAACGGGGAGGGCCGTGCCGCTGCGCCATCGCGCGCGCATCCCGCCGTCTCCCTTGCCGACAGCCTTGCGAAATCGGGCCTCCGGTCAACGCCAACCGCCCCGCACGGCGGATATTTCGAGGATGTGAATTCTGCCCGTAGTCCCGTGCGCCGGCTGCGGGACATCCGCCGGGGCCGCGTCGCGAACCCTTTCCGCAGCGCGCCGATTCGCCTAGATTGGGACAGGACGGAGCTGGTCGGTACGGGTCGCCGAGTCGTGTGAATCGGAAGGGCAGGAGAGATGACCGCAGACAAGGTGAAATCCGCCGCGCGGGTGTTCGAGATCCTCGAGTTCTTCGCCAGTCACCGACAGCCTGCCCGGCTGCACGAACTGGGCGCCGCGCTCGGCTATCCGGTTTCCAGCCTGACCGCGCTTTTGCGTACAATGCTGGACATGGGTTACATGACGCTCGATCCCGCGACCCATGCCTATCTCCCCGGGCCCCGGCTGCAGACGTTGACGGGCTGGATGCAGGTCGACGATTATGAGCAGACCGTGCTGTTCGATGCCCTGTGCCGTCTGCGCGAGGCTGCGGGCGAGCCGGTGGTGCTGGCCGCGCCCGCCGACCTGCATGTCGATTACGTCACCTCGCTGCACCGGCAGGAGGGGCGCAACACCCATATCCGCGCGGGCGACCGGCGGCTGATGGTGCAGAACGGCACCGGCTGGATGATGCTGGCGCGCGCGCCGCGGCCGGTGGCGCTGCAGATCTACCCTCGCACCGTGGCCGAGGGGCTGATCTCGCCGCGCGACTACCCCCAGGCGGCCTTCGAGGCGGTGCTCGACGCCAATCGTGATACCGACGTGTCGATCCTGCACGCGCGCGACCTGCTGGACATTCCGACGCACCGCACGGTGCATTGGGATGCGTCTATGATGTCGACGCTGATCCCGGTGCCGCCGGGGCACGCACGCCCGCTGGGCATCGGGATTCATGGGCCGACGGAGCGCATATCACGCCGCGCGGATGAACTCTCCGAGCTGCTGCGCCGGACGTCGGCGGAGCTGGCGGCGCGCCTCGAAACCGTCTGAAGAGGCGCGCTCAACTCTGTGCAAGAACATGAAAAAAGGCCCACACGATTGCTCGTGCGGGCCTTCCTTGCTTGCGCCTTGGGAGGAAGGCGCGAGCGCGTCACTCGGCCGCTTCGGCCGGGTCATGGGCGACCAGCGTGCGCCAGTCGACATCCTTGGGATAGACCCCCTCGTGCGAGGCGATGCGCGACTGCAGCGCGAAGCTCGCGGTGCCGATCGCCGGGCCGCCCTCGGCCACCTTCTGCGCGGCGTCGGTCATCAGTCGGCGGAACTCGACGATGGCGAGGTCCGAGGCGCCCAGCACGTCGGTATGGCGCTGCACGCGGCTGCCCATCGACACCCACATGATGATGTCCTCGTTCGGGATGCCCGGAACGCCGGTGAAGTGGCCTTCCTTCATCAGCTCGCGGTCCTGCTTGAAGTCGTTGTCCAGCGTCCGAAGCGTGCGCCACTTCTCATCCAGGTCCTTGCCCGGAACAGCGTGGTTGAAGGCGCGCCATTCCTCGGTCGAGGGCACTTTCGGGCCGCCGAAGGCGAGGAAGTGGAACGCAGTCTCGTCGTCGTTGATCGGCACGATGACGCTGGCGACCTTGTAGGCGTTGTTGGGCGGGATCAGCGAGTAGTATGGCGCCACGAACTCGGTGATGCGCAGGTAATGATGCGTTGCTGCGTTCTTGATCGGCTTGCGGATCGCTGCGTAGTGGAAGCCGTAGCTGGTGGTCTCGGTCTGCATGCGCGGCGATTTGTCGGTCGACGGGCGGTACCACGATTTGTCATCGGCTGCGGCACTTTCCACGCGGGCCGGTTTCATCGTTGATGAATGCAGCGACGAGGAATGCGCGCTGTCGATCTGTCCTTCGTGGATCTGCGCCCAGTTGGCGGGGACACGGATCTTCAGGATGGCGACCGGGGTGTCTTCGGTTGGGGCGAAGGCGGGGGGCTGGAACTCCGGCATGTCGGTCTTGTCGCCGAGCCACGCCCAGACGAAACCGCCCCATTCGCGCACCGGGTAGGAACGGGCCTTGACCTTGTCCATCAGCGGGCTGCCCTCGGGCTCGGACGACATGGCGACGACGTTGCCGTCCACATCCATCTTCCATCCGTGGTACAGGCAGCGCAGGCCGCAATCCTCGTTGCGACCGTAGACCAGCGAGGCTTTGCGGTGCGGGCAGAGCTCGTCGAGCATGCCGAGACGGCCCTTGGTATCACGGAACGCGACGTAGGATTCGCCAAGCACTTCGACGCGCAGCGGCTTGCCGTCGTTCTCCGCCACTTCTTCCATCAGGCAGACCGGCGTCCAGTGCTGACGCATCAGTTTCGCCATCGGCGCGTCACCCGTCACGCGGGTCAGGACTTCGTTCTCTTCGGGGGTCAGCATCTCGTACTCCTCCTGCGGCCCGGGCCCGTGAAGGCCAATCTCGAATGCTTGACAACATATACTTAGCTATCTAAATGAACAAGGGCAGATACACGTTTTTTGGGAGGGGCGAATGGAGCTCATCAGGATGCGCGTCGGTGCAAGACGCGCGCTGACCCCGCAGATCACCGAATTCACGCTGGTTCCGATGGAAGAGGGCGCGCTGCCCGGATTCACGCCCGGCGCGCATGTCACGGTCGAGACGCCCTCGGGGGCAATGCGGCGCTATTCGCTGGTCAACGACGGCACCGCGCCGGACCATTACAAGATCGCCGTGAAGCGCGAGCCGGCCAGCCGGGGCGGCTCGGCCTCGATGCATGACGAGGCGGTCGAGGGGTTCGAGCTGAACGTCGAGGCGCCGGAAAACGACTTCCCCATGGCCGACGCGCCGCGCTACCTGCTTATCGCGGGCGGCATCGGGGTCACGCCGATCTCGGCCATGGCCGCGCATCTTGAGCGCGAAGGCAAGGATTTCAACATCATCTACCTCAGCCGCAGCGCGGAAGAGGCGGCCTACCTGGAAGACCTGACCACCGCTTACGGCGACCGTGTCCTGGCCCATCACGACGAGGGCGACCCCGAGAAGATCTACGATTTCTGGGACCATTTTGCCGAGCCGCAGAAGCTGAATGTCTATTGCTGCGGGCCAAAGCCCCTGATGGACGAGATCGAGGCGATCTCGGGCCATTGGCCGGAAGGCCGCGTCAACTTCGAGGATTTCAAGCCCGTCGACGTTGTGCGCGCCGATGACGAGGCCTTCGAGGTCGAGCTGAAGAAGACCGGCATCACGCTGACCGTGCCCGCCGACCGTTCGATCCTCGAGGCTATGCGCGATGCCGGGTTCCCGACCGTCAGCTCGTGCGAGAGCGGCACCTGCGGCACCTGCAAGACGCGACTCCTGGAGGGCGAGGCCGATCACCGCGACATGGTGCTGATGGACGAGGAAAAGGCCGACAAGATCATGATCTGCGTCTCGCGCGCCTGTTCGGGCGGGAGGCTGGTCCTTGACCTCTGAGCCCGCGCAAATGCCCGTCAGGCTAGGCGTCGTCGGGCTGGGTCGCGGCTTCATGCTGATGATCCCGACCTTCACCGCCGATCCGCGCGTGAAACTGGTCGCCGCCGCCGCCCCCCGCGCCGAAAGCCGCGCGGCGTTCGAGGCCGAGTTCGGCGGTCGGACCTATGACGACATCGTGCCGCTTTGCGCCGATCCTGAGGTGGAGGCGGTCTATATCGCCACGCCGCACCAGATGCACGCCGACCACGTCTGCACCGCGCTGGCCGCCGGCAAGCATGTGCTGGTCGACAAGCCGATCGCCATCTCGATGGCGGATGCCGACCGCATGGTCGCGGCCGCCGAGGCCTCGAGCAAGCATCTGATCGTAGGCCCCAGCCACAGCTTCGACCCGCCAGTCGAGGCCGCGGCGCGCCTGATCGAGAGCGGTGAGGTGGGATCCCTGCGGATGATCCAGGCGTTCAACTACACCGATTTCCTCTACCGCCCCCGGCGCCCCGAGGAACTGCGCACCGAAGAGGGCGGCGGCATCCTGTTCAGCCAGGCGATCCACCAGATCGACGTGGTGCGCCGGCTGGCCGGTGGCCTTGCCACCCGAGTCACCGCGATGACCGGCGCCTGGGATCCCGCGCGCCCGACGGAAGGCGCGTTCAGCGCGCTCATCGCCTTTGCCAATGGATCCTTCGCCAGCCTGACCTATTCCGGCTACGCGCATTTCGACAGCGACGTCTGGATGGATAATGTGGGCGAGCTGGGCCAGCGCAAGGACCCCGCCGCCTATGGCAAGGCGCGTCGCGCCTTGCAGGGGCTCGACGCCGAGGCCGAAGCCGCGCTCAAGCAGACCCGCACCTACGGCAGCGGGGCCGGGCTTATCGAGGCGGAAAACAACGAGCATTTCGGCCCGGTGATCGCGCTGTGCGACCGCGCCGACCTGCGGCTGACGCCTGCCGGGCTGGATGTCTTCGGCGACATCGAGCGCCGCTTCGTCGAGGTGCCCTTCGGCCCCGCCCCGCGCGGACCTGTCATCGACGCGCTGGTCGGCGCCGTGCGCGAGGATCGCGCGCCCGCCCAGACCGGCGCCTGGGGCCGCGCGAGCCTCGAAATCTGTCACGCGATCCTGGAATCGGCGGCCTCGGGCCAGCCGGTGGATCTGCAGCGCCAATGCGGCATCACGTAAAGGAGGAACACGTGTCCGATCTGAAACTCTCCCTCGCCATGGGGAATTACGACCGCACGCGGGCCATCGTCGACGGCCGGGTCAAGATCGACGGCGTCGATCCCGTGCCGATGCTGCTGTCGCCCGAAGAGATGTTCTTCCGCGCCTTCCGGCACGAGGCCTTCGACATCTCGGAGCTGTCGCTGTCGTCCTATTCGATCTCGGTCGCGCGCGGGAACCCGCATTACGTCGCGATCCCGGTGTTCCTGAGCCGCGCGTTCCGTCATACCTCGGTCTATATCCGCACCGACCGCGGCATCGACCGGCCCGAGGATCTGAAGGGCAAGCGCATCGGCATCGCCGAGTACCAGCTGTCGGCCAACGTCTGGGTGCGCGGCATCCTGGAAGAGCATTTCGGCGTGAAACCCTCGGACGTGACCTGGGTGCGCGGCGGCATGGACACGCCGGGCCGCCCGGAAAAGATCGCGCTGACGCTGCCCGACGACATCACCATCGAGCAGGCGCCCGAGGGTGCCACGCTGAACGGCATGCTGGCGGCGGGCGAGATCGACGGCTTCATCGGCCCGCGCTGGCCGCGCTGCTTTGCCGAGGGCCATCCCCATGTCGGCCGCCTGTTCCGCGACAGCATCGGCGCGGCCGAGGAGTATTTCCGCCAGACCCGCATCTTCCCGGTGATGCACGTTCTGGGCGTGCGCCGGACCTTGGTCGAGGAATACCCCTTTCTGCCCGCAGCGCTGCTCAAGGCGTTCTCGGAGTCGAAGAAGCTGGCCGAAGAGGCCTTGAACGACACCTCGGCCACCAAGGTGACGATGCCCTTCGTCGAGGACACGCTGAACCGTGCCCGCGCGCTGATGGGCCCCGATCCCTGGAGCTATGGCGTCGGCGCCAATGCGCATGTGCTCGACAAATTCCTCGACTACCATTTCGCGCAGGGCCTCTCGCCGCGCCGGGTGCAGGTCGACGAGCTGTTCCACCCCTCGACCCTCGAAGCCTACAGCCTGTGAGCAAGGAGGCCCCATGAGCCGTTACCAACCCGGCGATATCGTCGAGATCCGGCTGGAGCAGGGCCTCGCCTATGCCCAGCTGACCCATGAGCACGAAAGCTACCCGCCCGTCGTGCGCCTGTTCCGGGGGCTGAGCGACAGCCGCCCCTCCGATCTGGAGGCGCATGTCGCGCAGGCTCCGCGCCTGACGGCGATGATCCCGCTGGAACAGGCGCTGGACCGGCTGGGGCTGGCGCATGAAAAGGCGGGCAGCGCCGCGCTGCCCGAGGACGAGCGCAAGTTCCCCACCTTCCGCATGCCGATCCGCGACAAGCAGGGCGAGATTGTCTATTGGTGGTTCTGGGACGGGCAAGGGCTGAGCTATTCGGTCGAGCTGGACGCGATCCAGGACAGCCTGCCGCTGCGCGAGGTGATGTCCTCAGCCAGGTTGCTGCAGGAATTGCAGGCCCCGGCCTGAGCACGAAACACGACAGGTCCCCATGATCCCCTTTATCGGCGAGATCTTCGCCATCCTCGCCGCCTTTTGCTATGCCTTCGGCTCGGTCGCCGCGACCAAGAACGCGCGCGAAAAGGGCGGGCGGGGCAATGCCGTGCTGCTGTCGATCGTGTTGACGGCGCTGTTCTCGGGCGGGTTGTGGCTGATCATGGGGCCGTCGCTGCCGCCGATTGACACAGGCTTCTGGATCGGCGTGGCGATCTTCGTCGTCGCCGGCATGCTGGCCACGGTGCTGGGGCGGATCTTCTTCTTCCGCTCCATCGAGCTGGCCGGCGCCATCGAGACCGGGCTCATCCGCCGGCTGATCCCGGTGTTCGCCGCCGTGCTGGCGATCCTGTTCCTGGGCGAGAGCCTGACCATCGCCAGCGCGCTGGCCTTCGTGCTGGTCTTCGCCGCCGTGGCGCTGGTGGTGTTGTCGAACAGGGGCCAGATCGTCGCCGATGACGAGGACGCCCGGCGAGCGGCCGGCGAGCGCAACACCGGCCGTGTCCTGGCGCTGATGTCGGCGGCGAGCTATGGCGGATCCTACGTGGCGCGCAAGTTCGCCATGCGCTGGCTGCCCGATCCGCTGATCGGCGCCTTCATTGGCGCGGTAGCCGCCTTCGTGTGGTTCGCCGTCGCAGCCCTGTTCAGCGCCGCCTATCGCCGCCACCTGAGCGAACTGTTCCGCCGCCCGACCGGCTGGCAGCTGGTGGCGGCCGCCTTCGTATCGCTGGGCCAGACCGCGCAATTCGTGGCGCTCAGTTTCACTACCGTCACCGCCGTGGCGATCATCGGCACGATCAAGATGTTCCTCGCGGCCTGGCTGGCCGCCTGGGTCCTGCGCACCGAGGATCGCCCCGGCCCGATCTTCGCGCTGGCTTCGCTGATGGCGATGGCAGGCGTGATCGTGCTGGCGCTGGTGCGCACCTGAAATAACACAAGAATTCCGAAACGGGAGAGAGACAGATGACCAGGGAAACCGACCGCCCCACACCCTGCGAGGTGAAGACGCTCTACGGCAGCGACGCCATCGCCGAGATGCTGCGCCGGCTCGACACGCCCTACGTCGCGCTCAACCCCGGCTCGAGCTTCCGGGGCCTTCATGACAGCATGGTCAACTACCTCGGCAACCAGGATCCGCACATGCTGCTGTGCCTGCATGAGGAACACGCGGTTTCCATCGCCCATGGCTGGGCCAAGATCACCGGCAAGCCGATGACCGAAAAGGGATTCCGCGATCTTCTTCGCGAGGCCCCCGGGGTCACCGTGATCGACCACCGCGCCAATGAAGGCTATGTGACGCCGCATGAATGTGCCGGCGAGGACGCCGTTTTCATCAGCCGCATCCGCAAGGACCCGACGGTCGAGAACGGCATGGTGTTCTGGTGCGTCTCCGACAATCTTCGCAAGGGCGCGGCGCTGAA
>LUOO01000063.1 GCA_001626765.1 Maritimibacter sp. REDSEA-S28_B5
CCATCATGGGCTCGATCTTCTTGGCCGGGTCGATGTTGCGGGCGACGAGGTAAAACTCCATTTCGGGCGCCACGACCGGCTCCCAGCCTTCCTTTCGGTAAAGCTCCACCACCCGTTTCAACACGTTGCGGGGCGAGCAGCCGATGGGCTCGCCGTTGCGGTCGAAGGCGTCGTGGATCACCTGGATCGTCATGTCTGCGGTCCAGGGCGCCGCCGTGGCGGTGGACATGTCGGGGCGCAGGATCATGTCGCGCTCGATGAATCCATCCTCGCCCGCCGCCTCGCCCCAGTCGCCGGTGATGGTCTGGTAGAAGATGGAATCCGGCAGGTGAAAGTAATCCTGACGCGCGAATTTTGCGGCGGGCACCGCCTTGCCCCGCGCGATGCCGGGCAGGTCCGAGACGATACATTCCACTTCGTCCACGCGCCGTCCATCGAGATAGGCGAGCGCGGGTTCGGGTAGTTTTTCGGTCCAGTCGGCCATCACTTGGCCCCTTTCTTGAGGAAGGCGGCCATGCGGTCGGCGAGCGCTTCGTTGTCTGTGGGCTGGGAGAGCGACCGAGTGGCGGCCTCGACCAATGCAGACGGCACCGCGTCGGACCGATGTTCGATCAGACCCTGCGTCGTTGTCCGGTCAAATTCGGGATGCGCCTGAATCGTCAGGATCGACTTGCCGATCACGAGGGCGGCGTTCTGGCAGAAATCGTTCGAGGCGATGACCGTGGCGCCCACGGGAAGCTCGACCACCTGATCCTGATGCCACGCGTTGAGGGCGAGCGTTTCGTCGCCGAAGTCATATTCCTGCCGGCCCACGGACCAGCCGCCCCGGAATTTCTCGACCTTGCCGCCCAGAGCCTGCGCGATGATCTGATGGCCGAAGCAGACCCCGATCATCGGGTGGCCGCTGTCCGCGATCTCGAGGATCAGCTGTTCGAGCGGGGGGATCCAGTCATGGTCTTCATAAGCGCCATGACGCGAGCCGGTGACGATCCAGCCCTCTTCCGTCTCGGCGGAGGGCGGAAACTCACCGTCCACCACGTTGTAGGTCGTAAAGTCGAAGTCGCGCCCGCCGAGCAGGCGTTCGAACATGTCCGAATAATCCCCCGTCGTGTCGATGAGGGCGTCCGGCGCATGGCCGGTCTGTAGGATGCCGATCCGCATGAGTCACCGATTTGATCAAATCTTGCGGCGACACTAACCGAGGGGCGGGCGGGCGGCAAGCAGGGGCGATGCAATGATGTCGCTACGGCGGCGGGTGCCGGACTGAGGGGCGCTGCCCCCTCAGACACCCCCGGGATATTTATGAACCAGAGAAGCAGGGGACGGGCACACGTTAACCTTAATGCGGAGTTAAGATCAGCGCACCAGCATGGGGCGCAGGCGCATCCTTGGCCGGGCCTCCTGCGGCAGGTGGCGCGTGAGACGCCGATTGATGAGGCCGAAGATCGTGATGACCGTGAGCGTCAGAAGGATGAAGTAGAAGGCGAGGATGGGGTAGGGGACGAAGGGGTTGAAGGTCTTGTCCGCGAAGTAATTCGCGTAATAGAGCGCATCGCCCCGTTGCTGCCAGGCCGGAAAGCCCGAGAAGAACACGAGCGTCGTGGCGTGGAACAGAAAGATCGCCTCGTTCGTGTAGGCGGGCCAAGCGAGCCGCAACATGGTCGGAAAGGTGATCCGCCGGAACCGTTTCCAGCCAGTGATGCCGTAGGCTTCGGCCGCCTCGATATCACCCTTGGGCACAGACTGGAGCGCGCCGTGGAAGATTTCGCCAGCATAGGCCGAGGTATTGAGGAACAGCACGATCGCCGCCCCGAGCCAGGCAGAGGTGAGCGGGTCGAAGGCGGGATGCGACGATTTCAGCGCGAGGAAGGCGAAGTAGGCAAAGAAGAACTGGATGAAGAGCGGCGATCCCCGGAACAGGAAAATGAACCATTCCGACGCCTTGCGCGCGATGAGGTGGTCCGAGGCTTTGCCGAGCGCCAGCGCAGTCGACAGGAAGAACCCGAGCGCCAGCGCGACCACGCCGAAATAGATGTTCCAGATCATGCCCGAGCCGATCAGCGTGAATTGCTGGCAGAGCGTGAAGTCGCTCGAGGGCAGGAGCCGCTCACCGAAGCCGAGCGAGCGCAGCCCGTAGTCCGCGATGGTCTGAAGGCAGCTCATGCGGCAGCCTTTCTTTGTTTCTCGCCCGCCGCCGTCGCTTGTCCATGCGACAGCCGCCGGGTGATCCGGGCGAAGACGATCTCGGAAATGCGCGTGAGCAGCAAGTAGAAGGCGAGCAGGGCGGCAAAATAGTAAAGCCGCCAGTCTCCATGGGGGTAATCCGAGAAGCGTGCCTGTTTCGCGGCGCCAAGCTCGCGCGCCCAATAGACGATGTCCTCGACGCCCAAGAGGAACAGAAGCGGCGTCGCCTTGATCAGGATCATCCAGAGGTTCGACAGTCCCGGCAGCGCATAGATCCACATCTGCGGCACCACGATCCGCCAGAAGGTCTGACGCCGGGAAAAGCCATAGGCCTCGGCGGTTTCGAGCTGCGCGTGCGGCACCGAGCGCATCGCGCCGAACAGCACGTTGGCGGCGAAGGCACCAAAGACGATGGCAAAGGTCAGGACGGCGAGCGAAAAGCCATAGGTCTCGTGCTGCCATTGCGGTGCGGTCGACAGCGGAAGTTTCGCCTGCGCGCAAACGATGAAGTCGCTGCCCTGGCGGATCGGCAGGTCCCAGTCCGGGCATTTCACCTTGTGGCGCAGGTATTCGAAGAACTGGTCCAGCGCGATCACGAAGAACATGAAGAACGCGATGTCCGGGACGCCGCGCACGATCGCTGTGTAACCCTTGCCGAACCAGCGAAGCGGCGTGATCTGCGACCGCGCCGCACTCGCTCCCAGAAAACCGAAGGCGAGCGAAACGGGGGCGGTGATCGCCAGCAACAGAAGCACGACCCCGAAGGACTGGTAGAACAGCACATGTTTCCCGCTCGTCAGGTAACAGACGAGCCAGTCGAACTTTTCCAGTGACTGTGGGTCGGCGCAGGCGAACATGGCGTGAGAGGCGGGCCGAAGCCCGCCCCGTATCGCGTCTTAGTAGGGGCCTTCCATGCCCTCGAACCACTTCTCGATGAGCGTGTTGACGGTGCCGTCGGCCTTCAGCGCGGCGATGGCGGCGTTGAGCTTGTCCTTCAGCTCGCCATCCGATTCCCGCACACCGATGCCGATACCGTCGCCGAGGATGACGTCCTCGCCCGCAAAGACCAGCTCGCCGCCCGATTCCGCGACGATCGGCTCGAGAAAGGCCTTGTCGGCCAGAACCGCATCGGCCTCGCCGGTGCCGTCAAAGGCGTCCGAGGTCGAGATGAAGGCCGATGGGTCGGCCGGGAAATAGGCCTCGGTGAAGTCGATGACCTCGTCGCGCTCGTCGGTGATCGACATGCCTGCGATGATCACGTCGTAGTTGCCCGAGACGAGGTTCGGGATGATCGAATCCCAGTCGTTCGTCACCCACTCGCAGGTCAGTTCCGCCTGCGCACAGATCGCATCGCCCAACTCCCGCTCATAGCCCGCGACCTCGCCGTTGTCGTCGAGGTAGTTGTAGGGAGGGTAGGCGCCTTCGGTGCCCAGACGCACCGTTTCCTGCGCGAGGGCGGCCCCCGACATGAGCGCCAGCGCGGCGGTCGAAAGGATCAGTTTTCTCATTGTGGTTCTCCCATATTGGACCTTTGGTCCGTTGGTTTTGCTTTTGCTTTCGGACGAGTTACGCCGGGACCGTTGCAGAGAGAAACTGCTTCAGCCGCTCGGACTTCGGATTGCCGAAGAGCGCCTCTGGCGGACCCTCTTCTTCGATCTTCCCCTGATGGAGAAAGACAACATGATCGGCGACATCGGCCGCCATGCGCATGTCGTGGGTGACGATGATCATGGTGCGACCTTCCTGGGCCAGATCCTTGATCACGCGCACCACTTCCTGTTCCAGTTCAGGATCGAGCGCCGATGTCGGTTCGTCGAACAAGAGCGCCTTGGGCTCCATGCACAGGGCGCGTGCGATGGCGGCGCGCTGCTGTTGGCCGCCAGACAGCTGCGCCGGATAGGCATCCGCCTTGTCGCCGATGCCGACCTTGTCGAGGTAGCCGCGCGCGGCGCTCTCGACCTCGTGCCGGTCGCGGCCCAGAACCGTGACCGGTGCCTCCATGACGTTTTGCAGGATCGTCATATGGGACCAAAGGTTGAACTGCTGAAACACCATGGACAGGTTCGTGCGGATCCGCGTGACCTGCTTTGCATCCGCCGCCCGCCGTCCGAGCCCCTCGCCTCGCCAGCGGATCGGTTCGCCCTCGAACAGTATCTCGCCCGACTGGCTGTCCTCCAGCAGGTTGCAGCAGCGCAGGAGTGTTGACTTGCCCGAACCGGACGACCCGATCATGCTGATCGCGTGTCCGCGCGGGGCGGACAGGCTCACGCCTTTGAGCACTTCGAGGTTGCCGAAGCTCTTGTGCAGATCGCGAATGTCTATGACGGGTGGTGTGGCAGCGGTCACGGGATTTGATCAAGTTTGCGTTTCATCCGAGTAACACGGAAACCGGCACCGGATGCAACGAAGAATTGCCTGACGCGGGGGCAGGTGCCCGTTTTGCAGGCAAGCCCTGTGACCAGTGCCCTAACGCTGCGCCTTTTGCCGCGCAAGGTTCGAATCCCGGTCCGACACGCCGAGGAACTTTGCGATCATCCGCATGAGCGCGTCCTCTTCGTCTGCCCGCTCACCGTCTGCCAGCACCACTTCCCAGGCCGCATAGACGATATCGCTGCGCTGGTCATAAGGAACGGCGGCCTTGATCGCCTCGGTGAAGCGCACCGTGTCGGGGGCTTGCGCCTCCATCCCTTCCGCCTGCACCAGAAGCTCGCGGCTCTCCTCGAAGGACAGCCCGTAGCGGCCCGCGAGAATGTCGCGGATCGTCTCGGCCTCGCCGCTCTCATAGACGCCATCGGCCTTGGCGATCCGCACGAGCAGCGCGGCCAGCGCGAGCCGCGCGTCAGTATCGGGCAGGGTCTGCGGCTCGGAGCCGAAGAGCGAATTGAGAATTCTGTCGAACATAGTCACCACCTAGGGTCTGGGAGGCGCGGTTTCCAGTCCGCTCTTCTCTGGTTCATAATTATCCTGGAGAGGGGTTTGGGGAGAGGCAGGGCCACTCCCAAATCGGTCATCGCAAACCCAGTTTGCGGCGAAACTACCCCTCGTATCCCGCGACGATCACCAGATCGCCCTCGGACACCGGGTCGCGCAGCGCCTTCGCGGATTGGTACTCCGGGCTGTCGTAGCAGGCGAGCGCGTCCTCGTAGGTCGGGAACTCGATGACCACGTTGCGCGACCGCGACGTGCCTTCCTTCAGCTCCGCCTCGCCGCCGCGCACGATGAACCGCGCGCCATATTTGGCAAATGGCACGGCGTTTGCCGCGATATAGGTCTTGTAGATGTCGAGGTCATGCACATCGACCCGTGCGATCCAATAGCCTTTGGCCATCCTATCCTCCCAGTTTCTTGAATTTTGCGGCAAGGCTCTTTGCCTCCGCCTCCAACCCCCATGGCGGGTTCACGAAGAACATGCCCGACCCGATCATGCCATGTCCTTCGCGATGGGGCGGAAACCGGACTTCGCTTGCGAGTGCCTCGGGAAAGACTTCGCTCAAAGCGCGCAACATCCTCTTGTGGCGTCCATCGACAAGGATCGGATACCACAGGGCGATGATCCCCACCGGCCATTTCCGGGCGACGCTGACAATTGCCCGCGGCACGGTCTCGTAGTCCGTCTTCACTTCCCACGAGGGGTCGATCAGCATCACGCCCCGGCGCGGCTCGGGCGGTGTCACGGCGAGGGCCAGCTCGATCCCATCGCGGTGCTCAAGCCGGATGCCGCGCCCCTTCATCACCTCGTCCAGGGCCGCGAATTCCTGCGGATGCAGTTCCGCGAGCATCAGACTGTCCATGTCGCGAAGTAGTATCGCGGCCAACATGGGCGAGCCGGGGTAAGCCGCTGGCCCATGCTCCGCCACCACAAGGTCGCGCACCCGCCTGTAGGGATGATCCGCCCCGAACCAGTCGGCGACGCGCCCGATACCTGCCGCCGCCTCGCCGGTCTTGACCGCCTCGGGCGCGTCCAGTCGATAAAGCCCGCGCCCGGCGTGCGTCTCGAGATAGCTGAGGGGTTTGTCCTTTTGCGTCAGATACGCCAGCACCCAGGCCATGAGCCCGTGCTTGTGCACGTCCGCCAGATTGCCCGCGTGGAAAATGTGCTGGTAGGACAGCACCTTAGACGAGCCGCTCCTGCTCGATCGCCGCGCGCACGAAATCGGCGAACAGCGGCGAGGGCGCGAAGGGTTTCGACTTCAGCTCCGGGTGATACTGCACGCCGATGAACCACGGATGGTCCTTCCATTCGACGATTTCCGGCAGGCGCCCATCCGGCGACAT
Organism: Maritimibacter sp. REDSEA-S28_B5; assembly: GCA_001626765.1. Lineage (GTDB taxonomy): Bacteria > Pseudomonadota > Alphaproteobacteria > Rhodobacterales > Rhodobacteraceae > Maritimibacter. The sequence goes on from LUOO01000063.1 coordinate 6,460, forward strand.
GCCCGAGAAACACAGGCCCTTGGCCTCCAGCTCCTCGCGATACTTGATGTCGACCTCGTAGCGGTGGCGGTGGCGTTCCTCGATGGTCGTGCCGCCATAGACTTCGGCCACCTTGGATCCTTCGGCCAAGGCGGCGGTATAGGCGCCCAGACGCATGGTGCCGCCCTTGTCGTCGGACACCTTGCGCTTGACGGTATAGTTGCCCTGCACCCATTCCTTGAGGTGATAGACGACCGGAGTGAACCGCTTCTTGCCAGCCTCGTGGTCGAATTCCTCGGAGCCCGCATCGCTGATCCCGGCCACGTTGCGCGCGGCTTCGATCACCGCCATCTGCATCCCGAGGCAAATCCCGAGGTAGGGCACCTTGTGCTCGCGGGCGAACTGCGCCGCGCGGATCTTGCCCTCGGTGCCGCGTTCACCAAAGCCGCCGGGGACCAGGATCGCGTGGAAGCCTTCCAGATGCGGGGCCGGGTCTTCCTTCTCGAAAATCTCGGCATCGACCCATTCGGTTCTGACCTTCACGCGGTTGGCCATGCCGCCGTGCGTGAGCGCCTCCTTGATCGACTTGTAGGCGTCTTCGAGCTGCACATATTTCCCGACGATGGCGACCTTCACCTCCCCCTCGGCATTGTGGATGCGGTCCTCCACATCCTCCCAGCGCGTAAGGTCCGGGCGCGGCGCGGGGCTGATCTGGAAGGCGTCCAGAACCGCCTGGTCGAGACCGACCTTGTGAAAGCTCATCGGCGCTTCGTAGATCGACTTCAGGTCATAGGCCGGGATGACGCTGTCTTTCCGGACGTTACAGAAGAGCGCGATCTTCTCTCGTTCCTTCTCGGGGATCAGATGCTCGGCGCGGCAGACGAGGACGTCGGGTGCGATGCCGATCGAGCGCAGTTCCTTGACCGAGTGCTGCGTGGGCTTGGTTTTCAACTCGCCCGAGGCCGCCAGATAGGGCAGGAGCGTCAGGTGCATGAAAATGCACTGGCCGCGCGGGCGTTCGTGGGAAAACTGGCGGATCGCCTCGAAGAAGGGCAGCGCCTCGATGTCGCCGACCGTGCCGCCGATCTCGCAGAGCATGAAATCGACCTCGTCGTCGCCGATGGCGATGAAGTCCTTGATTTCATTGGTCACATGCGGAATGACTTGAATGGTCTTGCCGAGGTAGTCGCCCCGACGCTCCTTCTCCAGGACGTTGGTGTAGATCCGGCCCGAGGATACCGAATCCGTGGCCCGTGCTGCCACGCCCGTGAAGCGTTCGTAGTGGCCAAGGTCGAGGTCGGTTTCTGCGCCGTCGTCGGTCACGAAGACCTCGCCATGCTCGAAAGGCGACATCGTGCCGGGGTCGACGTTGAGGTAGGGGTCGAGCTTGCGCATCCGCACCGTGAACCCGCGCGCCTGCAACAGCGCGCCGAGTGCCGCCGAGGTCAGCCCCTTGCCCAAGGATGAAACCACGCCGCCGGTGATGAAAATGTATCGTGCCATGTATGGGCTACCCCGTGATTGTTGGGCCTTTTCAGGCCAAATTCTGACGAAGAACGCGCACAGCCAATGGCCGCAAAAAGCGTTCATCACGGGATTCAAGGTATAACCGATTCCCGTGTGATTGGCAAGAATGTCTCTAGATGATGTGGCGAAATTTCCCGCCCCATCAAGGGATTGTAGGTGAGGCGTCGGACGCCGTCAGGGACGGCGCAGGGGGACGTGATGGCCCGCTGGGCCTTATTCCGCGCGCGGCGGGGCGGCGGGTGCGTCGGAGGGTGCCGCGTCTGTGGCCGGAGCCGTGTTCTGCGTCGGCATCATGTCGGACACGTCCGGCAGGCCCGGCGTTGCCGCGGCGGGAGCTTCGGCCCCCGGGGTCGCGATCAGGTCGGTCACCGACTGGTTCTGCGAGTTCTGCGCCGAGATGATGGTCAGCGCAAGCGAACAGGCGAGAAAGGCGATCCCCAGACCCCAAGTCAGCTTCGACATGGCGGTCGCCGCGCCGCGCGCGGACATCACGCCGCCACCACCGCCGCCGCCCATACCAAGCCCGCCACCTTCCGAGCGTTGCAGAAGCACGGCGCCGATGAGCGCGAGCGCGAGCAGGAGAAGGACGACGAGAAGGACGTTTTCCATGAGACTTCCGGTAGGGCCTTGGTCAGTGGCTGGGTCAGGGTTCGGATCGGCACCGGACCGGGTTTCCGGCCATGGTTTCGATGGGGCTATCTAGGGGGAATGTGCCTCGCCCGCAACCCCAAAGCAGGCCCTTGGGCGGTCGCAGGCCGATCACGTGACGCGCCGTTTCGTTGCTGTCGCCTTATTCGGCAGGGGCCGCCATCGCCTCGGACGGCGCCACCCGGCGCGACAGGGCGAGAATGGCCAGTGACGCGAGCACGAGCCCCGCCGAGGCCAGCGGCAGCGCCGAAAGCCCGTAGTGCGCATCGACAAAGCCGCCCACGGCAGACCCGAGGCTCATGCCGACGTAGATGGCCGAGGCGTTGAGCGCGAGCACCAGCCCGACGCGTCCCGGTTCGAGCTCCATCATCCGCTGTTGCTGCGCCGGGAAGAAAAGCGCGAGCGCCCCGGACCAGACCACCATGGCGAGCGTGACCGGCACGACCTCGGCGGGCAGAGCGAAGAGCGCGAGAAGCGCCACGGATATGGTCGCCATGGACGTGACCATCGCCCGCTCGGCCCGCCAGCGCAGAAGCACCCGCCGCGCGATCAGGTTCCCCGCCACGCCCGCGCCGCCATAGAGCAGCATGGCGAGAGAGGTGACATTGGCGCTCGCCCCCACATGCTCGAAAAAGTAGATCGTGATCAGCGAAAAGGTCGCGAAGAGCCCAGCGAGCGCCACGACGGGCACCAGAAGGCCGGTGAGCGACGATCCGGTGGCGAGCACCGTGGCAAGGTCACGCGCCCGCAGACGCTCGCCGTGACCGGAAGGAGGCACCTGCCATCCGATCATGAGCGTAAACAGCAGCATCGCCGCACCAAAGGCCGCAAAGGTCGCCCGCCAGCCCAGATGCGCGCCCATCCATGTGGCAAGCGGCGCTACCGTGGCCGAGGCAATGGTCATGCCGCCGAATATGATGGCGAGCGCCGGTCCCCGCTGCGTGGCCGAAACGAGGCTCGCGCCAAGGGTCGAGGCGACCGGGCTTGCAATCGCGCCCCCCGTGGCTGCAATGAACCGGCCTGCGAGCGCAATCTCGAAGTTCGGGGCAAGTGCGGTGACGAACATGCCCAAGGACAGTATCCCCATGCCGGTCATCACCAGCCGCTTGCGGTCGAAATGGCCGAAGACAACCTGAAGAAGCGGCGCGAGGATGGCCGAGGCAAAGGCATAGACCGCGATGATCAGCCCGGCTTGCCCGCGCGTGATCCCCATGGTGCGGGGAAACTCGGGCAGGGTGCCGATGGCCACGAACATGGCTGCCCCCACGGACAGAAGCGCGAGCGACAGAAGGTTGAGGGCGAGGGTCTGGTCTCGGGTCATTGGGTCACGGCTGTGCATGGTGCGTTGTCGGTCGCAGGGCCGACGCGCGGGGCACCGAAAGGGGCGCGAGCGCGTTTTACAACATAGGAGGCGCGGCGTATCATTGAAATCTATCTTTCCTTATTGGACCAATAAAAGACGTCGATATGATACGGGCCGACCTGAACCTCCTGCGGTCCCTCTCGATCCTGATCGAAGAGGGCAACGTGACCCGCGCCGCCGCCCGGCTGGGCATCAGCCAGCCCGCGCTTTCGGCACAACTTGTGCGGCTGCGCGATCTGTTCGGCGACCCGCTTCTGGTCCCTTCCGAGACCGGGCGGGGGATGCTGCCGACCCCGCGCGCGCTGGAACTGCGGCTGCCGCTCGAGGGCGTGCTCTCGGACGTGGAGGCGCTGCTGGCCCGTGCCCCGGCGTTCGATCCGCGCCGCGCCGACCGACGGTTCACCATCGCGGCGAGCGACAATGGCACCACCGTTCTGGGGCTGGAACTGCTGGCCGACCTCGCGCGGCAGGGGATCGAGGGGATCAAGCTGGCCTTCGTGCCGCTCAACGCCCGCAGCCTGCGCGCCGACGTCGAGGCGGGCGAGATCGACCTCGTCATCGCGCATCTGGACGACGTGCCGGCGGGGCTGCGCACCCGTGCCGTCCTTGACGACCGGCAGCACCTTGTCCAGCGTCGCGACCATCCGCGCGGCACGGGGCCGGTGACCTTGGCGGACTACTGTCGCTGGCGCCATGTCCTCGTCACGACCGAGGGGCGGATGCGCACCGCCGTTGATGACCATATCGAGGCGCAGGGCTACCGCCGTGACATCGCGCTGACCGTGCCGCAATATATCCTCGCCGTGCTGGCAGTGGCGCAAAGCGACATGTTCGCGCTCGTTCCGGCGCGGCTCGCCGAACGGTTCACCGACCGGGTCGATGGCTTCGATATCCCGTTCCGGCCCTCCGGGTTCTCGCTCCAGCTTGCCTGGCATAGTCGTAACCAGACCGATGGCGGCCACCAGTGGCTACGCGACCGGATCGTCGAGATCGCCGCGCGGCGGCAGAACGCCTGAATCGGAACGCCCGCACCCGGTCGGGGGGGCGCGACCGGGCCAGCGCGACCGATCTCATCGTTGCGTGGGCTTTCTCCTTTCACCCGCCGCCGGGCTTCGCTATACGGGCGCGGGTTTTTCCAGCTTGGAGAGCGAAATGGCCAACGTAGTCGTCGTCGGCGCCCAGTGGGGTGACGAAGGTAAAGGCAAGATCGTCGATTGGCTCAGCGAACGCGCTGATGTGATCTGCCGATTCCAAGGCGGACATAACGCGGGCCACACGCTCGTGATCGACGGCAAGGTGTTCAAACTCCACGCGCTTCCCTCGGGTGTCGTGCGCGGCGGCAAGCTGTCGGTGATCGGCAACGGCGTCGTGCTCGACCCGTGGCACCTGCTCAAGGAAATCGAGACGATCCGGGGACAGGGCGTCGAGATTTCGCCCGAGACGCTGATGATCGCCGAGAACACGCCGCTCATCCTGCCGTTCCACGGCGAGCTTGACCGGGCGCGCGAGGAAGCAGCCTCCAAGGGCACCAAGATCGGCACCACCGGGCGCGGCATCGGCCCGTGTTACGAGGACAAGGTGGGCCGTCGCGTGATCCGCGTCGCCGACCTCGCCGACCCCGCAACGCTCGAGGCCCGCGTCGACCGCGCGCTTCAGCACCACGATCCGCTGCGCAAGGGGCTGGGCATCGAGCCGGTGAACCGCGACGAGTTGCTCGCGCTCCTGAACGAGATTGCGCCCAAGATCCTCGAATATGCCGCGCCGGTGTGGAAGGTGCTGTCCGAGAAGCGCAAGGCGGGCAAACGTATTCTTTTCGAGGGTGCGCAGGGCGCGCTGCTCGACATCGACTTCGGCACCTATCCCTATGTCACCTCGTCCAACGTGATCGCCGGGCAGGCGGCCACGGGCGTGGGCATGGGGCCGGGGTCGATCAACTACGTGCTGGGCATCGTGAAGGCTTATACCACCCGCGTGGGCGAGGGGCCGTTTCCGACCGAGCTCTTTGACGCCGACGGCGACCGCCTTGGCGAACGCGGCCACGAGTTCGGCACGACCACGGGACGCAAGCGCCGCTGCGGCTGGTTCGACGCGGTGCTGGTGCGTCAGAGCTGCGCGGTGTCGGGCGTCACCGGCATCGCGCTGACCAAGCTCGACGTGCTCGACGGCTTCGACAAGGTGCGCATCTGCACCGGTTATCGTTTGCGCGGCAAGATCCTCGACTATTTCCCGGCGCACGCCGCCGATCAGGCCGAGGTCGAACCGATCTACGAAGAGATGGACGGCTGGAGCGAATCGACCGCAGGGGCGCGCAGCTATGCCGACCTGCCGGCGCAGGCAATCAAATATATCCAGCGCGTTCAGGAACTGATCGAAACCCCCATCGCGCTCGTGTCGACGAGCCCCGAGCGCGAGGACACGATCCTGATCCGCGATCCGTTCAGCGACTGACCCCGCGAAGCGATCAGGCGTCGACGGACGCGCTGACCTCTGCATCGAGCGCCTGCGTCAGATCGGCGGCGATTTCGTCGGCCTCCTCGAGTCCCACCGACAGGCGCACGAGCCCGTCGGCGATGCCGTGCGCGCGCCGTTCTTCTGCAGTGTAGGTCGAATGGGTCATGCTCGCCGGATGCTGGATCAGACTTTCGGCGTCGCCGAGCGACACGGCGCGCTGGACGAGCGTAAGCCGGTTCATCATCGCCACGCCCGCGGCATAGCCGCCCTTCAGTTCAAAGGCGATCATGCCCCCGAAACCCGGCATCTGCCGCCGCGCGAGATCGTGCTGGGCGAAACATGCCAGCCCCGGATTGAAGGGCGCCATCACCGCGCCGGTCATGTCCTTGACCCCGACCAGACGCACCTGCTGCATATCGGCGCTGGTGCCGAGCGCGATGCCGCCGACCAGATCGCCATGCCCGCCCAGATATTTGGTCGCCGAATGCACCACGATATCCGCGCCGAGCGTGATCGGCTGCGTCAGCACCGGGGTCGCATAGGTGTTGTCGACGACGGTGCGCGCGCCATGGTCGCGCGCGATCGCCGACACCGCTGCGATATCGACCAGCCGCATGTTCGGGTTGGCGGGGGTCTCGAAATAGACGATCTTCGTCGCGTCGGAGATGCAGGCTTCGAGATTGGCCGGATCGGTCAGATCGACATGGGTGACGCGGACGCCAAAGCGCGCAAGGCCGTGGCGCATGAAGGCGAAGGTGCAGCCGTACAGCGTCTGGTCGACGATGATTTCGTCGCCGGGCTTCAGAAAGGACCAGAAAACCGCCGATATCGCGCCCATGCCCGACGCCGTCGCGACAGCGGCTTCCGCGCCTTCGAGCGCGGCCATGCGCCGTTCGAGCAGGTCGACCGTCGGATTGGCGATGCGGCTGTAGAAATATCCTTCGCGCTCGCCCGCGAAAATCTCGGCGCCCGCCTCGGCGGTTTCGAACACGAAGGTCGACGACAGATGCAGCGGCGGCACCAGCGCGCCGTCATTGGCCTTTGCGTCATAGCCGGCATGAATGGCGCGGGTCGCAAAACCCGAAAGCGGAAAGGACGACATGACGGGCGCGACTCCTGCGGTGAACGAGCGCCGCTTGTATCAAATGGCCGGTGGCAGGTGCTTCCAATATATGCCACTAGCAGAACGAATATTGGAATATTCTGCCAAGGACTGCCCCATGGATCGCAAGGATCACCAGATCGTCCGCGCCTTGATGCACGACGGCCGGCTGAGCAATCAGGATCTGGCCGCGGCGGTGAACCTGTCGCCGTCGCCCTGTCTGCGCCGGGTTCGTCTGCTCGAAGAGCGCGGCGTCATCACCGGCTATGCCGCGCTCGTCGATCAAAAGGCGATGGGCTATCCGATCACCGTCTTCGTCGGCATCCGGCTGAGCAAGCATGATCAGGCGACCGTGCAGGCATTCGAGCGGGCGATCGGCGCCATCGACGATATTCTCGATTGCTTCCTGATGACGGGCGATATCGACTATCTGTTGCGTGTCGTCGCACCCGACCTCGACGGCTACGAACGCTTCGTGCGCGAACGGCTGCACGCGATCGACGGCATCGCGTCGATCGACACCAGCCTGGCCTACGGCGTCGTCAAGCAGAGCCGCGTGTTGCCGCTACCCGGCTGACGCCCCGCGCCCCGCCGCGGCGACGGCTTCGATTGCGGCAACGAAGCCCGCCGGGTCGTCTTCTTGGATGAAATGCCCGCCTTTCAGCGTGCGGTGCGGCATGCCGGCGGTTCCGGGCACGCGGCCGAGGAACAGGGCATCGCCGCCGCGCGTGATCGGGTCGCCGTCCGAAAAGCAGCAGAGGAAGGGCTTGTCGAAGCGTTCGAGCGCGGCCCATGCGCGCTTCTGATCGGGTACTGCGACATTGTCGCCCAGCGGCACGAACGACGGATAGATGCGCGCTGCGACCTTCGACGCGCGCGTCGGAAAGGGCGCGTCATAAGCGGCGATTTCTTCGGCGCTGAGCGGGCGCTTCGTTCCCGCCTTGACGATCCGGCCGATCGGGAACAGCGGGCTGTAGCGCGAAAAGGCGCGCCATATCGCAAAGGCGCGCGGCGCCGCCTGTCCCTCGGGCAGTCCGCCGTTCGACAGTGCGACACCCGCGAACCGTTCGGGCATTTCGGCAACGAGACGCAGCCCGATCAGCGAACCCCAATCCTGGCAGACGAGGATCATGTTCCGAAGGTCGAGCGTCTCGATCCAGGCGCGCATCCACGCGACCTGCTGCGCATAGCTGTACGCCGACCGGTCGAGCGGCTTGTCGGAGCGACCGAAGCCGATGAGGTCGGGCGCAACAGCCCGGAAGCCCGCGCGCACCGCGGGACCGATCATGTGGCGGTAGAGATAGCTCCACGTCGGCTCGCCGTGCAGCATCAGCACCGGTTGCGCATCAGCGGCGCCCTCGTCGACATAATGGACGCGCAAGCCGCCCGCGATCTCGGCATATCGCGGCGCGAAAGGCCAGTCGGTCAGGCCCGCAAAACATTCGTCCGGTGTACGATAAACCCGCATAATCCCCCCCTTGGTCCCGATCACTCTAGAATTGCCGCGCGGTGCGGCGCAAGACGCGCTTTCGTTCGGCGGCGCGGCGTGGCACGGTCGGCCGATGAGCCGCACTATCCTGGTCTTCTACGGAAGCTATCGCCGCGACCGGCAGGGCATCAAGCTTGCCCGCTGGATCGTCGATTCCCTTGCTGCGCGCGGCGACCGCGCCGAACTGGGCGATGCGATGGCGGTGGACCTGCCCATGCTCGACCGACGGCACAGCGATTTCGCAACGGGCGAGGCCCCCGCCGCGATGGATGCGCTCGCCGACCGGATCGCCGCCGCGGACGGCTTCGTTTTCGTGACCGGCGAGTATAATGGCGGGTTGCAACCGGGCCTCAAGAATCTGGTCGACCATTACCTTCCCCAATTCGCGTGGCGCCCCGCCGCCATCGCCTCTTATTCGGCCGGCCCCTTTGCCGGCATCCGCGCCGCGACCGCGTGGCGCACGACGCTTGGCGCGATGGGCATGGTGGTCACCGCAACCCCGCTCAGCCTCGCGCGCATCGGCAGTGCTTTCGATGCCGACGGCGGGCCTGCGGGCGAGGACGGCGAGCGACTGGCACGGGCCTTTCCGCGCTTCGCCGACGACCTTGCCTGGTGGACCGACGCCGCGAAGGCGCAGCGCGAACAAGCGCCGCCGCCCTTCTAACCCGATTTGAGCTCCTTCCCGAGCCGCAGGCTGGCGCGCCAGAAGAAGAAAGCCGGGATCAGCCCGAGCCACGCCGCGCCATAGAGGACATAGCGGACGCTTTCGGTGCCCAGGGTGGGCTTGAGCTCTTCCGACGCCATGCCGAAAAGGAGCGGGCCAAGTCCGAGGCCGATCAGATTCTGCAGGAACAGCATCACCGCGCTGGCCATTGCGCGCGCCTCGGGCTGCACCAGCCCGTGGACGCAGGCGAAGGTCGGGCCGTAATAAGCGGCGTTGAGCACGGTCGGCACGAACAGCAACGCGATCGCGACGTGCCATTCGGTGACGGCGTAGCCCAGAAACAGGATCGGCGCGGCGACCGCCATGCCGATCGCCGGCGTGGTGAGCATGTGGCGGCGGTCGGTCTTGCCGAACCGGTCGGCGAAATAGCCGCCGAGCCAGGTTCCCAAAATACCCGCGATGCCCAGCGCGACGCCCAGCAAAAGTCCGGTTTCGCCCGCGCTCAGCCCGTGCG
>LUOO01000064.1 GCA_001626765.1 Maritimibacter sp. REDSEA-S28_B5
CCTCGACCGCGAGCACCCGCCAGATCACGCCCGCCGACGCCATGGTGGTGGACGGTCGGCGCTGGAACATCACCGGGGTCAAGGAAAGCCTGCGCGGCGCGCGGCACCAGTATCTCGAACTCACCGCAACCGAGGCGCTTTGATGGATATGGATTTCAAGTTCGAGGGCGGGCGCGAACTGGAGAAGCTGCTCATGGCCCTGCCGCACACTCTGGCGCGGGGGAGCGCGCGCCGGGTCCTGCGCAAGGCGGCGGAGCCGATCCGGGCCGAGGCGGCGCGCCTGGCAGCGGACGATCCGGCGACGGCGGCGCACGACCTTCACAACTCGATCGGGATCACCTCCCGCGCGAACACGCGGGCCGGGCGCCGCGATGCCGGAAACGAGGTTTCGATGCACGTGGGCGTGCTGACCTCGATTCACCAGGATCGCAAGCCCGAGCGCAAACCCTACGCCGCGGCGATGGTCAACGAGTTCGGCAGTCACAAGATGCCGGCGCATCCCTTCATGCGCCCGGCCTGGGATGCGAAGTCGCCGGAGGCCTGGGACATCATGGTCACCGAGCTGCGCCGGGACGTCGCCCGGACCATCGCGCGCTTCGTCAGACGGGGCGGCGCGCTGTGAAGGCGGATCTTCGAAGCCTGCTCCTGTCGGACTCGGCAGTCACTTTGGCCGCCGGTGGGCGGGTTCACTGGCTGCGCCAGCCCGAGGGACAGAGCGGCGTGCCCTTCGTTGTGCTGCAGGAGATCAGCGAGACCGAGCCGATGAGCCTCGACGGGCCAACAGGGCTGAAGTCGGCGCGGGTGCAGCTCGATGTCTGGGCCGACCTGCTCGAAACGGCGGCCTACGCGGCGGACGTGATCGAGGCCGCGATCAATGGATTTGCCGGGGTCCAGGGTGACACCCGGTTTCACGTGATCACCAAGGTGATGCGACGGGACATGGGTGCCGTCGATGCCGACGAGCGACGGGTGCTGACCCGCGTGTCGACGGATTACGCAATTGTCTGGAGCAAGGAGAGCTGACATGGCGGACGCAAAGATCGGGTATGGGACCACCTTCAAACGGTCCGATGACGGCACCTCGGGCGGTGTCATGACGGCCGTGGCCAAGGTGCGCAGCCTGACGCCCGCGACACTGTCGCGCGACACGAAGGACGTGTCGCACCTCGAAAGCCCGGGCCGGTTCCGGGAGTTCTTGGGCGGGATGCGCGATGGTGGCGAGTTCTCGGCCGAGCTCTTCCTCGGGGCCGGCGATCTCGCTTACGAGACGCTCCTGACCGACTTCACCGACGACGATCCCGGCTACTACGAGATCGAGACCGTCTCCGGCGCGATCTGGGGTTACAGCGGGCTCATCACGAGCCTCGAGCCGCCGACCATCAACATCGACGACGAGCTGATCGTGAACGCGACCTTCAAGGTCTCGGGCGTGCCGTCCTGGACCGCCGGGTCCTGAGGAGCGCGCGCATGAAAAAGGGAATGGATCCGCGCAGCAAGGTGAACTTCGACGTCGAGGGCAAGACCTACACGCTGCACTACACCACCAATGCCTTCGTCGAGTTCGAGGACGAGACCGGACAATCGGTGCTCGACGTGCTGGGCCGCGAGGACATCTCGCTCAAGACGATCCGCGCGCTCGTCTGGGCCGGCCTTGTCGAGAACCATGAGGGAATCACGCCCAGGGATGCGGGCCGGATCATCGACGCGGCCGGCGGTCTCGAACCGATCATGGACCTGATCAACGGCGCGATCGCGGCCTCGCTTCCGCAGGAGGGGGGCGACGAGGAGCCGGGAAAAAAACCGAAGGCGGCCTAGACTGGGCCGCCCTCTGGCAGGACTGGGTCGCGGCGGGGTTCCCGCCCGAGCAGTTCTGGCGGGTCACGCTGCGCGAGTTCGGCGTGATCATGAAAGGCGCGGTGGCACGAGCCGACATGGATCGTGCCACGGTGCAATACCAGGCCTGGCTCACGGGCCAGCTGGTCGGGATCGCGGTCAACGCGCCGAAATCCTACCCCGCCCCTGAGAAGATCATCGACCAGGGCAAGCGCCGACACCGGGAACGGCAGTCGGACGACGAGATCGAGCGGCTTCTCCGCTTTATGCACATCAGGACCACCGGAGAGATCATCCAATGAGCAACGCGCTTGTGGGTATGTTGCGAGGCATTCTGTCGCTGGAGACGAGTGCCTTCGAGAAGGGGGCCAGCGCGGCAGAGAAACGCGCGGCCCTTCTTCGCAAGAACATGCTGGCCCTTGGCAAGTCCGTCCGCAATGTCGGCGCCGGGCTTACGGCCGCGATCACGGCGCCCATGGCGGGGCTCGCCCATATGTCCACCTGCGCGGCGGATGCGATGATCGAGCTCGACAACCAGGCGCGGATCGCCGGGGTCGGGATCCAGCAGTTCAAGGTGATGTCACTGGGGGCACGCACGCTGGGGATCGAGCAGGACAAGCTCGCCGATATCCTGAAAGACGTGAACGACAAGGTCGGGGATTTCCTGCAGACCGGCGCCGGGCCGATGGCGGATTTTTTCGACAACATCGCGCCGAAGGTGGGGGTGACCGCAGAGCAGTTCCGTGGCCTCAACTCGGCAGATGCGCTGCAGCTTTACATTTCCAGTCTCGAGAGAGCCAAGGTCAGCCAGCAGGAAATGACCTTCTACATGGAGGCGATCGCATCCGACGCGACGGCCCTTATTCCCCTGTTTCGGGATAACGGAGCGGCCATCGACGAAATGTCGAAAGCGGCCGAAGCGATGGGGATGGTCCTCAACAGTGACACGATCCAGGCGGCGCGGAAGACGCGGCAGGAGTTCCAGCTCGTCGGCGAGATCCTGAAGACGAAGCTGCAGGCGAGCCTGGTCGATCTGATGCCGGTCTTCCTGCAGCTCGCGGAAGCCGCGATCCCCGTCATGACCGCGATCACCGACAAGATCAAGGCGCTCGGGGAATGGTTCAAAAATCTGAGCCCTAAGACGCAGAAACTGATCTCGGTGGGCGCTGCGTTCGCCGCGATGCTGGGCCCGCTCGCGATGGGGTTGGGCGTCGTCGTCATGACGCTTGCGCCGCTTGCTCCGCTCCTGGCCGCAGTGATTTCACCTCTTGGCCTTCTGGCAATTGGTGCCGCAGTTGCTGGTGTCGCGATCGTCCGAAACTGGGACACCATCAAGAAGGCGACATTTGCCCTCGCCGCAATGTTCCCGAAAGCCTCTGATGCCATTTATGCCGCAACAGTTACGATGGCTGAACAGGCCAAGGTAGGGTTCGGGGGTCTCCTTGACGGCATTCGAAACGCCGGCAATTCGATTAAGGCGCTGTTTGATGGCGACTGGCCTGCGATGTGGCAAAGTGCTTGGTTGGCAGTCAAAGGGTTCGGGACTCTCGTGTTGTCCCTTAATCCGATTAAGCCCTTGGTGGACAAGGTCGTTAGCGAGATCCGGACTGGCGTCGCGACCATCGGCCAGGCGATCGAGGAATGGTGGACGGGCGCAGTCCTTCCAGCGCTGACCGCCTGGTCTGAGCGTGCGATCGCCAAGGGCGAGGGGCTGGTCGACGGGATCAACAACGGGATCGCCGCCGCCTCGGCCTCGGTGTCAGCGGCGCTGGACGGCATTTGGGATACCATCACCACGACCGTGTCCGGCTGGGCGAACGGGCTGGTCCAGTCGGGTCGGGACCTGATCGACGGCTACGTTGCCGGGATCAGGGAGAAGGCAGCGTCGGTCAAACAGGTCGTCCGGGATATGATCCTTGGGGGCAGGCGAGCGGCGCAGGAGGCGCAAGACAGTCACTCGCCCTCGCGCGTCTACATGGGTCTCGGTCAGGACGCGGGGCAGGGATATGCCGACGGCATCAGCGCGACGGCGGGCACCGTGTCGGGCGCAGCTGCAACCCTTGTGAACGCCGCGGTCGATGAGGTCGCGGGTGGCCAAGGGTCCGTGCGCCGTGCCTTGGACGCCCTTTTCCCGGACATGCCGGCGGTTGCCGAGCAGGCGGGGCAGGTGGCAACCCGACTGAGAGGTGCCGCGCGCGCCGGGGCGGATGTCGCCCGCGAGCTGGGGCGCGGCGCGACCGGCGCGGTCAAGAAGCTCGCCGACGAGTTCGACACCCTGCGTCGCCAGCTCGATCCCGCCTACGCGGCGTCCAAGGATTACGAGAGTGCCGTCGGCACGCTCACCCAGGCGCTCAAGGCCGGCATCATCGGGCAGTCGCAGTTCAACGACCTCGTCGGCAAGGCGCGCGCCGAGATGAGCGGTGCGGCGACCGACGCCCAGAACATGGGTCAGCAGTTCATCGACAGCTTCTCGAGCAACCTCCTGTCCGGGGACGGCGACATCCGATCCTTCTGGCAGGACATCAAGCAGATGGGGGTGAACAGCTTCACCGACATCCTGAAGACCTCCTTCGCGCCGGGCGGCGCCGGGATCAAGGGCGTCGCGCAGGGGCTGTCGGGGGCCTTCCAGGGCGTGATGGGCGCGTTCTCGGCCGGGGGCGGCGGGCTGATGGCAGCCGTGTCCTCGGCGATGCCGATCCTCGGTGCTGCCGTCGGTGTCTTCAACCTGATCAAGGGGTTCTACAAGACCGAGAAGATCGGCTCCGGGATCCAGGGCTCGATCAGCGGCAACTCGAAGGCGCAGGACTTCGAGAAGGTCAAGAAGTCGATCTTCTGGGGTCTGTTCAGCTGGACTAAGACCACCAAGAAAACGAACAGCCCGCTGACGAAATACCTTTCCGAAGAGTCGAGCATGATCCGCCGCAACGTCGGGGATCTCGTCAAGAGCATCGGTGGTTCAACGCGCGGGCTGTCCGGCGTGAAGCAGAGCTTCAAGTTCGACACGCGCGGCATGAGCGCGAAGGAGATCCGCGAAGAGCTGCAGGTCCAGCTGCAGGCCTATTCGGAGAAGGTCGCGAAAAAGGCCCTGGGTTCGTCCAGATACATCCGGGATGGTGAAAGCGCGACCGATGCCCTGCAGCGCCTGTCGCAGGCCCTGCCGACGGTGAACAGCGCGCTCGAGCTGCTCGACAAGCGGCTCTTCAAGGTCTCGGTCTCCGGCGCGGATCTCGCCTCAAGCCTTGCCGAGATGTTCGGCGGGCTGGAAGGCTTCACCCAGTCGGCGAACTTCGTGTTTCAGAACTTCTATTCCGCTGCCGAGCGCACTGCGCTCATGACCTCGCAGTTCCAGCGGCAGATCAGGGAACTCGGGCTCGCGGTGCCCAAGACGCGTGATGAGTTCCGCAAGCTCCTCGATGCACAGAACCTGATGACCACCAAGGGGCGCGAGACCTACGCCGCACTCCTGAAGGTGGCGCCCGCCTTCGCGGAGATCACCGGGTCGGCGGCGGCGGTGTCCGGCGCGCTGCAGGCGTCGCGCTATGCCACCCGGGCGGACTTCGAGTTCGTTCAGGCGCAGGTGGCGCAGGGCAACTTCTCGAGCAGCTATGCTGGCGGGGGAACGACGCCCGCCCTCCTGCGCGAGATCTTTGCCGCGACCATCGAAGGCAACAACCGGATGGTCAGCTACATGGCAACGACCGCGCGGGAAGCGCGCCGCCAGAGCGCGGTTCTGGAACGGAAGACGGTCTGATGCGCGTGGCTCCCGCGATCGCGATCACCGACGACATGCTGGTTTCGGCGAACTTCGCCGAAGAAACCGGCGTGGCGGCATGGAGTTCCGGCACGAACTATGCCGTCGCGGCTCTCACCTGGAGCGCGACAACCCACACCATCTACCGCGCTGTGGTCGCGAGCGGTCCGGCCAATGGCGGCGCGCGCGATCCGGACGTGGAAGTCGCGGACTTCGCCGATGATCTCGTCGATACCTCCGGCATGACGCGGAAATGGCAGGTCTACACGGCGTCGAACCTCTGGAAGCTCTTCGACAAGCGCCCCTCGATCGTCTGCGAGAACGCCGGCAGCATCGAGATCGTTCTGGCGCCCGGCGAGGTCGTGGACGTGGTGGGTCTGCGCAACGTGACCGCCGACAGCGTGCGCGTCGTCGTGACCGATCCGGAGGACGGCGTCGTCTATGACGTCACCCGCGACACGGTCGACAACAGCGGCATCGCGGATGGCTACGAGTATTACTTCGAGCCGCTCGACCAGCTCACCGACATGACGTTCCAGTATGTGCCGCCCTATCCGGACGCGACCATCGCGATCACCTTGACGGTGGCGGGGGGCGCGGCGGCCTGCGGGCAGATCGTCCTGGGGCGCGCGCGCCGATGGGGCGTCGCCAACCTGGGCGGCGGCCTGGGCGGCATGGATTTTTCGACCGTCGAGTTCGATGAGTTCGGAGAGCGCGATGTGACCGAGCGAGACATGGTCCTCGATACCCGTCTGATCGTCTCGGTATCGAGCACCCGGGTCCAGACGCTCACGCGGATCCTGAAACGACTGCGCGGCGGTGGCGCCGCGCTCTGGCTTGGCGCCGAGGACGACCGGTTCGGCTACTCGGCATATGGCTTCCTGCGCGATTGGAACCTCGATTTCGACAACGGCAGGAACGCGCAGATCACACTGGAGGTGAGAGACAACTGATGGTCGATAAACCCGTAGCCCCGACTCCGCCGGAACCGGCGCTCCGTTCGCAACCCTCGACCTATGCGGCGAACCTCGACGAGAACATCAAGTTTTGGCCTGCGCTCCTCGCTTACCTGATCGCGGTGGTGAACTACGTCGAGGAGAAAGTGGCCCAGGCGCTGGCGGCCTATCTCGCAGGATCCGTGAACCCCGGCGACCTGGCGGGGCAGGCAGGGAAGCTGATCAGGGTGAATGAAGACGAGGATGCGGTCGAGTTTTTCGACGATCCGACTGATCGAGTTGCGGATATAGAACAGACGCTCAGCACCGTCGGGCATCGCAACAAGATCGTCAACGGCGACTTCGATGTCTGGCAGAACGGCACGTCCTTTACGGGAACCGGATTTACTGCCGACCAATGGTATTTGACGAAAGCGGAGGGGTCAGTCGTCAGTGTGACGCGCCAGACCCACACGCTCGGGCAGACGGACGTTCCCGGCAACCCGAAATTCTTTGCACGGTGGTCGCGCTCGGTCGCGGGGGTTGCGGCAGGCACGTTCCAGAACGTGATGATGGAGGGCGTCAGCACGTTAGCCGGGCTGAAGGTCACCGAGACGTTCTGGATCAAAGCCAGCGCCGCCACCGAATTGGCAGTGAGCTTTGTTCAGAACTTCGGAACGGGCGGCTCGCCTTCGACGGCGGTGGTTACGGCCGTCCCCGGCACGCTCTCGCTCACGACAGGCTGGCAGAAGGTCAGCGTCGCCGTAGACTTGCCGTCCATCGCGGGCAAGACGCTCGGGACGAACGGCAATGACTACCTCTCGCTTGTCCTCACCCGCCCACACAACTCGCCAAATCCGACGGCTGATGTTGACCTATCGCGCGTCTCTATGGTCGAGGGTGACGCAACGGGCGAAGCAGACCCGACGACGCCACGTCCACCGGAGATAGAGCGCGCGCTTTGTTTGCCGTATTTTGAGAGAGTGCCGTTTTCCGGGTTTTCAGGGGTAGCGTTTACAACTTCCGGTGTGCGTGTCTCGGGAAAATGGACGCCCAAGCGTGCAATCCCCACACTTTCCTTGTCAACAAGCTCACCTCAGTTCGCCATAGGTACGACAACCTCAAATGTAGGCTCAGGTTCCGTTGTTGATTTTAGCAACCACAGCACGGTTGGGGGCCGAGTGAACATTACCGGGTTCTCCGGGCTGACCGCCGGGCAACCAGCGTTCGGTGAAAACGGCGACCATGGCTTACTCGTTGACGCAAGGATCATCCCATCATGATAGTTCACAGATATACCGCAGGCGGCGCAATCGACGTGACCCTTGAAGGTCAACGCATGAGCGTCCCCGACGACATGCGGAACAGCCATCGCCAGATGGTCGCCGCATGGGAAGCCGAGGGCAATACGATCCCGGCCTATGTCCCGCCGCCTGTCACCGACGCGGAAATCCGCGCCGAAGCTGACCGCAGGATCAAGGCGCTGGCGCCGGAATATACCGAGGCGGAGCGTGAGACGTGGACGCCGCAGGTTGCAGAGGCACGGAATGTCATCGCCGGTGGCCAGAGCGCGGCGCTGGACCTTCTCGCGGCCCCCCGCGGCGTCACGACCGAAGAACTTGCGCAAGTCATCATCGCCAAAGAGGCGGCGTTGTTCACTGCCTCGGCCGCGATCCTCGCCAAGCAGGAGACACTCCTGCGCATGTCCGAGCGTCCGCAGGGCTACACGGACGACGAGTGGTGGACCTGACGTTGCGCGACCTGCGTCCCGCCGGATGACCACCACCTCCTGACAAAGGACCACACCATGACACTCCTGAAACACTGGTCGACGCCGACCGGTGGGCGTCCGCTTGCGGACGTCGACCTGCCGCGCGAGGGCCACCGCATTGGCGTGGGCGAGGACGAGATCCACGCCCTGGTCGACGTCGAGTCTGCCGGGCGGGGCTTCGACGGCCTCGGCCGGGTCCGGATGCTTTTCGAGCCGCACATCTTCTACCGCGAGCTGGGGGCGGGGCCTGCGCGCGACGAAGCGGTGCGCCTGGGCCTCGCCTACAAGAGCTGGAAGCCCGGCGCCTATCCCCGTGACAGCTATCCCCGGCTCGAGCGCGCAATCGCGCTGTGTGATCGGCACGGGCGCGGGTGGGAACCGGCGCTGCGCGCCTGCTCCTGGGGCCTCGGGCAGATCATGGGCTTCAACTGCAAGCTCGCGGGCTACCCCTCCGCCTACGAGATGGTGAGCGCCTTTCGCGAGAGCGAGGGCATCCAGCTGCGCGGCATGGTGGATTTCGTGAAGAACACCGGCCTCGACGACGAGCTGCGCCGGCACGACTGGCACGGCCTTGCCCGGGGCTACAACGGCGCGGGTTACCGCAAGAACGGCTATCACACCAAGCTCGCCGCCTCCTACGCCCGCTGGTCGAAGATCAAGGACACGCCCTGGTCGCAGGAAGCCGACGCGCACTTTGGGCGCGACAGTCAGCGGGGGCACGACTTCTCGACCCTCGAAACCCTCTGGGAGGCGATCCTGCGCCTCTTCGACCCGAAAGGAGCAACCACATGAAACGTGCCACCAGGTTTGCCCAGATGAATTGGGCGCCCATCGCCCGGATCCTCCTGCGCTACGGCGTGGGCTTCATCGCTGGCCGGCAGGTGGGCGAGACCTTGTCGCTTGATGCCGACGTGGTGATGATCGTTTCGATCGGCATCGGCTGCGTGATCGAGGGCGCCTATGTGCTGGCCAAGCGCCGGGGGTGGGCCACGTGATCCGGGCGCTCATCAAGCTCCTCGGGGGCGGGCTGCTCGATCGGGTTCTCGACACCGTTGACGCCAAGGTGCGCTCGCAGACAGATGCCGAGCGGATCAAGGGCGAGATCATCCGCGAAAGCTACCGGCACCGGGCGGATTTCATGCGGGCAGGGGGCTTCTGGCTCATGCTGATCTTCGCGCTGCCGCTCGCGCTCTGGTTCGCCGCGGTGGTCATCTACAGCATCCTGTGGTGCGCCGGCTGCGCCTATCCGAAGGACTGGACCATCGCGGCCCTGCCGCCGCCGTTTGATGAGTGGGCCGGGATGATGATCATCAGCATTTTCGGTGTGATCACCGTGTCGGGGTGGAAGCGATGACGAACAGTAAGGGCAAGGATGTGACAATCTTGAAATGGTTCCTCGATCGGGTGATCACCAAGGTGTCGGACTGGGCGATTGTCGGGGTGATCGGCCTTGTCGCCGTGTTCATCTTCGAGCCGGTCCAGAACTGGGGTAACCATCCGGCGTAGGCCGCGGTCGCTGGCGTCACTCAGATCGTAGTTTTGGGTTTGCGAGGCCGCGGGGCCCATTTCTTCGC
>LUOO01000065.1 GCA_001626765.1 Maritimibacter sp. REDSEA-S28_B5
CCCCATCGCGCACCGCGCCCTGCATGACATGACAGGGGGGCTGCCGGAAAACTCGCTTGCCGCGATGCGGGCGGCCATCGCAGCGGGCTACGGGATCGAATGTGACATCCAGCCCTCGCGGGACGGTGTCCCGATGGTGTTCCACGACTACGACCTCGCCCGACTGACCGGCGAAACAGGACCGGTCGCACAGCTCAGCGCGGCCGAGCTTGGCCGTGTCGGCCTGACCGGCAGCGGCGAGACCATCCCGACCCTCGCGCAGGTGCTCGCCCTCGTGGCGGGTCAGGTGCCGCTTCTCATCGAGATCAAGGATCAGGACGGCGCGCTTGGCTCCAATGTCGGCGCCCTCGAGGCCGCCGTCGCGCGAACGCTGGCTCCCTACCCCGGCCCGGTCGCGGTGATGTCCTTCAATCCCAATTCCGTCGCCGCCATGGCAGACCTGGCGCCCCGCATCCCCCGCGGTCTGACCACCTGCGCCTTTACCGCCGACGACTGGCCGCTCGTCAAACCCGCACGGCGCGAAGACCTGGCCACGATCCCGGATTTCAACCGGATCGGCGCGAGCTTCATCAGCCACGACGTGACAGATCTGACCGCCGCACCCGTGGCCGCCCTCGCCGCTCGTGACGTGCCCATCCTCTGCTGGACCGTCCGGTCCGAGGCGCAGGAAACAAAAGCGCGTGAAATCGCCGTCAACGTGACCTTCGAAGGTTACCGCGCCGCAATCCCCGGTTGACGCCACGCGCGCGCAGGCGTTCCATCCGCCCATGTCCTCCCGCAGCATGTCCTCCCCGACCATCGAAATCCGCCTGCACGGCAGCCTCGCCGACATCGCGCCCGAGGACTGGGACGCCTGTGCGGCACCCGACGGCACGATGCGACCGGTGGATCCCTTCACAACCTACCGCTTTCTCGCAGCGTTGGAGAGGTCGGGCTCGGTCGGCACGGGAACCGGGTGGCAGCCCCACTACCTGACCGCCCACGACGACAGCGGCATGATCGGCGCGGCGCCGATGTATGCGAAATCCCACAGTCAAGGCGAATATGTCTTCGACCACAGCTGGGCCCATGCCTGGGAACGCGCCGGGGGGCGCTATTATCCCAAGCTCCAGATCGCGGTGCCCTTTACCCCGGCGACCGGGCGGCGGTTCCTGACCCGTCCCGATGCCCATGCCACCGCCATGGCGGCACTCACCCAAGGCGCGGTCCAGGTCACGGCGGACAACGGCCTGTCCTCGCTCCACGTCACCTTCTGCACCGAGGCCGAGGCGCTCGCCGGGCGCGAGATGGGGCTCCTGCACCGGGTCCACAGCCAGTATCACTGGTTCAACCGCGACTACGCCAACTTCGACGCCTTCCTCGCGGACCTCTCGTCGCGCAAACGCAAGGCGATCCGCAAGGACCGCGCGACAGCTCAGGGCTTTGGCGGCGAGATCGTCGCGCTCACCGGCGACGACCTGAGGCCGCATCATTGGGACGCCTTCTGGACCTTCTATCAGGACACCGGCGCCCGCAAATGGGGTCAGCCCTACCTGACGCGCCGCTTCTTCGACGAGGTGCAGCGAACCATGCGCGACGACGTGCTGCTCGTCCTCGCCCTGCGGGGTGGCGAACCCGTTGCGGGCGCGCTCAACTTCATCGGGCGCGACGTGCTCTATGGCCGCTACTGGGGCTGCACCGAACACCACCCGGCGCTGCATTTCGAACTCTGCTACTATCAGGCCATCGACCATGCCATCGCGCAGGGACTGGGCCGGGTCGAGGCCGGCGCGCAAGGGGATCACAAGCTCGCGCGGGGCTACTTGCCTGTCACGACCCATTCGCTCCACTGGATCGCTGACCCCGGTTTTCGCCGCGCGGTCGAGGAGTTCACCGAACAAGAGGCCGCCGCGGTGGACGAGGACATCGACATCCTCACCTCCATGGGCCCGTTCAAACGCGGCGCGTGACCCCGGCGCATTGACGCCATCGCTCCGGAACCCCACATTCAAACAAACGAATTTGGAGATTTCCCCATGTCCTACACAATCGACCGCCTGTTCCCCGACGCCAGCTTCGACGACATCGACGCCCGCACCCGCAAGGCGCTGGGGGACGCCGGTTTCGGCGTGCTGACCGAGATCGACGTGAAAGCGACGATGAAGAAAAAGATCGACAAGGATATGGACGACTACCGCATCCTCGGCGCCTGCAATCCCAATATGGCCTGGCAGGCCATCGGGATGGAGGCCAAGGTCGGCGCGATGCTGCCCTGCAACGTCATCCTGCGGTCCGTGGACGGCGGGGTCGAGGTCTCGGCCGTCGATCCGCAGGCATCCATGGCCGGCATCGACAACAAGGACCTCGTCGCCGTCGCCGGTCAGGTCAAGGACATGCTCGCGAAGGCCGTCGCCGCGATCTGACGCGACACGCGCGCCCCTTCACTGCTACCTCGTCCCGCGCAACGCGCGGGGCGAAACCCATCACATATGGATCGGTCCGTCACCGCAAGCGAGAGCCGCCTCACGCACGGCCTCCGAGAAGGTCGGGTGGGCGTGACAGGTCCGCGCAAGGTCTTCCGCCGCCGCGCCGAACTCCATCGCCACACAGGCCTCGTGGATCAACTCGCCCGCCGCCGGGCCGATGATGTGCACGCCCAGAATGCGGTCGGTTTCCTTGTCTGCAAGGATTTTCACGAAACCGTCGCCCTCGAACACGGCCTTGGCGCGGGCGTTGCCCATGTAGGAGAACTTGCCGACCTTGTAGGCCCGGCCCTCGTCCTTCAGCGCCTCTTCCGTCTTGCCCACGCTTGCCACTTCCGGCGCGGTGTAGATCACGCCCGGAATAACGTCGTAGTTCACATGGCCATGCTGGCCCGCGATCGCCTCGGCCACCGCCATGCCTTCGTCCTCGGCCTTGTGGGCGAGCATCGGGCCGGGGGTCACGTCGCCGATGGCCCAGATACCGTCCACGTTGGTCTTCCAGTTCTGCACCTCGACCACGCCACGCTTGTTGGTCTTGACGCCGAGGTCCTCCAGACCCAGTCCCTCGGTGAACGCCCGACGTCCCGTCGCAACCAGCACCACGTCCGCATCGAGCACATGCTCGCTGTCGTCCTTGCGCAGCTTGTAGGTGACCTTGGCCTTGGACTTCGCCTCCACGCCCTGCACGGCAGCGCCGAGAATGAACTCGATGCCCTGCTTTTTGAGGAGCTTCTGGAAGGATTTCGACACCTCGCCGTCCATGCCCGGCGTGATGTTGTCGAGATACTCGACCACCGTCACCTCGGACCCGAGACGCGCATAGACCGAGCCCATCTCGAGCCCGATGACGCCCGCGCCGATCACGACGAGCTTCTTTGGCACCTTGCCCAGCGACAGTGCCCCGGTGGAGGACACGACGATCTTTTCGTCGATCTCGATACCCGGCAGGGTCGAGGGTTCCGACCCCGTCGCGATCACGATGTTCTTGGCCTTGTGCGCCGTGCCGTCGACGGTCACTTCGCCCTTGGCCGTTATCTTGCCCCAGCCCTTGATCCAGTCGATCTTGTTCTTCTTGAACAGGAATTCGATGCCCTTGGTGTTGGTGTCGATGGTGGACTGTTTGTAGGCCTTCATCTGGTCCCAATCGACCGAGGGCGTCTTGCCCTTGAGGCCCATGGTGGCAAAGTTGTGCTCGGCCTCGTGCAGCATGTGGGAGGCATGGAGCAACGCCTTGGACGGGATGCAGCCGACGTTCAGACAGGTGCCGCCCAGCGTCTCGCGCCCTTCGACACAGGCCACGTTCATTCCGAGCTGCGCGCAGCGAATGGCGCAGACGTAGCCGCCCGGGCCGCCACCGATCACGATCACATCATAGTCTGCCATAGGTCCCTCCTTGGCGTTGTCTTTGCCCTGCCGTCAGATCAACGCGGCAAGGATCATGAACATCGTGGCCAGAAAGCCCACGAAGAAAATCAGCGACCGCCACGGCACCCAGCCAAAGGCATAGGCCGGAATGTAGAGCACCCGCGCGCCAAGGTAGACCCAGGCACAGGCGGCGGTGAAGGCGGTCGACTGATCGCCGAACGTCACGACGACCACGGCGATGGTAAAGAGGATGAGCGCCTCGAAATGGTTGTTAAACGCGCGGTAGAGCCGACCCGTGCGGTCCGAGACCTGCTCCATCAGCGGCTTTTGCAGGCGCGAGGCGTCGCGCGGCGACAGCGTCTTGCCGGTCCCAAGCTCAAGGTTCGCGGGCACGGACATGAGCGCAAACTGCACGGCTTGCAGAAGGGCGGCAAGGGCGAGGACGGTGAGTTCGGTGGTCATTGGAACACGATCTCCACGTCCGGATATCCGTAGACATCGTTGTCTTCCTTGCGGGTCACCGACTGAACGGCGGCCACCGCGCCGCCGACGACGGTGCCCACGGCGCCCACGGTCGAACCGGTCGAGACGGAGCCCGCGATCTGCTGGAGCGTCTTGTTGATCGGCTGAAGCGGCCGGGTCTGGGTGTTGCCCTCGAACGAACAGGACACGCTGGCAACCGGCGTCTTGGTGCCAAGGTTCGGCGAAATAACCACTGCGGGGGCAGTGAAGGAGGACTGGAAACCGTCGCCCGAGAAGGTGCAGGGAATTCCCGACATCTCGCGCGACATCCGGCCCGAGCCGTTCACCACGCGCACGGTGAAGGACGAGGTGCCGCGTTCGTAGAGCGGCTTTGTCGCGGTGTATTGCACAGGAGCTTGATTCACCTGCAAGGGCTGGGAACAGGCGGCGAGGGCAACGAGGGGAAGAAACGCGGCGATGCGGAACATGTGAGGGCCTTTCTGTTCGCTCCGGCATCGTTCGGGGGAACGGGGAGCGCGGCCATATCGCGCGGGCGGGGGGGTCGGGTCAATCATCTGCATCATTCGTATCACGCGCCCGCGAGCCGTTACCGATGGATGGGTAGGATGGGGTTCAAACCCCATCCTACGACACGCAGGACCAGTGAGGCCCCGCATCAAGCATTACAGGTCCATGAGCAGGCGACGGGGATCCTCGAGCGCCTCTTTCACGCGGACGAGGAAGGTCACGGCGCCCTTGCCGTCGACGATGCGGTGATCGTAGGACAGCGCCAGATACATCATCGGGCGCGCCACGATCTGGCCGTTCACGACCATCGGGCGGTCCTGGATTTTGTGCATGCCAAGGATACCCGACTGCGGCGGGTTCAGGATCGGCGAGGACATGAGCGAGCCATAGACGCCACCGTTCGAGATGGTGAAGGACCCGCCCTGCATCTCGGCCATCGACAGCTTGCCGTCACGCGCCCGCGTGCCGAGTTCCGCGATCTTGGCCTCGATGGCGTGGAAGCTCATCTGGTCCGCATCACGCACCACCGGCACGACGAGGCCATTGGGCGTGCCGACGGCCACACCCATGTGGATGTAGTTCTTGTAGACCACGTCAGTCCCGTCGATCTCAGCGTTGACCTCGGGCACCTCTTTCAGAGCGTGACAGCAGGCTTTCACGAAGAAGGACATGAAGCCCAGCTTGATCCCGTGTTTCTTGAAGAACAGGTCCTTGTATTCATTGCGCAGGTCCATGACCTCGGTCATGTCCACCTCGTTGTAGGTGGTGAGCATGGCGGCGGTGTTCTGCGCGTCCTTGAGACGGCGCGCGATCGTCTGGCGCAGGCGCGTCATCTTCACGCGCTCTTCGCGATCGGCGTCCTGTGCCGAAACCGGAGCGCGGGGTGCGCTTGCCGGGGCAGATGAGGTCGAGACCGACTTGGTCGCCTTGAGAGCGGCCTGCACGTCCTCTTTCATCACGCGACCGTCGCGGCCCGTGCCCTTGACGTCACCCGAGGACAGGCCCGCGTCGGCCATCATTTTTTTCGCCGAAGGAGCGTCTTCCACGTCCTTGCCAGATTTCGCGGCGGGCGCTTCGGCTTCGGCTTTCGGCTCTTCGGATTTCGCGGCGGGGGCGGCACCCGAGGACGAGATCACGCCAAGCTGCGCGCCGGCGGCGACGGTTTCGCCCTCGCCCGCGAGGATTTCGGTGATCGTGCCGGCGGCGGGTGCGGGCACCTCGACGGACACCTTGTCGGTCTCGAGTTCGCAGAGCATCTCGTCGGCGGACACGGTGTCACCCACCTTCTTGAACCACGTGGACACGGTCGCCTCGCTCACGGATTCCCCAAGCGCGGGGACCATGATCTTGACGCTATCGCCGCCCGAGGACGCGGGCGCTTCGGCCTTCGGCTCCTCTTTCGCCGCGGGCTTGGCGGCAGCGGAACCACCCTCGTTGATCGTGGCGAGGAGCGCGTCGACGCCGACGGTCTCGCCCTCGGCCGCGATGATGTCCCCCAGCGTGCCGGCTGCGGGGGCCGGAACCTCGACGGTCACTTTGTCGGTTTCAAGCTCACAGAGCATTTCGTCGGCTTCCACCGCGTCACCCGGTTTCTTGAACCAGGTGGCGACGGTGGCTTCGGTGACGCTTTCCCCAAGCGTGGGAACACGGACTTCGGTGCTCATGATCTCTTACCCTTCGATCGTCAGCGCATCGTTCACGAGCGCGGCTTGTTGTGCTTTGTGCTGGCTGGCCAGACCCGTGGCGGGCGAGGCAGAGGCCGGACGCCCGGCATAAGTCGGGCGGTTGTTGGTGTCGCGCAGGCGGCCCAGAACCCATTCGATGTTGGGTTCGATGAAGGACCATGCGCCCTGGTTCTTGGGCTCTTCCTGACACCAGACCACGTCGGCGTTCGGGAACCGTTCCATTTCCTTGACGAGCGAGAGCGCCGGGAAGGGATAGAACTGTTCCACCCGCATCAGATAGATGTCGTCGATGCCGCGCTCGTCACGGGCTTCGAGCAGGTCGTAGTAGACCTTGCCCGAACACATGACGACGCGCTTGATCTTGTCGTCGGCGGCGAGCTTCATCTCGGATTTGCCGGTCTTCTTTTGCGTGTCCGCATCGTCCCAGAGGACGCGGTGGAAGGACGAGCCGGTGACGAAATCGGCGGCTTCCGAGGTCGCGAGCTTGTGGCGCAGGAGCGACTTCGGCGTCATTAGGATCAGCGGCTTGCGGTAGCTGCGGTGCAGCTGACGGCGCAGGATGTGGAAGTAGTTCGCGGGCGTGGTGCAGTTGGCCACGATCCAGTTGTCGCCCCCGCACATCTGCAGGAAGCGTTCCAAGCGCGCCGAGGAGTGCTCCGGCCCCTGCCCTTCGTAGCCATGCGGCAGGAGGCAGACGAGGCCCGACATCCGAAGCCACTTCGATTCACCGGACGAGATGAACTGGTCGAACATGATCTGCGCGCCGTTGGCGAAGTCGCCGAACTGCGCCTCCCACAGGGTGAGCGCGTTGGGTTCTGCCATCGAATACCCGTATTCGAACCCGAGCACCGCGTATTCCGAGAGCATCGAGTCGATGACCTCGTAACGCGCCTGCCCCGGCTTGATGTTGTTGAGCGGGTAGTAGCGTTCCTCGGTATTCTGGTTGATGAGGCCCGAGTGGCGCTGGCTGAAGGTGCCGCGCGTCGAATCCTGCCCGGACAGGCGCACCGGGTAGCTCTCGGTCAGGAGCGAACCGAAGGCCCTTGGTTTCGAGCAGGCGCGACACGGTCTTGTGCAGTTCGAACCCTTCGGGCGCGGCAGAGAGGGCGCGACCGACCTCGTCAAAGGTCTCTTGCGAGATGGCGGTTTCGCCGCGCTGGTAGTCCTCGCCCTGCCGGTCGAGGTGCGACCAGCGACCGTCAAGCCAGTCGGCCTTGTTGGGCTTGTAGTCCTTGCCGATCTCGAACTCTTCGTTGAGCTTGGCCTGGAACGCCGCCTTCATGTCCTCGATCTCGCCCTCGGGGATGAGGCCATCCTTGACGAGCCGGTCGGTGTAGAGTTGCAGCGTCGTCTTGTGGGTCTTGATCTCTTTATACATGAGGGGGTTGGTGAACATGGGTTCATCCCCCTCGTTGTGACCGAAGCGACGGTAGCAGAAGATGTCGATGACCACGTCGCGGTGGAATTTCATCCGGAACTCGGTCGCGATCTTGGCCGCGTGGACCACGGCCTCGGGATCGTCGCCGTTCACGTGGAAGATCGGCGCCTCGACCATCAGCGCGATATCCGTCGGATAGGGCGAGGTGCGCGAAAACGACGGTGCGGTGGTGAAGCCGATCTGGTTGTTCACGACGATATGGATCGTGCCGCCGGTGCGGTGGCCACGGATGCCCGAAAGCTGAAGGCACTCGGCCACGACGCCCTGCCCGGCAAAGGCCGCGTCACCGTGAAGCAGAACCGGGATAACCGAGTGATGTTCGGGGTCGCCGAACTGGTCGCCCTTGGCCCGCGCCTTGCCCAGCACGACGGGGTTCACCGCCTCGAGGTGCGAGGGGTTCGCGGTCAGGGACAGGTGGACCTTGTTGCCGTCAAACTCGCGGTCACTCGATGCGCCCAAGTGGTATTTCACGTCGCCCGAACCGTCCACGTCCTCGGGTTTGAAGCTGCCACCCTGAAATTCGTTGAAGATCGCGCGGTAGGGTTTGGACATCACGTTGGCCAGAACCGACAGGCGCCCGCGGTGCGGCATCCCGATCACGACCTCTTTCGCGCCAAGGTTGCCCCCGCGCTTGATGATCTGCTCCATCGCGGGGATGAGCGCCTCGCCCCCGTCCAGACCGAACCGCTTGGTGCCCATGTATTTCACATGCAGGAATTTCTCAAAGCCCTCGGCCTCGACCAGCTTGTTCAGGATGGCGCGGCGACCCTCGCGGGTGAAGGTGATTTCCTTGCCATATCCCTCGATCCGCTCTTTCAGCCAGCCGGCCTCTTCGGGGTTCGAGATATGCATGTATTGCAGCGCGAAGGTGCCGCAGTAGGTGCGTTTCACGATGTCGATGATCTGGCGCATCGAGGCGATCTGGAGACCCAGAACATTGTCGATGAAGATCGGACGATCCATGTCGGCCTCGGTGAAGCCGTAGGATTTCGGGTCAAGCTCCGGGTGCGGAGTGTTGTCGCGCATCCCCAGCGGGTCGATGTCGGCGATGAGGTGCCCCCGGATGCGGTAGGCGCGGATGATCATCAGCGCGCGGACGCTGTCGAGCACGGCGCGTTTCACCGCGTCCTCGGACACGTCCACATTCGCCTTCTTCGCGCCTTCCGCGATCCGCGCGGCAAGTTGCGCGGGCTTGGCGGGCACGTCGTTCGGCCACTGGCCGTCCAGCGCATGCGTCAGGTCGTCGTCCGGCGTCGGTGGCCAGTCCGCGCGCAGCCATGACGGCCCCTGCGCCTCGCGCTTCACGTCCGTCTCGGTGTCTCCGAGTTCGCGAAAGAACGCCTGCCAGGCCTCGTCCACGGACGATGGGTCGTTGGCGAACCGCGCGTAGAGCTGTTCGAGATACTCGGCGTTGTGCCCCTGCATGAAGGAAGAGGCGTGGTAGAGGTCGTTGGGGCTTTGGTCCGTCATGGTGTCACCTGACAAAATGGGTATATGCGCGCCCCGTTGCTACAGGGCGCGCATGACGATTGTGTTAGCCTGCGATGGCTTTTTGCACGGCTTCGCCCAGCGTTGCCGGGCTGTCGGCCACCACGATGCCAGCTTTCTTCATGGCTTCGATCTTGGACTCCGCATCGCCCTTGCCGCCAGACACGATTGCGCCAGCATGGCCCATGCGACGGCCGGGAGGAGCGGTGCGACCGGCGATGAAACCGGCGACGGGCTTCCAACGGCCCTTCTTGCGCTGCTCGGCGAGGAACTCGGCAGCTTCTTCTTCGGCCGAGCCACCGATTTCACCGATCATGATGATCGAAGTGGTCTCGTCGTCGTCGAGGAACATGTCGAGCACGTCGATGTGCTCGGTGCCCTTGATCGGGTCGCCGCCGATGCCGACCGCCGTGGACTGACCCAGACCGATGTCCGAGGTCTGTTTCACGGCCTCGTAAGTCAGCGTGCCCGAACGGGACACGACGCCGACCGAGCCACGCTTGTGGATGTGGCCGGGCATGATGCCGATCTTGCAGGCGTCCGGCGTGATGACACCGGGGCAGTTCGGGCCGATGAGCCGCGACTTGCTATCGATCAGCGCGCGCTTGACTTTCATCATGTCGAGCACCGGGATGCCCTCGGTGATGCAGACGATGAGCTCCATCTCGGCGTCGATCGCTTCGAGGATCGAGTCCGCGGCAAACGGCGGCGGCACGTAGATCACACTCGCATTGGCTTCGGTCTTGGCCTTCGCCTCGTGCACCGAGTCGTAGACCGGCAGGTTCAGGTGGGTCGAGCCACCTTTGCCGGGGGTCACGCCGCCGACCATCTTGGTGCCATAGGCGATGGCCTGCTCGGAGTGGAAGGTGCCCTGCGAGCCGGTGAAGCCCTGGCAGATGACCTTGGTGTTTTCGTCGATGAGGATTGCCATGTTCTTATCCTTTCACCGCTTTCACGATCTTCTCGGCACCGTCCGACAGGTTATCGGCGGCGATGACGTTGAGACCGGAGTTCGCAATGATTTCCTTGCCCTTCTCGACGTTCGTGCCTTCGAGGCGCACGACGAGCGGGACCTGCAGGCCGACTTCCTTCACGGCGGCGATGACGCCTTCCGCGATCACGTCGCAGCGCATGATGCCGCCGAAGATGTTCACGAGGATGCCTTTGACGTTCGGGTCCGAGGTGATGATCTTGAAGGCTTCCGTCACCTTCTCTTTCGTCGCCCCGCCACCCACGTCGAGGAAGTTGGCCGGCTCAGCCCCGTAGAGCTTGATGATGTCCATCGTCGCCATGGCAAGGCCAGCGCCGTTCACCATGCAGCCGATCTCGCCGTCGAGCGCGATGTAGTTCAGGTCGTATTTCGACGCTTCGAGTTCCTTGGAGTCTTCTTCCGTCTCGTCGCGCAGCGCCACGATGTCGGAGTGACGATACAGCGCGTTACCTTGATCTGACCTTCCGGAGTCACGATCAGCGGGTTGATCTCGAGCATCTCCATGTCCTTCTCGATGAAGGCTTTGTAGAGCTGACCCATGAGCGTCACGCACTGTTTCACCAGTCCGCCGGTCAGGCCGAGCGAAAAGGCGATGCGGCGACCGTGGTAGGGCTGGTAGCCGGTGGCCGGATCGACGGAGAAAGAAAGGATCTTCTCAGGCGTGGATGCGGCGACCTCTTCGATGTCCATGCCGCCCTCGGTCGAGCAGACGAAAGACACGCGGCTCGTCTGACGATCAACCAGAAGGGCAAGGTAAAGCTCGCGCTCGATGTCCGAACCGGCTTCGATGTAGATGCGGTTGACCTGTTTGCCCGCCGGGCCGGTCTGATGCGTGACGAGCGTGCGGCCCAGCATCTTTTTCGCTTCTTCGGCGGCCTCTTCGACCGACTTGGCCAGGCGGACACCGCCCTTTTCCCCGGCGCTTTCTTCCTTGAAGTGGCCCTTGCCGCGGCCGCCGGCGTGGATCTGCGCCTTCACGACCCAAAGGGGGCCGTCCATTTCGCCCGCCTTGGTCTTCGCTTCTTCGGCTTTGAGAACCACGCGACCGTCGGAAACCGGAGCGCCATATTCGCGAAGCAGTGCCTTCGCCTGATATTCATGGATGTTCATGAACTCGTCCCTGTGGTTTGCGTTCGGGGCCGAAATGCCATTTCTCACGCGCCGTTGGAACGAATTTCTCGGGGCTGGGCAGAAATAGGCCGATAATAACGCTAACTGTGATCACACGAATAAATCTTGTGATCACAAACTCGATTGCACCTTCTGGAAAAGCGAAAGGCGGGCTTTCGCCCGCCTCTGGATTCGTGATTTACGGTGCAGCATCGCAGCCCGTGCAGCCCGAGGCCGGGGCGTCACCGCCCGGCGCGAAGCCCTTCGTAGACGAGGTCATAGGCACGACGGCGGCCTTCCGGGCCGATGTTCGGCGTGGTCGCGGCGGCGGCGAGCATGACGGCGAAGATCACCACATCCGCCTCGCGCAGATCGGCGCGCACCAGGCCCTCGGAGACGGCGCGGCGCACATGCGGCCTGAGCAGCGCGTGGAAACGGTCGATCGCCTCGAGCAGCACCGGATCCTCGCGGCTTTGGGCGCGCACGTAGTCGGCGACGGGCGCATAATGCACCATCTCGTTGTAGAAGGTCGTCACCAGTTCAAAGACCGACGCACCTTCGGGCGGCAGGCTGACGCTCACCGCTTCCAGCTTGGCGAGGAACTGGTCGAGCATTTCGTTGATCAGCGCACGACGGTCCGCGAAGTGACGAAAGAAGGTCGCTCGCCCCACACCGGCCCGCTGCGCAATCGTGTCGAGAGGCGCACCCACGCCGCGTTCAAGAAATATCTCGTCCGCTGCATTCAGGATACGCAACCGGTTCTCGTTGAAATCGGCGCGTCTTTTCGTCATGTCATGCCTACTATCTGCTGCGGGGGTTTCTGCCGTCGCACGCTTTAGAACAAAAGGGTAAATTGTCACTGTCAAGCATTGTGACGCAACAATACCACAAATTAACCGAATAGGTGAGACCTGATTGTCCGCTTCCTCGATTAACGCAGCGTCCGGGGTCCGGACCCGTCCTCTCAGGTGGGACGTGGTCGCAACCGTGCGGGAGCCACCGTCGCTCGTCATCGGGTTCGCCTGCCACCATCTGGCCATCGGCGCGCGGCGGGTGCATCTGTTCTTCGACGTGCCCCATGACCCGGCGGCAGCGCTCTGCGAGACGATCCCCGGCGTCGTCGTGACGCGCTGCGACGGGGCGCATTGGACGCGGCTCGGGCATCGAAACCCGCCGCCGCTACAGACCACGCGCCAGACGCTCAATGCGAACCTCGTGATGGCGTATGGCGACGATCCGGCGGATTTCCTGCTGCACGCGGATGCGGACGAATACCTGTGGCACCCGGAAGATTTCGCGCTGGACCTCGCCGCCGTGCCGGACAGTGCGGACTGGGTCCATGTCGCGAATTACGAACGCTGCTGGGAGGGGCCGGTGACGGGGGGCATGTTCGACGGCGTCTTTCGCGAGCCGATCCACGACCTGCCAGGCTTTGACGTCCGCGTCTACGGCAAGCGTGCGAATGCACTATCGGCGGGCATGGGCGGGCATTCGGCAGGCAAGGCGGCGGCCCGGCCCGGCGTGGGCTTTCTCGCCATCCACCGGGTCAAGGTGGCCCAGGGCGAAGGCGATCTTCCTATGTGGGAGGCCCCGCGCGCCCGAATGCTGCATTTCGACGGGATGACGCCACGCCACTGGGGGCTCAAGAATCTGCGCTACGCGGTGCAGGGGGTCGCGATGACCAAGCTCCTCAACCGGCAGCGCATGGCGACCATCGGCGCGATCCTCCAGGCGGGCGACCCCGAGAAGGCGGCTGTTCGGGTTCACGAGGCGCTCTTCTGCCTGAAGCCCGACGAGGCGCGGCTGCTCGAGGAGGCCGGGCGTCTGCACCGGATCGCCATCGACATTCCCGGCGCGGTGGCGAAGGTCGCGCCGCATCTGACGCCCGATTTCTCGGTCTCCGGCTTCGACCGGGTCCATGCGGCCGAGC
This sequence comes from Maritimibacter sp. REDSEA-S28_B5, assembly GCA_001626765.1. Classification (GTDB taxonomy): domain Bacteria; phylum Pseudomonadota; class Alphaproteobacteria; order Rhodobacterales; family Rhodobacteraceae; genus Maritimibacter. The sequence goes on from LUOO01000065.1 coordinate 13,460, forward strand.
TGTCGGTCCGGTCTCAGGACATCGTGCGTCAGAAGCGCCGGGCGACGAAGGGGTAGCGCCCGCGAAAGAGCGGAGACTCCGAAAACGAAAAGGGCCGGCGCGAGGCCAGCCCTTTCGTGATCGCTTCGAAAGCGTCGCTTACGCGAGGCCGCCGTCGATGCCCTTGCAGGCTTCCACAAGACCTTTGACCGCGTCGACCGATTTGTCGAACATCGCCTGCTCGTCCTTGTTGAGCTTGATGTCCACGATCCGCTCGATCCCGCCGGCACCGATGATGGTGGGCACGCCCACATACATGCCATTGAGGCCCAGCGCGCCGTCGACCCATGCCGCGCAGGGCAGCAGGCGCTTCTGGTCCTTGAGATAGGCTTCCGCCATTTCGATGGCCGAAGCGGCGGGCGCGTAGAAGGCCGATCCGGTCTTCAGAAGGCCCACGATTTCCGCGCCACCGTCACGGGTGCGCTGGATGATCGCGTCCAGTTTGTCCTGCGTGGTCCAGCCCATTTCGACGAGGTCGGGCAGCGGCACGCCACCGACGGTCGAATAGCGCGACAGCGGCACCATGGTGTCGCCGTGGCCGCCGAGCACAAAGGCGGTCACGTCCTTCATCGACACGTTGAATTCGACCGACAGGAAGTGGCGGAACCGGGCAGAGTCCAGAACGCCGGCCATGCCGACGACTTTCTCAGCCGGAAGACCCGAATACTGCTGAAGCGCCCAGACCATCGCGTCGAGCGGATTGGTGATGCAGATGACAAAGGCGTCGGGCGCGTTGTCGCGGATGCCCTCGCCCACCGATTTCATGACCTTGAGGTTGATGCCCAGAAGATCGTCGCGCGACATGCCGGGCTTGCGCGGCACACCGGCGGTCACGATGCAGACGTCGGCGCCAGCGATGTCGGCGTAGTCGTTGGTGCCCTTGAGGATCGCGTCGAAGCCGTCGACCGGGCCGCTTTCCGCGATGTCGAGCGCCTTGCCCTGCGGGGTGCCCTCGGCGATGTCGAAGAGGACGACGTCCCCGAGTTCCTTGAGCGCGGCGAGGTGGGCGAGCGTGCCGCCGATCTGACCTGCGCCGATGAGGGCAATCTTGGGTCGTGCCATGAGAGTGATCTCCGATCAGGTTTACTGTCCTTGCGCTGCCTAGCCGCGTTCAAAGGGTCTTTCAAGGGCGCGGCGGCGCAGCATGGCCCGCGCAACGGGGGTTGCAGGCGGCGCTGGTGGCGCTAAACGTCAAGGGGTCCAAGGGCTTGGGGGTCCGCATACGGTGGAATACGATCTCACCTTCTTCGCGATCGCCACGCTGGCGGTGGTCTTTGCTGGTATCTCCAAGGGTGGCTTCGGCTCCGGTGCCGCCTTTGCCGCGACCCCGCTGCTCGCGCTGATTCTTGAGCCGGGACAGGCGGTTGGGCTGATGCTCCCGCTGCTCATGCTGATGGATGTCACCGCGCTCAGACCCTACTGGGGCAAATGGGACGGGCGTGCGGCGGCGGTCTTCATCCTTGGCGCCCTGCCCGGCGTCGCCATCGGCACGGCGGTCTACCGGCTTGCTGACCCGGATATCTTTCGGCTGCTCATCGGCCTCGTGGCGATTACCTTTGTCCTGTTCCAGATGGCGCGGAAATACCGGCTCATCCGGCCCGCGAAACGCCCGATGGGCGATGTCGGCGGCGCAATCGCGGGCGTCGTCGGCGGTCTCGACAAGACGACCTATCAGGCGACCACCGTGCTCATGTTCTGGGCGATCAACCTGATGAAATTCGTGCCCTACGCCATGCTCGGGATCTTCAGCTGGGAAACGGTGAAGGCCGACCTTTTCCTGATCCCCGCCGCCATCGTCGGGGTCATGATCGGCGTGCGGGCGCATCGGATCATGCCGGAACGGCTGTTCTTTGCCTTTACCTATCTGCTGCTCACCGCGACCGGGACCAAGCTGATCTGGGACGCGCTGACGTGATCGGGTGAACCTAGGGCGGATTGGCTGCGTAATGTGGTCATGGAACGGCGAGCCCTCATCATCGGCGCCACGGGCGGCATCGGGCGAGCGATTGCGCGAAAGCTGCAAGTCGACGGCTGGGAAACGGTTGGCGTGTCGCGATCCAGGTCGGATTTCGACTATTCCGACCCGGCGCGCGTCGACGCTGCGCTGGCCGGGATCGACGGCCCCTTCGACTTGGTCTTCGTCGCCACAGGCGCCCTGGAGATCGGCGGACGGGGGCCGGAAAAGTCCCTGCGCCAGATCGATGGCAAGGTCATGGCCCGGCAATTCGAGGTGAACGCCATCGGCCCGGCGCTGATCCTGCGCCACGCGGCGCGACTTTTGCCCCGTGACCGGGAGGCGCGGCTCGCCGTGCTGTCGGCGCGGGTCGGGTCGATCGGCGACAACAGGCTGGGCGGTTGGTATGGCTACCGCGCCGCGAAGGCCGCGCTCAATCAGATCGTGCACACGGCTTCTATCGAGCTTGCGCGGACCCATCCGCACGCGGTCTGCGTGGTGCTGCATCCGGGGACCGTCGAGACCCGGCTCACGCAAGTGCATGGGCGGGGCCACGACAAGGTGACGCCGGATCAGGCTGCCGCAAACCTCCTCGAGGTGCTCGATGGTCTCAGCGCGGCGGACACGGGGCTTTTCTTTGACTGGCGCGGGGACCCGGTGGAATGGTGAGAGTGGTGCTCGTGCTGGGCGACCAGCTTTCGCCGGAGCTCTCTGCCCTGCGCGAGGCTGACCGGGATAGCGACGTGGTCGTCATGGCCGAGGTTCACGGCGAGGCGGGAAGCCCGAAGCATCACCCCAAGAAGATCGCGCTGATCTTCGCAGCCATGCGCAAGTTCGCCGCACGGCTCGAGGCCGACGGTTGGACCGTCGCCTACGCGCGGCTCGACGATCCCGACAACGCGCAAAGCATTTCGAGCGAGCTGTTGCGCCGGGCCGAACATTTCGGCGCCAAGGAGGTGCTCGCGACGACGCCCGGCGACTGGCGCCTCATCGCGATGCTCGACGAGCATCCGCTCGCCGTGACCCGCCTGCCCGACCAACGCTTCATCGCAAGCGAGGCCGAGTTCGAGGCATGGGCCAAGGACCGAAAGGACCTGCGCATGGAGTGGTTCTATCGCGAGATGCGGCGCAAGACCGGGCTGCTAATGGACGGCGACGCTCCGGCGGGCGGCAAGTGGAATTTCGACAAGGACAACCGCAAACCGCCGCGCGACGACCTGTTCCGGCCGGAGCCGCCGGTCTTTGCCCCCGATGAGGTGACGAACGCGGTTCTGGATCTGGTCGAGGCGGAGTTTGCCGACCATTTCGGCGACCTGCGCCCCTTTGGCTTTCCCACCACCCATGACGAGGCCCGCCGCGCGGCGGAGGATTTCATCGCGCATCGGCTCGAGCAGTTCGGCACCTATCAGGATGCGATGCTGACCGGGGCGGATTACCTGTATCACTCGGTCCTCTCCCCTGCCCTCAATATCGGGCTGCTGGATCCGCTGGAGCTGTGCCGGATGGCCGAGGCCGCCTATCGCGACGGCAAGGTACCGATCAACGCGGCGGAGGGCTTCATCCGCCAGATCCTTGGCTGGCGGGAATATGTGCGCGGCATCTGGGCGCTGGACGGGCCGGGGTATACTGGGCGCAATGCGCTGGGCCATGACCGGGACCTGCCGTGGCTTTACTGGGGCGGCGAGACGCGCATGGCCTGCATGGCCGAGGCGGTGCGCTCGACCCGCGAAAACGCCTATGCCCATCACATCCAGCGACTGATGATCACCGGCAACTTCGCCCTGATCGCGGGCCTGGACCCGGTTCAGGTGCAGGAGTGGTATCTCTGCGTCTATGCCGATGCGTTTGAATGGGTCGAGGCGCCGAATACGGTCGGCATGGCGCTCTTTGCCGATGGCGGCATGATGGCGTCCAAGCCCTATGCCGCCTCGGGCAACTATATCAACAAGATGTCGGACTACTGCGCCGGTTGCAGCTACGACGTGAAGGCGCGAACGGGACCGGATGCCTGTCCGTTCAACCCGCTCTATTGGCAATTCATCGACCGACACGCCGAACGATTCGGACAAAACCCAAGGATGGGTCCGATCCTCGCCACGTGGCGGCGCATGGCCCCAGATGACCGTGACGACATCTTGCGCAGCGCAGCCGATATTCTCGAAATGATGGAAAACGGCGACCGGATATAAGGAGAACTTCTGACCGCCGGGAAAGGGTCGGCAGGTTTTAGCCAGTTTGTCAAAACTTATATTTCCGCCTCGTATTATGTAACTGTTCAGTATACGGTTTCTCGCAAGGAACCACCTCGGAACAACCCCCGGGAGGTGGAGAAAGGAACCCCATGGACAGGCAGCGCAAACGCAAGAGCGCGGCAGACAGGCGGGCGGAGATTGTCGATACGGTCATCGAGTTGTCCGCTGCGCTTGGACCGGACCGGGTAACGACCCAGCATCTCGCCGATGCGGTCGGGGTGACCCAGCCGGCCATCTTCCGTCACTTCGCTACAAAGACGGATATCTGGGAAGCCGTCGGCGATCGCGTGGTCAAGGAGATCGAGACTGTCGCCATCGAGGTCGGCGAGAGCGAAGATCCCGTCAGGGCCTATCTTACCAAGATGGCGGCGCTGGTGCGCAGCTACCCCGCCCTTCCCAGCATCGTATCGTCGCGGGAGCTTCAGGCCCAGAACGAGCCGCTGCGCTCGGCGTTGGTCGCTGCGTTGCAGGTCTGCCGGACACAGGTAATCAAGCTGATCGGGGACGGTCAGGCGCGCGGCACTTACCGGAAAGATATTTCAGCAGAGAGCATGGCCCGGTTGGTCATGTCCACCTGTTCCGGAATGTGCGTGGCCTGGGTGATCGAGGATCACGCCTTTGACCTTGCTACCCGGTCGGAAGAGACGATCGAAGCATTGAGCACCATGCTCGCCCCCTGTTGAACCACTGACGTGACCCTTGACGGGCTGAACCACTCCCGTCTTGTTGCGTGACCGGCGCGGGCCCCTGAAGGGGTCCGCGTTGTCTGTTCAGGCATGTTCCGGCGCCGGCCAGCGGCATGGAACAACCTCAACAAATTCTAATAATCGAATTTATCTTTCCTTTAAGAGCATCCCACGGTATACCCTCCCGCAACCGCGGCCGAACGGAGCGGCTCAGGTCGGTCGCGCCGGGAGGACCCGCGCGGGGTGCCAGTTGGAGGAACATCATGGCGCATATCGTCATACTCGGTGGGGGACTTGGAGGCACGATCCAGGCCTACGAGCTCAAGGAAACCCTGAACGCGAGCGACAGGATCACGCTCGTATCGAACAAACCCTATTTTCAGTTCACGCCGTCCAACCCATGGGCAGGTGTCGGTTGGCGGAACAAGAAGGAACTGACAGTCGATCTGGCCCCCGTGATGAAGCGGCGCGGCATCGACTTTGTCTGTGACGGGGCCAAGCAACTCCTACCCACCGAAAACAAGATCCTGCTCGAGAGCGGGGCGGAAATCGTCTACGATTATCTGATTATCGCGACCGGCCCCGACCTCGCGTTCGACGAGATCGAGGGCTTTGGACCCGACGGACACACCAATTCCGTCTGCACCATCGAACATGCGGAGAAATCCGGTGCGAAGGGCGGCACGTGGGAAGCGTTCTGCGCCGATCCCGGTCCTATCGTGGTGGGCGCGGTCCAAGGGGCGAGCTGCTTTGGTCCGGCCTACGAATATCTCCTGACGCTCGACACCGACCTTCGCCGTCGCAAGATCAGGCACAAGGTGCCGATGACCTTCGTCACGTCGGAACCCTATGTCGGACATCTGGGTCTGGGAGGCGTGGGTGACACCAAGGGAATGCTGGAAAGCGCCCTGCGCGACCGGGACATCAGGTGGATCACGAACGCGCGGACCGACAAGTTCACCTCGGACGCGGTCCATGTGACCGAGTTCTACGAGGATGGATCGGGCGAGAAAAAGACACACGAGGTTCCCGCGAAATACAAGATGATGCTGCCTGCCTTCCGGGGCATCCCGGCGGTGCGCGGGATCGAAGGACTGGTGAACCCTCGTGGCTTCATCATCGTGGACGACTATCAGCGCAACCCGACGTATCGCAACATCTTCGGCATCGGCGTCGCCATCGCAATCGCACCACCGGTGGCAACACCCGTCCCGACCGGCGTTCCCAAGACCGGTTTCATGATCGAGTCGATGGTCACGGCGACGGCGCACAATCTGCCGCGCGTACTGCGGGGAGAGGAGCCCAACAACCTGCCGTCATGGAACGCGCTTTGCCTTGCAGACTTCGGCGACCGGGGGGCCGCTTTCCTTGCCATGCCACAGAACCCGCCGCGCAACGTGAACTGGACGTCGGAGGGACGCTGGGTCCATTGGGCGAAGCTCGCCTTCGAATGGTATTTCATCCGCAAGGTAAGAAAGGGCGTGAGCGAGCCGTGGTATGAGAAAGTCATCATGAAGATGATGAAGATCAACAAGGTCGACGCGCGCTGAACGCCTGCTCAAACGAAATGCAAATGGGCCGCCCCTGATCGGGCGGCCCATTGTCGTTGTCCGGCAGAGGCGTCGCGGCGTGGTGTCAGTAAAGACCGCCGGAGCCAAGCATCCCGCCCGAGTCCGCTCCGGCGGCGCCGGGCGCCCTGAAGGTCGGGGCCGGGGTGGGTTGCGGCGTGGGCGCCGCCGGCTGGGCAGGTTGTTGTGCCGGCTCCTGAAGCGGTGCCTGTGTCGGTTCCGGCGTCGGTGCCGGTGCCGGGCGTTTCGGGCGCATTTTGCGCTTCTCCCGTCTCCGCCGCTGTCTCCCCGGAAGTCCCAGTCACGGTAGCGGGGGCTTCGGTTGCAACGGTCACCGGCGCGGGCGTGCCACCCTCGTACATCGACGACAGGATACCGTTGACCCATTCGCCCGACACGCTCTCACCCGAGGCATAGACCACTGTGCCCTGGCCCTGCCGCAGGTCGTTGGCAAAGCCGCCCTCGTAGACATCGCCGTTGGGATAGGTCGCCTTGCCCGTGCCGTGCTTGAGGCCCGCTTGCCAGCCGCCTTCGTAGATAAAGCCGTCCGTGAGCGTGAGCGTTCCGGTGCCCTGATAGCGCCCGGCGGCCCAGCCACCGACATAGGTCGAACCGTCTTCGTAGGTCTCGCTCCCTTGCCCGTCGCGCTTGCCCGCTTTCCAGCCGCCGGTGTAGCCGTGGCCATCGGGGTAGGAGAGCGTGCCTTCGCCCTCGAAGAGCGCCGAGACGAAGCCGCCTTCATAGGTCGCCCCCGTGGGATAGGTCGCGCGGCCCGTGCCCTCGATCACGCCATCACGCCAGCCGCCGACATAGGTGCCGCCATCGGGATAAGTGATCGTGCCCTGCCCGTCGGGCAGACCCGCTCGGAAGGTGCCGGTATAGGTCGATCCGTCGGGATAGGTCACGGTCCCCTGCCCCTCGATCTGCCCGTCCACCCAGTTGCCCGCGTAGACATAGCCGTCCTTGCCGGTGAAGGTGCCCTCGCCCGAACGATGATCGGCGGCGAACGTGCCGGAATAGCTGTCGCCGTTCGCATAGGTCACGGTCCCCTGCCCGGCGCGCGCGCCCTCGGCAAAGGCACCGGTGTAGACGTCACCATTGGCCTGCGTCAGCGTGCCCTGCCCGTGCATCTGGCCCGCCTGCCATTCCCCTTCGTAGCGCATCCCGTCCGCGCCGACGAAGGTGCCGGTGCCAGACCGCTGGTCGCCCGCGAAACCGCCTTCGTAGACCGAACCGTCCGGGTAGGTCTCGCGACCCTGCCCGTCCTTCTTGCCCATGTTCCAGTCGCCTTCGTAGGTCAGGCCCGTTGGGCTGACCATCGTGCCGCGCCCGTGGTGCAGCGCCTCGCGCAGCCCGCCCTCGTAGGTCACGCCGTTGGCATAGTTCGCGATCCCGTCGCCGGTGATCTTGCCGTCGATCCAGTCGCCCTCGAAGCTCGACCCGTCGGCAAAGGTGATCTTGCCGAAGCCATGCGGCTTGCCCGCGGCAAAGTTGCCGACATAGACCGACCCGTTCGGAAACCGCGCCGTGCCCTCGCCCCGGATTTCGCCGTCCACGAAGGTCCCGGTGTATTCATAACCCGTGGGCGTGCGCAGGGTGCCCGAGCCATGCGGCTGGCCGTCCCTGAACGTGCCCTCATAGACGCGCCCATCGTCGTATTGCATCGTCTCGACTTGGGCGAGCGCGGCACCGGTGGCCAACGCCAGCGTCAGGCTGAGCGGGAGAACATGACGGAAACGGCGGGTTCTGGGCATCAAATCGGGTATCCTCGGGCAGTCCGGCTCTGGCAGCGGGGTGGCGAAAGCTGGCCGGATAGGTTGGTCCGAAACCTAAAGTCCCACGCGAGGGGAGACAATTGTTTTTCCATGACATTCGCGGCACTCGGCTTTTCTGCGCTGGCAAAGGCCGGTAAAGGTTGCCCTGACCGACGATAGGGACCCCGATGACCGAGACGATCAAACTCGCCCTGGCGCAACTGAACCCCACCGTGGGCGACATCCCCGGCAACGCCGCCCGCGCGCGCGAGGCTTGGGAATGGGGCCGCGCGCAGGGCGCGGACGCGGTGATGCTGACCGAGGCCTTCCTCACCGGCTACCAGCCGCAGGATCTCGTCATGCGCCCTGCCTTCTGGGCTGAAGCGATGGAGACCTGCGCGGCGCTCGCCGCCGACTGCGCCGATGGCCCGATGCTGGGGATCGGCTGCCCCTATCACGACGGCAAATCGCTCTATAATGCCTTCTGGCTGCTCGAGGGCGGCGTGGTCAAACACCGCATCCTCAAGCAGCTTCTGCCCAACGAGACGGTCTTCGACGAAAAGCGCTTGTTCACCGCCGCCGGGCCGCAGGAGCCGATCATGCTGGGGGGCCTCTGCCTTGGTATCCCGATCTGCGAGGATGCCTGGTGGCCCGACGCGGTCTGCGCCGATCTCGCCGCCAAGGGGGCCGAGGTGCTCTTTGTCCCCAATGGCTCGCCCTACTACCGGGGCAAGGTCGCGCATCGGCACGACGTGCTGCGCGGCCGGGTCGAGGAAACCGGGCTGCCGCTCGTCTATCTCAACATGGTGGGCGGACAGGATGATCAGGTGTTCGAGGGCGCGAGCTTCGGGATGGACGTGCAGGGCGAGATGGCCTTTCAGTTCCCGCAGTTCGACGAAGTGATGCAGATTGTCGAATTGGAGAAGTCTGACGGTGCATGGCGGATCGTTCCCGCCGAGGTGGTCCCGGCCAAGCCGGATTACGAGGCCGACTACCGCGTAATGACCGAGGGTCTGCGCGACTACATGAAGAAGACCGGGTTCAAGAAGGTGCTCCTGGGCCTTTCGGGCGGGATCGACAGCGCCGTCGTCGCCACCATTGCGGCCGATGCGCTGGGGCCGGACAACGTCCGCTGCGTGATGCTGCCGTCGGAATATACCTCGCAAGCCTCGCTCGACGATGCCGAAGCGGTCGCCAAGGCGCTGGGCTGCCGCTACGACTACGTGCCTATTTCCGGGCCGCGCGCGGCGGTGACCGAGGCGCTCGCGCCGCTTTTCGAAGGCACCAAGCCCGACCTCACTGAGGAGAACATCCAGTCCCGCCTGCGCGGCCTGCTCCTCATGGCGCTGTCCAACAAGTTCGGCGAAATGCTCCTGACCACGGGCAACAAGTCCGAGGTCGCGGTAGGCTATGCCACGATCTACGGCGACATGGCAGGGGGCTACAACCCGATCAAGGACCTTTACAAGACTCGCGTGTTCGAAGCCTGCCGCTGGCGCAACGACAACCATCGGGACTGGATGATGGGGCCTCGGGGCGAGGTCATCCCAACCCGCGTGATCGAGAAACCGCCCAGCGCGGAACTGCGCGACGACCAGAAGGACAGCGACAGCCTGCCCCCCTACGAGGTGCTCGACCCGATCCTCGAGGGGCTCGTGGACCATGAGTTGTCTGTGGCCGAACTGGTCGCCCGCGGCTTTGATCGCGACACCGTGAAGCGGATTGAACACCTGATTTTCATCAGCGAATACAAACGCTTCCAGTCGGCGCCCGGGGCACGGCTGACGATGCGGAGCTTCTGGCTCGACCGCCGCTACCCGATCGTGAACCGCTGGCGCGACAAGACCTGAGGGAAGAATCCCGGTTTTCCCTGGATTTTCGGGAACAAACGGTCCCCGGCCCCGTTTTCATCACCTTCGACGCTGATGAAACGAAACCGGAACATGAACTGATGCCCACGCGCACCGACATCCATGCGAGACCTCTGCCCCGGCGGCCACTGCGGCGCGACGGGCTGGCCTTGGTTACACTGGGTCTCGTGGGGATCGGAACGCTTGTTGCCTCGGGTGGTGCCGCCGTCACAGGTTCCGCGCCACTCATCGTGTTTCTTGTTCTTCCTGTGATGCTCGGCGTTGCATTTTTAGCGGTGAGTTACGGGTCTGCCCGGACCGAGCGCCGCATCGCGACGGTCGACATGCTGGGCGTCGAGGCCGGGGTGTTTGGTCTGCTTCCCTGGGACCAGATCGCACGGATTGAACGGCGCGCGCCAGACTGGCTGCGTGAAGAGGCCCTGATCGTGCGCCCAAAAGACGGGCACGACGCGCGGCGCGTGATCCATATCGGCCGGTCGGCCCGCGCGCCCGAAGACGTGGTGCGCGACGTGCTGGAGGTTTTGGAAGAAGCCGGGATGCGCGCCTCCTACGTGGACGCGAGGGCCCCGACCGAACGCCCGGTCTGGGCGGTCACGACGGCGAAACGTCCTGCGCGGCAGCGTCCCCCGAGCCTGAAAGCCCTGCCCGCGTCCGCATGATGTGGTTGCCGATGTAGGTGGCGATTTGCTCGTCGCCGCCGTGCTCGCGCTTGCGAAACACCTCGTATCGCATGGAGACATAGCCGCGGTCCGTGCGGCGCGACGGCGCCGCGCGCACGACTTCGCCCACCGCATAGATTTCGTCCCCCGGCAGGGTTGGCTTGAGCCACCGGACCTCGTCGACCCCCGACGCCCCCATGCTCGCCTCGTCCCAAACGCCCGCCTTCATGGCAAGATTGAAACAGACGAGCAGCGTCTGCCAGCCCGAGGCGATGAGCGTGCCGAAATGGCTTTGCGCGGCGGCCTCTTCGTCCAGGTGAAAGGGCTGCGGGTCCCAGTCGCGGGCAAAGCCGACGATGTCGTCACGGGTCAGGACTTGCGAACCGGTCGTGAAGGTGAAGCCGACCGGGAGGTCCTCGAAGTAATGTTGCATGAGATCACCCGATGTCGATGGTGCCGTCGGTGATGAACCCCGCGGTGCCCGCGAAGAGCGCCGCCGCAATCAGGATCCCGATGAGCAGGATGCCTGGCACGCGGCTCGCCACGCGCTGCATCGACCGCTTTTCGAACCGGCGCCCATAGATGAACAGAAGCACGGCGAGAGTGCTGGCCACCACCTGCCAGAGCAGGAAATGCGACAGGCCAAAGGCTCCCCCGCCTCCGCCGAAATCCAGAAACGCGCCCACGAAAGTCACGGTCCAGGCCAGAAGCCCGAGGCGAAAGATCGAGGTCTCACTCATGGTGCAACTCTGACATCCCCTGCTGCCCGCGCAATATGAAAACCCTTGCTTTCGCCATGTAACCTGACGCTAACCGAGTGTCACGTCCAGAAACATCATGAGGACGAGGCCGATCATGAGACCCGTGGTCGCACGGTTCTGGTGGCCATGGCGGTGCGTTTCGGGGATGATTTCGTGGCTGATGATGAACATCATGGCACCTGCGGCAAAGGTCAGTCCCCAGGGAAGTAGCGCCTCGGACACCGTGACCGCGATCACCCCGATCAGCCCACCGACGGGTTCGATAAGACCGGTCAGAAGCGCGATGAAAAAGCTCTGTCCCTTGGAATAGCCCAGCCCCCGCAGGGCAACCGCGACCGCCAGCCCCTCGGGCGCGTTCTGAAGCCCGATGCCCGTGGCCAGCGACAGGCCATTGGCCACGTTTCCGCCGCCGAAACCGACGCCGACCGCCATGCCCTCGGGAAAGTTGTGGATCGTGATCGCGATGACGAAGAGCCAGATCCGTGACAGCGCGCCGGGGTCCGCGCCCTCGGGCCCGACGATGAAATGCTCGTGGGGCAGAAAAGCGTTCATCGCCCAGACGACGACGGCACCCAAGAGCACGCCGCCCACGGCGATCCCCGCCGCGATCCAGACCGAACCTGACCGCTCTTCGGCAAAGGCGATCCCCGGAAGGATCAGCGAAAAGAACGAGGCCGAGATCATGACTCCCGCCGCAAAGCCCAGAAGCGTGTCCGACCATTGCCGCGAGATTGTCTTGCCAAAGAGCACGGCCAGGGCCCCGACCCCGGTCATAAGCCCCGCGCCAAGGCTCGCGAGCAATCCGATTGCGATGATACTCATGCGCAATCCCTGCGCGTTTCGTCACGTCGCCGCAAGCCCGCGTTGTGCGAAGGCACCATGCCCGCTAAGAAAAATCGAAACGGGAGGAAAGAATGGCCGTCATCACCAGCATCGAGGACCTCAAGCGCCTCTACCGCCGTCGCGTGCCGAAGATGTTCTACGACTATTGCGAAAGCGGCTCATGGACCGAGCAGACGTTCCGCGAGAACTCGTCCGACTTCGACGACATTTATCTGCGGCAAAGGGTGGCCGTGGATATGACGAACCGAACGACACGCACCAAGATGATCGGTCAGGACGTGGCGATGCCGGTCGCGCTCGCCCCCGTGGGCCTGACGGGCATGCAGTCGGCGGATGGCGAGATCAAGGCGGCGCGGGCGGCGGAAAAATTCGGCGTGCCCTTCACGCTCTCCACCATGTCGGTCTGTTCGATCGAGGATGTGGCGGCGCATACCTCCGCGCCCTTCTGGTTCCAGCTCTACGTGATGCGCGATCAGGATTACCTCAGACGCCTCATCCAGCGGGCCAAGGACGCGAAGTGCTCGGCGCTCGTGCTGACGCTCGATCTGCAAATCCTGGGCCAGCGGCACAAGGACCTCAAGAATGGCCTGTCGGTGCCGCCGAAACCGACGCCTGCGAACATCCTGAACCTCTCGACGAAATGGCGTTGGGGCAAGGACATGCTGGGCACGAAACGCCGCACGTTCGGCAACATCGTGGGCCACGCCAAGGGCGTCGAAAGCCTCACCTCACTCATGCACTGGACCGCCGAGCAATTCGACCCGCGCCTCGACTGGCAGAAGGTCGAGGAGATCCGCGACCTCTGGGGCGGCAAGCTTATCCTCAAGGGGATCATGGAACCCGAGGACGCCACCATGGCCGCGAAAATCGGCGCGGATGCCATCGTTGTGTCAAACCACGGCGGGCGGCAGCTGGACGGCGCGCTGTCCTCGATCCGGGCGCTCGACCCGATCCTGCAGGCGGTGGGCGATCAGGTCGAGGTGCATCTGGACAGCGGCATCCGCTCGGGTCAGGACGTGCTCAAGGCCGTCGCGATGGGCGCGACCGGCACCTACATCGGGCGTGCCTTCATCTACGGGCTGGGCGCGATGGGCGAGGCGGGCGTGACCCGCGCGCTCGAGATCATCCACAAGGAACTCGACGTTTCCATGGCGTTTTGCGGCCATCGGGACATCAACGCCGTCTCGCGCGACATCCTGCGCGTGCCGCAGGATTTCTCGGGCCGCTGGGCATAGCGACCCACCGCGCCGATCCCGCCGGAGGCGGGGCGGCGCAATCCCTGCGCGGGCGCAAGCCCGCTCCATGCGGTAACGCGACGCGCGCAAGGCCAACCATACAAGGCCCGAGCCACCACTTTTCCCTTCCCAAACCCACGATTCCCCACTATACGCGCGCACTCATGCGGGGTTGCAGCCTTGGAGGAACCCCGCCCTAACTCAACTGGAGAACCAATCATGGCTCGTGAAGTACCCGATTTTCACGCCACGGTACGGACGGGGACTGGCAAGGGCGCCGCTCGTCAGGCACGTCGCGACGGCCTCGTACCCGGCATCGTCTATGGCGGCGGCAAGGACCCGCTTCCGATCAACATGCCCTTCAACGTCCTGTTGAAGTCGCTCAAGCAAGGCCGGTTCCTGTCGACCCTCTTCAACCTCAAGGTTGAAGGCGAGGACGACGTCCGCGTCATCTGCCGCTCGGTGCAGCGCGACGTGGTCAAGGACCTTCCCACCCACGTCGATTTCCTGCGTCTGAAGCGTGACTCGCGCATCAACCTCTTCATCCACGTGACCTTCGAGAACGAAGACAAGGCTCCCGGCCTCAAGAAGGGTGGCGTGCTCGTCACCGTCCGTCCGGAAGTCGAGCTTTCGGTCATCGCGGGCGATATTCCGGATCACATCACCGTGGACCTCACCGGCCGTCAGGTCGGCGACGTCATCCACATCTCCGACGTGACCCTGCCGGCCGGCGCGAAGCCGACCGTGGATCGTGACTTCGTCATCGCCAATATCTCGGCCCCGTCGGGCCTGCGCTCGTCTGGCGCGGACGAGGAAGAAGACGCCGAAGAGGCGACCGAAGAGGCGTAAGCCCTTCGTCACCACGACACGTGAAACGGGGCGCCGATCAGCGCCCCGTATTCATTTTTCACACCTTTGCAGCACGATGACCTCGCCGGTGGAGCCCCATGGCATGTAGGTCATGTTGTTTTTCGACATTCCGTCAAAGATCGCCTTCACGTCCGAGGCCGGGTATTGCCTGGTGTGAATCTCCATCACGAGCATCCTCACGCAGGGCGGCCAGGGCTGCTGGCACAGCTCGCGTTCCGCCCCTTCGACATCCATCGACACGACCGTAGGCTGGTATTCCTCGAGCAGCTCCGAGAGCTTCAGCGCGGGCACCTCGACCACCTTGTGCGCGGGGGTCGCATCTGTGGCAAGGCCCGAGGCCCAGAACGCCTGTTTCTGCTCGAACCGCACCGTGCCGCCCGCATAGCTATCCGCCACCACGGCGGCGTGCAGAAGCTCGGTCGCGCCCATGCCGTTTCGGTCGAGATTCTCGCGCAGCGCCTCGATCATCGCCGGGTTCGCCTCGACCGAGATCACGTTGTCCGCACCGGCAAGCTGGCCTGCATTGATCGACACGAAGCCGGCCCCCGCCCCGATGTCGAGCACCCGGTCCCCCGCCTGCACGTGCCGCCGGATCGCGCGGCTTTCGTTGATTTCGTAGCGCCCGGAATTCAATGCCTCGCGCAGTTTGGCGGTCAGCGCATGGTTCGGCACCCTGAGCGCGATGTCTCCAATCCTGAACTGTGCCATGCCGCCTGCCCCCGCTTGCCAGTCGCCTCACCGGTCCTCGCCTTGGCAACCGTCGTCGCCTGCCCTAGGTTTGCGCCGATACTAGGCGGGCTTGTGCGCCGCTCCAACCCTCACCACGCGCGAACCCGGAGGCGCCCATGAAACTTTTCGTAGGCCTTGGCAATCCCGGTGCGAAATACGCGGGAAACCGGCACAACATCGGCTTCATGGCGCTGGACCAGATCGCCTCGGATCACGGCTTTGCACCGTGGCGCGGCAAGTTTCAGGGATCGGTGAGCGAGGGCACGCTGGACGGCGAAAAGGTGATCCTGCTCAAGCCCGAGACCTTTATGAACCTGTCGGGACAGTCGGTGGGCGAAGCGATGCGGTTCTACAAGCTCGAACCGCAGGACGTGACCGTGTTTCACGACGAGCTGGACCTGCCGCCCTTCAAGGTCAAGCTCAAGACCGGCGGCGGCCACGCGGGGCACAACGGGTTACGCTCGATCCACCAGCATATCGGCGAGGCCTATCACAGGGTCCGGCTGGGCGTCGGGCATCCCGGGCACAAGGACCGCGTGTCGGGATACGTCCTGTCGGATTTCGCCAAGCAGGAAGAGAAATGGCTCGACGACCTGATGCGTGGCGTGTCCGACGGTGCGCCTTTCATCGCCAAGGGGGACGGGGGCAAGTTCACCAACGCGGTTGCGCTGCGCACTGGCGGGGCCAAGAAACCCAAGGCCGAGAAGCCCGCGAAACCCACCCCGACGGACCTGCCCCGGTCGGAACCGGCCGCACCCACCGACACGACCACCGATACACGGGCTCGCCCTTCACCGCGCGGGTCCTGACGATCCTTGGCGGGATGAGCGACCATCCCGGCGCGGTCTTCAACCGGATGCGCGGTTGGGAGGGCGATGTGAGCTATGCGGGCCATTCGCTGCCGCTGCGGCTTCTGGGAGGGCTACACGCGCTGGTCCTGTCCGGGCGCGCCCCGACGCTCGCCGCACATTATCCGCCGAACCCCGCGCCGGATGGCGCGGACCTTGCCACGGCGCTCGCCCGGACCATTGAGGTGCAGGAGGACGCCCTTCTCGACGCTCTCACCTCTGCCCCGCAGACGAACGAGGTGCGCCGGGCCGCCGTCCTGATCGCCGTCGGGCACCTTCTGACTGCTCGTCACGGGCTACCCATCGCGTTGTCGGAACTCGGGGCGAGCGCCGGGCTGAATCTCATGTGGGACCGGTTCGCGCTGAACACACCCTTCGGGACCTATGGACCGGAGGACGCGGCGCTGACGCTCGCGCCTGATTGGACCGGTCCCTGTCCGCCGCGCGCGGCGCCACGCGTGGTCGATCGCCGTGGTGTCGATCTGTATCCGATGGATCCGCGCGACCCGGCGGATCGCCTGCGGCTCCTGTCCTATCTCTGGGCCGACCAGCCGGATCGGATCGCCCGGACCGAAGCCGCCATCGCAGCCTTCGATGCCACTGTGGATCGGGGAGATGCAGCACAATGGCTGGCGGATCGGCTCGCAGCAGGACCGGCAAAGGCCGCCCTGCACCTCGTCTATCACACGGTCGCCTGGCAGTATTTCCCGGAAACGACCAAGGCCACTTGTCGCACCACACTCGAGACCGCCGGGCAGAAGGCCACGCCCGAGAGCCCGCTCGCGCGGCTCGGGATAGAGGTGGACGACAGGCCCGGGGACGGCGCGGCCATCACGCTCACCACTTGGACCGGCGGTGCAGGCGTGACCGAAGAGCTGGGCCGGGTCGATTTTCACGGGCGCTGGCTGCGCTGGCAACTGGACGCAGACTGACGCAGCCGCCATAGTCCCAAGGATCGGTGGGGGAATACCATGCGTCGCATCATCCTTCGGGTTCTTCTGGTCATCGTGGTCGGCGTCGCGGCGTTGGGTCTCCTCAAGAGGGAAGAGATCGCGCGGCTCATGGCCGTGAACACGCTCTTTGACGCGGACCGGATCGTCGGCAACTTCTCGAACATGGATACGCTTTTCCGGACCGCGCACGTGGTGTCGCCGGCGGCGGCAATCTCACCCCTGCCCGAGGGCCCTTGGATGGAGCTGCCGGACGGCGTGGCCGACTGGCTTGCCCGGCGCAACACGACCGGCATCGTGATCCTGTCCGGCGGCGCGATCGTCTACGAGGACTATTTCCTCGGGACCGAGGCCACAGACCTGCGCATCTCGTGGTCGGTGGCCAAGAGCTTTCTCTCTGCCCTTCTGGGCATTCTCATCGACGAGGGCGCCATTGCGAGCCTCGACGAGCCCGTTGTGACCTATGCGCCGGCGCTGCGCGGCTCGGCCTATGAGACCGCCACGATCCGGCAGGTGGCGCAGATGTCCTCGGGCGTGGTCTTTGACGAGGACTACCTGGACTTCTGGTCCGACATCAACCGAATGGGCCGGGTTCTGGCGCTTGGCGGGTCGCTCGACGACTTCACCGCGGACCTGACCGAAACCCGCGGCGCACCGGGCGAGGACTGGCTTTATGTCTCCATGGACACGCATGTTCTGGGCATGGTGATCCGGGGCGCGACCGGGCGCGACGTGCCATCGCTCATGGGCGAAAAGATCATCGGGCCGCTCGGCGTCCAAAGCCGGGCCTACTATGTCACCGACAGTGAAGGCGTGGCATTTGCTCTGGGCGGGCTCAACATGATGACCCGCGACTATGCGCGCTTTGGCCAGATGATCGCGCAGGATGGCAGGTGGCAGGGGCGTCAGATCGTTCCCGCTGGCTGGATCGACGACGCCCTGTCACCCAGCGCCCCCACCGTCCAAGGCGAGTCGCAATATGGCCTGCAATGGTGGCTGCCCGCCGACGCGCGCCCCGGCGAAGCCTTTGCCATTGGCGTCTATGGGCAATATATCTGGATCGACCGGGCCGAGGATGTCGTGATCGCGATCAATGCGGCGGACCAGAACTTTGAGGACCCCGGGGTCTTTGAGGAAAACATAGACGTGTTACGGCAAATCACCCGAGCAGCGCAGCAAGTGCGTTGAGATAGGACGACGTATGAAAGCCGAACCGATCAAACCGATCAATGTGCTGGGCGGAACGCTGCTCATGTGTTCCGATGCCCCCAAGACAGGATATTTCCGCGACGGCTACTGCAACACCTGCGCCGCGGATCGGGGCAACCACACGGTCTGCGCCATCATGACAGCAGAGTTCCTCGCCTATTCGAAATACGTTGGAAACGACCTGTCGACCCCCCTGCCCGAGTTCAACTTTCCCGGACTGAAGCCCGGCGACCAGTGGTGCCTCTGCGCCTCGCGGTTCCTCCAGGCCCATGACGAAGGCTGCGCGCCCCGCGTCAGGCTCGAGGCCACCCATGGCCGCGCTCTCGAAGTCGTCTCGCTCGCCATCCTCGAACAGCACGCGATCTGAGACGGAACCTTTCAGATCGTGTCGCGTTTCGACCGGAGCACATGGGAAATGTGCACCGGAGATCACCCAATGAACGCCCGCATCTTGCCATTCCTACTTGCCCTATCGGTCACCGCCGCGAGCACCGGACTGGTCACGGCCCAAGAGGCGAACGGATTACGCGCGCAAGGGATCGTCGAGATCGACACAGGCTCGGTCGAGGCCCAGGGCATTTCGCATCTCTACGATCAGGGCTTCGACGTCTTCCGCATCATCCAGACCTCGGATGGCAGCTACGTCTTCCATGCCTCGAGCGGGGCTTATGGCCGGGTTCTCGTTCTCGATGCGGGTGGAGAAATCTTGTCCGACGACGTGTTCGAAACGGAAACCGACGCGGGAACGATCGCGCGCATCTGACGGCCCGATAAGGACGCGGCGGGTCATCCGGTATTTTTTGGCCCTCACCTCTGCCTTCATCAATATTCAAGCTCAGATCGGTTTCCTCAAAGTCAACCTCTCATCACCTTATGATACTACTAGTATATTTTAATTCTTTATTTTCATTTTTTTCTGGAACTTGTTCGATAGAGGCGTGTTGGTGGCTGGTAAGACGGAGCAGACGAGCGTCTCGTCGGCCCACCAACCCAAGTCGCCTTGGACCAGATCGTTGCTGAAAGCGATGAGACGGGCCGGCGACAAACCGACAGGAAAGATTCCCATGAAAAAGACAACTCTCATCCTCGCCACCGTGTCCGCCTTTGCCCTTGGCGCCCCGGCCTTCGCCCAGAGCAACATGGCCCCCATGACCTGTGAAGATCAGGGCTGCTCGGCTGCCGAAGCCGCGCTGATGACCAACGGCATGGCGATGCTGGAAGCCGACGGCTACACCGTCGAGCGCGTGGTCGTTCACACCGACAACACCGTAACTCTTTATGGCACTTCGGATGCTGGCAACCGCCAGATCACCCTGGGCGCTGGCGGCGAAGTGATGGCGGACGCTATGGTCGACAGCGACGAAACCACCGAGGTGCCCGGATCGGCCACGGCTGAAAGCGGCATCCTGATCGAAATGGAGAGCGACGTCGATGAATCCTCGGCGGCCCTGTCCACCGATCTTTCGGGTGCCGTGTCGGGTGATGCAGCGGGCGAAGGTGGCAATGCTGCCGCGGACGCCGGCGCTGCGGTCTCCGGCGACCTTTCGGTGACTTCGGACGGTGACAGCGGTGCGGCAGAGGCGGGCGTGTCGTCCGAGACGGACACCGGCATTTCGATCGACGCCAACAACTGATCTGATACCATCATTATACATTGATGGCACATCGAGAGCGGCGAATTATCGCCGCTCTTTTTAATTTTCACCACAGTTCGAACAGTTCTCAGCCATTACTTGAATAACCTCTGAAACTCATTCTGTATTAATATCGTTTCTTTTGCATCGGACCCGTTCAAAGGTCCCCCTCGGAACGCCAATGACGGCCACCGCGACAAGGGAACCCAGGGT
The DNA here is from genome assembly GCA_001626765.1 of Maritimibacter sp. REDSEA-S28_B5. GTDB lineage: Bacteria > Pseudomonadota > Alphaproteobacteria > Rhodobacterales > Rhodobacteraceae > Maritimibacter. The sequence goes on from LUOO01000065.1 coordinate 33,535, forward strand.
CAGGGCACGACAGGTGCCTGACTGAAAAAGGAGCTACCACCATGAAACGCTTTGCAACCATGACCGCTGTCGCCCTTCTCGCGGGCACCGCTGCCATTGCCGATACGACTGCGGCCCAGTTGAATCAAGACGTCTATGCCATGGGCATGGCGACGCTGCAGGAAGATGGCTATGACGTGAACCAGGTTCGTCAGGACCAGTCCGGTTCGCTGACCTTCACGGCGAGCAACGAAACCAATGGCCGGATCCTGATCATGGGCGACGATGGTGACGTCATGTCGGACACGATGGTCGACCTTCAGGGCGGCGCCATGGTGCAGGCGATGGGGTCGGAAGACAATGATGAGGGATCGCTCGCCGTGGGCGCGAACGGTGGCCTTGCTGCCTCGACCATGACGGACTCAGACGACGATGAAGCCTCGGCTTCGGTCGGTCTCGACGGCGGTCTCGACGTCGGCGTGTCGGGGTCCAACGACGGTGACTCCGGCGCGATTTCGGTCGGCACCGGCGGTAGCCTCGGCGTCTCGGCCAGCGGGTCCGACGGCGCGGACTCCGGCTCCGTCGGCATCGGCATTGATGGCGGCCTCGGCCTCGGCATCATGGGCGACTCGTAAGTCCGCAAGACCGAAATTACGGTCTGAACAAGAAGTGGCGCCGCATATCGCGGCGCCACTTTGCATGTTCCAGAGCCAAAATGCCGCCTCGATCCGTGGCGGCAAGTGGCAACGTCCTAGCTCACGAGACCCGACATATCCGTGCCTAGCGCCTTGGCCACCGTGAAGATGTCCTTGTCGCCGCGTCCGCAGAGGTTCATCACCAGCAGGTGATCTTTGGGGTAGTCCCCCGCGACCTTCATCACATGGCCCAGCGCGTGAGACGGTTCGAGCGCGGGAATGATACCCTCGGTCTGGCAGAGCAGTTGGAACGCCTCGAGCGCTTCGGTATCCGTGACCCAGACGTATTTCGCGCGTCCGGTGTCGTGCAGCCACGAGTGCTCCGGCCCGATGCCGGGATAATCAAGACCCGCCGAGATCGAATGGCCTTCGAGGATCTGACCGTCTTCGTCCTGCAGCAGATAGGTCCGGTTGCCGTGCAGCACGCCGGGGCGCCCGCCGGTGAGCGAGGCGCAATGTTCCATATTGTCATCGACGCCCTTGCCGCCGGCCTCGACCCCAATGATCTCGACCTCCTTGTCGTCAAGGAAGGGGTAGAACAGGCCCATGGCGTTGGACCCGCCGCCGATTGCCGCGACCAGGGTGTCGGGCAGACGGCCCTCGGCCAGCATCATCTGTTCGCGGGTTTCCTTGCCGATGATCGACTGGAAATCGCGCACCATCGCCGGATAGGGATGCGGACCGGCCACCGTGCCGATGCAGTAGAAGGTGTCGCGCACGTTGGTCACCCAATCGCGCAGCGCGTCGTTCATCGCATCCTTGAGCGTGCCGCGGCCGGAGGTCACCGGCACCACATCGGCGCCAAGCAGCTTCATCCGGAACACGTTCGGCGCCTGCCGTTCGACGTCATGGGCGCCCATGTAAACGATGCACTTGAGGCCGAACTTGGCACAGACCGTGGCGGTGGCCACCCCGTGCTGACCGGCACCGGTTTCCGCAATGATCCGGGTCTTGCCCATGCGACGGGCGAGGATGATCTGGCCCAGCACGTTGTTGATCTTGTGCGCGCCGGTGTGATTGAGCTCGTCCCGCTTGAGATAGATCTTGGCCCCGCCCAGACGTTCGGTCAGGCGCTCAGCAAAGTAGAGCGGCGAGGGACGGCCGACGTAATGGGTCCAGAGGTGGTTCATCTCGTCCCAGAAGCTCTGGTCCGTCTTGGCCTTCTCATACTCCGCTTCCAGATCGAGGATCAGCGGCATCAGCGTCTCGGACACGAAGCGCCCGCCAAAGTCGCCGAAGCGGCCCTTTTCATCGGGACCCTTCATGAAGGAATTGAACAGATCGTCGGCCATTTTGCCCTCCAGATACATTGGCCGTTCCTAGCCTTTGCCCCCCTTTGGCGCAAGGACCGACAACGGCGGGATCGCCAGTCGAAGCGGCCCCGGGAAAAATTTGTAGCTTTCAAGATATTTTCCACGGATCATAAAGTGGATTCGGGAAGCTCCCGGATCGACACGGGAGGAAACCATGAAACATCTGAGAACCAGCGTTGCGGCGCTGGCGATGCTGCCCTGCGCGGCCATCGCCTCGCCCGAAGCCTGCGAGAACGCCGCGGGCCTGTCGCTCGAGGGTGGCAAGATCACCGGCGCGACCTATGCACCCAAGGGTGAGGAAAGCCCGCTCGACCACTGCATCGTGACCGCGACCATTGCCGAGCGGACGGGGACGGACGGCAAGCCCTATGCCATCCGGTTCGAGCTGCGGCTGCCAGACGACTGGACCGGCGCGCTCGTGCACCAGTTCAACGGCGGCAATGACGGCGAGGTCAAACCCGCACTCGGCACGATCGCCGGGCTTGCACCGGGAGACGGCGCGCTGGCGCGTGGCATGGCGGTCGTGTCCTCCGACGCGGGCCATGCCGGGGACGCGAACCCCGAGGCCGGTCTGGCTGGATCGAACCTCTTCGGGAAAGACTTCGAGGCGCGCAAAAACTATGGTTACGCGGCGGTGCCGCAGGTGCAGATGGCGGCGGAGGCGCTGACCACCGCTTACTATGAGCGCGACATCGACTACCGTTACGGGATGGGGGTCTCGAACGGGGGACGTCACGCGATGGTGGCGGCGAGCCGCATGGGCGACACCTTCGACGGGCTGCTTGCGGGCTTTCCCGGCTTCAACCTGCCCCGCGCGGCGATCCAGCATGCCTGGGACGTGCAAGCGTTCCTGTCGGTCGGCGATACGCTTCCCGGTGCCTTCAGCCGCGAGGAGATGGGCGTTGTCGCGGCCAGCATCGTGGCGGCCTGCGACGGGCTGGACGAGGCCGAAGATGGCCTCGTGCTCGACCCGATGGGGTGCCAGAGCGCCTTTGATCCCGCGTCGATGATCTGCGCCGAGGGACAGAACAGCGACTGCCTGTCCGCGGACAAGGTCGCGGCGCTGGAGAAAATCCACGCCGGTCCGACCGACAGCGCGGGCAACGCGCTCTATTCCGACTGGGTGTGGGATCCGGGCATCGCCTCGGGCGGCTGGCGGTTCTGGAAGCTGGAAAGCCCGGTTCCGCCGTGGGAGCAACAGCCGATCATCGCCGTCATGGGCGCCGGATCACTGGCGCAGGTGTTCTCGACCCCGCCCAGCGACGTGGGCGGATCGCCCGCCGAGTTGCAGGCGTTCCTGACGTCCTACGACTTCGACCAAGAGGCGCCGAAGGTGACGGCAACGTCAGAGGCATTCCCAGAAAGCGCGGTCGAGTTGATGACTCCGCCCGACATGGATGACCCCATGCTGGCCGACTTCGTGGCCGCCGGTGGCAAGCTCGTGATCTTCCACGGCTCGGCTGACCCGGTGTTCTCGATCCTCGACACCTGCAGCACGGACCGGGAGGACCGGCCCCCGATGCCTTTGACCTGCTCACGGTTCTGACCGACTGGGTCGAGGACGGCACCGCCCCCGGCCCGGTCACGGCCACCGTGCGCGCGGACAACCAGGAGGCGCCGGAAGCGGTACGGGGCGAGACGCGACCGCTTTGCCTCTACCCCGAGGTCGCGCGCGCGTCGGGCGACGGATTTGCCTGCGAGTAACCGGCGACGAGATCGGGGCGCGGTCATCCGCGCCCCTTTCGTCACGACAGGACCAGCGTCGGACGCGCCATGGCCAACCGCACAGGATTTCGGTTGCAGAAGATCACCATGTCGTCGCCGTTTTCGACCGCCTGAAAGCCGCGCTTCTTGATTTCCGACAGGAAGCGTTCGCGACCGATGGAGGACTGAACCTCGCTCACCGACCGCTTGATCACGCCGCCGGAAAGTGCCGTTTTGCAGGAGAACGTCCGGTCGAGCCAAAGCTCGGCGGAGGTCTTGGGGGTGGGAGTTTGAATGAAGTCTTTCATGCCCCCACTACGGGCGATTCTGGTAAAGGCGCGGTTAACCCTGACCCGCCTCAGAGCAGCTTCTTCATGCCCACGTGACTCGCGACGAATCCGTGCCGCGCATAGAAGGCATGGGCCCGGTCGCGCTGCACCTTGGAGGTAAGCTGGATCCGCACCGCGCCAGCGGCGCGCGCCCGCGCCTCGGCGTCCGCGAGCAGAGCCGCCCCGATCCCCTGCCCGCGCAGGTCGTCCCGCACCCGGACGCCTTCCAAAACGGCGCGACAGGACGCGGTGAGAGACAGGCCATGCAGGATCGACAACTGGTAGGTGGCGGCCACCCCCACCCCGTCGCGGGCCACGAAAAGCTGCGTGTTGCCCTCGGCCAGCATCACGGCATAGGCAGCTTGCGCCGCATCTTCGCCAAGTATGACATCGCCAATCGCATCGGCGGCGAGCAGCGCCACGACTCCGGCCACATCGGCCGTCGTCGCGGCGGCAAAGATCATCCCGCCGCCTCGATAAATGCGCGCATGAGGGCAGCGTCCTTGACCCCGGGCGCGCTTTCCACACCCGACGCAGTGTCGACCTGCCGCGCGCCGGTCATGCGGATCGCGAGCGCCACGTTGGCGGGTGTCAGCCCACCGGCGAGCATCCAGGGTTTCGTCCAGTGACGCCCGGCGAGCAGCCGCCAGTCAAAGGCAATGCCATTGCCGCCCGGCAGCACCGCACCCTTGGGAGCCTTGGCATCGACAAGGATCTGGTCGGCCACGTCCATGTAGTCGTCGAGCTTCGCCACGTCCTCTGGACCGGCGATGCCCACGACCTTTATCACCGGCAAGCCGTAGCGGGCACGGATCTCGGCCACCCGCTCGGGGATTTCCTTGCCATGAAGCTGAAGCATGTCGAGCGGCACCTGCCCCACGATGTCGTCCAGCGTCGCATCGTCGGCATCGACCACCAGCGCGACCTTGGCCACGCCCGGCGGCACCTCGGTGGCGAGCGCGGCGGCCTCGGCGGGGGTCACGTAGCGCGGTGACTTCGGAAAGAAGTTGAACCCGAGATAAAGCGCGCCCGCAGACACAGCGTCTCTGACGGCCTCGGGACTCGTCAGCCCGCAGATCTTCACCTTGGCCATGATGTCAGCGCGGCGGTTCGAGCAGCGCCAGAACCTCGTCCTCGGGCTTGGCGTGCTGGCGCTTGAGGTCCTGCACTTCGGTAGCGAGCTTGACGGCGGCGCTCTTGGCCCGGCGCCCTTCGGCGCGGTGCTTGTGCACGGCAAGCGCGGCGAGAAACGCGTAGCGAATGTAACGCATGGGATGCGGCCTTTCAGTTCCGGGGTCGGTTCCGGGTCAGTTCCCGTTCAGACGGTCACGCAGGAGCTTGCCGGTCTTGAAGAAGGGAACGTGCTTTTCGTCCACATCAACCGATTCACCCGTGCGCGGGTTCCGTCCCAGTCTGGCATCCCGCTTCTTGACTGAAAAGGCACCGAAGCCGCGCAATTCGACGCGGTCGCCCTTGGCCATCGCGTCGATGATTTCCTCGAAGATCGTGTTCACGATCCGCTCGACGTCGCGCTGGTACAGGTGCGGATTTTCGTCCGCGATCTTCTGGATAAGCTCCGAACGGATCATTCCGATATCCCCCCGACAGGACTGGTCGGCGCTTGTTGGCAGCGCGCCGCTCTCATGGTGACTATAGGAGCATTAACGTAGTCGCGAAACAGCGCCGTTCATCCCCCCGACGAAAAATTCGCCGGATTTTGCCGATTTTTCCATGGAAAACCGGGCTCTTAGACAGGAAGGCATCGGATTTCCGGCGTCGCGGGTCCGAAGGCACAGGGCCGAAGCCCCTGATTCGGAGCTGTGGCGCCCCCAAGCGGAGCCAAAGAAAAACGGCCCCGGATCGCTCCGGGGCCGTCACCGTCAGATCGCGAGATCCGATCAGTCTTTCTTGCTGAGCGCGGCGCCCAGGATGTCGCCGAGCGAAGCACCCGAGTCGGACGAGCCGAACTGTTCCACGGCTTCTTTCTCTTCCGCGATTTCCCGGGCCTTGATCGAGAGGCCGAGGCGACGCGACTTGGAGTCCACGTTGGTGACGCGCACGTCGACGTGGTCGCCGGTCTGGAAGCGCTCGGGGCGCTGTTCGGCACGGTCACGCGACAGGTCGGAGCGGCGGATGAAGGACTTCATGCCTTCGTATTCCACTTCGATGCCGCCGTCCTCGATCGCGGTCACGGTCACGGTGATCACGTCACCGCGCTTCACGCCGCCCACGACGTCGGCGAACTGGTCACCGTCGAGCGCTTTGATCGAGAGCGAGATACGCTCCTTGTCGGTATCGACTTCGGTGACCACGGCCTTGACCACGTCGCCCTTGTGGAAGTTCTGGATGGCGTCTTCGCCACGCTGATCCCACGAGATGTCCGACAGGTGGACCATGCCGTCGATGTCGTTGTCGAGGCCGATGAACAGACCGAATTCGGTGATGTTCTTGACTTCGCCTTCGACCTGCGTGCCCTCTGGATGGGTCTCGGCAAAGACTTCCCACGGGTTGCGCATGGTCTGCTTGAGACCGAGCGACACGCGGCGTTTCGCCTGGTCGATCTCGAGAACCATGACTTCCACTTCCTGCGAGGTCGAAACGATCTTGCCGGGGTGGACGTTCTTCTTGGTCCAGGACATCTCGGACACGTGAACGAGGCCCTCGACACCGGCTTCCAGCTCAACGAATGCGCCGTAGTCGGTGATGTTGGTGACACGACCGGTGTGCACCGATTCCAGCGGGTATTTCGCGGCGACCAGATCCCACGGATCTTCCTGAAGCTGCTTCATGCCCAGCGAGATGCGATGGGTCTCCTTGTTGATCTTGATGACCTGCACCTTGATCGTCTCGCCGATCGAGAGGATCTCGGACGGGTGGTTCACACGGCGCCAGGCCATGTCGGTCACGTGCAGCAGGCCGTCAACGCCGCCCA
>LUOO01000066.1:0-3411 GCA_001626765.1 Maritimibacter sp. REDSEA-S28_B5
ATGTCATGCAGGGCGCGGTGCGCGATGGGGGCAGCGCGAAAGCTCGGGGGGAGCGGGGGGGCGGCTTGCATCAGGCGCTCAGGCGATTTCGAAGATCGCTTCGATCTCGACCGCGACGCCGAAAGGCAACGAGGCGGCCGATACGGCAGAGCGTGCGTGCCGTCCCTTGTCGCCCAATGCTTCGACGAGGAAATCGGACGCGCCGTTGATCACCTTGGGCTGGTCGCCGAAGTCCGGGGTGGAGTTAACGAAGCCGGTCAGTTTGACCACCCGTGTCAACCGGTCGATGTCGCCGCCGGTCGCGGCCTTGAGTTGCGCGAGCAGCGAGATGGCGCAGGCGCGGGCGGCTTCGGCCCCGCGGGCCACGTCCATGTCCTGGCCCAGCTTGCCCGTGACGAGCGCGCCGTTTTCCTGCGACACCTGCCCCGACACATAGACGAGGTTGCCCGACACGACATAGGGCACGTAATTCGCCGCGGGGGCCGGGGCGTCGGGCAGGGTGACGCCAAGCTCGGCGAGGCGGGTTTCGATCTGGCTCATCTGGGTCTCCTTTGCGCGTCTGCGACCATGGGTCCGCAGGCGGTTTCGCGCGGAGGCTAGCCGCGATGCCGGGCGAGGGGAAGGGTCAGCTTTCGCGGAACGCCCGGTTGAAGTAATCGGCGAGCGGTTTCACCAGATAGGCGAGCGGTGTCCGGTCCGCCGTCCGGATGTAGCTGTCCACCGGCATCCCGGGGATCAGCACGGTGCCCTCCGGAAGCCGTGCCAGTTCCTCGGGCAGAAGCTCTATCCGCGCCCGGTAGTAGCCGCGCCCGGTCGCCTCGTCGGTGAGCGCGTCGGCGGAAAGTGTCAGGACCCGCCCCTCCAGCACCGGGGTCTGGCGGCTGTCGAGCGAGGCCAACCTGAGGCTCACCGCCTGTCCCACGTGGATTTCGTCGATATGGATCGGGTCGACCTGCGCCGCGATTATGAGCCGGTTGTCCTGTGGCACGATGTAGAGCAGCGGTTGCGCCGGGCGCACGACCTCGCGTGCCGCATAGACCTGCATCGCGTGGATCACGCCGGAGAACGGGGCGCGAATGTCGAGCCGGCCAAGTTGCGAAATCAGCGCACGGCGCCGTTCTGCCAGTTCCAGTTCTTGATACCCAAGGTCGCGCAGGGTCGTGATCGCCTCTTCCCGCCTGGATTGGTCCAGTTTCAGGATCTCGATCTCGATCTCGGTGATGCGGCCTGCGTTCTGGGCATGGGCCGAGGTTAGCTCGCCTCGCTGGCCCATGATCGCCGCACGGTCCCGTTCAAGAGCGAGCACGACCGAGCTTTGCACGAGGTTGCGATCCAGAAGCGACTGCTTGTTGGACAGCTCCTGCTCGATGAGGTCCAGTTGCCGGGCGAGGGCGGTTTGCTGCGCGTCGATGCCCGCGTTCTGGTCGGTGATCTGTTCGACCCGCTTTTCAAGCTGGGCGGCTTCGGCGGCAATATTCTGACGGCGTTGATCGAACAGGCGCTCCTGTCCCTCCATCAGGCTGTCGGCCTCCGGCGCGTTCGCCGCCGCCTCGACCAGCATGGGGTCGAAGACGATCATCTCGGCCCCGTCGCGTTCCGCCTCGAGCCGTCCGCGCCGCGCAATCAGTTCGAAGAGCTGGTTCTGCACGATGGTCAGCTCGGACTGCAATTGTTCCGGGTCGAGTCGGATCAGCACGTCGCCCGCCTCGACCCGGTCGCCTTCGCGCACCGCGATGGTGTCGATGACGCCACCGTCCGGGTGTTGCACGACCTGCCGGGTCTGTTCCGCTTCGATCGCGCCGGGGGCGATGATTGCACCCGCGATGTTGGTGGTCGCCGACCATGTGCCGAAGCCACCGACGAGAAGGACCAGCCCGATCATGCCGGCGAGCACATGGGAGCGTGCCGACCAGGCCCGTGTCACGTCGTCCTGTGCCGGTTCTGCCGGGGCGACGGGCGCGACCTCGACCACCTTTGGTTTGATCAGTTCCCGGCTCATGCCACGCCTCCGCCCTGTCTATGGATGGTGCTTTGTTCGATCTGCGCGGCATTCTGCACCCACTTGCGCAGGACCTCGTCGCGTGGGCCAAAGGCCCTCTGGATGCCGTCGTCGAGCACGAGGAGGTTCTCGCATTCCTGAATGGCCGAGGGCCGGTGCGCCATGATGAGAACGCAGCCGCCCGCCGCCTTGACCGCCCGGATCGCGCGGTTCAGCGCCTCGGTCCCCTCGTTGTCGAGGTTCGCGTTGGGCTCATCGAGCACCAGGACGACCGGATCGCGATAGAGCGCGCGCGCCAGCCCGATCCGTTGTAATTGCCCGCCGGACAGAAGCCCGCCTGCGCCCACGACGCGGGTGTCGTAGCCATCGGGAAGCCGCAGGATCAGCTCGTGGGCCGCGGCGCGTTTGGCGGCTTCGACCACGGCGGCATCGTCCGGGCGCAGGTCGAGTCCGGCGATGTTTTCCGCGATGGTGCCGTCAAACAGCCGGATGCGCTGCGGCAGGAAGCCCACATGGGTCCCCAGCTGCGACCCGTATTGGTCGAGCGCGGCCCCGTCGAGCCGCAGCCGCCCGCCCGCCGGGGTCCAGACCCCCGTGATCGCGCGCGCCAAGGTCGACTTCCCGGCACCAGAGGGGCCAATGACCCCCATTGCCTCGCCCGGTTTCACCTCGAAATTCACCATGCGCAGCGCCGCCTGATGCATCCCCGGCGGCACGACCGTCAGGTTTTCCGCGGTGAGCCGCGCTCTTGGTCGCGGCAGTTGTGTGCGCGGCGCCTCTTCCGGCACCTCGGACAGGAGCATGGACAGCATGCGCCAGCCGCGCCGTGCCGCCTGCACCACGGCCCAATGCCCGATCAGCACGTCGATGGGGGCGAGTGCGCGTCCCAGCAGGATCGAGGCGGCGATCATCACGCCTGGCGTCACCGATCCTTCGAGCACGAGAAGGGCGCCGAGACCCAGCATGGCCGACTGAAGGAACATGCGAAACGTTTTGGAGATGGTCGAATAGGCCCCGGACCGGTCGACCGACAAGATCGAATCGGCGAGCGCCGCATGTCGCGCCTTGTGCCAACGGGCGAAAGCGGCGTCGGACATGCCGAGCGCGCGCACCATCTCGGCCTCGGACCGAAGCTGTTCGGCGACGAGGTCCGATTCCGCCGTCGCCCGGTTCGACGCGCGGGCGGGGGCCGAGGTCGAGACCTGATTGAGCATTGCGAGGATGACAAGGATACCACCGCCCACCAGGGCGAGAGCGCCAAGCCACGGATGGAAGAGCAGGATGCCGGCCAGGAACAGCGGCGTGAAGGGCAGGTCGTAGAGGGCCGACAAGACCGGCGAGGCGAGCAGGCGACGCACCGCTTCGAGTTCCTTGAGCCCGTTGTCCGAAGATGTGGCGTTCCGGTTCTGCAT
>LUOO01000066.1:3429-33455 GCA_001626765.1 Maritimibacter sp. REDSEA-S28_B5
GTAAAGACCCGCCGGTCCAGCGCTGCCTGGAACTTCGCGCCGATCCGGGCGAGCACGCGCCCCCGGACGAAGTCCAGAAGCCCCATCATCGCAAAGAGATAGGCCATGAGGATCGTGATCGCGATGAGCGTCGCCTCGGACCGGCTGCCCAGCACACGGTCATAGACCTGAAGCATATAGAGAGGGCCGGTGAGCATGAGGATGTTCACGAAGACCGAGAACAGACCGACCGCCCAGAACAGTCCCCTGTTCTGGCGCAAGATGGCGCGAAGCTCGGTCTGGCCCTTCCCGGTCCGGTCCAACGACATCCAAGAACCCCCTTCCCGCCTATCTCGCGCGGGAAACCCTAAATTATCCCTTTACGATCCTATACCGGCCCGTGATCGAAAGGCGACAAGGGAAACGGGGGCCTGGTTCAATTGCGTCCGAAAATGTCCCGGATGACACCACGGATGGCATCTTCGAGAGGGATAGGCTCGGCCTGGCCGCGCGGAACGGGCTGGGGCGACTGGTTCTGAGGCTGGCCGAACAGGCCACCCGGCGCGAAGAGAGGATCGACAACCTGACCGTTGCCCTCGCCCTCGGTGCCGGGGATGGACGACACGACCTGCGGTTCGTTGAGCGGGACGAGCATGTGGATCGGCGGGGGCGTCTCGCCCTCGTGGATGCGCGCGATGGTTTCGTGCCAGATTTCGGCGGGCAGGCCACCACCGGTCACACCCTTGAGCGGCGAGTTGTCGTCGTTGCCCATCCAGACGCCGACCGCGTATTCCGAGGTGAACCCCACGAACCAGGCGTCGCGGGCCGAACTGGTCGTGCCCGTTTTCCCTGCGGCCTGGATACCTGCTACTTTGGCGCGCCCGCCGGTTCCGGTCTCGATCACCTGATTCATCATGTAGGCGAGCTCGAGAGACGCGCCCTGCGTGATGATGCGGTCGCCGATGCCGCCGGTTTCTTCCATGAGCGGCGCGTTGTCGCCAAGGAGCTTGAGCGAAGACATCCCGTAGGGCGTCACCGCCGAGCCGCCGTTCAGGATGCCCGCGAAGGCCCCGGTCATCTGGAGCAGCGTCGTTTCGGAGGCGCCTAGTGCAAGCGCAGGACCGGCGGCGAGGTCGGTCTTGATCCCAAAGCCCTCGGCCACGCGCACGACCTCGTCGCGCCCAACGTCCTCGAACAGCTTGACCGCGGGGATGTTGAGCGAATTCTTGAGCGCCGTTGTCAGTGTCACGGGGCCATAGAATTTCCGCGTGTAGTTCTGCGGCGACCAGGGGCCCGAGCCAGGGATGTTGATGGTGATCGGCTCGTCCACGATGGTGCTGTCAAAGGCCCAGCCGTTGTCGAGCGCCGCGGCATAGACGAAGGGTTTAAAGGCCGACCCCGTCTGGCGCATCGCCTGCGTGGCGCGGTTGAAACTGCCGGGCGCCGCCGGTTTACGCCCGCCGACCATGGCACGCACTGCGCCGTCCGCGCTCATCACGACGATGGCCGCCTGCGCCTTGGAATCCGACGACACCTTTTCCGAAAAGACGAAGGCCAGCGCCTCTTCCGCCGCCTGCTGGATGTCGGCGTCGAAAGTGGTCTGCATGATCACGTCTTCGGTCGTGTCGCGGGTCAGGAAATCCGGCCCCTCGGTCATCACCCAGTCCGCGAAATAGCCGCCCGCCTCGCGCTCGGCGGCGTCAGAGAGCTTTGCGGGATGCGCGCGCGCGTATTCCGCTTCAGCGGCGGTGATATAGCCCTGCTGCTCCATCAGTTTCACGACCGTGAGCGCACGCGCCCAGCTGCGTTCCATGTTCGCGGTCGGCGCATAGGTCGAGGGCGCGGTGAGAAGCCCGGCCAGAACGGCGGCCTCGCTCACGTCCAGGTCCTTGGCCGACACGCCGAAATAGCGGCCTGCGGCGGCCTCGACCCCGTAAGAGCCACCACCCAGGTAGGCGCGGTTGAGGTAGATGGTCAGGATCTCGGCCTTGGAATACTTGACCTCGAGCGCCATCGCGTAGATCGCTTCCTTGGCCTTGCGCGATAGGGACGAGCGGCGGCAGTCGGCCTCGTATTCCGCTTCGGTCAAGCCCGAGGCTGGATCGTAAGGATTGCCGAGACAGACGAGCTTGGCCACCTGCTGCGTGATCGTCGAGCCACCGTGGCCCTCGAGCGGGCCGCGACCCTCGGACATGTTGATCCGGATGGCCGAGGCAATGCCGCGCGGGGACAGGCCAAAGTGACGGTAGAAGCGTTTGTCCTCGGTCGCCACGACTGCGTCGCGCACGGCGGGGCTCACGTTTTCGGTGGTGACGATGCCGCCGAACTGGCTGCCGCGCCAGGCATAGGTCTTGCCATAGCGATCGAGCATGGTGACCGACCCCTTGGCCCGCCCGTCGACGAGTTCGGACAGCGAGGGGATCGTGGTCGAGGTATACCAGACCGCCGCGCCCAGCCCGAGGGCCGCGATGACGGCGACGGCGAATCCCAGCCGAAACACGAGGCGAAACACCCAGGCCACGAGCGCCAGGGGCAGGGCAAAGATCAGCGGCAGCTGCCGCTTTGGTGCCCGCGTGCGACGTGACCGCGTCTTGCGCGCGGTTTTCCCGCTCGCGGTCTTTCGTGTTGTCGTCGTTTTCTTGGCCGGCTTTTTCGTTGCTTTCGAACCGCTTGTGTAGCGCTTGTCCGCAACGAGCGGTTTGCGACCGTTTCCGTTGTTCGCCATGGGTGTTCCGTAAGACCTGCTCGTTTTGTGGGAACTTACCGACTCGCGGCAGGTAATGCGAGTGGCAAGGGCGTGAGGGATGCCGGGAGACGCCGCGCCAGCGAAAATTCGCGTTTCGCGACGCGCCACCGATTTAATCACACTCCTTGGCGTATGCTCAAAATTTAATCATATGCCTGCTTTCTGGGCGGCGGCCTCTGCCGGTTGCCTTGTTGCGGCCAGCTCACCTGCGCTTGCTAGCGGTGTGATTTCGCGCGGGGACCATGCCCGCTTCAATAAAAGGGGAATGACGTGAAACTGATCATTGCAGCGATCAAGCCGTTCAAGCTCGAGGAGGTGCGTGAAGCGCTCACCGCCATCGGCGTGCGCGGCATGATGGTGACGGAAATCAAGGGCTTCGGTTCGCAGTCGGGCCACACGGAAATCTACCGCGGTGCCGAATACGCCGTGAACTTTGTGCCGAAGGTGAAGCTCGAGATCGTCGTCGAAGACGGTCTGGCCGAACAGGTCGTCGAAACCATCGCAAAGACCGCCCAGACCGGCAAGATCGGCGACGGCAAGATCTTCACCATGGACGTCTCGGGCGCGCTGCGCGTGCGGACGGGCGAAACCGACGGGGATGCGCTTTGAGCGCAGGAACAGGGGAAACAACAGTTATGAAATTCACCAAACTTACGCTTGGCACCGCCGCCGCAGCCCTGCTGCCGCTTGCGGCCTTTGCGCAGGAAGCGACCGAAGAGGCCGCCGCCGCGGTCTCGACCTCGCCCGCCGGGACCGAAACCGGTTTCATCCTTACGACCTTCATGTTCCTCGTCGCGGGTTTCCTCGTGATGTGGATGGGCGCTGGCTTCTCGATGCTCGAAGCGGGCCTCGTGCGGTCGAAGAACGTCACCATGCAGCTCACGAAGAACATCGCGCTCTTCTCGATCGCCGGCATCATGTATTACCTCATCGGCTACAACCTCATGTATCCGGGTGACGGCTGGACCATTCCCAACGTGCTTGGTGCCTTTGGGACCACCGGGCTCGAGGACGTGGGCGTCGGCGCCGATGCGGTCGATCTGACCTACGCTTCGGTCGGGTCCGACTTCTTCTTCCAGCTGATGTTCTGCGCCACCACCGCTTCGATCGTGTCGGGCACGCTGGCCGAGCGCATCAAGCTGTGGCCGTTCCTGATCTTCACCGTGATCCTCACCGGCCTGATCTACCCGATCCAGGCGTCGTGGAAGTGGGGCGGCGGCTTCCTTGATGCCAACTACGGCTTCCTCGACTTCGCCGGTTCGACCGTCGTGCACTCGGTCGGTGGCTGGGCGGCGCTCGCCGGTGCCCTCGTGCTCGGTCCGCGTCTGGGCAAATACACCAAGGACGGCAAAGTGAACGCCTTTCCTGGGTCCAACCTGACCCTCGCCACGCTCGGCACGTTCATCCTGTGGCTCGGCTGGTTCGGCTTCAACGGGCGCATCTTCGCCAACACCAACACCGCCGCTGCCGGTGGCGCGCTCGCCGCTCTGGTGATGACCCAGCTGCTCTACAAAAAAGTCGACCTGACCATGGTGCTCAACGGCGCGCTCGGCGGTCTCGTCTCGATCACCGCAGAACCGCTGACCCCTGGTCTCGGTGCGGCGACCCTGATCGGTGCCTTCGGTGGGGTGCTCGTCGTCCTCGCGGTTCCGCTGCTCGACAAGCTCAAGATCGACGACGTGGTCGGCGCCATCCCGGTGCACCTCGTCTGCGGCATCTACGGCACCATCGCGGTCGTCTTCACCAACTCTGACGCGACCCTCGGCGGCCAGCTGATCTCGATCGTGATCGTCGGCATCTTCGTCTTCGTCGTGTCGCTGGTGATCTGGTTCCTGCTCAAGGCCATCATGGGTATCCGCGTCTCTGAAGAAGACGAATACATGGGCCTCGACAAAGCCGAGCTTGGCATGGAAGCCTATCCGGAATTCACCTCGTAAGAGAGGGTTTCTCCGGGACCACCCGATCTGAAGGTGGGACAGTGAAGCAAAGCGGACCCGGGCGGAAAACGCCCGGGTCTTTTGTTGCGCGGTTAAGGGTTTCCTGCGCGGGGCAGGGGTTAAGTGACTGTTCTGGTTGTCACATTCAAAGATTTAGGATTCCAGGTTTCTAGAATCCCGGAATCCTACAGGGGGCGCCGCGGCATGGGTCGGTGTCCTTTACCTTCAGATCCCGCGCCCCTGCCGGCCGCTCACCCCCGCAGCCGGTACTCGAGCAGGATCGGCACCACGAGGTCCTCCTCGTCGCTCAGGTGCCGGTCGAGGAACGTCTCGACACGCCCCGCCTCGTCCCGCACCAGCGCCACCTCCTCGCGGGCTTGCGCCGGGTCGAGCTGCAAGAGCTTCAGCGCCCGGTTTCCCGTCCGCGTCATCCTCTCGAGCACGGCGTCCAGTGCCACGTGGTCGGCCTCGAGCATCTCAAGCCCCCGGTCAAAGCGCGGATCGGCCGTCGACAGTTCGGGAAAGAAACTGAGGTCCTCGAACCGGTGATGCCCATGCAGCGCCCGCACCAGCCGGTCGCCATAGGCCGACAGCCGCGGCGCATAGGCTTCGTCGTCGAATGACCCGTCGAGGTATCGCTCCGCCCCGGTCCGCAGGAGATAGGCGAGGTCGCGAAACAGCCCGTGCGCGGCCATCCAGTCGCGGGTGGAGCGTGCAAAGGCCGGATTCGCCTCCCATCCTTCGCGCGGATGCTGGGCGAGAAGGGCGCGCATCTCGTCGGGCAGGGGGCTGGTCCGGATATCGGGGATTTGGGTCGTGTCGAACATGGCGACCTCCTTTCACCGCCCGATATGGGGCGCCGGATCGTCCTGTCATCCCGGCGTTGCCGCAGGGCGGGTTTGCCCAAGATGCACAGGTCGGGAACGACGAACGCCGCGCCCGGTGAGGGGCGCGGCGTTCCCGGTGATCTAATCCCGTGCTTAGACGCCAGCGTCCACAATGGCATCCGCAAGAATGTCGATGGTCTTGTCGTTGAGCCCCGCAATGTTCATGCGGCTGTCGCCCACCATGTAGATCCCGTGCTTTTCGCGCATGTGTTCGACCTGTTCGGGCGTGGCGCCCAGGCGCGAGAACATGCCGCGGTGTTCGGCGATGAAGTCGAAATTGTCGGAATTGGTCCGCTGGCGGAGCCCGTCGGCCAGCGCCTTGCGCAGCCGGAGCATCCCGGTGCGGACCTCTTCCAGTTCCGTCTCCCATTCGTTGCGCAGGGCCGGGTCGGTCAGGATCATCTGCACAACGCGGGCGCCGTGATCGGGCGGGAAGGAAAAGTTCTGGCGGTTCAGATGCGTCAGGTTCTGCTGCGTGATCTTCTGCTTCTCGGCATCCGGGGAAATCGCGAGGAGCAAACCGGTGCGCTCGCGGTAGACCCCGAAGTTCTTCGAACAGGACGCGGCGACCAGCGCCTCGGGCACGGTCGAGCACACGATCCGGGTACCTTCGGCATCCGCGTCGAGCCCGTCGCCGAAGCCCTGGTAGGCGATGTCGATGAGCGGCAGCGCGCCCTTCTTGACCAGAAGGTCCGCGACCTCTTCCCATTGTGCAGAGGTCAGGTTCGCACCGGTCGGGTTGTGGCAGCAGCCGTGCAGAAGCACCACGTCGCCTGCCGCGACATTGCCAAGGTCCGACATCATGCCCGCGAAATCGACCGCCCGGCTGTCGTTGTCGAAATAGCGGTATTCGGCCATCTTCATGCCGAGATGCTTGATGATCGAGGGGTGATTGGGCCAGGTCGGGGCCGAAAGCCAGATCGTCGCGCCGGGGGTGGCCATCTTCACAAGCTCGATTGCCTGGTGAATGGCGCCCGTGCCGCCGGGTTGCGCGGCGCCGGCCAGACGGCCCTCGTCCACCGCATCGCCAAGCACGAGCGTCGACAGCGCCTTCACGAACACCGGATCGCCGCCGAGCGCGGTGTAGCTCTTGGTGGTCTCGGCCTCCCAAAGCTGTTTCTCGGCGTTCTTCACGGCCTTCATCACCGGGGTGTTGCCGGTCGGGTCCTTGTAGACGCCGACGCCCAGATCGACCTTGTTGGCCCGCTCGTCCTCGCGGAAGGCGACCATGAGCGCCATGATCTTGTCTTGCGGTTGCGCTTTGAGATGTTCGAACATCAGTTCTCTCCGGTTGCGACCTTGAGGTCGTTATACATGCCCCATTCCGCCCAGCTGCCGTCGTAGACGGCATGGCGCGGGTTGCCGAGGATCGTGAGGGCGAGGTCCAGGACGGCGGCGGTGACGCCCGAGCCGCAGGACGAGATGACGGGCTTGGTCAGGTCCACGCCGGCGGCCTCGAAGGCGGCGCGCAGCTCGGCCTCGGATTTCATCGTGCCGTTCTCGGCAATGAGCCCGCCGAAGGGCACATTCTTCGACCCGGGAATGTGGCCCTTGCGCAGGCCCGGACGCGGCTCGTCGGCCTCGCCCCGGAACCGCGCGGCGGAGCGCGCCTCTACGATCTGCCAGTCCCCGAGCTTTGCTGCCGCCGCCACCTGAGTCACGTCCTTGACCATGTCCGACTGACGGCTCACCGTCATGTGCCGGTCGCGGATCACAGGAGGCATGTCCTCGATCGGGCGCCCCTCCGCCTGCCATTTCGGCAGACCGCCGTCGAGCACGGCGACATCCGTCTTGCCCATCAGGCGAAAGGTCCACCAGACGCGCGGCGCCGACATGATGCCGTGGCTGTCGTAGACCACCACCTGGTGCCCGTCGCCGATCCCCATGGCGCGCAGGCGCGACATGAATTTCTCGACCGGCGGCGCCATGTGCGGAAGCTCCGAACGGCCGTCCGCGATGTCGTCGATGTCGAAGAACCGTGCGCCCGGAATATGGCCCGCGTTATACTCGGCCTTTGCATCGCGCCCGCTGTCCGGCATGTGCCACGAGGCGTCGATCACCCGCAGATCCGGGTCATTCAGATGCGCGGCGAGCCAGTCGGTCGAGACCAGCGTCTTGGGATCGTCCTTGGCCATGCGGTCCTCCCTTGGGTCGCGCTCTGCCTAGCGCCCGATGCCCTGTTTCGCAAGGGGCCGTTCGTCTGACAGGAGCGCCAGCGCCTGCCGGGCAAGCGCCTCGGCAAAGCCCGTGTCGAGTGGCGCGTGTCCCGCGAGCACGCGGTAGAGGATCGGGGCATAGATCATGTCGAGCACCACCTCGAGATCCGCGCGGGCAGGGATGTCGCCGCGTTCCACGGCCTGGGCGATCAGCCCGCGCCCCGCTTCGCGCGACGACAGGATCACCCGGTTGCGAAAGGCGCGGGCGAGCTCGCTTTCGGGATCGGACGAAGCCAGCGCAAAGGCCATCTGCCGCCCGCGTCCCTTGGCGAAACTCGAGACCAGCCGCCGCATCTGGTCCGCGAGAGCGGTCTCCAGCCGGCCCTCGACCGCGACATCCTCCGGTGCATCCGGCAAGAGTGCTGCCATCGCCAGTTCGCTCTTGTTGGCCCAGTGCCGATAGATCGTCGGTTTGCCGACACCGGAGCGCGCCGCCACCGCCTCGATCGTGAGCCGTCCAAGGCCCTCGTCCAGCAGGATCGTGCGTGCCGCCGCCAGTGCCTTGGCCCGCGCAGCCCTGGACGGGGGGCGGCCCCGTTTCGGGGGAGTATGACTGTCTTGACTCATTTCTTTACGATACGTAACGTAATTATGAAAAGCAAGCCAGACGAGGACGACATGCCTGTTCCCTATATCGTGTGCAAAGAGGCCGACCGGGCCATCGAGTTCTACAAGACGGTCTTCGGCGCGACCGAGGATTTCCGCATGACCGACCCGGGCGACGGGCGCGTCGGCCATGCCGAGCTTCTGTTCGGTGATCAGCGCCTGTTCATCGCGGACGAATACCCTGACTTCGGCGCCATCTCGCCCGACACGCTGGGCGGCACGGCGGTCACACTTTATCAGCAGGTGGCGGATGTGGACACCACCGCCGCCGGGGCCGAGGCGGCGGGCGCGATGCTCGTGCGGCCCCCGGCGGACCAGAGCTTCGGCGAGCGCACCGCGACCTTCATCGACCCCTTCGGCCACCGCTGGATGATCGCGACGGTGACCGAGGTGCTGACCGGAGGCGAGATGCAGAAACGTTGGGAGGACACGGTGGGCTGAGCCGCTCGCTCCTGCTTGACCCTGTGGCCCCCGCCCGATACGGCGAAGGCACGCGACAGGAGATCCGCCATGCCCACTTGGACCGCCCTCACCACGCTCGACAACCAGGCTGCCGCCGAGGCGCTGGGCGAGGACATGGAGGATCTGATCCCCGAACCCACCGGCATCGGCGTCTTCGAGATGGAGGACGGCTCGGGCCTGTGGGAGGTCGGCGGCTATTTCACCGAGGAACCGGATCACGCGGGCCTCGCGCTCTTGGCCAAAATGTTTGGCGCCAAGGACTTCGTGGTCTCGGAATTGCCCGAAGTCGATTGGGTCGCGCATGTCAAAAGAGAACTTTCTCCGGTCGAAGCGGGGCGATTTTTCGTCTACGGCTCTCACGATTCGAACAAACTGCCCTCGGACCGCATCGGCCTCCTGATCGAGGCGTCAATGGCCTTCGGCACCGGCCACCACGGCACGACGCTGGGCTGCCTCAAGGCTTTGGACCGGCTGGCGACCAAGGGCATCGTCGCGCAGAACGTGATCGACGTTGGCTGCGGCACCGCCGTGCTCGCCATGGCGGCGGCCAAGATCTGGCCCAACCCGACGATGGCCTCGGACATCGACGAGGTCGCCTGCGATGTTGCTCGCGCCAATATCGAGGCCAACCACATGCAAGGCTCGGTGCATGTGGTCGAGGCGGCGGGGTTCGATCATCCCGACATTCAGGCGGCGCATCCCTTTGACCTCGTTTTTGCCAATATCCTCAAAGGTCCGCTGATCAGCCTTGCTCCGGACATGGCGCGCATGGTGGCGCCGGGCGGGCGGGCGATCCTGTCGGGTATTCTCAATCCGCAGGCGGATGAAGTGGTGGGCGTCTACAAGGCGAACGGCTTCTCCGTGGACCTGCGCGACGAGAACGGTGACTGGACGACGCTGACGCTCCTGCGCGACTGACTTCCGGCCTTCGCGCGCGGGCGGAAGACCACCGGCAACGCGCCGGTGTTACCCCATGATCGCCCCGGTGACGCCACATTTTCCGGTATGATCGCGGTCATTGCCTTGAATTTGGGACGCGCCCATGTCCGATGCCAACCTGCGAGATTTCCAGAAACGCCTGCGCTCGATTCAGCAGAACCATCGTCGTCTGTCCTCGGGCTACGTCGAATTCGAAGAGCGAAACGGCCTCCTCGTTCCGGTGCGCAAGGTGCGCACGAAGCGCGGCTTGCCTTGGCGCGGGCTGTTCCTCGTCGCCCTGACCTTTGTCCTCTTCAAGGCCGTCCTTCTCGCGCAACTCGGCCCGGTCGCCTATGTGGACCGCCATGCCAAGCTCGAGGCGGGGAATTTCGTTGATCGCATGGGGGCCTTCGCGCTCAGGCCCGACCCGGCCACGGTGTTCCTGTCGGACAAGCTCGGCCCCGTCCTGCACAGGCTCGAGGCGATGGGGGTCGGCCTTTAGCGACCCGCCGGCGCCAGCGTCGTCCTAGCCCAGATCGACTTCCACCAGCCCCAGGCGCCGCGCGCTTTCGGTCGAGAGGATCGTGGAATTGAGCCCGGTCTGTTTCTGGAACGTCCGGATGGCGAGCCGCGTGGGCTCGTCCAGAATCCCGTCGGTCGAGCCTTCGTAAAGCCCGCGTGCGTTGAGCGCACGCTGGATCGAGGCGATGAATTCGGGCGTCCAGCGGGGCGGGCAGGGCGTTTCGAAGTAGATCGACTCGCGATCCTCTACGATGCGGCTCTCGGTGATCGTCTCGTATTTGGCGGGGGCGATGATGTTGCCCTCCGGCCCGATCCTGGCCTCTTCGATCAGTTTGTGCTCGACCGAATGTTCGATGGTCGCGGGGGTCACGTCCTTGCCATAGCAGACGCCGGGTTTCGCGTTGGGCGGCCCGAGGGTGAAATCGGTGATGATCTGTTCGTCGCCGAAGTCGGCGCGAGTGACCTCCTGTGGCCCGTGTTCCCACGGCGCCTGGCTGCAACTCGACAAGGCGACCACGACGCCAAAGGCCATCACGGGCGTCACGCGGGAGGCGCGGGCACGGATTGTGCGATTCATACTGCTCGGTCCTGTATCCGCCCCTGTTTTCGGGCGATTTTCATGGACCCTAGCGGGAAAAGTGAAATCGGGCTAGCCCCGTTCGATCCGGGAGCTTCAGTCCCGTTCGCATTTGCCGCCAATCTGCCACGCTTCGCTCCGCGGTTTGACGAGCGCAGGAGACCGCCCCTCGCGGGCGCTCGATCGCACCGCGTGGCTGGGCGGCTGGGAATGTGCGCCGAGTCTTGGCTGCGCCTCGGCCGGCAGGGCGATGGCGTCGAGCATCCACGAAATGTCCTCGACTAAATCGGCGATGACATGGGCGACGCCGCTCTCGCGTTCCACTCGCCCGGTGACCCGCAGCGCCCGGCCCGCGACCACCGCCCGGCGGAAGCGTTCGTAGACCTTGGTCCAGACCACCACATTGGCGATCCCCGTCTCGTCCTCGAGCGTGATGAAGATCACCCCGTTCGCCGTGCCCGGCCGCTGGCGCACAAGGACCAGCCCCGCCACCACGACCCGCGCCTTTTCCGGCGGACGGTCGAGCAGCACATGTGGCATCGCCGCCGGCGGTCGCGGCCAGCCCTGCGCGGGCAGGGGCGTGTCGTGTATCGGACGCAGGTGCAGCGGCGCGTCCTGCGGTGCGCTCCGGCCCGAGAACATCTGGCCCGAGGAAAGATTGACTGAGGAAAGATGGACTGAGAAAGAGTCAATGGTGGAACTGGGCATGAGAACATTATAGGAACATTGTGGATGGTTTCACAAGGTGCAAAGCCGATTTTGCGGGCTGGACCCTGCGCGGGGCCTTGGCTAGAACGGGCCGGACCGCGCCGGGAGCCCCGGCCGACAGGAAAGTTCGGAGACCAGATGGCCAAGATCACCTATATCGAGCACAACGGCACCCGCCACGAAATCGACGTGGCTAACGGGCTGACCGTGATGGAAGGCGCCCGCGACAACGATGTCCCCGGGATCGAGGCCGATTGCGGCGGCGCCTGCGCCTGTTCCACCTGCCATGTCTATGTGGCCGAGGAGTGGGTCGAGAAACTTCCCGCCAAGGAGGCGATGGAAGAGGACATGCTCGACTTCGCCTATGAACCCGACCCCGTCCGTTCGCGCCTCACCTGCCAGCTTCAAGTGACAGATGCGCTCGACGGGCTTGTCGTGCAGATGCCCGAAAAGCAGATCTGAGCCCGATCTGACCGGAAATTGATGGGACGCCTCTGGACCCGACGCCACAACGCGGGTCACATCGGGGGCGTCCTTTTTCGTGTCGTTTCCTGCGAGGCTCCGATGATCCGTGCCCGTCTTGTTGCCCGTCTTTCTGGCTGTCTTGTCGCCCTGACCGTGGCCATGCCGCTGGCCGCGCAGGAGATCGGCGGGGCGGGATATGTGGAACCGACCGACGCCTATGGCCACGGCGCGGTCGGCGACGGCGAGCACGTGGGGCTGCGCATCGCGCTGACCGATGGCACGGCCCAGACCATCCGCTTCGACGGCGCGGTCTACGAGGACACGCGCCCCCGGCTCGTCGATCTAGACGGCGAAGGCGGGTTCGAGGTGGTCGCGGTGCTTTCAGGATACGATGTGGGCGCAATGATCCAGATCGTCGACCTCGTGGATGGAAAGGCCCGCGTGGTCGCCATGACCGACCCGATTGGTCAGCGACACCGCTGGCTCGCCATCGCCGGGATCGCGGATTTCGACGGGGACGGGACGCAGGACATCGCCTATGTAGACCGCCCGCATCTGGCCAAGGTGCTGCGGGTCGTCTCGGTCCGTCCGGGCCAGACGATGACTTTCGTCTCGATGGCGGAGGCCCCCGGACTGACCAATCACCACCTGGGGTCCGACGTGATCGAGGGCGGTGTGCGGACCTGCGCTGGGGCGGCCCCGGTCGTGGTCACGGCGGACGCAGACTGGCGCGACGTGGTGAAGACGCGCTGGGCCGACGGCGGGTTGGTGAGCGAGGTGGTCGGTGCCTATGACGGACCCCGGAGCCTTGCGGACCGGCTGCGCTGCAACTGAAACGCGCGGTCAGGGGTTGCGCCCCGGGCTGCGCCCGGGTCGCGGCGGGGCGCCTCGCTTCGCTCGGCGCAGGCTTCTGTCAGGTGTTGCGTGGGAGAACAGGGGCCAGCGCCCGTGGTGCCTTCGGACGGGGGCTGTCTGCCCCCGTGAGCGACCTTGCGACGCAAAGCCGCTCATCCCCCGAAAGTATTTATGAAGCAGTGAAGCGGAGAGGGTGGCAGGTCGCCTGAACGCTCAGAGCGCGCGCCAGCCGATGTCCGAGCGGTTGAAGCCCTCGGGCCAGTCGATGCCTTCGATCATCGCATAGGCGCGGTCGCGGGCCTCGGCCAGCGTCTCGCCCCGCGCGGTGATGTTGAGGACCCTGCCGCCAGAAGCGGTGATCTGACCGTCGACCTCGCGCGTGCCCGCGTGGAACACCATCTGTTTCGAGGTCGCCTCGATCTGATCGAGCCCCTTGATCACGCTGCCTTTGTCGTAGGCACCGGGATAGCCCTTGGCGGCCATGACCACGGTCATCGCGTGGTCGTCGGCCCAGTGTGCCTGCCGCCCGGCGAGCTTGCCTTCGGCGCAGGCGATCATCAGGTCGAGCGCCTGCGCGCCCAGCCGCATCATCAGCACCTGACATTCCGGGTCGCCGAAGCGCACGTTGTATTCCACGAGCCGGGGTTGGCCGTTCTCGACCATGAGGCCCGCGTAGAGCACGCCCTTGTAGGGCATCCCGCGTTCGGCCATCACGCGCATGGTGGGCGCGACGATCTCGTCCATCGCTTTTTGCACGACGGCGTCGGTCAAAACCGGGGCGGGGGAATAGGCGCCCATGCCGCCGGTGTTGGGGCCGGTGTCGCCGTCGCCCACCCGCTTGTGGTCCTGCGCGGTGCCGATGGGGAGCAGGGTCTCGCCGTCCGAGAGCACGAAGAGCGAGCCTTCTTCGCCGGTCATGAACTCCTCGATCACCACCTCCGCGCCTGCTGCGCCGAACTCGCCGCCGAACATGTCGTCAATGGCAGAGAGCGCCTCGTCCTCCGTCATCGCCACGATCACGCCCTTGCCGGCGGCAAGCCCGTCGGCCTTGACCACGATCGGGGCACCCTGGGCGCGGATGTAGGCTTTCGCGGGGTCGGCCTCGGTGAAGCGGGCATAGGCCGCGGTGGGGGCCTTGGCCGCGTCGCAGACCTCTTTCGTGAAGCTCTTCGAGGCCTCGAGGCGCGCGGCAGCCTGAGAGGGGCCGAAGGTCAGGATACCTGCCTCGCCCAACGCATCGGCGACGCCCGCTGCCAGCGGCGCCTCGGGTCCGATGATCACGAAGTCGATGGACATGACGTTGCAGAAATCCACGACCTTTTCGCCGTCCTCGATGTCGAGCCGCGCGCATTCGGCGATCTTGGCGATACCGGCGTTGCCGGGCGCGACGATGAGCTTGTCGCATTTCGGGTTCTGCATCACCGCCCAGGCGAGGGCATGTTCACGGCCACCGCCGCCGAGGATCAGGATGTTCATGGCCGGTCCCTTTGCTGAGTTGCGCAGGGCATAGCCATAAGACCCGGAGGGAGCAAGGTGTCGGGGCGGGCGAATGCCGATCTCGTCGAGGGGAAGGAACGACTTGCGCCCGCGCGCCGTTGGGAGGGCAATCACTCAAACACAGGAGGATACCATGTCCGACCTCAACAACACCCGTATCGCCATACTCGCCACCCATGGCTTCGAGCAGAGCGAGCTGGAAGTGCCGCTCGAGAAACTCAAGGCCGCCGGCGCCACCGTTCATGTCGTCTCGCCCGACGCGGGCGAGATCAAGGGCTGGGACGAAAAGGACTGGGGACGCGCCGTTTCCGTCGACGTGACGCTGGGCGAGGCCAAGCCCGCCGACTACGACGCCCTCGTGCTGCCGGGCGGCCAGATCAACCCCGACATCCTGCGCGTGAACGAAGACGCGCTCGCCTTCGTCAAGGCCATCTATGACGCGGGCAAGGTGGTCGCGGCGATCTGCCACGCGCCCTGGCTTCTGGTCGAAACCGGGATCGCCAAGGGGCGCAAGATGACCTCCTACCCCTCGGTCAAGACCGACGTGATCAACGCGGGCGGGCTATGGGAAGACAGCGCGGTCGTGACCGACAAGGGCCTCGTCACCTCGCGCAATCCCGGCGACCTCGATGCCTTCTGCAAGAAGATCGTGGAGGAAATCAACGAAGGCCGCCACGACCGCAAGGCGGCGTGATCGCCCGCGGTCTGACTTGAACACGCGAGGGCGGCGCCGACCGGTGCCGCCCTTTTCCTTTCCCGACCACCCCGCTAGTGTCGCGCCATGGATCTGATCGACGACGACGGCACGCCTTCGGGCGGCAGCAATTCCCCCGAGTTTTCCGTCTCCGAACTGTCGGGGGCGGTCAAGCGCATGATCGAGGGCGAGTTCGGCTACGTGCGGGTGCGCGGCGAAGTGGGGCGGGTGTCGCTGCCGCGCTCGGGCCATGTCTACCTCGATCTCAAGGACGACAAATCGGTCATCTCGGGGGTGATCTGGAAGGGCGTCGCCTCGCGGTTCGCTACCCAGCCGGAAGAGGGGATGGAGGTCATCGCCACCGGGCGGCTCACCACGTTCCCCGGCCAGTCGAAATACCAGATCGTCATCGAGGACATCGCGCCGGCCGGAGCGGGTGCGCTCATGGCGATGCTCGAAAAGCGCAAGGCCGCGCTCGCCGCCGAGGGTCTGTTTGACGAAAGCCGGAAACAGCCGATCCCGTTCCTGCCTGAGATCATCGGCGTCGTGACCTCGCCCTCGGGTGCCGTGATCCGCGACATCCTGCACCGGTTGCGCGACCGGTTCCCGCGCAAGGTGCTGATCTGGCCGGTGGCCGTTCAGGGCCAGAACTGCGCGCCCGAGGTAGCCCGCGCGATCCGGGGATTCAATGCGCTGACACCGGGTGGGGCGCTGCCGCGCCCGGACCTCATCATCGTGGCGCGGGGCGGCGGGTCGATCGAGGACCTCTGGGGCTTCAACGAGGAAATCGTGGTGCGCGCGGCGGCGGAGAGTGACATTCCGCTCATCTCGGCGGTGGGGCACGAGACGGACACGACGCTCATCGACTATGCCTCGGACCGGCGCGCCCCGACGCCGACGGCAGCGGCGGAAATGGCCGTGCCGGTGCGGCGCGAGTTGATGGCGTGGCTCATGGAACAGGACGCGCGGCTCACGGCGGCGCTGACGCAGGGCCTGACCCGGCGCGGCCAGCGGCTCACCGACCTGTCGCGCGGGCTGCCGCGCCCGGAGGCGCTGCTCGACGTGCCGCGCCAGCGGCTCGACCGGGCGGGCGACCGACTTCCCGCTGCGCTCATCGCACGGGTGCGGACGCAAACGCGACCTGGCCCGGATCGCACCGCGGCTCGACGTGGCGCGGATCGAGGCGGCGCGGCAGCGCGGCGCACGGGACCTGGACGGGCTTTCGACGCGCCTCGCCCGAGTGGGGGCAGCGCAGATCGCCGACCTTCGCAAGCGGCTGGACGGTCTCGATCGGATGCGCCAGACTTTGGGCTACACCGAGACGCTCAAGCGCGGCTATGCGGTGGTGCGGGGTGACGGCGACGTGGTCACGGGCGTTGAGGCGGCAGAGGCGGCCGCTGTGCTCGAGATCGAGTTTTCCGACGGGCGCGTTGTAGTTGGCGGCGGCACCGCGAGTGGTCCGGCCCCGAAGCCCAAGAAGCCCAAGGACCCGCCGGCAGGGCAGGGATCGCTGTTCTGAAGCAAGCGGTGCGGGCTGACGCCCGCGCAGGTCTTGCGCCTGTTCGCCTGCGGCGAAACAGGCGCGGTGGCCGCCCCTGCCGGACCTTTGCGCGGGTCGGTGGGCCGGGGTTTGCGTATTTTCGGAAAGATGAAAGGGGCGATCAGACGCCCACTTCCGGTCCTTTGCAATAGAGAGGTTCGGCGCT
The DNA here is from genome assembly GCA_001626765.1 of Maritimibacter sp. REDSEA-S28_B5. Classification (GTDB taxonomy): domain Bacteria; phylum Pseudomonadota; class Alphaproteobacteria; order Rhodobacterales; family Rhodobacteraceae; genus Maritimibacter. Next base: position 20,205 of record LUOO01000066.1, read on the forward strand.
TTCGCCGGTCTCGTAGAGTTCCGACCCTTCGGGGTCGTTCTCGAAGAGCGCCGTGAGCTTGCCGCCGTCCAAGTAGAAGGACCAGCATTGCGGGTCGTCGGGTCGGTCCTCGTAGACGAAGCAGACCTGGTCGTTCTGGTCATACCAGTAGCCCGACTTGCAGTCCCCATCGAGGTAGGACCAGCGGACCTTGCGCCCCGGCAGGTAATCCTCGCCGCCGTATTCGCCGCCGGTCGAGCCGTAGAGCAGCGTCTTGCCGGTGACATAGGCTTCGAACTCCTCGGGGGTGATCGGCTTGCCTTCGGCGGCGGCGAGCGAGGTCGGGAGGAGCGCCGGCAGGAAGGCGGCGAGAAGCGTGAGGCGGATCATGGAAGGCTCCTTTCGCGCCAGTCGGCGAGGCGCGGGTTCATGATGCGGCGCCAGATCTTCGGGAAAAGCGCGATCATGGCCATGGCAGGCAGGGTCGAGGGCAGGGTGGGCGCATCGGGCATCAGGCGCAGCGCCGGGTAGGGCCGCGCGGGATGGGCGTGATGGTCGGAATGCCGGGGCGCGTTGAGCATCAAGTGCCGGGAAAACCACTGGTTCGCGTTCCAGCTGTGGCCCGGTCCGATGGGTTCGAGCCGACCTTTGTCGCGGGTCTGGCGGCGCAGGCCGTAGTGCTGCACGTAGTCCGACAGCAGAAGCTGCGTCTGGGCATACCAGGCGATGAGGATAAAGCTGCCGAGCCCGCCCCAGCCGTGAAGCGCGAACATGGCGACGCAAAAGCCCAAGGCGCCCGTGCAGTAGGTGACGTAGGGGTTCATCCGCTTCGTCCCGGCGCGTTCGATGTCGGCCCGTTCTGCCCTGTATCCCTTGACGAAACTGCCCCACCATGCCCGTTTGGCGAAGCGGTAGAACCCCTCGTTCTCTCGGGCCGAATTGGGGTCTTCTGCCGAAGCGGCGAAGCGGTGATGCACCTTGGTGTGGGCCGAGGTGTGGTGGCCGAAGAGCAGCGAGATGTAGACCCATTTGCCAAGGGTGAAGAGCGGGCGCCGGCTGCGGTGGATGAGCTCATGGGCGTTGGAATTCGATACCTGCCCGAAGAAAAGCCCGGCGCCCGCGAAGAGCGCGAACCATGTCGCGAGGGGCAGGCTGCCCGAGGCGAGCGCGCCGACGACGGCGAAAATGAGCGGGAAATGCACGAGGGCCAGCGCGGCGGAGAGCAGGTCGGCCTCGGGCAGATCGCGGGCCGCAGCTGAGTCCTGGCCCGAAGGTGGGTCAGCGGGCGTGATCAGCGTGTCGAGCGAGAATGTGACGACCGTCATGTAAAGGAGCGCAAGCCACGGCCAGACCCCGCCATAGGTGGCCCCCGCTCCGATCAGGATGACAGGGGTCAGCGTCGCCGCGGCATAGGTGCCGACGAGCGGAAGGGCGCGGATCGTGTCGGGGTCGGTCATGGAACAACTCGCAAGGCTATCACATGATACCAGCACGGGCCGCGCCTGCAACGCCTGCCGCCCGCGGGCAACCGCGTCCCGCGACAGGTTGGATCACAGAAGTCTTGACGAGATGTGTGGCGCGCTCTTTTCTGCCGCCGAACGCAGGGCCGCGCGACAAAGCGGTTTGCGGCGGGGGAGAGGGGACAGACGCTTAATGGTTGCGAACTTTCTGGCTTGGACCGGGATCCTCATGGCGATGGTCTATCTGCCGATGTCGGAGGAACGGCCGGATTGGCTGCGGTCGGGCGTCAAGACCCTGCCGCTCCTGCTTTTTTCTTATTCGGCGTGGGAGTTCGGCGGCGGGCCGTTCCTCGTCGCGGGGCTGTTTCTTTCGGCGCTGGGCGACATGGCGCTGTCGCGGGACGGCGAGCAGACGTTTCTTTTCGGGCTCGCCGCCTTTGCCCTCGCACATCTTCTTTATATCCTGCACTTCCTGGGGATCGCCGAGGCACCCCTCTGGGAGGCGTTCCTTCGCAACGCGCCCATGGCGATTTTCCTCGTAGGCTATGCCGCGCTGGCCGAAATCTGGCTCATTCCGAATACCCGCCACCTCAAGTGGCCGGTGCGTGTCTACGTGTGGCTGATCACCCTCATGGGACTGGCCGCGCTGACCATGCCGATGGGTATTCCGTTTCTTGGCGCGGCTTTCTTCATCCTGTCGGACACGCTCCTTGCCTTTCAGCTTTTCCGTCTGGATGAGGACAACCCGCTGTCCGGGAGGCTCGTCTGGGCGATCTGGATTTCCTACATCGCGGGTCAGGCGCTGATCCTGTCGACCGCCTGAGATTTCCCCGCACACTCTTTTCATCATGGCGTTTCGCGATTAGGTCAGAACCAACAGCGGAGGCCATATGTCGTTTTTCTCGAAACTGAAGGATCGCCTGACCAAGTCGTCGTCCAAGCTCGAACAGGGGCTCGAGGCGATCGTCGAAGAGGGCGGCGTGGAAGAGGCCCTCGCGGCGGACCCGGAACCGGATGTTCCGCAGCCCGATCCGCCCAAGGCGCCCCAGCCCGCCGATCCGACCCCGACGCCCGAACCCACGCCCGTGCCCCAGCCGGACCTGCCCGAGGCCCCGGTCCCCGATACCCCGAAGCCCACGCCCGAGCCGGACCCGATCCCCGCGCCCGACGTGACCCCCGGACCGGGGCCGACCGTGCCGGGCAATTCACCCGCCGAAGTGCCGCCGCAGCCCGATGTAAACCAGCCGACCCCGCCGACCGAGGCGCCCCAGCCGCCGCAGACGGTGGTGCGCCGGGTGCTCGATGACGCCATGCTCGAAAGCCTCGAGGAGCTGATGATCGCCTCGGACATGGGCGTCGATACGGCGCTGCGCGTCTCGGCCAACATCGCCGAAGGGCGGCTGGGCAAGCGGCTCTCGGTCGAGGAGATCAAGTCGTTCCTCGCACTCGAGATCGCGCGGATCATGGAGCCGGTGGCCAGGCCGCTGCCGCTCTATCCCAAGCGCCCGCAGGTCGTGCTCGTCGTCGGCGTGAACGGCGCGGGCAAGACGACGACCATCGGCAAGCTCGCCTCGCAATTTCGCGCGGCGGGCAAATCCGTGGTGATCGCGGCGGGCGACACCTTTCGCGCCGCCGCCGTGGAACAGCTTCAGGTCTGGGGCCAGCGGGCGGGCGTGCCCGTGCTGACCGCGCCCGAGGGTTCGGATCCCGCTTCGCTCGCCTTCGACGCCATGACCAAGGCGCAGGAGGATGGCGCGGACCTTCTCATGATCGACACGGCCGGGCGGCTTCAGAACCGCGAGGATCTCATGCAGGAACTCGCCAAGATCGTTCGCGTCATCAAGAAGAAAGATCCCGATGCCCCCCACAACACGCTCCTCGTGCTCGACGCGACCACCGGTCAGAACGCCCTGAGCCAAGTCGAGACGTTCCAGAAACTCGCCGATGTCTCGGGTCTCGTGATGACGAAACTCGACGGGACCGCCAAGGGCGGCGTGCTCGTGGCGCTGGCCGACAAGTTCGGCCTGCCGATCCATGCCATCGGCGTGGGCGAACAGATCGACGACCTCGCTCCCTTTGACCCGGAAGACTTTGCCAAGGCGCTGACCGGGGCCTGATCCGTCGTTTGTCATGCCGGGGCACGGACTCCGTCGAACCATGGCAACTTGTTGGTCTTGTTAACCAAATCAACCGTCTCCCGAACAAACAAATTCCCCAATCCTCGGCTAAACGGGCGGTGAGCAACGCCAAACCTGAGGCCATTTCATGGGCAAGCGCCGCCAGCCAGAACCGATGATCGTGCTAAAGGGCACGCGCACCGCGATGTCCTTCGTACTCGAATCGCGTCGCCTCGCCATTGCCGAGCCTTACCCGGCCGAGGGGCAGCCCGGTTATTCCAGCATGGCCGATGTGCTGGCCCGCGCCGTCCTCTTTTCCAATTGGGAGGTGGTGGGAGCCGCTGCCCTGGTGCGTGCCGGGTCCGTGACGCGAGTGGTCGAGGCGGGGCTGTCCGGTCCCTACCGCACAGACGAGTTCATGCGCCGTCTCACCATGCGGATGCTGGCGGATGCGACCCACGAACTGATCGACACGCCGGTGATCGAGGATGCTTGGCGGCGCGAGGTCGACATCGGTGCCTTCATCAAACGCCGCCGGGTGAACCGGGCCGAGGACAAGGCGATGCGCCCGGAACCCATCGGGCCGCTCGAGATCCCGCTCGACGCCGCGATGCAGGCACGTTGGGCGAAATTCGACAGGATGCGCGGCGATGGAATGCCTCGTGCGCCCCGGAGCGTTTCCATGTAAGCACCCACCGTTCACAAACGGGTCGGGTGCTTGGGCGACTTCATCATTTCCTTGGAAGGCACCGAGGCGGGCAAGCAGCTCGCCCTCGGTCTCGCGCTCATGGCGGCGCTTCTCCACGCGTTCTTCGGTGCGCTGCAAAAGGGCCGCCATGACCCGTGGCTGTCGCGGGGCGCGATTGACTTTTTCTACGGTGCCATGGCCGCGCCTTTCGCGCTTTTCGTCGTGCCTTGGCCCACGGCGGAGATGATCCCGCTCTTCATAGTCGTCTGGGCGATCCATGTGGTTTACAAGCTGTGCCAGGCGTTTACCTATACGCTGGGCAGCTACACCGTGGTCTATCCCGTGGTCCGGGGCACCGGTCCGCTCTTTACCGTCTTTGGCGCCGGGCTGATCTTCGGCGAGCATTTCACATGGGTGCAATGGGGCGGTGTCGCGCTGCTCGTGGGGGCGATCTACGGGCTGGCGCTCTACAACCTCAAGCACTGGCAGGTGGGCCGGGACAAGCTCAAACCGGCGCTCGCCATGGCGGTGCTCACGGGGCTTTGCGTGGCCGCCTATACGACCATCGACGCCTATGGCATCCGGTCCACCCCCGATCCCTTCACCTTCCTCGCGTGGTTCTTCATGATCGACGGGCTGACCTTTCCGATCGTCGCCGCCGTCCGCTACGCCCGGATGGAGGACAAGCCGACGCTTGGTCCGCTCGCACTGCGCGGCATCATCGGGGCCTTCACCGCGCCGCTCAGTTTCGGGGCCATCATGCTCGCCACCCGCCTGGACGATGTGGGTGAGGCGGCCGTGCTGCGCGAGACATCGACCGTCTTCGCCGCACTCATCGGCTGGCTGGTGCTGGGCGAGAAAGTGGGTCCCAGACGCCTCATCCTCATGGCGCTTATCGCGCTGGGGGCTGTAATCGTCGAGGCGGGAGGTTAAGTAAGGCTGATCCAACCGTCACCGAAAGACGTAAGGCCATTATGACCTCCGAGACCACCGACATGACCGCCAGCGAAACGTCCGCTTCCCAGACACCCGAACGCAAAGTGAACCCGTGGCTGCGGGCATCGCTCGAATACGGGCCGATCCTCGCGTTCTTCGTGGGCTACATGATCGTGCGCAACATGAGCTTCACTGTGGGCGGGCGCGAATACGAGGGTTTCCTGGCCGTTACCGCCGGGTTCATTCCGCTCCAGATCATCTGCACCTTCTTTCTCTGGCGGGTGACGGGCAAGCTGTCGGCGATCCAGATCCTGACGGTCATTCTGGTCGCCGCGATGGGTGGCGTGTCGATCTGGCTCAACGATGAGCGTTTCATCAAGATGAAGCCCACGATACTTTACGTGTTCTTCTTCGTGATGCTGGGCTTCGGCCTTCTGCGCGGGCAAAGTTACCTACGTGTCGTCATGGAGCACACCCTGCCCATGACCGACGAGGGCTGGATGATCCTAACCCGCCGCGTCGCCTTTTTCTTTGCCGCGCTGGCGGTGGCGAACGAGCTGGTCTGGCGCACCATGTCCACGGATGCCTGGGTGAACTTCAAGACCTTCGGTCTGCCCGCGGCGCTGTTCCTGTTCTTCATGACCCAGTCGCGGCTTTTCTCGAAATATGGCATCGAGAAGGACGAAACCGCCGCCGAGGGCTGAGTTCAACGGGTTTTTGCGCTGGTTTCACGGTGAAATCCTGTTCGGGCACCGTGAAACCTGTCGCCTTCAACGCTTGAACAGCACTTTCTGCGCGTCCTTGTCGTCCTGTAGCTTCGACCGCTTGTCCGCCCCGACGGCCATCCCGCGCTTGACCGCATCGCGCGCGCCGATGGTGTCGAGCCAGCGGGCGAGGTTGGGTTTGTCGTCGAGCGTCTGCTCCTGCCGTTCCCAAAGCGAGGCCCAGCCGTAACAGGCCATGTCGGCGATGGAATAGAAGTCGCCCGCGAGGAACTCCGTCTCCGCCAGCTTGCGGTCCATCACGCCGTAAAGGCGCCCGGCCTCGGCCCGGTAGCGGTCCTTGGCATAGGGAAGGTCGTTGGGCGGGTCCATCGCCGGGGCATAGGTGAGGAAGTGATGTGCCTGACCCGCCATGGGGCCAAGTCCGCCCATCTGCCACATGAGCCACTGGTCCACCGCGATCCGGTCGCGTTCGGTCGGTCCGCAGAACTGCCCGGTCTTGCGCGCGAGATACTGGAGGATCGCGCCGCTTTCAAAGATTGCTATGGGCGCGCCGTCCGGTCCGTCGGGATCCACGATGGCGGGCATCCGGTTGTTGGGCGCGATCTTGAGGAAATCCGGCTCGAACTGCTCGCCCTTGCCGATGTTCACGAACTTGACCTCGTAGGGCAGTCCCATCTCTTCAAGCGCAATGGTGATTTTCCAGCCGTTGGGCGTGGGCCAGTAGTAAAGCTCGATGGGGGCGGGCATGTCAGGTTCCTCTCGTTGTGAGAGGGTCAGGATGACAGATGTGCGCCGAGCGGCAAGGGGGCGTCGGCAGGCGCCTCTGGCAGGGCGAGCCATCCGGGCGGCAGGTCACCGCGCAAAACCGCGCCGTAGAGCGGCAGGAGACCGGGGCGCAGGTAGGTCGACCAATGGCAAATGCGCGCCGAGGGGGCGGCGATGGGATGACCGAACCGGGCCAGCCGGTCGCGCGTCGCCTCGCGGTCGATGGCCAGATCGGTCCACCCCGGCAGCGAAAGCCCCGCGCCCAGCGGGCGACCACGCAGCCCCAAGGCAGCGGTCAGCATCGCGTCGAAGAGGGCGTTCTCGCGGCTCGTGACATTGAGCACTTCGGCCCACCGACCTGCGGGGGATGCCATTGCGGCGGCCGCACAGGCGCGGGTTTCTGCCCCGGCGAGCAACACGAGCCGCCCCACGCGCCCCTCGGGCGCGTGACGCAGGGCCGACAGTGCGACGCGCGCGCCGAGGGAATGGCCCAGCAGGTGCGCTGGCCGGTCGAGTGCCGTCAGAAGCGAGCCGAGCTCCCGCCCCGCTGCTTCGGCACGGGCATAGGCCGTCCAGATCGACCCGGTGGCCCGCCAGCCAAAGGCGACTACCAGCGCCTCGGGACCCAGCCGCAGGTGACGGGGCCAAGACAAGAGCTTCCAGCCCGACCGGCTCGCGTCGGGCGAAAGGATCGAATCGTGCGGGCAATGGCCGGGCAGGCCGGGGGCATATTTGTAACCGTGGATCAGGATGACGACGGGGGCCGTAGCGGGAAGGGCCGCAAGCGCCCTGGCCAGCGCGTCCGCGTCATGGGTCAATTCCTGCGCGCCCGCATTCACGATGAGATGGGCCATGATCCGCATCCCCGTTTGCCCCTTGGATGGACCCAACTTGCGCCTGTGCCGTGACCTCGGGATGAAGTCTGCGTAACGGTGCGGTAACAGATGCGGGGGCGTAAGGTCGGGCGTTCAGCCTTGCGGGCTTGACGCATCGTGGCCATCGGCGTATCGCCATCCCCGTGGCGCTTTGTTCACCGGATTGCGGGCCACGTTAAACAATCCGCTAAAGAGGTCTGGGACGGTCAGACGCCCCCGACTTGGATCGGTGGGCGTTTTTGTTTGCGCGGGGCACGCGCGAGAAGACCGGAGAGCGGACATGACGAATTACTCGAAACGGACCCAGATGGTGCACGGCGGTGTGCGCCGGAGCCAGTATGGCGAGCTGTCCGAGGCGATGTTCATGACGCAGGCCTTCGTCTATCCGAACGCCGAGGCGGCCGAGGCGCGCTTTGTCGGTGCGGGCGAGGACGAGTTCATCTATGCGCGCTACGGCAACCCGACGAACCGCATGTTCGAGGACCGGATTGCGATGCTCGAAGGGACCGAGGACGCCTTTGCCTGCACCTCGGGCATGGCCGCGGTCAACGGCGCGCTCATGGCGCTGACCAAAGCGGGGGACCACGTAGTGTCGAGCCGCGCGCTCTTCGGGTCCTGTCTTTATGTTCTCGAAGAGGTGCTTGGGCGCTTCGGGGTCGAGATCACGTTGGTCGACGGCACCGACAACGCGGCTTGGGAGGCGGCGATCCGCCCCGACACGCGGCTCGTGTTCTTCGAATCGATCTCGAACCCGACGCTCGAGGTTGTGGACATGGCGCATGTGGTGAAATGCGCCCATGCGGTCGGGGCGCTGGTGGTCGCGGACAACGCGATGATCACGCCGGTCTATTCCTATGCCGCGAAACTGGGCGCGGACCTGGTGGTCTATTCCACGACCAAGCATGTGGATGGGCAGGGCCGGATGCTGGGCGGCGCGATCTGCGGGTCGCGCGAGCTCATTCGCGGCCCGATCGAAACCTACATGAAGCATACCGGGGGCGCGATTAACCCGTTTGCGGCCTGGACGCACCTGAAGGCACTGGAAACCATCGACCTGCGGGTGCGCGCGCAATCGGAAAGCGCGATCAAGGTCGTCGAGGCGCTGTCGGGGCACGAGAAACTTTCCTTCGTGAACTATCCGACGCATCCGTCGCATCGCCAATATGACCTCGCGATCTCGCAGGCGCCCTCGGCGGGCACGGTGCTGGCATTCGAGGTGAAGGGCGGCAAGGAGGCCTGCTTCACCTTCCTCAATGCACTCGAGATTTTCATTATTTCCAACAACTTCGCCGATGCGAAGAGCATCGCGACACATCCGGCGACGACCACGCACCAGCGGCTTCCTCAGGAGCAGAAGGACGAGCTCGGGATCTCGGACGGTCTCGTGCGTCTGTCGGTGGGGCTCGAAGATCCGTCGGACCTGATCGCGGACCTCATGCAGGCCTTGGATAGGCTGTGACCTGATCCAATAGGGCGAATCGGGCGTATTCTGGTAAATGTGACGCTTCGGCCCCATATGAGGGTCGGACAAGCGGAGGGGCCGCCATGAACCACGTGACCAAGATCGCTGCGATTGACCGGCGCGATGCCGAAAGGGCATTGGACGTGCTGCGCGACTGGGCGGCTCAGGCGGACCCGGCCGAGGTCGCGGCGCTCGACCCGGCCATCTCGCGGCTCCTGCCCGATGCACCGCTTGGCAACTACCCGGACCTCTCGCGCACCTATAACGCGGAGTTCGAGGTGGACGCGGCCTACAAAGCTTCGCTGCCCGACCTTCAGAACGGTCCCGCGAGCCTCATCCAGGGCGAAAAGGCGGTCATCCAGCACGTGGGGATTTCCAACTTCCGCTTGCCGCTGCGCTACCGTACGCGTGACAACGGTGACCTGACGCTCGAAACCTCGGTTACGGGCACCGTGAGCCTAGAGGCCGAGAAGAAGGGCATCAACATGAGCCGCATCATGCGGTCCTTCTACACCCATGCGGAAAAGACGTTCTCCTTCGAGGTGATCGAGGCGGCGCTCGACGACTACAAGTCAGATCTGGGCAGTCTCGACGCTCGGATCGAAATGTCCTTTTCCTTCCCTGTGAAGGTGCAAAGCCTGCGCTCGGGCCTTCAAGGCTATCAGTATTACAATATTGCGCTGGAACTGGTGGAAGCCGAAGGCGTGCGCCGCAAGTTCATGCATCTGGACTACGTCTATTCTTCGACCTGCCCCTGTTCGCTGGAGTTGTCCGAACACGCCCGACAGTTCCGCGGGCAATTGGCCACGCCTCATTCGCAGCGGTCGGTCGCGCGGGTGTCGGTCGAGATGGCGCCGGATCAGTGCTGCCTGTGGTTCGAGGACCTGATCGACCTCTGCCGGGCAGCCGTGCCGACCGAAACGCAGGTGATGGTGAAACGCGAGGATGAACAGGCCTTTGCCGAATTGAACGCGGCCAATCCGATTTTTGTCGAGGACGCGGCGCGGCTCTTTACCGAGCAGCTCAAGGCGGACCCTCGGATCGCCGATTTCCGTGTGGTGGCGAGCCATCAGGAAAGTCTGCACAGCCACGACGCTGTGTCGATCCTGACCGAGGGCGAGACGTTTCGCGCAACGTCGCTCGACCCGCGGCTCTTTGCCTCGCTCATCCACACTGGCTGAGCGCCACGCGGGTTCCCCGTCGGCATTTTGTTAACCAACCAGTCCGATCGGTCCCGGTCAGCATGTGGCGCGCCTGAGAAAAGGCGCGCCATTTCAAGAAGTTGAGCCGTCCCGGCGTGGCCAGATCTCTCGCTGGCCTTAACTTCGGATTAGTCATTTCCCGCTACCTCTGGCCTCGACCTATCAAACGAGGGCAGACATGGCAGAGTTTCCAGACTGTGCACCCGACATCGCGACGGCAGAGGCCTGCCGCGCCCGTCTCGACGCGCTCATTTCAGATGGGCCGGTAGAGATCGACGCGACCGACTGGGCCGAGACCGACATCGCGGGGCTCGGCGTGCTTGCGGCCGGCTTCGCGTCGGCGGCGGCGCGGGGTCGACCGGCATCGCGACGGCAAAGGCGTCGGGTGCAACCTTGTCCTTCGCCAGCGCGGCGCCCGGTGCCAGCATGCCGAAGGGCAGCAGCAGCGCCGATGCAAGGAGCAGGGCCTTAGAGCGTTTGCGTGGCATTTTTCATCATCTCGTCGGTGGCCTGGATCATCTTCGAATTGACTTCGTAGGCGCGCTGCGTCTCGATCATGTCGACCAGTTCCTCGACGACATTGACGTTCGATCCTTCGAGCATGCCCGACCGCAGGATGCCGCGGCCTTCCTCGCCTGCGGCGCCGACCTGCGGTGCGCCCGAAGCGGCGGTTTCGACGAGCATATTGTCACCGATCGCCTGCAGGCCCGACGGGTTGACGAAGCGTGCGATTTCGATGCGGCCGAGCTCGGTTGCCTCGGCCTGGCCGGGAACGGTTGCCGAGACGGTGCCGTCGGCCCCGACCGACACGCCGGTCGCGCCTTCGGGAACCTGGATGTTGGGCTGCAGCGGCTTGCCGTCGGGCGTGACGATCGTGCCGTCGGCCGACATGGTGAAATTGCCGGCGCGGGTATATCCGGTGCGGCCGTCGGGCAGCAGCACCTGAAAGAAGCCGGCGCCTTCGATCGCCATGTCAAGCGCATTGCCCGTGGCGTTGAGCGAACCCTGCGTATCGATGCGCGCGGTGCCACCCAGTTCGACGCCGGTGCCGAGGTTGAGGCCGGTCGCGTAGCGGTTTTCCGACGACGAGGGCGCACCCGGCTGGGTCATCATCTGATAGCCCAGCGTTTCGAAATTGGCGCGGTCGCGCTTGAAGCCCGTGGTGTTCACGTTGGCGAGGTTGTTCGCGATCACCTGCATCCGGAAGCCTTGGGCATCCAGACCGGTCCGCGCGACGTGCAAGGCACCGAAGCTCATTGTCTATTCTCCTTAACGGGGGAGCTGCATCAGGTTCGCGGTCGCGCTGTCCATGTCGCGCGCGTCGCTGATGAGCTTGAGTTGCGAATCCCAGCTGCGGCTCGCCTCGATCATCTCGACGAGAGCGCTGGTAGCGGCGACGTTCGATCCCTCGAGCGACCGCGTGACGACGCGCGCTTCGGGATCGTCGGGCAGGATGCCGCCGCCCTTGACGCGGAAAAGATTGTCGAGCCCCTTGACGATGTCCGATCCCGTGGGGGTCGTCAGGCGCAGCCGGTCGACTTCCTGCGGGTTCTGCGGATCGCCGCCGGTGGGCACGACCCAGATGCGCCCTTCGCTGTCGATGCTGACCTTGTCGGCGGGCGGAATGGTAACCGGGCCCTGCGCCCCCTGGACGGGATGACCGTCGCCGGTGGTGAGCAGCCCGCTCGCCGAAACCTGCAGGTCGCCGCGGCGCGTATAGGCTTCTTCGCCATTTTCGGCCTGCACGACGAGCAGCGCGTCGCCGGTCATCGCGACGTCAAGGTCGCGGCCGGTGGCGAACACCGCACCGGCGCGCATGTCGGCGCCGATCACTTCCTCCGACGACATGGCACGGGCATTGACGCCGCTGCCCTGCAGCCAGAGCGATTGCGCCTCCGCCATGTCGCCGCGAAAGCCGGGCGTCTGGGCATTGGCAAGATTGTTGGCGATCGCCGTCTGCCGGGCCTGGCTGCCCCGCATCGCGGTGAGGCTGGTGTAGATGAGACGGTCCATCTTCTGGCTCCCGGCAGACGGCTAATCGACGATTACGAACGCATGTTGATCAGGGTCTGCGTCAGCGTCGACGCGCCCTCGATCGCCTTCGCGTTCGCCTGGAAGTTGCGCTGGGCGGCGATCAGCAGCACCAGCTCTTCAGTGATGTCGACGTTCGAGCGTTCGAGCGCGCCCGAGCGGATCGTACCCATGGGGCCGTTGGTCGCGGCGTCGATCGTCGGCTGGCCGCTTTCGCCCGTCGACTGGTAATGCGCGTCGCCGACGGGGCGCAGCCCTTCCATCGAGGGGAAGCTCGCCATCGCGACCTTGCCGAGCACCTGGCCCTCGCCATTGGCGAAGGTCGCGGTGACAAGGCCGTCGAGGCCGACCGACACATTGACCAGCGCCGAGGTCGGATCCGACGGCGCGCCCGCGGGGAGCACGAAGTCGGTCATGCCGGCAAGCGTGCGGTCAGTGACATTGCCCGACGCATCGACCGGGAGCAGCTGCAGCTTCTGGCCGGTGGTGTCGACGATATGGCCGTCATCGGTCGGGGTGAAGGCGCCGTTGCGGGTGTAGGTCACCTGCTCGCGCGGCGGCTCGCCCTTGACGACGAACATGCCTTCGCCCGCGATCGCGAGGTCGAGCGTCTTTTCGCTCGCCTCGAGCGTACCCTGCGTGAACTGCTGGATGATGCCGTTAAGGCGCTGGCCCTGACCCGCGACCATGCGCGTCGACTGGGTCGGCGACGAAGCGAACAGATCGCCGAACTGGGCGCGGCTGCGCTTGAAGCCCGTCGAGCTGGCGTTGGCGATATTGTTCGAGATCACCGACATGTCGGTCTGGGCACCCTTGAGGCCCGAAAGCGAAGTATAGAATGACATGAACTTATCCTTCCTGCGTGGTCGATTGGGTGGCTGCGGCCGCCGCCGCGGCGGCGTCCTGGGCGGTCTTGATGTCCTGAAGCAGCGCGGTCTGCGCCGTGAGCTGGTCCGATATCGTCTTCAGCGTCGTGTTGGTTTCGGTGACGCCGGCCAAGCTGGAGAATTG
>LUOO01000067.1 GCA_001626765.1 Maritimibacter sp. REDSEA-S28_B5
CCTTCAACCGGCTTGTCGGTCACAAGGGCAACACCGGTGTCGAAGAAGTCCTTGCCTTCGGTCGGCTCCGGCTTGGTGCCATTGTCGGCCCAGGCCTTGATGGCCTCGATGCCGAGCGATGCCATCAACAGCGGATACTGCTGCGAGGTGGCGCCGATAACACCGTCCTTGACGTTCTGAACACCCGGGCAGCCGCCGTCGACAGATACGATCAGCACGTCGTTTTCGCGGCCGATCGCCTTCAGCGCTTCGTAAGCGCCGGCGGCTGCCGGTTCGTTGATCGTGTAGACCACGTTCACGCCGGGGTCCTTCTGGAGCAGGTTCTCCATGGCGGTGCGACCGCCCTCTTCGTTGCCGTTGGTCACGTCGTTGCCGACGATACGCGGGTCATCCTCGTCGCCGATGTCCTTGGGGTCCTTGATGTCCACGCCGAAGCCCTGAAGGAACCCGTTGTTGCGCAGGTAGTCGACCGAGACTTCCGACGGGTTGAGGTCGAGCATGGCGATCTTGGCATCCGCCGTGTCGCCCATCTTGGCAGCGGCCCACTGCCCGATCAGCTCGCCGGCGAGGAAGTTGTCGGTGGCAAAGGTTGCGTCGGCGGTGTCCGCGGGCTCGAACGGCGTGTCGAGCGCGATGACCAGCGCACCGGCTTCACGCGCCTGCGTGACCACGGGGGCCAGCGCACGACTGTCCGACGGCGTGATCAGGATGCCCTTGGCTCCGGCGGCGATGCAGCTTTCGACGGCGGCAATCTGGGTTTCCACGTCGCCGTCGATCTTGCCGGCATAGGTGTTGAGCGTGATGCCCATTTCCTCGGCCTTGGCCTGGGCACCTTCCTTCATCTTCACGAAGAAAGGGTTGGTGTCGGTCTTGGTGACGAGACAGGCGGTCGTACCTTCGTGGTTCGCGGCAAAGGCCGAGCCGGAAACGAGAGCGAGCGCAATCGCGCTGGTGGCGAAAAGTTTGGTCATGGATTTCCTCCCAGATGTCCATGTGGGGTGCCGGTGCGGCACGGATGCGAACGACGTCCTCTCGTCGTTGGACACGATAACTTGCGCGATTCTGCCTCTGCGTCAATAAATAAATCCACTTGATTTAATAATTGCCCCCTGTCACCTTGCCCCCGCCTGGACTAGGAAAACGCATCGGGGAGGAGCGGGTCTTGGACGGAAACGATACGGTGTCGCCGGAGCGCTATGCCTCGGGTGCTGGCGTTAACCAGCTTGGCGCGCGGGCGCATAACGAACGGCTGCTGCTATCACTCGTGCAAAGGAACGGCGCCCTGCCGGGGGCCGAGATCGCCAAGCTCACGGGCCTGTCGGCCCAAACCGTGTCCAACATCCTGCGAAAGCTCGAGGCGGATGGGCTGCTCCTGCGCGGAGAACCACAGCGGCGCGGCGTCGGCAAGCCGTCGATCCCGATGGGGCTCGACCCGGACGGCGCCTTGTCCTTCGGGATGAAACTGGGGCGGCGCACCGCCGATCTTGCCGTGGTGGACCTGACTGGTCGGGTGCTGGGCCAACGGCTCGTGACCTACCCCTACCCGATGCCCGACGCGGTGTTCCAGTTCCTGAAAGACGGGATGGCGGCGCTCTCAGAAACCCTCACTCCGCGCCAACGTGCCAATATCGTCGGGCTTGGCATCGCCGCCCCCAGCGAGATGTGGAACTGGATCGACGCGCTCGGCGCGCCGCAGGATTTCTCGGTCTGGCAAGACATCGACATCGCCGCCGAGGTCGCGCGGTTTTCGGACCTGCCGATCTTCATCGACAACGACGCCACCGCCGCATGCCGGGCCGAACATCACTTCGGACGCGGGCGAGCCTTTCCCGATTATGCCTATTTCTTCATCGGCTCCTTCGTGGGCGGCGGCGTGGTGATGACTGGCGCGGTCGTGGACGGGGTGCAGGGCAACGCCGGCGCCTTCGGCTCGATCCAGGTACCCGGGCGCAACGGCGGCTACGTGCAACTCATCGAAGAGGCATCGCTTTACCTTCTGCAGGAATCGCTCGAACAGATCGGGATCGACGGGCTCGAGATGTGGCGGATGCCGCAGGACTGGTCGGGCTTCGGCGTCGAGGTCGAACGCTGGATCGAACGGGCCGCACAGGCACTGGCCCATGCAAGTCGCGCCGCCTGCGCGGTGATCGACTTTCCCACGATTCTGATCGACGGGGCCTTTCCGCCCGTGGTGCGCGACCGGCTGGTGATGCGCACACAGGCGCTTCTGGGCGAACAGGACACCCGCGGCCTCATCGCGCCGCGGATCGAGGCGGCAGCGATCGGCGGCAACGCGCGCGTCATCGGTGCGGCGAGCGCGCCGCTCTTTTCGCGCTACTTCCTGACCTAGGCCGAAGCCGCCCAGTCCCAATACATCTCGTAGACCCGGCGCGTGACGGGGCCGTGCTGATACATGGTGCCGTCGAACTCGGTCACCGGTGTGACCTTGGACATGTTGCCCGACAGGAACACCTCGTCCGCCGCGCGGAAATCTTCGAAGCTCAGCACTGCCTCGTGCACCGTCACGCCTTCGGCGCGCAGGTTGGCAATGTGGCGCGCCCGGGTGATGCCCGACAGGAAGGTGCCGTTGGGCACCGGGGTAAAGACCTCGCCGTCGCGCACCATGAACACATTGGCACTGGCGGTTTCGGCCACATTGCCCAGCGCGTCGGCGACCAGCGCATTGCCGTAGCCCTTGGACCGCGCCTCGGCCAGCATCCGGGCGTTGTTGGGATAGAGGCACCCGGCCTTAGCATTGCAGACCGAATCCTCGAGCACCGGACGGCGGAACCGCGTGGTGGTGAGCGTCGTCGAGGCATCCGGCGCTGCCATCGGAATTTCTTCCAGACAGACGGCGAAGCCCGCCGCACCTTCTCCCGGCACGATTCCCATGTAGCCGCCATCCACGCCCCAATACATCGGGCGGATGTAGACGGCGGTGTCCTTGGGATACATCGCCAGCCCCTCGCGAACGATGTCGAGCATGTCCTCGGTCGTGACGCCGGGATTGAGCATAAGCGCCTCGGCCGATCGGTTCACCCGCGCGAGGTGGCGGTCGAGGTCGGGGGCCAGCCCGTTCACGTAGCGTGCGCCGTCGAATACCGTGGTGCCAAGCCAAGACCCATGGTCCGCCGCGCGCATCACGGGCACGTCGCCCTCGTGCCATTCGCCGTTGAAGTAGGTGCGCAGATTGATGCCGGTCGCCATGGCTGTCTCCTGTCTGTCGGGCTGCGACCTTAGGATCACGCCGCGGGAAGGTCCAGCGGCCCAAGCGTTGGACATCGCGTCACGTCATCACCCCAACGAAAGGCGCCCCCGGGGAGTGACCGGGGGCGCGAGTGATGCGCGCAGGGGATTGGTAGGGACAGGCGCGCCGCCCGCTTGGCCGATGGCGGCTGGGAATCGCGGACAGGGACAGGCTAGCGGCGCGATGATTCCAAAATGTGACGCGGCGGGGCCGCGCCTATGCCCCGATGATCCGTGCCCCCACCTGCCCCAGCATTTCGTCCACCAGCGCCGTCTCCTCGGCCTCGAGCACCCTGTGGCGGGCATAGATCGGCTGCGCCCGGTCATCGAGGATGGGCACCGACCAACCCTCGGTCGTCTCAAAGAACCGTTCGACGCCCGCCCGCCCGTATTCGGTCAGGAACCCCTGCACCACGACATCGAGGTAGGACAGGATAACCGGATCGTCTTCGCCGGGCACATGAGCGTCCTCTTCCGGCACTGCGTAGACCGCGATGGCAAGGTCGCGCTCGACGGGATGGGTGACGGACCGCGAGGCATCAAGACGCGCGTAGGCGGCCTCGCGTTCGTCGAGCAGTGCCCAGTCGGCCCCCGGCACGGCGGCGATCAACCCCTCGATCTCGCAGTCCGGGTCGGGCACCACGGTCAGAAAACAGCGTTGCCGCCGGGGCGATTTGCGCCACGCCCGCCGCCAGCCGCGCAAGCTGGCCCGGTGGGCATCGCGGTAATCATGGGTCGTCCGTTTCACGAGCGAGCCATAGCCAAAAAAGAACGGGTCGGATGAGGTCAAGTCGGTCATGTCGGAAATGTTTGCGCAACCGTCGGATTTGACAAGTCTTGTGCCCCGCCGCCTCCTGCCTGTAACGTCGCGTTACCCACGTTGGGAGAATCCCGGTCCGGCCCGAATGGGTCCTCCGGGTGCCGAAGGAGCAACCGCCCCGGAACCTCTCAGGCAAAAGGACCGCGTGGACCAGACACTCTGGAGAGAGGCGCCGAACGGGCGTCCGCCGAAGGGATAACGATCTCAGGCGCGAGGACAGAGGGGGCATCGGTTGGGCCGAAGGGGTCCGAAGATGCCGGGCACGGACCCGGTCTGGGAGGCTGAATGGGCGATCACGTCGCAAACCCGAACACCGCGTTGAAGCGCACGCCGCTTCATGGCCTGCACCTTGAGCTGGGCGCGAAAATGGTGCCCTTCGCCGGGTGGGAGATGCCGGTGCACTACCCGATGGGCGTGCTTCGCGAACACCTGCACACACGCGCCGAGGCCGGGCTTTTCGACGTGAGCCACATGGGACAGGTGATCCTGACCTGCGACCCGGCGGCGCTGGAGGCGGTGGTGCCCGTCGATGTGATCGGGCTGGCCGAAGGGCGCCAGCGGTATGGGATATTCACGAGCGACACCGGCGGTATCCTCGACGACCTTATGATTGCGAACCGGGGGGACCACCTGTTCGTGGTGGTGAACGCCTCGATGGCCGATCAGGACATATCGCTCCTGCGTGACGCGCTTGGGGATGCGGTCCAGCCTATCACGAATCGCGCATTGCTTGCGCTTCAGGGGCCGAGATCCGAGGACATACTTGCCGAAGTCACGCTTTCCTGCCGCGAGATGCGGTTCATGGACGTGGCCACGCTGCCCTCGCCCCATGGCGATCTTTGGGTCAGTCGCTCGGGCTACACCGGCGAGGACGGCTTTGAAATCTCGGTCGCGAACGATCAGGCCGAGGCCCTCGCCCGCGCGCTTCTCGCCCATCCCGCCGTCGCGCCCATCGGGCTTGGCGCGCGCGATTCGCTCCGGCTCGAGGCGGGGCTGCCGCTCTATGGCGCCGATCTCGACAGGGCCACGACCCCCGCCGAAGCGGGCCTTGGCTGGGCCATCGGCAAGGCCCGTCGTGAAAACCGCAGGGACTTCCCCGGCGCAGCCACGATCCTCGACCAACTCGCGATGGGCCCCGCCCGCAAGCGTGTCGGGTTGCTGCCCCGGACCCGTGCCCCGATGCGCGCGGGCGTGACGCTTTTCTCCTCCGAGACTGCCGAAATGCCCATAGGCACCGTGACCTCCGGCGCGTTCGGCCCCTCGCTCGATGCGCCGATCTCGATGGGCTATGTCGCGACGGAACATGCCGCCTCCGGCACCGTTCTGTTCGGAGAACTGCGTGGCAAACGGCTTCCCGTGAGCGTCACGCAGCTCCCCTTCCGCCCTTCCACCTACAAACGCTGAACCCACCCAGAGGACCCCATGAAATACACCGAACAGCATGAATGGCTCGACGAAGACAACGGCATCGTCACCGTGGGAATCACAGCCCATGCCGCCGAGCAACTGGGCGACATCGTCTTTGTCGAACTCCCTGAGGTCGGCATCGAGGTCTCCAAGGACGACGAGGTCGTGGTGATCGAAAGCGTCAAGGCTGCGTCCGACATCCTCGCCCCCCTCGATGGCGAGATCATCGAGGTGAACGACCCCCTGACCGACGACCCCGGCAAGGTGAACGAGGACCCCGAGGGCGAAGCCTGGTTCTTCAAGATCAAGGTCGAGGACCTGTCCGACCTCGACGACTACATGGACGACGCGGAATACAAGGACTTCATCTCGTGACGGCACCGGCCGACATGGGCCGCACCGACCGGGCGTCGCGCCCCATGCGCGCGACGATGGAGGTCCTGACCCTCGACCCCGTGCCCGGCGGCGAGGTCCGCCTGTGCCTGCATCTCGCGCAGGCGACCAAGGGTCAGGGCAAGACCCATGCCCACACCGACGACGTCATGGGCCGCATCGTGACCCTCACCCCGCCCGGCAAACTGGTGCAGGACGTGGACTTCGTCTCGGACGATCCGGCGTTCTCCGGCACCATGCGGATGAAATGGGACATGGTGGCCGAGGGCGACGCCACCCGCGTCACGGTGACGGCGACCAACGTGCCCCGGGGCATCAGCGCCGAGAGCCATCTTGAGGGGCTGACCTCCACCCTCGAGAACCCCGCGGGAGAGGTGGAGGGATGACTTCGCCCGCCCTTTCATCTTTCCAAAAATATGCCGGGGGGGTCGCTATTGTCGCGCCATTGGTCCGAGAGACAATGGCGACCGGGGCAGAGCCCCCAGCCGGTCGCTTCAGGCGCAGCCTGCGGCGAAACCACCTCCATGCAGACCGAACGAGCATGACATGACCGTCAAACGCATCGTCCCCAACCTGCGCGCCACCGATCCTGCCGCTCTCGCCCGCTTCTACGCCGAGGTCTTTGACCTGACCGTTCCCATGGACATGGGCTGGATCGCGTTTCTCCAGAACGAGACCTCGCATCAACTCGAATTGCACACCGCCTCTGAGGGCGGGTCGGGCACGCCGCTGCCGGTGGTCTCGATCGAGGTGGACAACTTCGAGGAAACGCTTGCGCGGCTGAAAACCCTTGGACATCCGCCCGCCTACGGCCCGGTGGACGAACCCTGGGGCATCCGCCGCTTCTACTTTTCCGACCCCGAGGGCAACCTCGTGAACGTCGTCACCCATATCGCTTGACGGATTTCGACATGACCTATGCGCCGACCGGCTACGACCCCTACGACTTCGCCAACCGCCGCCACATCGGCCCCTCGCCCGACGAGATGGAGGCGATGCTCGCCGTGATCGGGGCGGCGAGCCTCGAGGCGCTCATTGACGAGACGATCCCGAAAACCCTGCGCCAGTCCGAACCGCTCGATTTCGGCGCCGCGCTGTCGGAACGCGACATGCTCCACCGGATGCGGAACGTGGCTGGCAAGAACCACGTTCTCACGAGCCTGCTTGGCCAAGGCTACCACGGCACCGTCACGCCCCCCGCGATCCAGCGCAACATCCTCGAAAACCCCGCGTGGTATACCGCCTATACCCCCTATCAACCCGAGATTTCACAAGGCCGGCTCGAGGCGCTGCTCAATTACCAGACGATGATCTCGGACCTCACCGGACTGCCCGTCGCGAATGCCTCGCTTCTGGACGAGGCGACGGCCTGTGCCGAGGCGATGGTCATGGCGCAGCGGGTGGCCAAGTCGAAGGCCACGGGATTTTTTATCGACGAGGCCTGTCACCCGCAGAACATCGCGGTGATGAAGACCCGCGCCCAGCCATTGGGGATCGAGGTCATCGTCGGCAGCCCCGAAACGCTCGACCCCGCCGCCGTCTTTGGCGCGATCTTCCAGTATCCCGGAACACATGGCCATGTCCGCGACGTCACCGACGACATGGCGGCGCTGCACGAGGCCCGCGCCATAGGCATTGTCGCCGCCGACCCGCTCGCTCTCACGTTGCTCAAGGACCCCGGCGCGATGGGGGCCGATATTGCCGTGGGCACGACTCAGCGGTTCGGCGTGCCGATGGGCTACGGCGGACCACACGCCGCGTATATGGCCACGCGCGACGACTACAAGCGGCAGATGCCGGGGCGGATCGTGGGGGTCAGCGTGGATGCGCGCGGCAACAAGGCCTACCGCCTGTCGCTCCAGACCCGCGAACAGCACATCCGGCGCGAGAAAGCGACCTCGAACGTCTGCACCGCGCAGGCCCTGTTGGCCGTGATGGCGAGCTTCTACGCAGTCTTTCACGGGCCGGAGGGGCTGAAGGCGATTGCGCAGAGCGTCCACCGCAAGACCCGGCGCATGGCGGAGCGGCTCGAGGCCGCCGGTTTCACCGTGGAACCGAAGAGCTATTTCGACACGATCACCGTGGACGTGGGGCTCCTGCAAAAAGGCGTGATCCATGCCGCCAAACGCGAGGGCGTGAACCTGCGCCCCGTGGGCAAGACGAATATCGGCATCACGATGGACGAGGCGGTGCGCGACGAGACGCTGGAGGCCGTCTGGCGCGCCTTCGGGATCGAGGCGACGGACGACTCCAGTGATCAGGACGACCGCCTGCCCGAGGATCTCCTGCGCGAGAGCGATTACCTCACCCACCCGGTCTTTCACATGAACCGGGCCGAGACCGAGATGATGCGCTACATGCGACGGCTGGCGGATCGTGACCTTGCGCTCGACCGCGCGATGATCCCGCTGGGGTCCTGCACGATGAAGCTGAACGCCGCTGCCGAGATGATTCCGGTCTCTTGGCGCGAATTCGCGGACTTGCATCCCTGTGCGCCGCAGGGGCAGGCCAAGGGGTATCGCGAACTGATCGACGACCTTGCGGCCAAGCTCTGCACGATCACGGGATATGACGCGATGTCGATGCAGCCCAATTCCGGCGCGCAAGGCGAATACGCGGGGCTTCTGACTATCGCCGCCTATCACGCCGCGCAGGGCGACAGCGGGCGCAAGGTCTGTATCATCCCGATGAGCGCCCATGGCACCAACCCGGCCTCGGCCCAAATGGTGGGGATGGAGGTGGTCGTGGTCGCCTCGGCCCCGAATGGCGACATCGACCTCGACGATTTCCGTGCCAAGGCGCAGGCGGCGGGCGACCGGCTCGCGGCCACGATGATCACCTATCCGTCCACCCATGGCGTCTTCGAGGAAACCGTGCGCGAGGTCTGCAAGGTCACCCATGATCACGGCGGGCAGGTCTATATCGACGGGGCCAACCTCAACGCGCTGGTGGGGCTGGTGAAGCTGGGCGAGTTGGGCGGCGACGTGAGCCACCTCAACCTCCACAAGACCTTTGCCATCCCCCATGGCGGCGGCGGGCCGGGGATGGGACCGATCGGCGTCAAAGCGCATCTCGCGCCCTATTTGCCGGGCGATCCCTTTACCGGCGAAGGCGCCGTGAGCGCCGCCCCCTACGGCTCGGCCTCGATCCTGCCGATTTCCTGGGGCTACATCCTGATGATGGGCGGCGCGGGGCTGACGCAGGCGACGCGGGTCGCGATCCTCAACGCCAATTACATCGCGGCGCGTCTGAAGGGTGCCTACGACGTGCTCTACAAGGGCCCCACGGGCCGCGTGGCGCATGAGTGCATCCTCGACACGAGGCCCTTTTCCGAGAGCGCAGGCGTCACCGTGGACGACATCGCGAAGCGGCTCGTTGACTGCGGTTTCCACGCGCCGACGATGAGTTGGCCGGTTGCCGGAACGCTCATGGTCGAGCCGACCGAGAGCGAGACCAAGGCCGAGCTCGACCGTTTCTGCGACGCGATGCTCGCGATCCGGGAGGAAATCCGCGACATCGAAGAGGGGCGCGTGGATCGCGAGGCGAACCCGCTCAAACACGCCCCCCATACGGTCGAGGACCTCGTCGGCGCCTGGGACCGGCCCTATTCGCGCGAACAGGGCTGTTTCCCGCCGGGGGCGTTCCGCGTGGACAAATACTGGCCGCCGGTCAATCGGGTGGACAATGCCTATGGCGACCGCAACCTCGTCTGCATCTGCCCACCGCTCGAGGATTACGCGGAGGCGGCGGAATGACCCTTTGGTTTCGGATGTCGCATGCGCGACACCCGACCGATTGGGGGCTCTGCCCCCAAACCCCCGGAATATTTATGAACCAGAGAAGCAAGGGGACCTTTACGCGCGTCTGCGGCGCTTGGCGGGCCACACCTTGAGCCCCTTGATGGCTGACGCAAAGGCTTTCTGCGCGAAGCGTTTCTCGACCTCCGCATAGGTCATGCGGCCCGCGAGCACGTCGAAAAACGACGAGGCGACCCAATCGCTGGTCTTCAAGCGCGACTTGAAATGGGTCTCGAAAGCCTCGGCATAGACGATGCCCCGGATTCGGCGGACCCGGTCCAGTTCTGACTGAATCGGTTTCACACGGGCAAAATAGGCGCGGTAGGCCTTGGAGGGCGCGCCCGCCCGGATCGCCTCGGCCGCTGCCTCGGCGGCAAGCGCGCCGCTCTCGATGGCGAGCGCGATGCCCTCGCCGGTGATTGCATCGACAAAGCCCGCCGCATCGCCCGCGAGCAGCACGTTGCCCCGCCCCGGTTTCGCCCGGTAGTCGCCGCCCGGCAAATGCGCGCCCTTGATCGTGACCGCCGCCGGATCGACACCCTCCTGCACGAGGTACGCGGTCATCAGCGCCTTCAGGTCCTGATCCACCGACTTGATCCCGCCCAGCCCGATGGTCCGCGTGGCGCGTTTCGGGAAATTCCAGCCATATCCCCAGCGCACGATGCGAAAGTCGATGGACATGAGCGCGTCCGGCGCGCAGGCATCGGGAACCTCGGTTTCGAAGGCAAAGGCGATCCTGTCGGGATCGAAGGCCCGGCCAAAGAGGTGCTTGGCCACCGGCGAGGCCGCGCCGTCCGCCCCGATGAGCACGCCGTAGGTCAGGCGGCGCCCGTCCTCGAGCACCAGCGCGTTCTCGACCTCGCGGAACTCGGAAACGCGGGTGCCTTCGAGGTTCGCAGCCCCGGCGGCAATCGCGGAGCGTTGCAGCCAGTGGTCGAGATCGAGCCGCGTCGTATAGGTCAGCGGATAGGGCGCGTCGATCTCGCGCAGGACTTCGCCCTGCCATTTGAAGGCGACCCTGCGTGAGGTGAGGCAGGCTTCGTCAGGCAGGGACACCCCGTGGACATCCAAGATCGCGGCAAGCGCGCGGGGGCTGATCAGCGCCCCGCAGAGCTTGTGCCGGGGAAACACTGCCCGGTCGATGAGCGCGACGGAGAGGCCCAGATCGGCGGCGCGTTTCGCCGCCGCCGCCCCCGCCGGCCCCGCGCCCAGCACCACGATGTCGAAGTGATTGTCCGCATTCATGTCATTCGGCCCCCGCGCCCTTGTCGGGCAAGCGACGTTTATGACAAAAGCCGCTCGGCATGAAGTCGCCAGGATACTCTCGGGCCTGCAGCCTTGACCCATGCGCGCGTCCACCTACATATTCGATGAAACGAATGTTATTCATGGGAGCCGCGCAATGGCCCAATCTCTCAAGCTGACCTGCCTCGACTGCGGCGCAGTCAACCGCGTGCCGTCCGACCGGCTCACTGCGGGGCCGAAATGCGGCACCTGCGGTGCCCGGCTTGTCGACGGCAAGGTGCGCGAGATCGACCCCGCCACGCTGCAAAAGGCATCAAGGACCGACGAAGTGCCGCTCGTGGTCGATTACTGGGCACCCTGGTGCGGCCCCTGCCGGATGATGGCGCCCGAGTTCCAGAAGGCCTCGCAGGCGCTGACGGGCGTCGCCCGCTTTGCCAAGATCAACACCGAGGACTTTCCCAAGGTCTCGGCCAAGGCCAACATCCGCGGCATTCCGGCCCTCATCCTCTACCAGAACGGGCGCGAAGTTGCCCGTCAGGCCGGCGCCATGCCCGCGCGTTCCATCGAGGACTTCGTGCGCGCGAAATCCCGGCCTGCAAGCTGACATTCGCGTCTTCTGGCCGCTTGACAGGGGACGCGGAAAAGGCCATTTACCACGCCGTTGGGGTCGTAGCTCAGTTGGGAGAGCGCGTCGTTCGCAATGACGAGGTCAGGGGTTCGATCCCCCTCGACTCCACCAAATCCTCGCCATGAAAACGCGATCCACAGTCGGCGCTGTGCAGGACATATATTTTTTTGAGCAAGCGGTAAGCGGCAAGAAATCGTTGAGATTTCAGCCTTGGGTCATCGACAACCGCTCGCGGCAGGGACCCAATTGTTCAAACCGAAAATCGCGTGGAAACTGCCGCTTCTTGTCTTTGCTTTGCTCACGACCGCCAACGTCGCGATGACGAACCGGCATGCGCTTCGCCTACGCCAACGAGGCGAGGCGGGCGACCTGCCGGGCGCGATCCTCTCCAAAGTCGGAACCATCGCCGCCGGCATGAGCGACGTGGCCCCCAAAGCAGTAGAACAGGCACGCGGTCTCTCGGATCTGAACGCCTCGCTCACCCACCTCGACGAATCGTCGCAACGCAACACCGCCACGCGCGAGCAAACCACGCTCGCGAGGCAGGACCTGACACAAGACACCAAAATTCTCAATGAAACGATGGGCATACTCAGGGCGAACACCAAAAACGACGCGCCGCGCGCCGTCGCCTGACGCAACACCGGAACATGCGCCTGCCCCCTTCCCTGCCCCCATGAACCGGCTCCGATCACACGGAAAGATGACCCAACGTCAGTTTTACAGCCGCGTTTCAGACCGCTAGTCTCACCTGACCTGAGGTGAGCTTTCGAAAATGACTTCCACGATTCCTGTTCTTCCTGCGCCGTCGCAGGGCAACCACCTGTTTGACATCCTTCTCCGGCACGCAGAATCCGACCTTCCCGATGCAACCCGGCGCCTCGCCCGTGGCGAGCGGCTGATCCGGCAGGGCGACACGGCGGAGGATTTCTTTCTCCTGCGGTCCGGGCGACTTAGGATTGAACGCGACGGCGTCAAGCTCGCCTCGATTCATCCCGGACAAACGGTCGGGGAAATGGCCTTTCTCACGCGCGGTGAACGCACCGCTTCGGTCATCGCCGACCGCGACAGCATCGTGATCCGGATCGACCGCGCCCAATACGCGACGCTCTGCGCCCGCCACCCCCGCATCGCCCAGTCCATCGCCGAGGATCTGGCGCTTCGGCTCGAACGGACCAACGCGCGCGTCGCGCAGGACCACACTCCGGCCCCCGCGACCACCATCGCGATCCTGGCCGGGGGGGACCCGAACCTGCTGCCGGGCTTCGTTGCTGCTCTCACCGCGTCGCTCTCGACCCGTGGCCCGGCGACGGTCGTCACCTCCGCCGACCGGCCCGCGACGATCACCGATCTCGATTC
Source organism: Maritimibacter sp. REDSEA-S28_B5 (assembly GCA_001626765.1). Lineage (GTDB taxonomy): Bacteria > Pseudomonadota > Alphaproteobacteria > Rhodobacterales > Rhodobacteraceae > Maritimibacter. The sequence continues at coordinate 12,896 of LUOO01000067.1, forward strand.
CACCGACGCCGCGGATTGGCTCAACGCGGTCGAGTCCGGCAGCCACCCCGTTCTCTTCGTTGCCGATCCCGCCGACCCGGACTGGTCGCGCCGGATCGTGGCGCAAGCTGATCTCATCCTGACCGTCACCGCCGCCGGCACCCCGGCGCCGCTTTCCGACCTGGAACAACTCGCGCGCAACATGGTCGAGCCGCGACAGCACCGCCTCGTTCTCTTGCACCCGCCCGGCACGACCAAAGCCCAGGGCACCGCCGCACAGATCGACCTCCGGCCCGCCTTCCTCCACCATCATGTCGCGCAGGGATCGACCGACGATTACGACCGGCTCGCCCGGTTTCTTACCGGTCAGGCGCGCGGTTTCGTGGCGGCCGGGGGCGGCGCGCTCGGCGCGATCCATACCGGCGTTTACGATGTCTTCCGTGCAGCGGGCACCAGCTTTGACATCTTCGGCGGCACCAGTGTGGGCAGCGCGATGAGCGGAGCCTTCGCCATGGGGCTCGACGCTAAAGACATCGACCGCCAGACCAACGAAATCTTCGTCAAGGGCAAGGCGCTCGGCAAACTCAGTGTTCCGCGCTATGGCCTGCTCGACCACACTCATTTCGACCGCTACCTGCGCAAGCATTTCACCGATGTGCTGATCGAGGACCTCTGGGTCCCCTACTACGCCGTCGCCGCCGACCTGTCCGACAACAGCCAGAAGATCATCCGGCGCGGGCCGCTCTGGCAGGCGATCCGCGCCTCCTCGGCCATTCCCGGCGCGCTGCCCCCGTTCTTCGACGGGACCGGCAGCATGTTGGCCGACGGCGGTTCGGTCGACAACCTGCCCTATCGCGCGATGCACGAGATCAAGTCCGGGCCGAACGTGCTCGTCACCTTCGACAACCGCCGCCCGCGCCGATACGAGGTCGATTACGATGCGCTTCCCGGTCGTGGGCCGCTGCTCCGGCGCCTCATCTGGCC
>LUOO01000068.1 GCA_001626765.1 Maritimibacter sp. REDSEA-S28_B5
GCGAGGCGCAGGGTGAGGTCCGAGGGTGCGGAGCGGGGCAGGGGATCGCGGTCGGAGAGGAGCGCGGCGAGATCGGCCGCTCCCTTGCCCGCGACGGTCAGCATATGGGCGAGGCGCGGGTGCAGCGGCAGGCGGACGAGCGCCTTGCCGTGGTCGGTGATATGCCGGTCCTTGAGCGCCCCCAGCGCCGTGAGCAGCCCGCGCGCCTCGGCCAGCACCTGCGGATTGGGGGGCGTGAGGAACGCCAGTCCCTCGCCGTCGCCCGCACCCCAGAGCGCGAGTTCCAGAGCGAGGGGGGCGAGGTCCGCGACCTCGATTTCCGCCGGGGGAAAGCCGGGAAGCGCCCCTTCCTCCCCCTTGGTCCACATGCGGTAGGCGGTGCCCGCCGCAACCCGGCCCGCGCGACCCCGGCGCTGGTCGGCCTCGGCCCGGCTCACGCGTTCCGTGACCAGCCGCGACATGCCCGAGCCGGGGTCGAAGCGGGCGCGACGGGCGCGGCCCGTGTCAACGACCACGCGCACGTCTTCGATGGTGAGCGAGGTTTCGGCTATGGAGGTTGCGAGCACGACCTTGCGTCCCTGCGCGGCGGGCCGGATCGCGGCGCGCTGGGCGGACAGGTCCATGGCGCCGAAGAGCGGGTGGATGTGGCAGTCGGCGGGCAGCTTGAGGGCGGATTGGACGCGGCGAATTTCGCCTTCGCCGGGCAGGAAGACGAGGACGCCCCCCTGAGTCTCGGCCACCGCCTTTTCCACAAGCTGGGTCGCGCTGACGTCGAACCGCTCTTCACGTCTGAGCGGCGTGTCAAGCCAGCGCGTCTCAACCGGAAAGGCACGACCCTCGGAGGTCACGACAGGGGCATCGTCGAGCAGCGCCGCCACCGGCCCCGCGTCGAGCGTCGCGGACATGACGACCAGCATGAGGTCTTCGCGCAGCGCCTGCCGTGCCTCCCACGCGAGCGCGAGACCCAAGTCAGCGTTCAGCGACCGCTCGTGAAACTCGTCGAAAATGAGCGCGCCGATGCCCTCGAGGCCCGGGTCGGACTGGATCATCCGGGTCAGGATGCCTTCGGTCACCACTTCGATCCGGGTGGTCTTGGAGACCTTGGCCTCGCCCCGGATGCGGTAGCCGACGGTCGCGCCGACCTCTTCGCCCAAGGTCGAGGCCATGCGCTCGGCGGCGGCACGGGCAGCGATGCGGCGGGGTTCGAGCATGACGATCCAGCCCCTGGTTTCTGGCAGCAGGGCCAAGGGCACGCGCGTCGTCTTGCCTGCGCCGGGCGGGGCCATGAGCACGGCCCGGCCATGCGCGGCGAGGGCCGCGAGCAGGTCAGGAAGGGCGTCGTCTATCGGTAGTGGGGTCATGTGGGTCTTATCGGACAGGCGGGCGGGGCGGGCAATGGGGCGTCTCGTCTGCAAAGGCCGACGTGCCGCCTGTCGCTTTGTGCGGACATGCTTGTGCCCATGGACGCGCGGCGCGTGGATCGTGGTCAATACCCGGTGGACAACCCGGCCTCCACGCGGCAAGACGGCCGGGATGGAGGGGCCGATGGACGTGGACGATCTCGCGAAACGGGTGATGGCCGGAGAACGCCGGGCGCTGTCGCGCGCGATCACGTTGGTGGAAAGCGCGCGCGCTGATCATCGGGCCGACGCGGTCGCGCTGATCGAGGCGCTGAAGGGTGCGGACCGTCAGGCGTTGCGGATTGGCCTGTCGGGCACGCCCGGCGTGGGCAAATCGACCTTTATCGAGGCCTTCGGAATGTTCCTGATCGAACGCGGGCTGCGCGTCGCCGTGCTGGCGGTTGACCCGTCGAGCGCACGGTCCGGTGGCTCGATCCTTGGCGACAAGACCCGGATGGAACAACTGTCCCGCCGTCCCGAGGCTTTCATCCGCCCGTCGCCCGCACAGTCGCAACTGGGCGGCGTGGCGCGGCGCACGCGGGAGGCCGTCGCGATCGTCGAGGCGGCGGGCTTTGATGTGGTGCTCATCGAAACCGTGGGCGTGGGCCAGTCCGAGACGATGGTGGCCGAAATGGCCGATCTCTTTCTGCTGCTGCTGGCACCCGCCGGTGGTGACGAGCTTCAGGGTGTCAAACGCGGGATCATGGAGATGGCCGACATCATCCTCGTGAACAAGGCGGATGGCGACCTCAAATCCACCGCCACGCGCACCTGCGCCGACTATTCCGGGGCACTGCGGCTCCTGCGCAAACGTCCTTATGACCCAGAGGGCTTTCCCAAGGCGATGACGGTCTCCGCCGTGACGCATGACGGGCTGGAAAACGCGTGGGAGGCGATGGAGACGCTGGCCGACTGGCGGCGCGAGAGCGGGCATTGGGACAAACGCCGGGCCGAACAGGCGCGGCATTGGTTCATGGAGGATCTGCGCGCGGGACTTCTGGGCCGGCTTCGGTCCGATCCCGAGGTGCGCGCGCTGGTCGAACGGCTGGGTGACGGCGTGGCAGCGGGCCGAATGTCCCCGACGGCAGCGGCGGACGAAGTGCTCGCCGCCCTGCGTGCCTAGGCACCGCGACGGCCCGTTGTTCAAAAGACCACCAAGGGGATGACAGGCCGGTCGTTTCGGTCTATGCCTTTCGCAGCAAGATGGAGATGACGATGCGCACAGACAGGATTCCGAGCTTCGGCTGAACGAGCCCGATCTCCTGTCGGGCCAAGCGCGGCCCCCGCATCCATTCAACTCCCCTCAGCCAGTTTCCCCGCACCGCTCCGGCTGACCCGTCTTGAAAGCCCGTCCCATGATCTTCCGGTTCTTTGAAACCCGCGTGAATCCCTTCGTCCGGTTCAACGAGACGACGCCGCCCGACCGCATCTGGCCCTATGTCAGAAGCCACCTTGGCAACTTTTGGCCCTACCTCGGCTGGATGGCTGTCACCGGGCTGATCGTGGCCGTGTCCGAGACGCTGATCATCGCCTATATGGGCCGGGTCGTGGATCTGATCCAGTCGGGCGACACGGCGGGGTTCTGGTCGTCCCACGGTCTGGAACTGGCGGCCGCCGGGTTGGCGGTGCTGCTGGTCCGGCCCGCCGTGATCTTTCTCAACTCCCTGATGCTCGAACAGATCCTCGCGGGCGCGATGCAGGATCAGGTGCGCTGGCGGGCGCACAAGCACATGCTGGGCCAGTCGATGGGATTCTTTCAGAACGACTTTGCCGGGCGGCTGTCCAATCGCGTCATGCAGCTTGGCCCCGCCGTCGAGGACAGCGTCTTCATGGTCTTCGAGGCGCTCTGGTATGCCGCCGTCTATGTCGTGTCGGCCATCATCATCGTGGGTGACATGGACCCGCTCCTGGCCATTCCGATGGTGTTCTGGGTAGCCGGGTTTGTCGGCTACACCTGGAACATCTCGGTGCGCGTGGGGGCTGCGAGCGAGAAGTGGTCGGACGCGCGTTCGCTCGTCACCGGGCGGATCGTCGATGCCTATGCCAATATCGAGACCGTCAAGCTCTTTGGCCATGGCGCGTCCGAAGAACGCTATGTCCTCTCTGCCATGAAGCGGCACCGGCTGCGGTTCCAGCGTTTCCTCCGGCTGATGAGCGAGATGGGCATCGGGCAGAACCTGCTCAATGGCGCGCTCATGGTGGGGATGCTGGGTCCGGCACTGGTCCTGTGGACCAATGGCCGGGTGACGGTGGGGGACGTTGCAGCCGCCTCGGCGCTCACGCTCCGGCTCACGGGCATGTCGGGCTGGCTCATGTGGGTCGCGATCCGGTTCTTCGAACATGCGGGCGTGATCCGCGAGGGGCTGCGCTCGCTCGCCGTGCCCCATGCGGTGGTGGACGCGCCCGACGCGCCCGCGCTCGTCGTCGAGCGGGGCGAGATCCGGTTCGAGGATGTCACGCACCATTACGGCAAGGGGCGCGGTGGGCTGGACGATGTCAGCCTGACCATTCCCGCCGGGCAGAAGGTCGGCCTCGTCGGTCGTTCCGGCGCCGGGAAATCCTCGCTCGTGGGTCTACTCCTTCGGTTCCGCGATGCCGAGGCGGGGCGCATCACCATCGACGGGCAGGACGTGGGGGCGGTCACGCAGGACAGCCTGCGCAAGGCCATTGGCATGGTGACGCAGGATAGCTCGCTCCTCCACCGCTCGGTCCGCGCGAACATCCTTTACGGCAAGCCCGAGGCGAGCGAGGCCGCGATGGAGGCAGCGGCGAAGAAGGCCGAGGCGCAGCGCTTCATCGCCACGCTCGAGGACCCGCGCGGGCGGCGGGGCTACGACGCCTATGTGGGTGAACGCGGGGTCAAGCTGTCGGGCGGGCAACGCCAGCGGATCGCGATTGCCCGCGTCATGCTGAAGGACGCGCCGATCCTCGTGCTGGACGAGGCGACGAGCGCCTTGGACAGCGAGGTCGAGGCGGCCATTCAGGAGACGCTCTACGGCATGATGGAGGGCAAGACGGTGATCGCCATCGCGCACCGCCTGTCCACCATCGCCGCCATGGACCGGATTGTCGTGATGGACGAGGGCCGGGTGATCGAGGACGGCAGCCACGAGGAACTCCTTGCGTTGGGTGGCGTCTATGCCAGCCTTTGGGCGCGGCAGTCTGGCGGTTTTCTGGGCGACTGACCTGCTTCGGGTTGAACCACCGGTCCGTGGTCCGCGTTTCCGACGGGAACCGCCGTTCGAAGCGTGACCCTATGTGCATCCGGCGCGGGCGGCCTCGCGGCCTTGTGCGTGGCTGCGGCTGGACGCGGGGCGGGCAGATGCGCAGGTTGGGAACAGGAGAGACGACACGTGAAACTTGCCAACCTGATCGACCCCTTCCGCCCTGCCGAAGGCCCGCCGCCGCGCACGCTCATGTCCTTCGTGCGCTGGACTTTGAAGGGCGCATGGCCCGTTCTGATCGTCGCAGCCTTTGCCTCGGCCCTAGCGGGGCTGTCCGAAACGGGGACCGCCTGGGTGTTGGGGCGGGTCATCGACGGGGTGGTCGCGACCGGGCAGGAGAATTTCTTCTCCACCGCCAACTATGGACTCTTCGCGCTCGCGCTGGGGTTCTTCATCCTTATCCGTCCGCTGGTCTTCGGCTTTTCCAACCTCATGACCTCGGTCGTGGTGACGCCGGCGATTTCGCCCCTCGTGACCATGCGGCTCCATCGCTGGCTTCTCACCCAGTCGGTCGATTTCTTTGACAGCGACTTCGCCGGGCGGCTCGCGCAGAAACAGGCGCAGACATCGAACGCGATGACGGACCTCGTGGTCGAGACGATCAACGTGGTGTTCTTTGCGCTCGCGTCCATCATCGGGGCGATGCTGCTCGTCGCGTCGATCGACCTGTGGCTGCTGCCGGTGTTCGTGGCGTGGATGGTCGCCTATGGTGCCGTGATCCGCTACTTCATCCCGCGTATCCGGGCCAAGTCCAAGACACGGGCCGCGACGCGGGCCGTGGTGACGGGCAAGGTCGTGGACACGATCACCAACATCCGCACCGTGAAGCTTTTTGCCCGCGCGGGGCACGAGGACAATTCGGCGCTGGGTGCGGTCAAGAATTTCCGCTCCGCCGTGATCGACTTCGGCCAGCTGGCCGCGACGTTCCGGCTCACACTCATGTCGCTGGCGGGGCTCTTGCCGGTGCTGCTGGTCGGCGGCACGCTCATCGCCTGGCAGGACGGCGGGGCGACCGAGGGCGACATCGTGTCTGCGGGCACCATCGCGGTGCGCTTGGCGCAGATGACCGGCTGGGTCAGCTTCGCCCTCATGGGGCTTTACCGCGACATCGGGGAGATCGAGGACGGGATGCGCACGCTGACCCCCGACCGGCGGCTCGCGGACGCCGAGGGCGCGACTCCCTTGCGTCTCGACAAGGGCGAAATCCGGTTCGATGGCGTGGGCTTTGCCTATGGGCGTCTCAAGGGCGGGGTGCAGGGCATCGACCTGACCATCGCGCCGGGCGAGAAGCTGGCCATCGTCGGCCCGTCCGGGGCGGGGAAGTCGACGCTCGTCTCGCTGCTCCTGAGGCTCTACGACCCCGAGGAGGGGCGCATCCTGATCGACGGGCAGGACATTCGCCTCGTTACCCAGGACAGCCTGCGCGCGGCCATAGGCATGGTCACGCAGGACACCGCGATGTTCAACCGCTCTGCGCGGGATAACATTTTGTATGGCGATCCCGAGGCCGACGAGTCGGCGCTCATCCGGGCGGCGGAGCGGGCGGAGGCCGATCACTTCATTCGTGATCTGGTCGATGCCGATGGGCGCGAGGGCTATGGCGCGCATCTGGGGGAACGGGGCGTGAAACTCTCGGGCGGTCAACGCCAGCGCATCGCCATTGCCCGTGCCATCCTGAAAGACGCGCCCATTCTCGTGCTGGACGAGGCGACGAGTGCTCTGGACAGTGCGGTCGAGGCGGCCATTCAGGAAACGCTTTACGAGATCATGGGCGACAAGACGGTGATCGCCATCGCGCACCGGCTGTCCACCATTGCCCACATGGACCGGATCGTCGTGCTTGACGCGGGCCGGGTGGCCGAGGTCGGGACCCATGCGCAGTTGCTCGCCCGTGACGGGATCTATGCTGACCTCTGGTCGCGTCAGTCGGGCGGGTTCTTGGACAAGGCAGCTGAGTAGACTTGGCCGGATGCAGCACGGGTGGCGCCGTTGCGTTCTGCGTATTTGCCGGAAAGATGAAAGGGCGCGCGCTCAGTCGCGCTCGGTGGGCCAGAGCCACAGGAGCGTGACGGCGATCCCGCAGGCAATCGTGACATAGGTCGTGCCCAAGGGCAGCCCGATCCAGTCGGTCAACCCCGAGAGCGCGAAGGCGGCGAGCGCCGTGGCGGCGGTATTGGCCAGCATCCAGATCGACATGACACGGCCCCGAAGCTCGTCCTCGAGCCGTGCCTGCAGGCCGATTTGAAGCGACACACCCACGTAGGTCGAGGTGAACCCCACGAGCGTCGCCGCCACCATGGCAAATGCAAAATTCGGCGCATGGGCCATGCCGAGCACACCTGCGAAACCCACCGCGATCACCGCGAAGCGCAGACCGCGTTGGCGCAGAAGCCGCTCGCCCGCGAAAATCTGGAACACGGCGGCCACAAGCGCCCCGCCTCCCACCGCCGAGGTCAAGAGACCCAGACCGCGGGCACCCATGCCAAACTGACCGTCCGCGACCAGCGTCAGGATCTCGGCGATGCCCCGGATCAGTCCCAGCGCCGCGACGGCCAGAAGGATTGACCGGCGGATCGGCCAGCGTTGCCAGACCACGCGGAAGCCCTCGGCCAGATCCGCGCGAAAGCCACCCTCGGCCCTGACGCCGTGTTCGCGCGGTTCGAGCGTGCGCGCGATGAGCGCGTTGGGCAGCGCCATCAGGACGCCGAGCACCGCCGCCGGAATCACGCCCCAGGCCCCGATCATCGCCCCGCCCACGGCAGGGGCAAACAGGCGACCCACGTTGAAGTTGAGCGCGCCCAGCGCGACGACCGATCCGATGGCGGGCGGCTCGACCAACCGGGGACCGAGCGACTGGCGGATCGGGTGATAGGCCGACATCACGGTGCCGAAGGTGGCGGCCAGAAGGAACAGCGTCAGTGGGGTCAGCACCCCGGCCCAGACGAGGACCAGAAGGATCGCCGGGATGGTGACGAGAAACATCGCCACCCGTGCCATCGCGACACGGATCGACATGCGATCCACGATCGCGCCGAAGATGGGGCCGAAGAATGCGACCGGCAGAAGGCTCGTCATCGCGATGACGCCGACGAAGGTGGCCGACCGCGTCAAGTCCCAGGCGAGCCAGGAGAGCAGGATGCGCGTGATCCAGCCACCGTTGGTGCCGCAGACCGCGCCGATGTAATAGCGCCGGAACGCCGGGTAGGCGAGCGCGCGGGGACTGGGGTCCGTGACTGGTTGTGCGGTTCCGACGGCGGTGGGCATGATCTGCTCATAGCCCGGTTGCGGAGTGGGTAACAGAGCCGGGAATGCACAGCGCCTACAGCATTTGTGCGGCCTTGCGCGGAACTTAGCAGATTCGGGGCAGCTGTTCACCCACGAGCATGTCCACGATCCGCGCCCCGCCGTAGAGCGTGCGCATGGTGACCTGACCCGGGCGGCCCTCGCGCGCGCGGCCGACGATGCAGGCGCCTTCGCCCTCGGGCAGCGCGCGCATGGCGGCGAGGGTGACCTCGGCTTCGGCTTCGGGGACGAAGACCACGAGGCGCCCTTCGTTGGCGAGGTAGAGCGGGTCCAGTCCGAGGATTTCACAGGTTCCCCTGACCTCGTCCCGCAGCGGCAGCGCCTCTTCCTCGATCTCGATGGCGAGCCCCGAGGCCTCGGCCATTTCGTTGAGCGACGAGGCGAGTCCACCGCGGGTGCAATCTCGCGCGGCCCGCGCGTTCGGGGCGGCCGCCAGCACCGCCTGCATCAAGTGCCCCAGCCCGGCGCAGTCGGACACCAGTGCCGAAGACAGCGCCATGTCGCCACGGGCGGCGAGGATGCAGGCGCCGTGGTCGCCCAGCACCCCGTTCACGATGGCCACATCGCCGGGGCGGATGTGTTCTGCGCGCAGGTCGCGGCCCGGCGGGATCACGCCCACGCCGGTCGTGGTGATGAACACCTGATCAGCCGAGCCGCGCCCGACCACCTTGGTATCCCCCGTCACGATCCGCACGCCGGCCTTGTCCGCTTCGGCCTTCATGGTCGCCACGATCCGGCGCAGGAGCGCGATCTCGGTTCCCTCCTCGATGATGAAGGCCGCCGAAAGCCAGAGTGGACTTGCGCCGCCGACGGCGAGGTCGTTGACCGTGCCGCAGATCGCGAGCTTGCCGATGTCGCCGCCGGGAAACTCGACGGGCGTGACGACGAAGCTGTCCGTGGTCATGGCGAGGCGCGCGCCGGGGGTGGCCAGCGCCTCCGAGGTGAGCCGCGCCTGATCCTCCATCGCGTCGGGTTGGAAGACGTCAGTAAAGACGCTTTCGATCAGGTCGCGCATCGCCTTGCCGCCGCCGCCATGGGCGATGGTGACGCAGGTGTCGCGCAGGGGCTTGCGGGCCGGTTTCTGAACGCTCGCCGTGTCCTTCATTCCGCAGCCTCCAGCGGGCGACCGCCGCCGTACTGGTAGTAGGCCGCACAAGCGCCCTCGGACGACACCATGAGCGCGCCCAGCGGCATTTCTGGCGTGCAACACTGCCCGAATTGCGGGCAGGCGATGGGCTTGATCCGGCCCGTCATGACTTGGGAGCAGGCGCAGCCATCGGGTTCTTCGACCTCGCGCGCCACTTCCGCGCCGTAGCCGATGCCGAATTTCGCTTCTGCGTCGAAGGCCGCGTATTTCGCCTGGATCTGCAGGCCGGATTCGTCGATTTCGCCCAAGCCCCGCCATGCGAAGGAGGGGCGCTTTTCGTAGACGTCCTCTATTGCGGCGATGGAGACGGGGTTGCCGTGTTCCGGCACGATCCGGGAATACTGGTTTTCGACCTCGGCCCGGCCATCGCGGATCTGAATCAGGACCATCAGGACGGACTGGAGCAGATCAAGCGGCTCGAATCCTGCGACCACGATGGGCTTGCCGTAATCGCGCGCGATGAAGTCATAGGGGTGGATGCCGATGACCATGGAGACATGGCCCGGCCCGACAAAGCCGTCGAGCACCATGTGCGGGTCATCCAAGAGCGCCTTGATCGGCGGTGGCACGGTGATGTGGTTGCAGAACACGGTGAAATTCGTGAGCCCCTCGCGCGCCGCCTGCTGGATCGTGAGCGCGGTGGAGGGCGTCGTCGTCTCGAACCCGAGGCCGAAGAAGATCACCTCGCGATTGGGATTGCGCCGCGCCAGTTCCAGCGCATCAAGGGGCGAGTAAACCATGCGAATGTCGCAGCCGTCGGCCTTGGCTTGCATCAGCGATTTCTTCGTCCCCGGTACGCGCATGGCGTCGCCGAAGGTGCAAAAGATCACGCCGGGCTGCTGGGCCAATTCGACACATTCGTCAACGCGCGCCATGGGGAGCACGCAGACCGGGCAGCCGGGGCCGTGGATGAATTCGATCCCCGGATGGGTCAGGCGGTCGAGACCGTAGCGAAAGATCGCATGGGTGTGGCCGCCGCAGATTTCCATGATGTGGACAGGCTTCTCGGGTGTCGCGCCGATCTGGTCGGCCACGCGGGCAATCTCGGCCAACAGCACCTTGGCGGTCGTGGGGTCGCGAAACTCCTGAACGTATCTCATGCGCGTTCCCCCAGCGCCTTGGCGCCTTCGGCCATCGCTTCGAGCGTTTCCTGTGCCTCGCCCAGCCCGCGCAGGGCCGCGAGCGTTTCCGCTGCCTCGTCCGCGTCGATGATCGCCATGGCAAAGCCCACGTGGATGAGCGCCCATTCTCCGATCACCTCGGTCAGGTCGCCGGAGGTAGGCATAACCGGGGCAAGCGACACCTCGCGCCGGACACCGGACACATCCGCCATGGCCATCATGCGATTGGCGTCGGTGATTTCGACGATCTGGCCGGGGATACCGAGACACATGGTCAGTGCTCCTGTCGTTGTGGTTGGGTGATGCCGTAGCGGTCGAGTTTCGCCCTCAGGCCGACGCGGGACAGGCCCAGTTCGGCGGCCGCGCGACTCTTGTTCCATCTGAGCCGAGTCAACGTTTCGCGCAGGATGCGCATTTCGATAAGCTCGACGCGGTCCTTGAGGCTGCCGTCGCCGGTCAGCACTTGGTCCGCGCGGCGATCCGCGCCCTCGTTCGATGGATCGGCCTGCAGGATGTGGCGCGAGATAAGCTCCGGCCCCAGCACGCGGTCCTGCGCAAAAATCATCATCCGCGTGACCTCGTTCTCAAGCTCCCGCGTGTTGCCGGGCCAGTCGTAATTTTCCAGAAATTCGAGCGCCGGTTCCGAGATGCCGTGCACGGTCTTGCCATGCTCCTGCGCCACGTCGAAAAGGATGTGCTGCGCCATGACCGCGATGTCGCCGGGCCGGGCGCGCAGCGGCGGCACGAGGATCTCGGCGGTCGAGAGCGCATAGTAGAGGTCCGGGCGGAACTTGCCGTCAGCGACGGCGGCGCGCAGGTCGACGTGGCTCCCGGACAGCAGCCGGGTGTTGGTGGTCAGCGTCTCGTGCCCGCCGATGGGCTGGAACGCGCCCTCTTGGACGACGCGCAGCAACTCGATCTGGAGCTTGGGCGACAGCGTGTCGACGCCATTGAGAAACAGGGTGCCCCGGTCAGTTTTCTGCAAGAGCCCGATCTTGTTGGAGTTGAGCCCCGGCAACGCGCCGCGTTTCGCGCCGAAGAGTTCCGCCTGTATCATCTGATCCGACAGGCCGGCGCAGTTCAGTTCAAAGAACGGACGCTCGGACCGGAGCGAGGTGTAATGCATCGCCCGCGCGATCTGGACCTTGCCCACGCCGGGTTCGCCCACCAGAAGGGCAGGGACGTCAAAGCTCGCGTATTGCCGCGCCATGTCGATCACGTGGTTGATGGGCGAATTGGGCGCGCGCAGCACGTTCTCGAACCCCAGCCCCTCGCGCAGCGCCGCGCGTTGCTTCTCGAGCTTGGTTTCCGCCGTGTTCTGCAGATACCGCGCTTCGAGCGTCATCCGATCATGGTCGCGGGTGAGTTGAAACAGCTTTGCCGCCCCCCGCGCGACCATGAGCAGTTGCTCGGGGTGCCAGGGTTTCGTCACGAACTGGTAGATGCCGGCCTCGTTGATCGCCGCGATCATGTCATTGGGTTCAGTGTATCCCGTGATGATGATGCGCACGGTTTCCGGCCATTGCTCGCGCACCTCGGACAGGAACTCGACCCCGGTGCCGCCCGGCATCCGTTGGTCGCAGAGGATCACCTGAACGTAGTTGTCCGCCATCATCTGCCGCGCCTCGGCGGCATTGCTCGCGAGAAGGCAGTCGAAGTCGTCCTCGAGCGCCATCCGCATGGAGTTGAGCGAATGGGGTTCGTCGTCGATCAGCAGAACGGTGGGCAGGGTCCGGCCCATCACTCCGCCGCCTTCGTGCGAGATCTGGCGTCCAGTCGGTCGCGCAACCAGCCGAGCCATGCCTCTATCCCCTCGCCGGTGCGGGCCGAGGTGCGGATGATCTCGATCGTCGGGTTCACGCGCCGGAGGTTCGCCTCGTAGAGGTCGAGGTCCACGTCGCAGTGGGGCGCGAGGTCGATCTTGTTCAGGAGCGCGATTTTCGCCGCCGTGAACATGTCGGGGTATTTGAGCGGCTTGTCCTCGCCCTCGGTCACGGACAGGATCGCGATTTTTGCCTCCTCGCCCAGATCGAAGGAGGCGGGGCAGACGAGGTTGCCGACGTTCTCGATGAAGAGCATCGAGGCAGGGGCGAGGTCGAGGTGTTCCATCGCGTGGCCGACCATATGGGCGTCGAGGTGGCAGCCCTTGCCGGTGTTCACCTGAATGGCGCGCGCGCCCGTGGCCCGGATCCGGTCGGCGTCGTTCGCGGTCTGCTGGTCGCCCTCGATCACGGCGAGTGGCTGGTTCCCAAGCATCTCAATGGTCCGGCACAGGAGCGTCGTCTTGCCCGAGCCGGGGGAGGAGACGAGATTCACGGCGAGGATACCCCTGTCCGCCAGTGCCGTCCGGTTCGCGGCGGCGTAACGGTCGTTCTTCGACAGGATGCCGGTCTCGATCTCGATGAGGCGCGACTGGCTCATGCCCGCCACGTCGACGCCGGCCGCGCCCCTGCCATAATGGACGTCATCGCCATGGTGATGGACGTGGGAATGGTCGTGGTGGTGATCATGGTGATGCCCGTCATCGTGGGAATGAGCGTGGTCAAGAAAATGATCATGCCCGTGGTCGTGGTGGTGGTCATGGGAATGCCCTTGGTCATGCCCCTCCACCTTCGCATCCCCGCATCCGCAAACCGTGCACATCAGGCTACCTCCAGATCCTTGATCCGCATGTCGTCGCCCCCCTGCGGCATGAGCCGCGTGCCCGCACAGGCGGGGCAGGGGTCCAGACGGTTTTCGATTTCCACGACCTCGCCGCAGTCAAAGCATAGCGCCTGTCCCGGCAGGTCGATCATCACGAGCTCGGCGCCCTCGGCGGGCGAGCCTCGCATCACCACGTCGAAGGCAAAGGCGAGCGCCTCTTTCTCGACACCTGCGAAACGCCCGATCTCGACCCGGACCCGGGTAATCCGGGGCGCGTTGTTGCGCCTCGCCGCGTCTACGATGATGCCGCGTATACCTTCGGCAAGGGACATTTCATGCATCGGCCATCTCCCTGGCCATTCGAGGCCGGATGTCGAGGGGAGCGCAGGGATCGAGAATGTCGAGAACGAGCGGGATCATGTCCCTATCGCTAGCAGAAAGTCCGGCCAAGGTGGACATCAGGATTCCACCATCGGCAAGCAGGTGATCAGTGGGTGTCACCCGGCGGAACGACGTCACCAGGCCGTCTTGGACAGTTGCCTCGACCGCATAGGCCCCGCGTGCGGCGGGAACCACGGCGCGTCCCGCGCCGACCTTGCGTGGTGCGGGCATCCGCCCAAGGGCCGCATCGGCGAGGTCAAAGACACGCGCCAGTGCGCGCCAGTAAAGGTCGCGCCCCCGGAGCGCCTCGGTCGCACGGAGGACAGGGTGTGACACCTGCCTCGCGGCGACCGAGTTCTCCAGAGAACTCGTTACGAACACCGTCTCACTCGTGGGCAGGGGCAGCGCGGGCGCTGCCCCCAGTCCGGGACGAATGGACTCTCGCAGCGCGGAAAAAACCGGGGCGATTCCCCGCCCCCTATCCAACGCCGCGTCAAGGGCCTCGGGCGTGTCGGGGAACGATCCGTCGAACAACGCCCAAAGCAACGCCGCGCCCCCGACCTGCCAATCGGCAGGCAATGGACGCGGTGTCAGCTTCAACATACGCGGCCAGGTCAGACAAAGTTTCATCAGATGATCGCGGAGAATCTCCTGCGTCAGATCCGCCGTACTTTCGCTCGATGACAGCCCCAGCGCGAGCCGTGCCGCCGCCCCCTGCGCGGCACCGCACAGGTTGAAAAGCCGAGGCATCAGTTGCCCCACCTCGCGCGCCTCCCGCCCAAGGACCAGCCGCCCGACGTTTTCGCTCGTCGCGAGGGCGGGCCGTGGCAGGGCCTGCCAGTATGGCGGGCGGGGCGGGATCACTCGGCAGCGTCCTTGGGCATGGACGGGACGAGTCCCGCGGTCAGAAGCTGGCGGCGCGTGGGCGCAAGGCCCATGGCGGCCGGCGTGTTCTCATCTTGGTCTGCGGCCGCATCGGGCTGGACCTCGGCCAGAACCTCTGCCTCCCGCATCTCGCGGATGTCGGCGGCGCGGTCCGTTTCGGCGCGGTTTTCGTCCCTGAAGAGCTCGACCATCACCGCCTGCGCCACGTCCACCGCCTGCGCCTGCGTCGTGAAATCGGCCATGGGCGAGAAGAGCGAGCAGGCCTTGTAGCCGCCGATCGCCGCGCGGGTGTTGTGGATGAACTCATAGTCGCCCGAGGGGAAGTGCTGGAGTTCCTTCTCTCCCGCGACCAGCGCCGACCAATCCTCGTCCACGCGCGGCAACATCACAAGGTTCATGAACCACGGGGACAGGAGCACGCCCAGCGGGCGACCGTCGTGCATCCGCCATCCGACCGCCTCGACCCGGAGCGCCTTGTTCACCAAGGGCACGTCGCGCATTTTGGAATGCCAGACTTCGTTGAAGTCCGACACCAGCCGCTCGGTCAGACCGTCGAGCCAGGCCCGCTCGCGCATCGCCTCGCTGCCCGGATCCTCGCGCACGAGGAATTGCTCCTTCGGCGACGAGCAATTGGGGCAGGACCAGTCCTCGGGCAGGTCGAAGAACGCCGTTCCAGCGTCGATCTGGCGGAAATCGTCGCCTTCGGCCGGGTCGTAGGGCGTCCAGCAGACCTTGCATTCCATGATGGCGAGCGGGCTGATCTTGTCCTTTGCGCCCAGAAAGCTGCCTTCGAAGGTGGTCACGAGATCGCTCCGATCACTTCGGAAATGCGCTCGGCGCTGTCGGAAAGGTCCACGTCAGCCGCGAGCGCCACTTCGGGCACATGGGTCACCTCGAAAGTATCGAGAATGAGCTGATCGGTTGAATTGTAGAACTGCACCCGCCACAGATGCCGCAGGGCGAGTGCGGTGATCCGGCAGTTGCCGTAGCCGCGCGACAGGATCGTCACCGACCCCTCGCCAAAGGCGCGGTCGAGCCAAACGAGGTCGCTTTCCGTGTGCGGCAGGAGCGTCAGGTTCACCACATGGGGCGCGTCGCCCCGCTGCCAGCTTGCGGTCTTGTCCATAAGCTCGGTCAGGATCGCGGGACCATTGGCCAGCCCGTCATGGGCCTTGATCGACGATCCTTCGCCCGCGCGGTGGGGCAGGTGGGCGCGCTCCAGCGCCACGGGCGGCACCTGACCCACGTCGATCCGGTCCACCCCATGCCCAGCGACAAGCCAGACACCCGCGAACCAGCTTTCCTGGATCTTGAGTGCGGGCTTACCCTGTACCTTGATCGACACCTCGCCTTCTCCCATCGTTTCGGCGATGAAGGCGCGGTTTCTCGCGTCGAGGCCTGTGAGGTCAAAGCTTTCCGCTCGCCCAAAGGCTGCGAGCCCGGACCGAAACCCACGGGGGGCAGAACGAAATTCGACATGGGGACTCCTCAGGCGTCGGCTTCGGGGGTGGGTGTGGCGAGGATCACCGGGATACGGGCGACGTAATCGCTCCAGTCGCGCACCCGGGGCAGGGTGCCGATCACCCGTCCGTCGCGGTAGAACACGAGGTTCGGCGTCTTGTGGAATGCGATGTCGGCCTTGATCTGCTTTTCCACCTCGGGCCCGGCCACGGCGGCATCGAAGGCGCGCTGAAACGCCATGATCAGCTCCGGCAAAACGACGGCAACGTCCGGCGTCTCGAGGTTCGTCGCGGCCTCGCCCGGAAGAAACACGCAATGCACGCCCGCGCCGGTGGTATAGGCGTCGAACGCCGCCTGCGTGGTCAGATGCGGGTAAGCACGCTCGGTGATCAGCATGTCGACGAGCGGATGGCCCGTGACGGTCTTTGGCGCGGGGGCGGTGGCGGTGAGCGTCATGCGGTCGTCTTTCCTTCTGGGAGGGCGGCGGCCAGATGTGGCGGCAGACGCGGCCCGGTTTCCTCAAGATCGGCAAAGGCGTCGCCCAGCGCGCCCCCGCCCATGAGCGACCGTAGCCCGTCGAGCGCGGCCTTGATCTTGGTCGCTTCGTCTTCCGTGATCACCTCGCGGGCCGCGCCCAGAAAGGTGAGCATCCAT
This sequence comes from Maritimibacter sp. REDSEA-S28_B5, assembly GCA_001626765.1. Taxonomy (GTDB): domain Bacteria; phylum Pseudomonadota; class Alphaproteobacteria; order Rhodobacterales; family Rhodobacteraceae; genus Maritimibacter. The sequence continues at coordinate 16,220 of LUOO01000068.1, forward strand.
GTGCCCGGCGCGACAAGGCCCACGAGGGACAGGTCGATCAGCTCCTCACGGTCGCCATCGGTGCAGAGGGCCGCGAGGGTGTCGGCATGGACCGTCATCGCCCGCATGGGCACGCCTACGCACATCAGGCGGTTTCCTTTAAGCGGTCCGAGCCGGGGAAGAACCGGTCGTCCCCGATCCGGCAGGCTTCGTCCGCGCTAGGCCGTCCGTCCTCGTAGGCGCTGCGCAGGATCGACGGATCAGCGAGGTTCGAGGTGTCGCCCTTGCCCGGTCGGGCGTGAACGCCGAGGGCCGCGAGTTTTTCGAGCGCAATCGCGATTGCGGGGTCGATCTGGGCGGCGACCGGGGCCCGCAGGCCGCCACCGTAATCCTCGAGTTCTTCGGGCTGGCAACCGATCAGGATCAGCGTCTCGGGGCGATAGCCCATGAGTTCCGAGGTGGCGATCACGTCCTGAAACCCGGTCTGGTGCAACGACATCTTCTTTGCGCCCATGAAGGATGGCACATCCTGCCCCTCGATCACTTTCAACGTGCCTGGGGCGAGGCCATAGTCGATGGCATCGAACACGAGCAGGATCTCGGCCTCCTGGAGGAACGGCAGAAGATAAAGCCCCTGCGTCCCGCCATCGAGCACCAGAACCTCCTCGCCAAAGCGATAGCGTTCCGAGAGCCGCTCGACGCAGCGCACGCCGAACCCTTCGTCGGCCCAAAGGACGTTGCCGATGCCAAGGATAAGCACCCGTGCTGTCATGATTCCTCCCACTTTCATCGGTCCAGCTACCACCCGGACCCGCCGCGGCCGGAACTCCCCTTTCCGGCCATGTCTCGGAGTGAAAATAAGGCGACCACTTAGCGCCTGCGACAGATTGTGCCTGCCATAGGTGGAATTAGCCAAGGGATTGGAATGTAATAATAAAGTTCCTGTTGGATGGTTGGTTGCGTTGCTCTGTAATGGTCATAAACTTTCCATTATTGGTGAAGATTGGTCGTAGGATTTACAGTGATCGACGGCAAACAATCGCTCATCCCAAATCCGTGAAGAAACCAATCCGGGAATCGCGTCGTTGACTCAGCAAAAGCGAAAGGAATCAGGCATGACCGCGAGCATCCATTACCTGCGCCCCTATCACGAGGCGCGCCTCGACGACATTCCCCTCATCTGGAAACTGCCGAACCCGGACACCGGCGAGGCACCCACAGGCATCACCATTCACATCCCCGATTTCGGTCAGCGACGCGAGGACACCGTCCAGTTGCTCGACCTGATCGCGGGCACGGGACGGGTGGCCGTGTCGCTGGACCTGCAACGCCACGGTGACCGGCGCGACGGCGATTTCCGTGACCTTGCCCAGGAGGTGCGTGACGATTATGCCCGTGTCCTCTGGACGCTGATGGGGGAGACCGTTCTCGACATTCCGACCGTAACCACCTGGGCACGGCACCGTTTCGGCAACCTGCCGCTCTCGATCGAGGGCGTTGGGCTGGGCGGTGACATCGCGCTGGCATCTGCGCGGCTGGTTTCGGGTGTGGACGAGATCACCGTCATTGGCGGCGCGGCGTCCTGGGCTGCGCCCCTTTCGGGCTTTGACCGGCTTTCCGGTCGTCCCGACACGCGCGCGCAGGTGTTCCGGCAGATGCTCGAACCCATGGCCCATGCAGCGGACTACACGAACCTCCGGGTTCATTTCGTGCGCTTCCATGGCGACGCCCGGTCCGAGACACTGGACCGGTTCAAGTCCCTCGTCCTCGAACAGTCTCACGGCGGCATGGGTCAGATCGTCACCACGACACTGCGCTCGGCACAGGCATTGGACCCGCATGACGCCTCGGTCTGGTGGCCCCATGTGGCAAGCCACGCGGCCTGAGGCGGCCCGTTTGGCCACGAAACGATCAGTGATGTGAACCTGCAACCTGCTTCGTGCTTTACAGGATCATATGGAACCGGCGGCGCCTTGCCGCCGGTTTTCGATTCCGGCGGTATCCTGCCTGTAACTGACTGGTCCATATGAACAATCCCCGAAATTCTCAAGGAAGGTCGGAACCTTCATCGCCCTCTCCCGGTTCTACCCCCACACAAGGCGAGGCGCAGAACGCCGCCGCCGGGAAAAGGAGATACGTTATGAAAAAGACCGTTCTTATGGGCGCGACCGCCCTCATGGCGCTCGGCACCACCGCCGCTTTCGCTGACTCGGTGACTGCCGTGACCGACCTCAACCTGCGGATGGGCCCCGGCCCGGCCTACCAGATCGCCGACGTGATCACTGGCGGCGATACCGCCGAGCTCAATGGCTGCGTTCAGGGCGGCGAATGGTGCGAAGTGAGCTACAACGGCCAGACCGGTTGGGCGTCGGGTGGCTACCTGCAGCGCAACGAGATGCCGGTGAGCGAAGCGACCGACGTGTCGGTCATTCAGTATGAAACCACCGAAGAAGCTCCCGGCGCCGCCCTCATCGGCTCGGCCACTGGCGCGACTG
>LUOO01000069.1 GCA_001626765.1 Maritimibacter sp. REDSEA-S28_B5
CCTATGAATACGACGCGCGGCTCGGGTTCCTCGGCGGGCCCTACACGCCGGTCGTAACGGTCCGGATCGAGGATGTGGATTTCGACTTCGTGACCCCGCTCGGACGCCTGGCCGCGCTCATGGGCACCGACCCCGACGGCCGGATGGGCCAGAGCTTCGCTTTTCCGTCCATGAGCGCCTCGCTCCCTGCCGAACGCCTTCTTTCAGGAGAGACAACATGAACGACATGAGCTTCACCTCACGCCGAAACCCCGTCACCGCTGCCGACCCCGTCAACATGCCTCAGGCGGCGCTTCACGAGATTGCGCCAATGCGCAGCCGCACGGTGGTGCTCTCCGGCACGCCGGGCATGGCGGAAATGGTCGCGCGCGGCTTGCGAAGGGACGAGAACATCGACGCCTCGCACCGGGTCGTGCCGCTGGCCCGCTTTGCCGAACGGCCCGGCATGAGCCTGACCGACATCGATCTCATCGTGTTCGAGATCCGCGTCGGCAACGACGCCGACATGGCCGCGCTGCGCTATCTGCGCGAAATGACACAGGACCGGGTGCAATTTCTGGGCGTAACCGGCGAGCCGATCAGCCTTGCCACTGCCAAAGCACTGATGGACGCGGGCGTGTCCGACGTGATCCCGCTCACCAACGTGCAACCGACCCGCGACCACTCCGCCGACCTTGTCGCCATGACCGCCGAGGCCGAGCGCATCGCCCAGACCCGCGCCCTGCCCACACAGACCGGACAAGGGGACCAGACCCGCGACGGACTGATCCTCGCCGCCTGCGGCGCGGCAGGCGGGATCGGCACCACGAGCTTTGCCCTGAGCCTTGCCACCTTGCTCGCCCGTCCTGCAAAACCGGTGCGCCGCCGGGGCGCGAAACCGGCGATGCCCCGCGTCGCGGTCGTGGACCTCGATTTCCAGAACGGCGTTATGGGCGCGGCGATCGACGTTGCCGACAACGGCGCCTACCTCGATTTCCTGCGCACCCGCACCGTGCCCACGGCGGCGCTCGTCCGGCAAGGCATGGTCCGGCATGAGGCCACTGGCGTCGATGTGCTCGCCGCCCCTGTCACGCTCGCGCCCCTCGACGCGATGACGGCGCCCATGGTGGCCGGGCTCATCGACGAGCTGCGGCTGGCCTATGACTTTGTCGTGCTGGACCTGCCCCGCGCGCTGGTCGACTGGGTCGATCCGATCCTCGCGCGCGCGGACCGGTTTTTCATCTTGGGCGATCCCGCCGTCCACACCGTGCGCCAGATGCGGCGGATGATCGACCTTTACACCGACGACCATGCAGGTCTGCCGGTCGAACTGGTGATTTCGAAGCAGAAGATGTCGCGCGGCGCAGGCGTGAAAGAGGCCGAGAGCTTTCTTGGCCGCAAGTTCGACCTCTGGCTGCCCCGCGACGATCGTGCCGCGACACGCGCGCGCGACCACGGCCAGCCCATCGCGCTCGCCCGGCCGAAATCGCCCACGGTGCGCGCCCTTGTCCCGCTCGTCGAGAGCCTGTGCGCCCAGCAGGCGCAAGCCAACCGCCGGAGGGCCTGACATGGGCATGTTCAACGACTTCCGCAGCCCTGCGGCACGGCCCGCCCCGGTGGCCCCCGCCACCGCACCGGCGCCCGTTCCCGCCCCGGCCCGCGCGCCCCAGCCCGCGCGGCCTGTCGCCCGGGCCGAAGCCGCGCCGGTCCCGACCGACTGGCTCGATCTCAAGCACCGACTGCACGAGACCATCCTCGAAGAAATGAACCTCTCCGCGCTCGAGACCGTGGACACCAAGGACATGCGCCGGGCCGTCGCAACGCTGACCGTCCAGCACCTCGCCGCGCAGAAGATCGAACTGGGCTCGGACGGGTTCAAGCAGCTTGTCTCGGACCTCATCGACGAAGTCACCGGTCTTGGCCCGCTCGAACCGCTGCTGGCCGATCCGACCATCTCGGACATTCTGGTGAACGGGCACAGCCATGTCTTTGTCGAACGCAAGGGCCTCTTGGAACGGGCGCCGTCTACGTTTCGCGACGAAAAGCACCTCTTGCGGATCATCGACAAGATCGTGAGCCGCGTGGGTCGCCGGATCGACGAAAGCCAGCCTTGGGTCGATGCCCGCCTGCCCGACGGCTCGCGCGTGAACGCGATCATCCGCCCCTGCGCCATCGACGGGCCGAGCCTGTCGATCCGCAAGTTCAGCGCGGACAAGTTGACCATGGACCGGCTCGTGGGCTACGGCGCGATCACCACGCCCGCCGCCCAGTTCCTGCGGGCCGCCGTCGAGGCGCGGATGAACGTGCTCATCTCGGGCGGCACCGGGTCGGGCAAGACGACCATGCTCAACGCGCTCTCTGCCTGTATCGACCGGCGCCAGCGGATCGTCACGATCGAGGACGCCGCCGAGCTCCAGCTTCAGCAGGAGCATGTGGTGCGGCTGGAAACCCGGCCCTCGAACACCGAGGGCGCGGGCGAGATTTCCCAGCGCCTGCTCGTCAAGAACGCGCTCCGGATGCGGCCCGACCGGATCGTCATCGGCGAGGTGCGCGGATCGGAAGCCTTTGACAAGCTGCAAGCCATGAACACCGGCCATGACGGGTCGATGACCACGATCCACGCCAACACCGCCCGCGACGCGATCTCGCGGCTCGAACAGATGGTGGTGATGATCGGCGCGGATTTCCCGCTGTCCGCCGTGCGAAACCAGATCGCGTCCGGCATCAACATCGTCCTGCAACTCAACCGCCTGTCGGACGGGTCGCGCCGCGTGATGTCGATCTCCGAGGTCTACGGGCTCGAAGGCGACACGATCCTCATGCAGGACATCTTTATCTTCAAACGCGAAGGCCGCGACGCCGAGGGCAACGTGCTGGGCCGCTTCCTGCCGACCGGCGTGCGGCCGCGCTGCTATGACCTGATCATGGCGGCCGGTATCCCCCTGCCCACGGATGTCTTTTCAGGGCTTTCCGGGCGAGGTGTTGCATGAGCACGCCCACGCTCCTCTCCATCCTTGGCCTCGTCGCGCTCGTCCTGCTGTTCGAGGCACTCCGCCAGTTGTTTGCCTCGGCCCGCTCGGGCGAAGCCATTCGCCGCGACCGCCTGCGCCGTCTGGCCGAGGCCGCCACCGTGGCGACCCCCGCCCCGCTGCGCCTGCCCGTGAACCACAGCTGGATCGACCGGCTACCCTTCGTCGGTCGTCTCCCGGCGCGGATGCAGCAGGCGGGCATGACCATGGACCCGCGCGTTCTGCTCCTCATCGCCACCGCGGCGATGGCGGTGATGAACGTGATCCTGATCAGGATCATCGGAGCGCCCCTTGCACTCCTGTCATCGGTAATCGCGGGCGTCTGCCTGCCCGTTGCTGCCATCAACGTCGCACGCCGCCGCCGGCTCGAGGCCTTCACGAAACAGCTTCCCGACGCGCTGGACCTGATGCGGCGCGGCCTGTCGGTTGGACACCCGGTCGCGGTAACGATCCAGTCCGTCGCGCGCAGCATGAAGGACCCGCTCGGGTCCGAGTTCCGTATCCTGTCCGAACAAATCGCCTACGGCGACACCTTGGTCGATGCGCTTGGCGACATGGCGGACCGGCTCGACATCGAGGACGTGCACTACCTGCATGCGGCCGTCACCATCCAGCACAGCTCTGGCGGAAATCTGGGCGCGATGCTCGAAACGCTGTCCACCGTGGTGCGCAAGCGGTTCGCGATGCGCCGCCGGATCAAGGCTGTCAGTTCCGAAGGCCGCATCACCGCCTTCGTGCTCTCGGGCCTGCCCGTCTTCATGTATGTCTCGTCCGTCTCCGCCTCGCCGGATTACTACACCTCGGTGCAGGATTCGCCGCTCTTCTGGCCCATGGTGATCGCCATCGTCGGGCTGATGTCCCTCAACGCGCTCATGCTGCGCAAACTCGTCACCTTCCGGATCTGAGGCACCGATGGACACCCGCTTTCTCTTCGTCCTGGTGCTGATCGGCTCGGTCGGCTTCCTCTTCGCGGCGCTCTGGATGACGCTCGCGCGGCGCGATCCTGTGGCCGAGCGGCTCCGGCGTGTCGCCGACGGCTATGGTCCCGCGCGCGCACCCAAGGGGCTGATCAAGCAACAGGACATCGTGCCCGAGGGGATGCTCAAAGCGCTGATCCCGGAAAAGCGTGCTGAACGCACCCAGATCCGCCTGCAACTCGCCCGCGCCGGGTTCGACGGCCCGAACGCCGTGCGGAATTTCTTTCTGTTCCGGCTCGCGGCAGCCGGGATCGCCCCTGCCGTTGCGATCGCGCTGCTCGCGGCCCGCGAAACCGGCGTCGCACCGGGGGCCGTGACGGCATGGATGGCGGGCTTCGACCCCATGACAGCCGTTCGCAACGTCGCAGTGCTTGTGGGTGCCGGGTTCTGGGGCCCGACGGTCTGGCTCAACTCCCGCATCAAGGCGCGCAAGGCCGTGATCGAACAAGGTTTTCCCAACGCGCTCGACCTCTTGCAGATCTCGTCCGAGGCGGGGCTTGGCTTTGACGCCGCCATGACCCGCGTCGGCCATGTGATCGCGCCCGTCTGCCCGGCCATCGCCGAAGAGTTTCTGTCCTGTCAGGCCGAGATCCTCGCGAGCCGCGACCGCGCGCAGGCGCTGTCCGACATGGCCGAGCGCATGGGCGTGGACGAGGTGCAGGGCTTCGTGCAGGTCATCAACCAGTCGATGGAATACGGCACCTCGGTCGGCAAGGCGCTCAACGCCTATGCGGTCGAGATGCGCGACGCGCGCGAGATGAAGGCCATCGAGAAGGCCAACAAGCTGCCGGTGCAGATGTCGGCGGTCATGGCCACGCTGATGCTGCCCGCGCTGTTTCTGATCACACTCGGTCCGACCGCGATCAAGTATATGGACGCTTTCGGGAAGTAGGTCAGAACCGCTCGGTCATGACCTCGACCAGCACGTCGGCGAGGCTGGCGTTCGGCGCGCCGCGCAGGATCGCGACCACCTGTCCATCGACCGTGACCACCCCGTCCTGACCGTCGTCCGAGGCCGCCACCGTGACCTCGGGCGTGGTATGGCCCCCCTCCGGATTCAGTTCGACCCTGAGGAAATCGGTGCCGGACACGAAATCGGTGATCTCGGCAAACCCCGTGCCTTGGGTGTTGTCGAAGTAGAGGATGAAGCTGTCCACACCCTCGCCCCCGGTCGCGACGTCCTCGCGCCCCATGATGAGCGTGTCGTTGCCCGTCCCGCCGTCGAGCCGGTCCACCGCCCCGTCCACATGCCAGTCGAAGTTCGACTTTTCCCAGGCCACGTCCTGTTCGACCCGCCCCAGATGGTCGATCACATCATCCCCGGCCCCGCCGATCAGCACATCCGCGCCATAGCCGCCCCGGATGTCGTCGTCCCCGGCCCCGCCAGAAATCCGGTCGTCATCCTGTGCCCCGGCGCTGTCTGCCGCGTGGGCACCGCCCGAGAGCACGTCGTCGCCAAGCCCCCCGGCGATGATGTCGTCGCCCAATCCGCCGTCTAAATAGGCGGCCGAGGTGGTCGCCCCGAGCGTGTCGTTCCCGCTGCCGCCGAACAGTGCCGCAGCGCCGTCGCCTGCGATGAGCGTGTCGTCGCCTGCACCGCCAAAGGCATAAAGCGCTCCGTCGCCGCCAAGGATCGACGAGGCACCCGAAGCGCCCTCGACCACCGTTACTGGGCCGCCTGACAGGATCGCCGTGCCGTCGAAATCGCTCAGGGTTCCGACGCCCACCCCATCCAGTTCATCCTCCGGCGCGGCCCAGAGGTCCGCGTCCTCGGTCAATACGATGTCCTCGGTCTCGCCCGGCATGATCGTCAGAAAATCGGTGCCGATGGAGAAATCCGTCTCCGCCAGCATGAGACGCTGCAACGCCGTCTGGTCCGCCTCCGCCGGCAGACCCTCGCCCGGTGCATCGACGGGACCGATCACGCTCTCGGAGTCCACGTCCTCGACCGGTCCCGGTGCGCCGTCGCCGGTGACGGGTTGCAAGACAGTGGCTGGGTCGATGTCCTCGACCGGGCCGGGCGCACCATCACCCGTCACCGGCTGCAGGATGGCAGTCAGGTCGCCGGTCTCGACCGGATCCATGCCGTTATCCGTCAGGACCGGCTCCTCCTCGGTCTCGCTGCCAAAGGAGCCCCCCATGAAAATCAGGGGCACGAGCCCCAGAAGCAATAACGCGAATCCCATCGTCCCGATCCCCAAATGCGACGAGCGAAACTAACATCGCCGGATTTCCACATTCTTTAAATAACTGTTAACATTCATGGTTAACGCGTTGCGCCTCCGGTCTTGGCCCGTATAGCGTGAGGGTGTTAAGGGGTGCCTATGCGAAAGACACGGAAAGAGCCGACGGTGCATGCCGCGCCGCAGAACATGAGTGCCACGGATCTGTCGCGCGAAGTCAACGCGCTCAGGGCCGAGGTCGCGAAGCTCAACAATCACCGCTACATGCGGCTGCACAACTCGGTGTTCAAACTGGGGATGTTCCAGCTTTATCGCGGGCTTGCCTTCGGTTTCGGGTCGGTCGTGGGGGCCTCGATCCTCGTCTCCGTCGCCGCCTATTTCCTGTCGCATATCGACTTCATCCCCATCGTGGGCGACTGGGCCGCGCAACTGGCCCAGGAAATCGACGCCGACAACGCGGCGAGCTACGGCGTGCAGGAAGAAGCTGGTGATGCCCCTGCGAGCGCCGATAACCCCGACGACGAAGAGGCGGCAGAGGACAACCCCTCGCCCGGTGCAGCCGACGGTGAACCCGGCTCGTCGGACTTCGGCGTCAACCCGGTCGAACCCGAGAGCGGCAACGAATAAACCTTCCCTTCTTGAAGGAATCCCCCTATACGCGCGCATCCGATCCCGGCAACGGGGCCGGACACTCCATGGGCCCTGCTGGACGACATCCCGGCTTGCGCCATCACTCTAGACCCGTAAAGGAGACCCCGATGTCGATCACGGTTGAAGAAAAAGAACGCCTGATCAAGGAATTCGCGACGAAAGAGGGCGACACCGGTTCGCCCGAAGTTCAGGTCGCCATCCTGACCTCGCGCATCACGACGCTGACCGAGCACTTCAAGACCCACAAGAAGGACAACCACTCCCGTCGTGGCCTTCTCATGATGGTTGCCCAGCGCCGCAAGCTGCTCGACTACCTCAAGGGCAAGGACGAGGGCCGTTACACCAACCTCATCCAGCGCCTCGGCATCCGCCGCTAAGGTTTTCGGCAGGACCGAATACGGGAACGCCCGCTCATCTGAGCGGGCGTTTTCGTTTGTGCGGTGCGGGTGTGTCGCGACCCTTAGTGGCCCGAATGCCCGTCCCCGTGACCCTCGGCGTGGCCGTCAGCCCCGATCTCGACCAGCCCGTCGAACTGGTTCAGCACGGCCGTGAGCGTCGAGGAATGTGCGGCTTCCGAGCGCGCCGCCGCCTCGATCAGCGCGACCGACTTGTCATGAGACAGGCCAAAGGGTTCGTAGGTCGAGGAATGCAGGAGCTCGTCCCCGGCACAGGCGACGATCATCCAGCCCGCGTCTGTCTTGCGCAGGAACGCGCGACCGCCCGTGCCGTCCTGAAGCCAGCCCGCCACCGCTTCGGTCCCCTGGATGGTGATGGGCGCCACGTCGAGCGGCGCATCCGGGCGGTCGAACTGCGCCTTCATCAGCGCTTCGATCTGCTCGGCATCCGGAAGGTTCGACACGTCGGTTGTCGAATGGGACATGTCGCCATGGTCCATATCCCCGTGGTCCATGTCGCCGTGGTCCATGCCGCCGTGGCCGCCCGTGTCACCGCGGGCTTCCACATTGAACTGCACCTCGACGCGGCCCGCCTGTTCAAAGACCAGGGTGGCGTCGATCTTTTCGCCGTCCTCCAACGAGTCGCCGCCAAGCCCCATGAACATGACGTGATAGCCCCCGGGGGCCAGCTCCACCGTCGACCCGGCGGGAAGGTCGATCGCCTCCACATGGGTCATCGTCGCAACCCCGTCCTTTTCGCTCGATTGGTGGAGCATGACGCGGTCAAAGCCCGCCTCGACGGACAGGAGCCGGTCGGGCGTCTCGCCCGTGTTCACCAGCGTCAGGTAGCCGCCCGCGCTCATCGCCGTGGGCGCGGTCTCGTAGGCATAGGGGTGCTGGATGTCGATGTTGCCCGCCTTGAATTCATGGGCGAAAGCGGGTGTGGTGGTTGCTGCCAGAACGGCGAGCAGGGAAAGCTGAATACGGGTCATGATGATCCTCTGAGTGTTCGTGTGTGCGAAGCGACGTCAGATCAGGATCGGCGGCCCCCGGTTGTGATCGCTGCCCGGTTCGGCCTTGGCCCGCTGTGCGCGAACAGGGATCGTCAAAGGGGCCGCCAGCAGGGCAAAGGGCGCGGCCACGACCGGTGCCGCGACAGGCTCCAGCGCCACCGGCGCGACGCCGACCCAGACGCAGGGGTCCGCCCAGGCATCCTCGGACAGCGGGGTTCCATCCGGCCCCAGCGTCACCTCGACCGGCCCGGTGCCGGTGCAAAGCACGACCGTCATTCCCTCGGCGCCCCAAGCAGGCATCACGCCGCGCGGCACGACGGACATCGTGACGAGCAGGGCGAGCGCCACCCAGCGCAGGAGGGTTGAAAGGGTGCAGGACCGGATCATGGCCCCGCTATACAGGCAGCCCCACCGGGTCGTCCATAAGCATGAGGTCCGTATCCTCGGGCACCACGCCCGCCGCCGTCAGCATCGCGTGGATCTGACCCCGGTGGTGGGTCTGGTGGTTGAACATATGGGTGACGATAAAGGCGCGATCTTCGGTCACGTCCCGTTTCTGAATGCCGGAATACCAATGCAGCGGCGTGTCGAAATCGGCCTCCTCGACTGCATTGGCCCAGGCCTCGATCAGCGCGTCCAGTTCCTCGCGCTCGGTCTTGAACGCCTGCCAGTCGGCGGTGATCATCGCAGGCGGGCGCCCTCCGGGGTTGTCCACCTGCCCGGGGGCAAAGCGCGACATCCAGATCCGGTCGGCCCAGAGGATATGCAGGAACGTCGCCTCGATCGACCCGAAGAACGCCCCGCGATCTTGCCGCCGGGCTGCATCGGTCAAGGTGTCGGTGGCAGCGATGAGGCTGTCGTTCTGCCAGGCGTTGTAGCGGGCCATACGGCGGACATAGGCGGTGTGGGACATGGGCGATCTCCTCGGTCTCTCTGGCGAACCCTAGCCCCGGCCCGGGCCAAGGTCACCCCGCTCCCGCGAAACCCGTCACATGGCGCGCACCTTCTCCTCGACCCCCATCGCGGCGGCGATGGCAAGGAAATCCTCTTCCGTGATCTCGACCAGCCCCCGCCGCATGACCATGCCCCAGTTTTTCCCGCCCCTCGAAAACGACAGGCTGTCCAAGAGCGGCCGGATCGGCGCCTCCCGAGCGTCGAAATAATCCACATCGCGCCGCCACGGCATGAAATCCGGGGGCTGGCTGGCCCGGTAGGCCTCGCTCGTCACTGCGCCGATACTGACAAAGGCCTGCACCGACACGCCCTCGGTCAGGCTCGACTTCGGCGCGTAATAGACGATCCCGTCCCCCTGCGAGAGCCGCTTGACCGGCGCGTGCTTGCCATGGCCCAGCTGCGCGAACCCTTGCGCCGCGCCCGCGCGGGCATGATCTGCCGAGGCGACCCCGATCCAGTAGCGCCT
>LUOO01000007.1:0-115665 GCA_001626765.1 Maritimibacter sp. REDSEA-S28_B5
GGTGGGCGCTTCGATCTCGACCGGGAGCGGCGGTGCGATCCGCGCGGTGATCAGGAAAAACACGAGCAGCAGAAACACCACGTTGATCATGGGAATCACGTTCTCGGCAGGCGTGCGCGGCGGTCTGTTCGTCCCGATCCGCATCTATTCCACCATCACGAGGTTCACGTAGCCGTCGCGCCCCAGCGCCTCCATCACCGTGACCATGCGCTGCACGTCGGCGCCGTCCTTGGCGCGCAGCACGATGGTGTCCGTCCTGGCCCCCGTCAGGGTCGCGAGCTGCGCGGCCAGCGTCTCTTCACGGATGTCGCCGCCATTGAGCAGCACGCCCCCTGGTAGCACATCGACCAGGCGCGGCGGGCCGAGGTCGTCGCTCGCCCCTGGCTGCCCAGAGAGGAGCGGGATCGCCGCCTCGCTCCCGAAGCGGGAGGCGAGCATGAAGAACACGAGGAGCAGGAAGACCACGTCGATCATCGGGGTGAGAGAGGGTCGGCGCGCCCGGCGTGGTCTGGCAAGCGTCAGGGTCATTCTGCGGCCATCCTCGCGTCCCGCGGGGCAGGGGGGGCAAGCAGGACTTGCGTCGCCATATCTTCGATCCGGCACTGCGCCCGGTCCGCGATGCTTTCAAACCATGTCAGCGCCGCCGAGGCCGGGATCGCGACCGCCATGCCGACAGCGGTGGTCAGAAGCGCCTCCCAGATCCCCCCGGCAAGCGCGGACGGGTCAGCGCGGCTTCCTGCTGCCTCCAGCGCCTGAAACGCCGAGACCATGCCAAGCACGGTGCCTAGAAGCCCGATCAGGGGCGCGATGGTGGCCACCAGCTCAAGCCCCCGCAGGCCCGCACGGGCTTCGGCGAGTTTCCCCGCAGCGACGCGCGCGACCTCTTCGCGTCTGGTTTCGTCCGTGTAGCCATGAACGGCGCCGACGTCGAAGGCGCTGGCCAGCGGCGCGGAATAAAGCCCCTTGGCCCGGCCCAAATCCGCGCGCGCACCGCTCCGGTTGCCCGCGAGCCAGATACCGAGCGCACGGCGGCTCTGGCGGTGCCCCCATGCCCCCAGCGCCGTGAGCCGGATCACCTTCCAAAGGATCAACCCGGCGGTGAGGGCCGCAATGGCGGCGAGGACCCAGATCGCGGGGCCGCCCATGGCCATGAAATCGGTGAATGCAGTCAGTCGTGTGTCCATGGGTTCTGTCTCAGGTCAGCGCCGCATGCGGCAGGATGAAGGTGGAGGATGGAGGCGCGACATTCACCCGCAGCTTGCAGCCATAGGCATCCGACAGGGTGCTGTCGCGAAACACTGCCGTCACCGGGCCTTGGGTCACGACGCGGCCCCGCGCCATCAGCGCGACCGCGTCTGCGAACATCGCGGTAAGATTCAGGTCGTGCATCACCGCCACGACCCCTCCGCCCGCGCGGGCAAAGGCGCGGGCCAGTTCCATGACTTCGATCTGATGCGCAATGTCGAGGCTCGCGACGGGTTCGTCCAGGACGAGCCAGCGCGGGCCGCTTTCGTCCAAGGGCTCCCAGACCTGCGCCAGAACGCGGGCGAGTTGCACCCTTTGCTGCTCGCCACCCGAAAGGTCGTGATAACGGCGGGGCGCGAAACCGGCGAGGCCGACGCGAGCGAGCGCCTGTTCGGTCAGGTCGGTCGCGGCGCCTGCGGTGCCCGAAGCCTGCCCGAGCCGCACGATTTCGGCCACGGTGAAGGGAAAGGCGACGCCGGTGAACTGCGCGAGAACCCCCCGGCGGGAGGCAAGCTCCCACGGCTTGGCGCGGGCCACGTCGAGCGCGCCGATCCGGGCCGCGCCGGTGAAGGCCACGTCCCCGGTGAGCGCGCGCAGGAGTGTCGTCTTGCCGGACCCGTTCGGACCGACGATGGCGGTGACTTCGCCCGCGTGGGCGGTGAAATCGACCGCCTGCAGTATCTCGTGCGCGCCGAGGCGCACGGTCAACGTCTCTGCTGTCAGCATCACAGCCCCATCATCAGCCCGCGGCGGCGCATCAGGATCCACAGGAAAAAGGGACCCCCGATCACCGCCATGACGATCCCGATGGGCAGTTCGGCGGGAGCGACCACGACGCGCGCGACCATGTCGGCGAGCGTCAGGATGATCGCGCCCAGAAGCGCGGAATTGATCAGGAGATACCGGTGGTCCGGCCCGATGGACAGGCGGAGGAGATGGGGCACCACGATGCCCAGGAACCCGATGCCGCCGGACACGGCCACGGCAGACCCGACAGCGGCAGCCACGGTGACGACCGCCACCCGTTTCAGAACCTGCACGTCCACGCCCATGTGCCGGGCCGCAGGTTCCCCGAGCGCCAGGGCGTTCAGTCCGCGCGCAAGAAAGGGCGCGGCGATCAGACCGGCGAGCATGAGGGGGGCGGCCGCGGCCACCTTGCCCCAGGTCGCGCCGCCCAGCGAACCCATGCTCCAGAATGTGAGCGTGCGAAGCTGCGCGTCGTCTGCCATGTAGATCAACGTGCCGGAGACCGCCCCCACCAGGGCGGCCAGCGCGATCCCGGCCAGGAGCATCGTCGCGACCGAGGTCTGGCCGCCGCGGGTCGCGAGAGCGTAGAGCACGATGACCGATAGCCAGCTTCCCGCAAAGGCGGCGATGGGCACGAGGGCGTAACCCATCGCCGCAGCGAGCGCGGGGGGCAGAAGCCCGCCCAGAACGATGGCCACGATCGCACCCAGACCGGCACCAGCGCTCACGCCCACGAGACCGGGGTCGGCCAGCGGATTGCGAAACAGCCCCTGCATCACCACGCCCGACACGGCGAGCGACGCGCCCACCAGAAGCCCGAGCGCGAGCCGGGGCAGGCGGATGTCGAGGATCACCACCTTGGTGCGCAGATCGACCGCGTCCCCCGCGAGCATCGCCTTGAGAAAGGCGAACGGCGACAGACCCGTCGCGCCGACGAAGAGGCTCGCCAGTGACACGAGCACAAGCGCGAGGACGAGCCAGCCGCTCGCCCGGCGGGCCAGACTCGCCCGTTCCGCGCCACCCCGTCCGATCGGTTCCGCAAGCGCCGTCATCAGCTTGCCGTTTCGCTCAGATGGTCCGCCAGTTCGCGCACGGCTTCGCCCACGCGCGGACCGAAGCCCAGGAGCAACGAGCCGTCCATGCGGACGACGCGGCCGGTTTTGGCGGCGGGCGTCGTGACAAAGGCGGCATGGGAAAAGAGGTCCTCGTCGGAAATCGCGTGATCGCCCGCGCGGTCCATCATCAGGACGACATCGGGCATGGCTTCGGCAATCGCCTCGTCCGAGACCTCCTTGTAGCCCTCGAAACTGTCGAGCGCATTCACGCCGCCCGCAAGCTCGATGATCGCCTCGGCCGATGTGCCCGTGCCCGCCGCCGTGAATCGGCCGCCCGCTGCGGTAAGCAGGAACAATACCCGCTTGGGTTCCCCCGTCACCGCGTCGCGCGCGTCAGCAAGATCGGCGGACACTTCGTCAGCCAGCACCGCGCCCTTGTCTGGAACTCCCAGCGCCTCGGCCACGCCCATGATCTTGGCCCGGACCGCCGCCTCGGTGAACCCCTCCGGCACCTCGACAAAGGGCACATGGGCGGCACGCAGGAGATCGACCGCCTCGACCGGACCTGCCCCGGCCTCGCTCACCACCAGATCGGGGTTCACCGACAACACGCCCTCGGGGGACAGCGCGCGGATATAACCGACATCGGGCAGCGCCAGAGCCTCGGGCGGGTAGGAGGACGTGCTGTCGCGCCCGACGAGCCGGTCCGCCTCGCCCAGCTCATAGACGATTTCGGTCACCGACCCGCCGATGGCGAGCACCCGGTCGGCCAGCGCCAGACCGGGCACTGAAATCAGCGTGGACAGAAGCAGCGCGCGCATCATGCGGTCACCTCCTCGCTCTCGAGCGACGCGACGAGACCGTCATAGGCCGGCACGTAGTCCGCGTTCTCTTTCCGCATCCCGAAGATTTGCAGGATCAGCGCCCCATCGGCGTCGAACCCTTCGACCGAGATCGCCTCGCCCCGTTTCGTGGGTTTGCGCACCTCGTAGACTTCGGCGATGTGGTCCGAGCGCAGGTGCAGGTTGAAGCCGGGGTCCATGACGTTGTTCCAAGGCCCCATCTGCTTGAGGGTCGCGATTGGCCCGGAATGGATCTGGATGCAGCCGTGGTTGCCCACGAAGATCATGCAGGGCACGCCGCTTTGCGCCAGTTTCATCAGGAGCGTATCGACCGCCCCCGGCACCAGACGGCGGACAAAGGGTGCGCCGGCGACGCGGTAGGCCCCGAGACGGTTCATCTTGAGCCGCCGGGTCAGAAGCGCGAACTGGTGGGTGTCGGTCATCGCCCGCCACTCGGCGCGCAGGTCGTCGGCCTTGTCCTCGCGGATCATCGGCGGCGACGGCGGCACGCGGTCCGCGACGGCCAGAAGATCGGATTGGTCGGCGTGGGCAAGGCTCGCAACGACGGCGGCCCATTGGTCATGGTTCGACCCGTCGCGCAGATGGATCTTGTGGACGGCGTCCCCGGCGGCATCGAACACCTGAATGGACCGCTTCACGCCCTTGTCCGTCGCGGTTTCAACGGCAAAGGCACTGACCCAATGCTGCGGGAAAATCCTGAGGTCGATATCGTCGGCCAGCACCATGCTGGCGTGCTGGCCGGAATGGTAGTTCGCGTAGGCCCCCACCTTTTCATGGACCACCGACGGCGTGCGCGTGAGCGCCATGACCTCGCCCAACGCGGGGACCGCCCCCATGATGTCATCGGGGTTTGCCGAGAGACGGGTGGTTCCGTGTCCCACGTTGGCGGCCACGAGCTGGGCCTCGGAAATGCCCAGGGATGATGCCAGTTCGCGGGCGCGTTGGGTTGTGTTGTCTGCCAGCGCGGCACGGATATCGCGCGCGGACAGAGAGGCGGTATCCGGCATTCGGATGCTCCCTGTTTGATGATCTGCGATGGGGTGCCTTGCGACGTTGTGGCCGGTCTGCCGCGGTCGCTGGGTAGGGAAACGGCTCTGCGTTCCATATGTTGACTAAACTACTCAGGTATTTTACCGAACGCAAGTCAGTAGCACGATTTTCGTGCCGACGGGCGCGCTCCGCGCCCTGCCAAGCCAGCGGTTCCGCGAGCTAGCCGATCAATCAGAACAACGCTTTAGGGGAACCCCATGACCGCGCAACCTTCGGTGCGCGCGCTGCTCTTGCTCAGTGCCGCAACCCTTGTCACCCTGCCCGCAACGGCGCAGCAGACCTTTGAACTCGATTCCGTCCTGCTCGCCGAATCCAAACGCGACGTGGCCACGGACACCGCCACCGCCGAGACCACCGTCGACGAAACGGAAATCGCAGACCGTCAGGCGGACAGCATCGCCGAGCTCGTCGATACCGTGCCTGGCGTGACGCTCGTCAACGGCAACACCCCGCAGGGGTCGAGCATCAACATTCGCGGCTTCGGCGCTGCGCCGTCTTACGGCACGGATCAGAAGGTCGAGATTCAGCTCAACGGGGCCAGCGTCGGTTCCGAAGAGCTATACCGGATCGGCACGCAGCTGTTCACCGACCCGGCGCTCTACAAGGAAGTTACGGTCGTTCGCGGCATTGCGGGCACATTCGAATATGGTTCCGGCATAATCGGTGGCCTGATCCGCGCCGAGACCAAGGACGCCGTGGACATCACCGGCGGCGAGACCGGGTTCCGCCTGCGCCAGACCATCGAACTGGGGTCGAACGGCAATCAGGCGGCAAGCTCGACCATCGTGGCCTGGCAGCCGACCGAGAATTTCGGCGTCATCGGTAACTACACCTATCGCCACAACGGTGTGATGGTGGATGGCGCCGGCAACGCGATCAACGTCAAGGCGTCGAACCTGCCGACCTACATGGTGGGGATGCTCTACACCTTCGGCAACGCGAACGAACAGTCGCTGCGCGCGACCTATTCCGACACGACCGCTGCGGAAGAGGATGTGCCCTACGACAGCTTTGGCCTGACCACCGACATGTTCGGCAACGTGGACCGCACCGTGCGGTCGCGGACCGCGACGTTTGAGTACAAGTTCGACAGCCAGACTACCGATCTGATCAACGTCACGGCGACGGCGAGCCGTGCGATACAGGACATCGACAGCACCTATATCGCCGGCTCGTCGCCGCTCGAAGCCGTTCCGGGCCTTGGCGCGGTTGTTGCCGGGCTTGGCAATGCGGACCATCGCTACGTCACCAACAAGGTCACGCTCAAGAACCAGTCGCTCTTTGCGACCGGGCTGGTGCAGCACGATCTGCGTTTCGGCGTTGAAGGGGTTTGGAAAGAACGAGCGGCTGCCACGTCTGCGCCGGGTGGCACGGACCGCCGGTTCGCGGTCTTCGCCGTGGACGACATGTCGATCGGCGGACTTACCGTGACCCCCGCCGTGCGCTATGAGCGTCAAAAGATCGGAAGCTCGACGACCGCCTACTACAACAATGACGCGCTCATTGGTGGCCTGTCTGCGCGGTACGAGTTCGGCAATTCCGGCTTCGCGGTGTTTGGGAGCGCGGCTTACACCGAAAACCTGCCCATCATCGACGACCTCGACCCCGCTTCGGCCAACTACCCGACCTATATGACCCAAAGCGAAAAGGCTCGGACTTACGAGCTGGGCGTGAGCCTCGACCGGCCGTCGGTCTTTGCATCGGGCGATCAACTCAGCCTCAAGGTTAACGGCTATCAGACGACGATGTGGGACCTTACGTCCTACGTCACCACGACCGACGCGCTGATCCGGGGGGTGGAGATTGAGGGGTCCTATTCCATGGCGAACGGGTTCTACACCGATGTGAACGCGAACTTCATGCGCGGCTGGGGCACCGATGCTGCGGGCGTTCAGGGCGACTGGCCGGGTATCCCGGCGAACCAGATCCGTGCGACGATCGGAAAGCGCTTCGGTCAGGAATACGACCTGTCGTGGGAAGTCGTGCATGACTTCGCCATGAACAACGCGGCCACACCGACGCCCGCCTCGACCGTCCATAACCTGCGCGCCACCTATGTCGCACAGGACGGGTTCCTTGAGGGGGCCGAGGTCCGCTTCGGTGTCGAGAACGTGTTCGATCTGAACTACACGCCGCACCTCGCCACCCGCGCGGCGCCGGGGCGGACGTTCAAGGTCTCGCTCGCCAAGACGTTCTGATCACGGACGTGGGACGATAAACAGGCAGGCGCTCCATTCCGGGGCGCTTGTCTTATGGTTTAGCCTCTGCCACCACATGCACCGCGCGGGGGGGAATGGTGAGACCGCCCATGACCGGCTTCCACGCGCCGGGGAGGTCGAAAGCGATCTCGTCCGTCGTGAAGTTGAGGAGCAGCGCGAGGCGCGGCCCATCGCGGGGCAGAACCAGCGCCAGCGCGCGGTTCTCGGGGTTTTCCCAGTCGCTCACCTCCATCGGCGCGCCGTCCGGGCGCAGCCAGTCGACCGCGCCGTCGGACCAGAGCGCCGGGTCCCGAAGCACGGGGTGCGCCGCGCGTAGCTGACCCAACGCCCGCGTATGATCGAGCAATTCGCCATCCCCGCCCTGCCAGTCGAGCCAATAGTCCGGCCCGTCCTGACAATAGGCGTTGTTGTTGCCGTGCTGTGTGCGCCCGAATTCGTCGCCCGCCGTGATCATCGGCGTGCCCTTGGCCAAGAGCACGAGCGCGAGCAGCGCCTTGGCGTCGCGACGTCGCGCCGCGATCACGCCGGGGTCGTCGGTCGCGCCCTCGACGCCGTTGTTCCAAGACAGGTTCTCGCCATGCCCGTCACGGTTCCCTTCGCCGTTCGCTTCGTTGTGGCGTGTCTCGTAGGACACGAGGTCCGCGAGCGTGAAACCGTCATGCGCCGCGATGAAATTCACGCTGCGGCTCTCGCCCTCGAAGATGTCCGACGACCCGGCGAGCACTGTGGCCAGCCCGCCGATCATGCTGCGGTCACCGCGACCGAACCGGCGCAGCGTGTCGCGGAACCGGTCGTTCCATTCCAGAAAAGGCGGTGGAAAATTCCCGAGCTGATAGCCCCCCGGCCCGATGTCCCATGGCTCTGCGATCAGGACGCGGTCGGCCAGAACCGGATCCTCTCGCATTGCGACCAAGAGCGGCGCATCGGGCGAAAATCCGTCGTCAAAGCGCCCGAGCACCGGGGCGAGGTCAAAACGAAACCCGTCGACGCCGCCCGCCAGCACAAAGTGGCGCAGGGCGTCGACGACAAGCGCGGTGACATAGGGATGGGCACAATCGAGCGTGTTGCCCGTCCCCGTGTCATTCACCAACCTTCCGTCATGGACATGGCGATAGGCCTGCCGGTTGCACAGCCCCCGCAAGGACAGGGTCGGCCCCTGGGCATCGCTTTCGCCGGTGTGGTTGAAGACGAGGTCGAGGATCACGCCGATCCCCGCCTCGCGCAGCGTATCGGTGACATGGCGCAGGTCGGCAATGCCGCCGGGTGCAAGCCGCGGGTCCAATGCCATCAACGTCACCGGGTTGTAGCCCCAGGCGTTCGTTAGCCCCAGCGGCCCGAGGTGGCGCTCGTCGATCCAGGCGGTGATCGGCAGGAACTCGATGGCAGCAACCCCCAGCGCGACCAGATGCGCGACCACGGCGGGATGCGCCACGGCTGCAAGGGTCCCGCGTATCTCCTCCGGCACATCGGGGTGCAACATGGTCAGCGCACGCACATTCGCTTCGTAGATCAGCCCGCCGGTCTGGTAGAGCCTCGGCGGCGCGGCCGCAGGGGCAGGGAGCGTGACCAGCGCCTTGGGCATGAGCGGCGCGGTATCCACCGCCTCGCCCGGCGGCAAGCCCAACCGGGTGTCGTAGACAAAGGCGCGGTCGATCCGCGTGGCAAAGGGGTCCATGAGCACCTTTGCCGGATCGAACCATAGCCCGTTCTTGGGATCGTAGCGCCCATTGGCGCGGTAGCCGTAGGCCTGCCCGACGCCCACGCCAGACACGTCGGTAGACCAGACTCCGCCGCCCTGCCGTTCCATCGGCAGGGTCCGTTCCGCGCCGTCCTGGAACAGACAAAGCAGAACCGACGCGGCATCCGGCGCATAGACCCTGAACCGCGCGCCGCCTTGGGTGAGCGTCGCGCCAAAGCCTGTCACCGGGCCTCTCCCGCCAGACGCTGGTAAAGCGACACATAGCCTCGCGCGCTTGCGTCCCAAGATACGTCGGACGCCATGCCGTTCTTCATCATCCGCGTCCACGCGGGCTTGTCGTCATGGACCTCGCAGGCCAGCGCGACCGCATCCACGATCCGCTCCGCTGTCAGCCGCCCAATGTGAAACCCGGTGGCGACACCGGCAGCCCGCGCGGCCATGTTCGCGTCGATCACCGTATCGGCGAGCCCCCCGGTGCGCGCGACGATGGGCACGCAGCCATAGCGCAGGCCATAAAGCTGGGTCAGGCCGCAGGGTTCGAACCGCGACGGGACCAGGATTGCGTCGCAGCCGCCCTGCATGAGATGTGCGAGCGGCTCGTCGTAACCCACATGCACGGCGACCCGTCCCGGATGGCGTGCGGCGGCCTCGATAAAGGCTTGTTCCAGATCGCGGTCGCCCGCGCCAAGGATGGCGACGCTCGCCCCTGCGGCGACGATGCCGTCCAGCGCCTCGGCCAGCAAATCCATACCTTTCTGCCACGTCAGGCGGCTGATGACCGCCAGGATCGGCCCCTTGGCGGGCGCGAGGCCGAAGGACTTGATCACGGCCTTTCGGTTCTTTTCGCGCGCCTTCAGCACCTTGGCCGAGAAAGGGGCGACCAGACAGTCGTCGGTTTCGGGGTCCCAGAGGTCCGTGTCGATCCCGTTCACGATCCCCGACACCACGTCGGCGCGTCCGTTGATCAGTCCCTCGAGGCCCATGCCGAACTCCGCCGTGCGGATCTCGCGCGCATAGGTGGGCGAGACGGTGGTGATCGCCTGCGCGGCACGAAGCCCTGCCTTGAGAAAGCCGACGCCCCCGTAATATTCGACCCCGTCGGCCCATGCGCTTGCCGGCAGGCCAAGCTCGCCGAACACATGGGCCGCGAACTGGCCCTGAAAGGCGATGTTGTGCACGGTGATGACGCTGGGCGGGGCGGGGGAATCGCCGAAGGCGAGGTAGCAGGGCACCATCGCCGCCTGCCAGTCGTGCACATGCACCACGTCGGGGCGGTAGCCCTTGATCGCGCCGGTGGCGATCAGGGCGGCGGATTTCGACAGCACCGCAAAGCGTTTCCAGTTGTCGCCGAAGTCGATCCCGTCGAGGCCCGCGTAGGGCCCGCCTTCGCGTTCGTAAAGCCCCGGCGCCTGCACGACGATAAGGTCGAGCCCCGCGACCTTGGCCCCCAGAAGCGTGACCGAATGGCCCAGCACATCCTCCAGCGTGCCCAGCACCTTGGGCTTGCCAAGCTGGGCCATGACGGCCGGATACCCCGGCACGACCGTGCGCATCTCGACCCCCAAGGGCGCGACGGCACCGGGTAGGGCCCCCGTCACATCGGCCAGCCCTCCGGTCTTGACCAGCGGGAAAATCTCGGACGCGACGGAGAGGACTTTCATCTGCACCTCATTCGTAGACCAGCCCGGCCTTGTCGAGCATGGATTGGGTGATCAGGCAGATGCCGCTCCCCGTGCGCCGGAACCGCTGACCGTCAAGTTCGGGGTCTTCGCCCACAACGAGCCCCGAGGGGATCTTGACTCCGCGGTCGAGCACCACCCGTGACAGCCGCGCATGACGCCCGATGACCACGTCGGGCAGGAGCACGGCGTGATCGACCTGCGAATAGCTGCGGCAGAGGACGCCGGTGAAGAGCAGCGAGGAATTGACCGTGGAGCCAGAGATGATGCAATCGCCCGAGACGAGCGAGGAAATCGCCTCGCCCCGCCGCCCGTCCTCGTTGTGGACGAACTTCGCGGGCGGCTTGATCTCGGCATAGGTCCAGATCGGCCAGCTTCGGTCGTAAAGGTCAAGCTCGGGGATCACCTCGGTCAGGTCGATGTTGGCCTGCCAATAGGCATCGACCGTGCCCACGTCGCGCCAGTAGGCGGGCTTGTCCGGCGTCTCGCGCACGCAGGAGGCGGTGAAGCGATGCGCCACCGCCTTGCCGCCCTGCACGAGCTTGGGGATGATGTCCTTGCCGAAATCGCGCGAGGAATTGGGGTCCGCCGCGTCCTCCTGCAAGAGCGCGATGAGCCTTTTCGTGTGGAAGACGTAAATCCCCATCGACGCCAGCGACACGTCCGGGTTCCCCGGCATCGCGGGCGGATCGGCGGGCTTTTCGACGAAATCCACGATGCGGTCCTTGCCGTCCACATGCATGACGCCAAAGCCCTTGGCATCCTCGCGCGGGACTTCGAGGCAGGCGACGGTGACATCGGCCCCTTCGTTCACATGCTGCTGGAGCATGAGTTCATAGTCCATCTTGTAGATATGATCGCCCGCCAGAATGATGATGTATTCCGGCGCGTGGCCTTCGATGATGTCGATGTTTTGATAGACCGCGTCGGCGGTGCCCTCATACCACTGGGTCTCCGACACGCGCTGCGACGCGGGGAGGATGTCGAAGCTCTCGTTGCGTTCAGGGCGCAGAAAGTTCCAGCCGTGTTGCAGGTGTCGGATGAGGGAATGTGCCTTGTATTGCGTGGCCACCGCGATGCGCCGCACGCCCGAGTTGATGGCATTGGACAGCGCAAAGTCGATAATCCGGGTCTTGCCGCCGAAATAGACCGCCGGTTTCGCCCGTCGGTCGGTCAACTCCATCAGCCGCGACCCGCGCCCGCCGGCCAGCACATAGGCCATGGCATCCCGCGCGAGCGGCGCGGTCATTCTTCTGCGCTCCTGTGTCATGATGCGGGTTCCTCCCTCCCGGCCCCCGTGATCGGGGTCAAATACAGCGTTGCGAGCGGCGGCAAGGTGATGGTCGCGTGCCCGTTCTTGGCGCGGACCCGCCCGCCGTTCCCGGCGTTGGACCCGCCGTAATGTGCAGCGTCGGTGTTCATCATTTCGGCCCAGTCGCCGTCCTGCGGCAAGGGCAGCGCGTATCCCTCGCGCAGAACCGGGGTGAAGTTCGAGACGACGACGACCGGCGGCGCGCCCGGCGCGCGGCGTTCCCAGGCATAGACCGAGGTTTCGGTCTCATCCGCCAGCAGCCAGCCAAAGCCCTCCGGCTCGCAGTCGCGGGCATGAAGCGCGGGCATCCCGCGGTAAAAGCGGTTCAGATCCCGCACGAGGCTACGCACCCCTTCATGCGCCGGGGCATCCAGCAGGTCCCAGTCCAAGGCGCGCGCTTCGGACCATTCCCGCCGCTGGGCGAACTCCTGCCCCATGAAGAGAAGTTTCTTGCCGGGGTATCCCCACATGAAGGCGTAGTAGGCCCGGAGTGTCGCGAACTTCTGCCAGTCGTCGCCTGACATCTTGGTGAGCAGCGTGCCCTTTCCATGCACCACTTCGTCATGGGACAGGGGCAGCACGTAATTCTCGGAAAACAGGTAGGACGTGCCGAAGGTCATCTCGTGGTGGTGATATTTCCGATGCACCGCCTCACGCGAAAGATACGTAAGCGTATCGTTCATGAAGCCCATGTTCCACTTGAAGCCAAAGCCAAGCCCGCCTTCATGCACTGGCATGGACACACCGGGCCAAGCGGTGGAATCCTCGGCCATCGTCATAACGCCCGCGTGGGCACGGTAAAGCTCGCGGTTCACGTCCTGCAGGAAGGAAATCGCCTCGAGGTTCTCGCGCCCGCCTGTCTCGTTCGGTATCCACTCGCCCGCCTTGCGCGAATAGTCGAGGTAGAGCATCGAGGCGACCGCATCCACGCGCAGGCCGTCGGCGTGGTAACGCTCGGCCCAGAAGAGCGCGTTGTTGATCAGGAACTCTCGCACCTCGGTGCGCCCGAAGTTGTAGATTGCGGTGTTCCAGTCCGGGTGAAACCCCTTGCGCGGGTCGGCGTGTTCATAAAGCGCGGTGCCGTCGAACATCGCGAGACCATGCGCATCCGTCGGGAAATGCCCCGGCACCCAGTCGAGCAACACGCCAATCCCGGCCCTGTGCGCCCCGTCGATGAACCGCGCCAGCCCCTCGGGATCGCCGAAGCGGGCGGAGGGGGCGTAAAGCCCGGTGGTCTGGTAGCCCCAAGACGGGTCATAGGGATGCTCGGACACCGGCATGAATTCGATATGGGTAAAGCCCATGTCGGTGACGTAAGGGATGAGCTGATCGGCCAGTTCGTCCCACGTCAGGAAATCGCCGTCGCTGTTACGCCGCCATGACCCCGGATGGACTTCGTAGATCGACACGGCCTCGCGCCGGGGGTTCGTCTGGCTCCAATGCGTCCGGTGATCGTCGTCACCCCAATCGTGCCCAAAGGGCCGGGCGACGATGGACCCGGTGGCGGGGCGCAGTTCGGACTGAAAGGCAAAAGGATCGGCCTTGAGCGGCAGGGGTTGGCCTGCCTTGTCGAGAATTTCGTATTTGTAGATCGTGCCGGGCGGCAGGTCGGGGATGAACGTCTCCCAGATGCCGCTGTCGCGCCGGAAGCGCATGACGTTGCGCCGCCCATCCCAGCCGTTGAAGTCGCCCACGACCGATACGCGGCTGGCGCTGGGCGCCCAGACGGCGAAATTCACCCCTATCGCACCTTCGTGCTCCATCACATGCGCGCCGAGCCGGTCGAAAAGCCGCAGGTGCCGTCCCTGACCGATGAAGTAATCGTCCATCGGGCCAAGCACCGGGCCGAAGGAGTAGGGATCGCCCTGCTCCCACGTGTGATGCAGGTTGCGCACGCGCAGCCGGATCGGTCGGGGTTTCCTGAGGGTGAGTTTCCCCTCGAAGAGCCCGCGCGCATCGATCCTTTCGAGCGTTCCGACGACTTTGCCATCGACCAGCGCCTCGACCGCCTCGGCCCCGGGCACGAAGGCCCGCGCGATCAGACCCTTGGCCGCCCGATGAACGCCCAGAACGGCATAGGGATCGTCATGCCGCCCTTCGACAATAGCCGCCACCGTGCCGGGGTCGAGCGCCCCGGCGGCAGGCCTTGTCGTGGTTCTCGGTCCGCTGGTCACGTTCCCCTCATCGTCGGCCCCACGCTCGCGCGCCGCGCTGCGCGGGTCAAGCCCGACCGTCTCACTTGGTGGGCACGCCCCAAATGTCCGAGGCGTATTGCCGGATTGTGCGGTCGGACGAGAACCAGCCGACGTTGGCGGTGTTGAGGATCGCCATACGGTTCCACGTCGCCCGGTCCGACCAGAGCGCATCGACCCGGCGCTGGGCGGCGGTGTAGCTGTCGAAGTCGTCCGAGACCATGAACCAGTCGTGGCTTTCGATCCCGCCGATGAGGTCGGCGTAGCGTGACGGATCGTCGGCCGAAAACGCACCGTCCTTGATCGCGCGGAGTGCCTGCGCAAGTTCCGGCGAGGCCGCGATGATCTCGCCCGGGTCGCGGCCAATGGCGCGGCGGTCCGAGACCTCCTGCGCGGTCAGGCCAAAGATCACGATGTTTTCGTCCCCGACCAGATCCTTGATCTCGACGTTGGCGCCGTCGAGCGTGCCGATGGTTACGGCACCGTTCAGTGCGAATTTCATGTTGCCGGTGCCCGATGCCTCCATCCCCGCCGTGGAAATCTGTTCCGACAAGTCGGCGGCAGGCACCAGAACCTCGGCCAGCGACACGTTGTAGTTGGGCAGGAAAACGACCTTGAGCAGATCGCCCACGATGGGGTCGTTGTTCACCACCCGCGCGATGTCATTGGCCAGTTTGATGATGAGCTTGGCGGTGTGGTAGCTGGGCGCGGCCTTGCCCGCAAAGATTTTGACCCGCGGCACCCAGTCCTTTTCCGGGTGCGAGCGGATCTGGTCGTAAAGCGCCACCGTCTCGATCAGATTGAGCAACTGCCGCTTGTATTCGTGGATGCGCTTGATCTGGATGTCGAAGATCGCGCCGGGATCGACCCGCAGGCCCATGCGCTGCTGGATGACCCGCGCAAGCTGTTCCTTGTTGCGGCGCTTGATTGCCTCGAAGCTCGACTGGAACCCGGCATCGTCCGCCATGCCGGTGATGCCCGTCAGCGCCTCGGTCTCGGCCATGAGATCCACATCCCCCACGACGCCCTGCACCAGCCGCAAAAGCGCGGGGTTGCATTGGGCCAGCCACCGGCGCGGCGTGATCCCGTTGGTCTTGTTGTTGATCCGCCCCGGAAAGACGGCGTTGAGGTCCGCGAAGACCGTCTCTTTCATGAGGTCGGAGTGAAGCGCCGAGACGCCGTTCACCGAATGCGACCCCATGAAGGCGAGGTTGCCCATGCGCACCCGGCGCTCGCCACCCTCGTCGATCAGCGAAATGCGCGAGATGACCTCGTCCGCCAGCCCGTCCTTGCGCGCGGATTTCAGCACCATCGCGTTGATCTGGTAGATAATCTGCATATGCCGGGGCAGCAGCCGCTCAATCAAGGCGACCGGCCAGCTTTCAAGCGCCTCGGGCAAAAGCGTGTGGTTGGTATAGGCAAAGGTGCCGTTGGTAAGCTCCCACGCCCGCGCGAAATCGTAGCCCTCGTTGTCGATGAGGAGCCGCATCATCTCGGCCACGGCTATGGCCGGGTGCGTGTCATTGAGCTGGATCGCGACCTTTTCCGGCAGGTTGTCGAAGGTGTGGAAAAGCTGCCCATGCCGGCGCAGGATGTCCTGAAGCGAGGCGGAGGAGAAAAAGAACTCCTGCCTGAGGCGCAGTTCCTGCCCGGCGATGTGGCTGTCCTGCGGGTAAAGCACCTGCGTCAGCGTTTCCGCCCGGTTGCTTTCCTCGAGCGCACCGACGTAATCGCCCGCGTTGAACCGCGCGAGCAGGATCGGGTCGATGGGCTGTGCGGACCACAGCCGCAGGCTGTTCACATGGTCGCCTTTCCAGCCGACGACCGGCGTATCATAGGCCGCCGCCGTCATCCGCTCGGACGGCTTCCAGCGGAACGTGGGCACCCCGGTCTTGTCATGCCCGCGCGGCTCGACCGTGCCGCCGAAGCCGATCTCATAGGCGCTCTCGCGGCGTTCGAACTCCCACGGGTTGCCGTGCGACAGCCACATCTCGGGCAGTTCCACCTGCCAGCCGTCGCGGATCTCCTGCCGGAAAAGGCCGTGCTGATAGCGGATGCCGTAGCCATAGGCGGGGATGCCCACGCTCGCCATCGACTCCATGAAGCAGGCCGCGAGCCGCCCGAGACCGCCGTTCCCCAGCGCCGCGTCCGGTTCAAGCTCGCGCAGGATGTCGAGGTCCACACCGATGTTGGCGAGCGCCTGATTGATTTCGCCCTCGAGGCCGAGGTTGGTGATCGCGTCGCGCATCAGCCGCCCGATCAGGAATTCGAGCGACAGGTAATAGACCCGCTTTTCATTGCGGCTCTCGTCCTTCCATTCGATCCAGTGATCGACCAGCCGGTCGCGCACGACGAGGATCACCGCTTGCAACCAGTCGTGTGGCTTGGCGGCCTTGGGGTCCTTGCCGGTCCCGTGCTTCAGCCGTTCGATGATCTCGACGGCAAGCGTCTTGGGGTCGCTTTTCTTGGCGGGGGTCGGCAGGTTGTCGAGTGGGGTCATGCTGAGAACACTCCAGAAGGCTTAGGCAAGCCGGGCGATGATAAAGCCGTTGGGGCCGAAATGCAGCCGTCCGTTCTGCATCTCGCAGGCCTCGGACAGAAGCGGGTCGAGGGTGCGGTCAAACGGCATCTCGACCTCGCCGGAGGACAGGTTGAAGGCACAGAACACCTCGTCGCCGCGGATATGCGCGAGGATCGGCTCGTGGGTCGGCAGGAACGCGGTCCGCCCGTTCCGCAGCGCGTCCTTGGCCCTGCGAAGGGTGAGCATCCGTTTGTAGAAGTCCAGAACGGACCCCTCGTGCCCTTGGGTGGACACCGCGCGGGCAAGCTGTGCCTCTTTCACGGGCAGCCAAGAGCGCTCTGCGCTCGTAAACCCGCCGTTCGGTGCTCGGGCGTCCCAGACCATCGGCGTGCGGCAGCCATCGCGCCCCTTGTCCTCGGGCCAGAAATTGAGCCCCTGCGGATCGGTCAGCTCGTCATAGGTGAGGTCGGTGTCGGTCTGGCCAAGCTCCTCGCCCTGATAAAGCACGATGGACCCCTCGAAAGAGAGCAGCAGCGCGCAGGTCAGTTTCGCGAGCGCCTCGGGGTCCTTGGCGTGGTCCATCCAGCGCGTCACATGGCGCGGCACGTCGTGGTTGGAAAAGGCCCAGCAGGGCCAGCCGTCTGGCGCGCCCTTGAAGAACTGGGTTAGGCGCGAGCGGTAGAACTCTGCCGAGAACGGCGGGCCGAGCAGCTCGAAGGAATAGGCCATGTGGAGCCTGTGCGCGCTGGTATATTGCCCCATGAGGTCGATGGAGTGATGCGTATCCCCCACTTCGCCCACCATGGCGCGGGCATCGTAGCTGTCCAGAAGCGCGCGCATCCGTTCCAGAAAGCCGAGGTTCTCCGGCTGGTTCTTGGAAAACAGGTGATACTGCATGTCATAGGTGCGCTGGGCATGGCGCGAGCCGGGCCGGAAATCGGCGGCATCGTCGCGCAGGAGCCTGTCGTGGAAGTAGTAGTTCACGGTGTCCATGCGGAACCCGTCCACGCCCCGGTCCAGCCAGAACTTCATGCCTGACAGGGCGTAGTCCTGCACCTCCGGATTGTGAAAGTTGAAGTCCGGCTGCTCGGTCAGGAAGTTGTGGAAGTAGTACTGCCGCCGCCGATGCTCCCATGTCCAGGCCAGCCCACCAAAGATGCCCTGCCAGTTGTTGGGTGGCATCCCGTCGGGCCTGGGATCGGCCCAGACATACCAGTCCGCCTTGTCGTTGTCGCGCGACTGGCGGCTTTCCTGAAAGAACGGGTGCTGGTCGGAGGAATGGGACAGCACCTGATCCATGATGACCTTGAGGCCCAGCTCATGTGCCCGGTCCACCATCCGGTCGAAGTCCGACAGCGTGCCGAAGATCGGGTCGATGTCCATGTAGTCGGACACGTCATAACCCATGTCCTTCATCGGCGAGCAGTAGATCGGGGACAGCCAGATCGCGTCGACCCCAAGGTCCGCGACATAGCCCAGCCGTTCGGTGATCCCCGGCAGGTCGCCCACGCCATCGCCGTTCGAATCCTGAAACGAGCGAGGGTAAATCTGATACGTCACGCTGCCGCGCCACCAGTTCGGATCGGTCATGTCCTGTCATCGCGCTGTTTCACGTCACGCTAGGATCCTGACGCGCCGTTGACCAGAGACTTTCTGCACCTGCGAAATGGACCTGGGGCCGAAGCGCCAAGGCCCCGCCGACAGGTCCTGTTGCAGCACAAGTTTCTTGCACCTGTGCGGAGCGCACGAGATAATTCCTGTATGAACAGGCCACAACGGGCAGACGGACGACGCAACAGGGCAGCCATTCTCGAGGCTGCGGCGGCCATGTTCGTGGAACGTGGCGTGGACGCGCCCCTCGACCATATCGCGAAAGCGGCGGGTGTGGGCCGGGCGACGCTCTACCGCAATTTCCCGGACCGCGATTCGCTCGCGCTCGCGGTTTTCGAACGCAACGTGCAGGGCTACGAGGCGATGCTGGCCGATGTTTCCGGGCCGGATGGCTTCGAACGTGTGCTGCGCGTCGTGATGGCCGATGTCGCCAACTTCGCGGCGGTGGGCGCGGCGATGACGAGCAAGTCGGCGCGCAGGGACGTCTTTGCCGTCCGCGACCGGGTGATCGCCTCGCTGCTGCCGCTCGCGCGGATGGCGCAATCGCTCGGTCACCTGCGCGAGGATATCACCGCCGACGACCTGTCGCTGATCATCGCCGCCAGTGCGGGCGGGATCGCGCCGCTTCCGCCGGACCGCAGGCAAGAGGCTGCGGAACGGATGTATACGCTCCTGCTCGAGGGGCTCAAACCGCTTCCGGAACCGCCGCCCGCGCCCCGTCGGGGATCGTCCGCCCCGCCCGGTTGAGTGCGTCTTTCGCAAAGCCCGCCGCCGCCTGATAGCGCTGCATGAAGGCGGCGCGTTCTTCCGCCGGGATCACGTCGTCGATGTTGTCGAATTCCCCGCCGCAGCGTTCGTCCACCATGTTGAGCAGGCCAAAGGGACCGGCCCCCCGGTTGCGCAGGATGACCTCGGAAATCGGTCCGCACATCGCCTCGTCAAAAGCCGCGAGCGCCTTCGCCGTCACCCCGTGTTCGACCATCTTCGCGCCCAGAACGCGGGCGTCGACCACCGCCTGGGACGCCCCGTTCGACCCGGTCGGATACATGGCATGAGCCGCGTCGCCCAGAAGGAGCACAGACCCGTCGCGCCATGTCGTCACCGGATCGCGGTCGATCATCGGATTTTCATAAGCGACCTCGGCCCCGCGCAGCATCTCGGGCACGTCGAGCCAGTCGTATTTGAAGCCGTCGAAATGGTGGGCGAAATCGTCCAGTGCGACCTGCCGGAACCAACCGGTGTTCTCATGCGCGGAAGGGTCGTCATAGGTCACTTCCGCGATCCAGTTGATCTGGGCCAGACCGTCTTCGTTCGGGTGGCTGATCGGATAAATCACCATCCGGTGCTTGTGGGTGCCGAGACCGACAAAGCTCGACCCGGTGCGAATGGGCTTGGCCATCGTCGTGCCGCGCCACATGACCGCGCCGCCCCAATGGATCGGCGGCTGATCCGGGTGCATCTGCGCGCGCACCTCGGAATGAATACCGTCGCAGCCCAAGAGGAGGGTGCCGTTCTGCTCGCTCGTTGTTCCATCCGCATGAGTGATGCGCGCCGTCACCGTCCCGTCCGTGTTGTTGACGTAACCCGTGACCTTCTGACCCAGCCGCAGCGCATCCGCGCCCGCACGCTCGACAAAGGTCTCTGCCAGCAGCATGTGGAACTTGCCGCGATGCACGGCATACTGCGGCCAGTTGTAGCCTGCGTGTTCGCCGCGCGGCTCGGAATAGATGTCGTTGCCATTGAGGCCCACGAGCGCCCATTCCTTGGCCGGAACTCCGACCCGATCGAGCACATCCGCCCCGATCCCCATGTCATAAAGCTCGCGCACCGCGTTGGGCTGCAGGTTGATGCCCACACCCAGCGGCTTCAGTTCGCGCACCTGCTCGAACACCACGACCGGCACACCGATCTGATGCAGCGTCAGCGCCGTGGCGAGTCCGCCGATCCCGCCACCGGCGATAAGAACGAGAGGTTTGGGCATGTGTGCTCCCTTCCGCGAAAGTCGGGAGTTCTTGGCTTAAACCTGTCCGCTTGGCAACCGCCCAAGAATGCCGCGTTGCCGCATGTGGCGGTCAGACCGCCTTGTGCCCGGCTCTCAGGCGGCCCAGGGCATATGTTTGAAATCGTCGCGGAACGCGAACCGTTCGAGATGGCGATCCACCACGTCCTTGGCCCGCTCCAGCCCCTCGGCGTCGGCGGCATTGACCTCGATCCACAGGCCCGCATCGCTGGCCTTGAGGTTCACCGGGCCGAAGGGAAAGTCGATCCGACCCTCTTCCGGCGTGAAGGACACGTCGATCTTGTGTGCGAAATGCTTGCACAACTGCTGCAGATATTGGCTTGCCTTGGGCGTATCCCAGAGCGCTTCGACCTTTGCCATGGTGGCCTCCTTAAATCCTATGCTTTTTGTCGGGATAAAGGAGCCGCCGCGCGTTGACAAGTCAGAGCGCCGCCAGCGCCGTCTCTGCCTTGGGTTTCTCGAGGGCGACCGCCTGTTCCCAGACCGGTCCGTAGCCGCGCATGTCCTGCGGAGCTTTCACGATCTTCAACGCGTCAGCCACGTTTTCCGTCGTTGCCTTGGTCGCCACCTGCGCGAGCACGTCCTCGTACCAGCCGATCATCTCGCGGTTCATCCGGCGTTCATGGCTGTAGCCGAAGAGGTCGAGCGGCGTGCCGCGCAGCCCCTTGAACCGGGCGAGGCCGCCAAGGACCGGCCGCATCCACGCACCCAGTTGCACCTTGTTGGGCCGCCCGCGCTCATCCTTGCCAAGCGGCAGCATCGGCGGGGCCATGTGGTAGTGGACCTTGTAGTCGCCGGTGAATGTCGCGGCGAGTTCATCCTCGAACCCCATCTGGGTGTGCAGCCGGGCGACTTCGTATTCGTCCTTGTAGGCCATGAGTTTGAACAGCGACTTCGCGGCCTGCGCGATCAGGTCCTCGGGCATCCCGGCGGCGAGCCGCTTGCGAAAGCCTGCGATCGTGTCGCGGTAGCGCTGGGCGTAGGCCTCGTTCTGATAGCCGACGAGGAACCGGGCACGTTCTTCGATCATCTCGTCGAGGCTCTGCACCTCCGGCTCCATACGCCCCAGCTGGGGCGCCAGCGCCTCGGGCGTCTCCGCCATGATCCGGCCAATGGCAAAGGCGCGCTTGTTGCCCTCGATGGCCACGCCGTTGAGTTCGATCGCCCGGTCCAGCGCCCAAAGCTCGACAGGAACGAGGCCCTTCTGCCACGCCATGCCCAGCATGATCGTATTGGCAAAGACCTGATCGCCTAAAAGCGTCTCGGACACCCGGTTGGCGTCCAGCGACACGAGGTTGTCCGCCCCGACCACCTTGGCAATCGACGCCTCGCGCAGCTTGACCATGAGGTCCGCGTCCCGCCTGAGCACGATGTCCCCCGTGGGCATCTCGGCAAGGTTCAGCACCATTCTGGTCCCCGCCCGGTAATGCTGGCTCGCCTTCGGCGCGGAACTCACCACCACGTCGCAACCGATGACCGCATCCGCATGGCCCTGTTCAATGCGCACTTGGTGGATCGCGTCGGGTTCCTGACCCAAGCGGATATAGGACAGCACCGTCCCGAATTTCTGCGCAAAGCCAGTGAAGTCGAGGACGGAGGAGCCAAGCCCCTGAAGATGCGCCCCCATGGTTATCAGCGCGCCGACCGTCACGACCCCCGTGCCACCGACGCCGGTCACGAGCAGGTCGAAGGGTTGCGCCAGATCGGGCAGGGCGGGCGCGGGCACCTTGGCGACGAGCGAGTCGAGGTCCACAGAGGTTCCTTCGCGCTTTCGCCGTTCGCCTCCCTCGACGGTAACGAAGGACGGGCAGAAGCCATCGAGGCAGGAGAAATCCTTGTTGCAGGTCGAGAGGTTGATCTTGCGCTTGCGCCCGAACGGGGTCTCGCGCGGCTCGACCGAGAGGCAGTTCGACTCGACCGAGCAATCGCCGCAGCCCTCGCAGACCAGCGGGTTGATGTAGGCAAAGCGCTTCGGGTCCTCCATCTTGCCCCGCTTGCGGCGGCGGCGTTTCTCGGTCGCGCAGGTCTGTTCATAGATCAGCATCGACACGCCTTTGACCTCCCGCAATTCGCGCTGGATCGTGTCCATCTCGCCCCGGTCGTGAAAGCTGGTGCCCGCCGGAAACTCGGATTTGGAGAACTTGCCAATATCGTCCGAGACGAGCGCGATCCGCTCGACTCCTTCGGCGCGGGCGTTCGCCGCAATGCCCTGCACGCTCACCGGCCCATCAACCGGCTGGCCGCCGGTCATCGCGACGGCATCGTTGTAGAGAACCTTGTAGGTGATGTTGGCCTTCGACGCGACCGCTTGCCGGATGGCGAGCGAGCCCGAGTGATACCACGTGCCTTCGCCAAGGTTCTGGAACTGGTGCTTGCCGCCGTTCCATATCTGTCGCACCGACCATGGCACGCCCTCGCCGCCCATCTGGGCGAAACCGGCGGTGTCGCGGTCCATCCAGGACGCCATGACGTGACAGCCGATCCCGGCGCCCGCCGTCGATCCCTCGGGCACCACGGTGGAGGAGTTATGCGGGCAGCCCGAACAGAAGTAGGGCGTCCGCGTCGCGCCGGGGGTGTTGAGCACGGGCACCGGGGTTTCGGTGAGGGCGCGCGCTTTCGCCACCAGATCCTCGCCGGGAAAGAAAGGCGCGAGCCGTTCTGCAAGGATCGGGATCAACGCGCGGGGCGACAATTCGCCCGTCCAAGGGACCAGATCGCGCGTCGCCTGCGCGTCATGCTTGCCGACCATCTTCTCGGGCTTGTCCCCCGGCCAGTCGTAGAAGAACTCCTTCAACTGGCTCTCGATGATGCCGCGCTTTTCCTCGATCACCAGCACCTCTTTCTTGCCGGACACGAAACCGAGCGCATCGCGGCGGGCCAGCGGCCAGACCATTCCGACCTTGTAGATGTCGATCCCCAGCGCCCGGCATTTTGCCTCGTCCAGACCCAGAAGCCGCAGCGCCTCAAGCGTGTCGAGATGCCCCTTGCCTGTGGTGACGATGCCAAAGGGCGCGTCGGGCAGACCATAGATCGCCCGGTCGATGGGGTTCGCCTCCACGAATGCCTCCACTGCGCGGAGCTTGTGGGTCATCCGCACCTCGATCTCGGGCGAGGGGCCGTCATTGCCGCGAATGTGGATGCCGCCGGGGGGCAGGTCGATCTCGGGGTAGACGAAGGTCCGGTCGGGATGGAGCCGCACCGAACGCCCCGATTCCACCGTCTCCGAAATCGCCTTGAACCCGACCCAGGTCGAGGAATAGCGCGACAGCGCCAGCCCGTATTCGCCGAAGGTCAGGTATTCCTCGACATCTGCCGGATTGAGCACCGGCATGAACCACGCGAGGAACACGGCGTCCGACTGGTGCGGCATCGACGACGAGACGCAGCCGTGATCGTCGCCCGCGACGACCAGCACGCCTCCCTTGGGGTCGGTGCCATAGGCATTGCCGTGCCGCAGCGCATCGCCCGAGCGGTCCACGCCCGGACCCTTGCCATACCACATGGAAAAGACGCCCTCGACGTCGCAATCGGGGTCGAGCGTGGCCTGCTGACTGCCCAGCACGGCGGTGGCGCCGAGGTCTTCGTTCACGGCGGGCATGAAGGTGATGTTCTGGGACTTGAGCCGTTCTGTCACCCGCCACATCTCGAGGTCTAGACCGCCGAGCGGCGAGCCCCGATAGCCCGACACGAAGCCCGCCGTCTTGCGCCCCGCCTCGCGGTCGCGCCGGGCCTGATCGAACATGATCCGCACGAGTGCCTGCGTCCCGGTCAGGAACACGCGGCCTTCAGTCAGGTCGTAGCGGTCGGTGAGGGTGTAGTCGGGGCGGGTGGCTGGTGCGTGCAGCATGGCGAGTCCTCCTGTTGGCGAAAGGGTATCGCGGTTCGCGCGGATTCCCTTCCCAGACTTCGCGGGTTCCCGTAGGTTGGTGAGATCACATTTCGCGTTTTTATGGAAAGTTGAAATGGCAATTCACTTCGAGCTTGATGAGCGTGACCGCAATCTTGTTCGTGCCTTGCAGCGCGACAGTCGGATTTCGAATGCCGATCTGGCAGAGATCGCGGGCATGTCGGTCTCTGCCTGCTGGCGGCGTGTGAAGGCGCTGGAGGACGCGGGCGTCATTCGCCGGTATGCCGCGGTCGTGGATCCGGAGCGGATCGGGCTGGGGTTCCAGGCGCTCACCCACGTGGAAATGGTGCGCCACGATCCCGAAGAGGTCTCGTCCTTCATCCGCGCGGTCGAAGCGCGAAGCGAGGTGCAGGAATGTTGGGCCACGACCGGGCAGGCGGATTACACCATGCGCGTCGTCGTTGCCGATATCGCCGCCTATAACCGGTTTCTCGAGGAGTTCCTGTTTCGCCAGCCCGCGGTGCGCGCGGCGCAGACCAACGTGGTGCTGCGGGATGTGAAGCGGGCGGCGAACGTATTGCTATAGGTCGCCGCAATACGCGGTATTGATCGCTTGCCCCTGCGCGATGTTAGGATTTCCCGTTAGGATGCTCGCAGGAGATACCATGACCCGCACGATCTTTTTCGCCTTCGCGAGCCTTGCCATCGCCGTGACCTG
The DNA here is from genome assembly GCA_001626765.1 of Maritimibacter sp. REDSEA-S28_B5. Lineage (GTDB taxonomy): Bacteria > Pseudomonadota > Alphaproteobacteria > Rhodobacterales > Rhodobacteraceae > Maritimibacter. The sequence continues at coordinate 24,779 of LUOO01000007.1, forward strand.
CCTTGCCGTGCTGACCGTTCTGACCGGGCGCTGGGATGCCCTGCGCTGCGTGCCGCTGACCGGGCAACTGGTCCTGAACGACATCGCGGTGCCTGCCGATTACGCCATCGACCCCGTTGTGGTCGCTGACGAATTGGTCGCGCGAATGCAAAAACGGTCCGAGGCCGATCTCGCTCTCAACATCCTTCTGGGTGAGAACGGCAATGAACTGCTTCGTGACCGCGCCATTCCGCGTCTCGTCAACGCGGGCGTCGTGCGCCGCATGATCGACGAGATGGATGGCCTGGGAACGGTCATTTCCTTTGGCGACTACCATGCCTTTGGCCGGCTCCGGGTGACGAACCGGGGTGAGGTGCCGCTGACCTCGGTTGCCATGGTGATGCCGGAAATCGCACGGGCCGAGGTCGCAGGGGAACGGCTTGCGGTGCGTACCCATGACAATGGGCTCTTTTCGGTCACCCTCGACGCGCTCGACCCCGGCGAGACCACAGAGGTCGCGGTCTGGTTCACGCAAGGGCCCGAGGCACTTCTGTCGCAGGAGGCGCATTTCGGGCTGGGGGCCATGGGCGCGATGCGGGGCGAGTTGCATGTGTTCCGCCCAACCACCGGATGGAACGGGGCCGAGCTTCAGGTCCGGCCCTGGGCGCGCTGGATCGTAGCCGGTGTGCTGACGGCGGTCTGTGTCGCCGCGCTGGCCGCGCTGGGCCTGCTCGTGATCGGGGCGATACGCGGGCGGCACCTCAGCCGCGCTTGATACGCCCGATGGCGCCCCGCGTCGGATCATACCCCCGCGCGGCGAGCGCAAAGGCGACGACCGCCACGCCGATCACAACGAGCGCGGATATCCACGCGAACTTGCCGTAGGCGGCGTAGCGAATGAGCTCGATCGCATGGGTGAAGGGATTGCAGACCGCGAGCCAATACAGCACTTCGGCCCCGCTTTCGCGCAATTTCCACAGCGGGTAGAGCGCGGTCGACATGAAGAACATCGGGAAGATGACAAAGTTCATCATGCCCGCGAAGTTCTCGATCTGCTTGGCATAGACCGTGATGACGAGGCCGATGGACCCGAGCATCATGCCCGCAAGAAAAATGGCGGGGAGGATGTAGACCATCCCCGGCAGTGTCATCCAGAAGCCAAAGACGGCGGCAAGCGCGAGAAAGACATAGATCTGGAAGGCAGCGAGGATCGTGGCCCCAAGGATTTTCGCAAACAGCAGGAACGTGCGGGGAAGCGGCGAGACGAGCATCACGCGCATCACGCCTGCCTCGCGGTCATAGACCATCGACAGGGCGGACTGCATACACTGGAACAGCACGATGATTCCGCAGAGCCCCGGCAGGATGTATTCCTGATAGGGCGTGTAGGTCTCGTAGGGTTCGATGATCGAAATGCCCAGCAGATTGTGCAGGCCGGTGGCAAAGATGAAGAGCCACAGCGACGGGCGAACGATAGCCGAGAGCAGGCGTTCCCGCTGGCGGATGAACTTCAGGATTTCGCGTTCCGTGACGGCGTACAGGCCGAGCAGGTAGCGCGGTGAGCTTTCCCTAGTCGCAGGCAAATTCGGCCTCGTCCTGTCCCAGCGTGTCCAATGTGTTCAACTGGTGCATGAACCCCTCGATGGGCGCAATATCGACGATGGCATTGTGCGTTGCCAGAAGGATCGGCATCCGAAGCTGGCCGTTCCAGGGCCGGAACGTCATGGGCACGCCCTTGGAACCATCGAGCTTCAGTCGCTCGGACCGCAGGAAATCGCCCTCGGTCCCCGGCGCGCGCGCCTTGGCAAAGGCGGTGAGGACCGCGCGGGCGGCGACCCAGGTGGACCAGTCCTGCCAGCCCATCCGGCGGCCCGTCTCGGCCTCGAACCGTGAATTGACCTGCGGCGCGCCGTAGCGTTCGAGCGCCCAGTGCCATTCGGCTGGAACCAGCCCCGTGGCGCCCACCACCGGCCGGGGCAGGGCGGTCTGGAACGGGACGTAGCGGGAGTACTCGCCGTATTCGTCCGCGATCACGATCACGTCGTAATCCCTGATCCCGCCGGTCAGCAGCATGATGTTGTTCTCTTCCCTGAGCGCCGGGTTGGTGGACAGGTCGAAAACGCGGGTGTCGACGATATCGACCCGCATCCGCTTGGCTGCCTCGGCAAAACTCTCTGCCCGCGCCGTGTCCCGTTCGGCCTTGCCGTGAAGGAGCAGAACCTTGGTCCATTCCTGTCGCACGAGATGCTGGATCAGCGCGTCCGAGATCATGCGGTCCGACGCCGCGGTATGAAGCAGACCGCGGTAACAGGCGCGCCGCAGGCTGTCCTCGGGCGCCGTGGTGTTGAGGATCGTCGCCGCCCCGCCGACGGCGTCGGCCAGCACGGCGATGCTTTCGGCGGGCAGGTCCGCGATGACATAGCCAATCCCCTCCGCCACCAAGCGCTCGCCCGCGCTTGCCACGGTTTCCGGGCGCACCCGCATCTCGTCGAGCGACACGGTCAGCCCCTTGGCATCGGTGAGGATCTTCATGTCCTCGACCGCCAGTTTCACGCCGTCGAAGCTGTCACCTTGCGGGCGCAGGGCGATCCGGGCGTATGCGAAGTTTTCGTCATAGCGCGGGTCGGATTCCAGCGCGATGTAACCCAGCGTCAAATCCTCGGCCAGAGCCGGAAGAGTAAAGGCGACGAGCGCGACCAAGGCGATGAGCTGTTTCAATCGTCGATCACCACCGTATGTGGCACCCGACCTGCCGGAACCGACCGGATCGGACGCAACGTGTTCATGTCCACCAGCGTGATGTCGTCGGACAGGCCGTTCGACACCACCGCCACGCTTTCATCCCGCGTGAGCGCCACGGACCAAGCCCGGCTGCCCACGAGGACATAGTCGATCACCTCTTTCGTATGCGCGTCGATCACCGCGATGTGGTTCGCGCGGCCAAGCGAGATGATCCCCCGCGACCCATCCGCCGTGATCGCCATGCCGACCGGCGTCACGTCCTCGGGCCGGAAACCGGGGGGCAGAAATTCGAGCACGTCCTTGATCTCGTTCGTATCGCGGTCGATCACGTAGATCTCGGACGACAACTCGGCGCTTACCCAAAGCTCGTTGGTATCCGGGGTCAGGACGAAACGGCGCGGGCGGGTGCCGACGATGATGTTGTCGGTCACAACGCCTTGGCCCGCGTCGACCACATGGACCATGTCGGCGACTTCGGAGGTGACATAGACCGTGGTGCCATCCGGCGTGCCGATCACCCCCTCGGGTTCCGCGCCTGTGGGCACGTCGTGGATGGCGATGCGGCTTTCCATGTCGATCACCTCGAGCATGGAGTCCTCTTCATTCGAGACATAGATCACGCTCTCGTCGGGCGAAAAGGCAAAGACCTCGGGCGAGGGGCCGGTGGGGATCTGGTCGACCACCCCGAGCGTTTCGATGTCGATCACGTCGATTACGTCATCGTCGCCGCAGGCCACATAGAGCAGCGTCTGCGCCGCGTTCATCTTCATGTCGCGCGGGCGGCGCGAGGTCTCGATCTTTTTCACCACGTTGAATTCGTTGTCATAGACCCAGACATCATGGCTTTTCTCGTTGGACACGAAGACAAGCCCCGTGTCCTTGGCCGATGCGGCGAGGGGAAGGGCGGCGAGCGCCGCCGCAAGGAAAAACCGTTTCATCAGCGCACCACGAAGGTGCCCTTGAGGCCCCGTTCCTCGTATCCCGGCACGTAGAAATCATAGTCCCCCGGACGGATCGGCACGAACCAGATGTCGATGGTTCCCTCGTCATCGAACTCGACCGAATGCAGGCCCAACGGCGCCACTTCAAGGTCCTCGATGATCACCTGATTGATCCAGGAATTGCGAAACAGCTCCGGCGCCATGATCAGGAACTCTTCGCCCCCGTCATGCACGATCCGCCAGCGATAGTACTTGCCGGTTTCAAGCTCGAACTGCGTTTCGGAAAAGGTCAGCGCGGCGCTGTCGATCATCATGTCGGGAAGCCGCGTCGCATCCGATGCGATGTTGCCTTCCGCCATCGCGGTGAGCGGCGCAAGCGCAAGAAAAGCGGTGGCGAGACCGCGCGTCAAAATGTTCATCCGTAATCCTCCCTGTTTTGGTCAGGTTAGGCAGACGAAAGGGCTTCTGGGAAATAGGTTTTCGCAATTTGGGAGATTGAAAATCGTGGCTGGACCGGGTGTTAGCCTGCAATCGACACGGATAAGCGGCGAATGCCGTATGGGAGGACAAGATCATGAAAAGACGCGAATTTTCCGCGCTCCTTGCAGGTGGCGCAGTCGGTGCGGCGCTGGGCTCACCATCGCTCGCGTTCAGCCCCCCGACGGAAAAGCGCGCGGCGGTCAAGGTCGGCGCTTTGGCCACGGGCACCGCTCAGTGGGAACTGGCCGTCATCAAGGACCAGGAACTCGATCACAAGCATGGGGTCGAGCTTGAGACCAAGGATGTCTCGGGCAAGGACGCGAGCCATGTGGCGCTCATGTCGGGGGATGTGGACATCGTGCTGTCGGACTACGTCTGGGTCGCGGGCGTGCGGGCGACGGGCGAGGATTTCACCGTGGTGCCGCACAGCTATGCCGTCGGAGGGTTGATCGTGAACCCGGACGGGCCGATCCAGTCGATTGCGGACCTGCCGGGCAAGGTCATCGCGGTCGCCGGTGGCCCGGTGGACAAGAGCTGGGTTGCGCTCCGGGCCTATTACAAGAAGGAAACCGGCGAGGACCTCGCGGATCTCGTCGATGCCCGCTTCGGTGCGCCGCCGCTGGTCAACGAATTGCTGACCGAGGGCAAGGCGGATGCCGCGCTCAACTTCTGGCACTTCAACGCACGGACCAAGGCCGCGGGAATGAAGGAGCTGATCTCGGTCGCGGACATGATGACGGGTCTCGGGATTTACGAACAGCCGCCGCTTCTGGGCTGGGTCTTCCGCGAAAGTGTTGCCGCCGAAAAACCCGATGCGATAAAAGGCTATCTGGACGCGAGCTTCGAGGCCAAGCGCCTGCTACTTCAGCGGGACTCGATCTGGGACGACATCCGTCCGATGATGAACGCCGAGGACGACGCGCTTTTCACCCAGCTTCGGGACGACTATCGGGCCGGTATCCTCACCGACTACACCCCCGGCGTGATCGACGCCGCCGCTGCTGCTTATGCCATCATGGCCGAGATCGGGGGTCCCGACCTCGTGGGCGATGCGGCGACCATGCCGGAAGGGACCTTCTGGTCCGGCTATACCACGTCCTGACGCCGGCCCATGAAGGCCCGGCGCGGTCCCCCATCGGCGGTGGGGCGGCTTGAATGGCTGTCCCTGCCGCTGCTCATCCTCCTGTGGGAGGTGGCGGCCCTGGTCGTCGACCACCGCCTGTTCCCGACACCGGTCGAGGTGTTTCGCGAGGTCATCCACCTTGCCACTGAACGCAGGCTCATCCCCGATGTGTTGAAAACCCTGTCGCGCGCCGCCGCCGCCTTTGTCATCGCGATGGCGCTGGGGATTGTTCTGGGCGGGCTGACGGGACGGTTCCGTGCCATCGACCGGCTCTTTGGAAGCTGGGTGCTGATCGGTCTCAACATACCCGCCATCGTGGTTGCGATCACCTGCTACATCTGGCTCGGCCTGACCGAGACGGCGCTGATCCTCGCCGTCGTCATCAACAAGACACCGCTTGTCACCGTCACCATGCGCGAAGGCGTGCGCAACCTCGACCACGGCTTCAACGAACTGGCGCAGGTCTACCGCATCCCGTTCTGGCGGCGGGTCCGGCGCATCGTGATCCCGCAGCTCATGCCCTATGTCCTGACCGCCGCCCGTACCGGGCTGTCCTTGATCTGGAAGATCGTTCTGGTGTTCGAGGTGCTGGGATCGGACGGGGGCGTGGGCTTTCGCATCGGCATCTTCTTCCAGAGCTTCGATATCGCGGCGATCCTCGCCTATACCACCAGCTTCATGGCGGTCGTGTTCTTCATCGAATACGCCATCATGCGGCCGCTCGAGAGAAAGGTCCTGGGATGGCGTCCGGCGTTTCGGTCTGCATAGACATCGAACGGAAGGCCTTCGGCCACGATGTTCTGATGGACGGTTTGCACCTCTTCGTGCCGGAAAGCGAGGTCGTTGCACTCGTCGGCCCCTCGGGCGTGGGCAAGTCCACGATCCTGCGCATGATCGCGGGGCTGGATGCGGATTTCGACGGGATGCTCAGGATCGGGGGCAAGCCGCAGGCCGAGGCGCAGGTGCCGGGCTATGTCTTTCAGGACCCGCGGCTTCTGCCCTGGGCCACGGCGACCGAGAATCTGACCATCATTTCGGACAACATCGACGCGCCGGGGGCGCGCAAGCTCTTGGTCGAGATGGGGCTCGCGGGCTACGAGGATGCCCTGCCGGGCGAGTTGTCGGGAGGGATGCAGCGCCGGGTGGCGCTGGCCCGGGCGCTCGCCGTGAAGCCCGGGCTCTTGATCCTCGACGAGCCTTTCGTCTCGATTGACCGGAAACTCGCCCGCGACTTATCCGGGCTTATCGCAAGGGTGATCCGCACCTACCGGCCCACAGTGATCCTCGTCACGCATGATCCCGAGGATGCCGCGCGGCTTGCGGATCGGGTCGTGGTGCTGGATGGTCGGCCGGTGGAGGTCGTCGAGGACCGGCGCCTGGGCGTCGCCCGCGACCTGCGCGACGAGACTTGGGTGCGCGAGGAAGCCCAGCGCATGGTGGGGGAAGAATGACCGAAACGCCGGTGCTGGAAATGCAGGATGTGGTCAAGCGTTACGGCGCCGTCACGGCGCTTGACGGCGTGTCGCTCAGGATCGCGCCGGGGCGGTTCGTGGGGCTGCTCGGTCCCAATGGTGCGGGCAAGTCGACGCTTTTCCAGATCATCGCGGGGCTTTTTGCGCCGGACGCGGGGGCGGTCGAGGTGTTCGGCATGACCCATCGTGACGCCGGGTCCGACATTCGCCGCCGCATGGGGGTCGTGTTTCAGGCGCGGTCCGTGGACCTCGATATGTCGATTCGGGCGAACCTGCGGTTTCACGGGCGGCTGTTTGGGCTGGGCGGACGTGCGCTCGATGAACGGATCGAGGCGCTGGCCGAGCAATTTGGCCTCGCTGATCTGCTCAAGCGTCCGGTGCGCAATCTGTCGGGCGGGCAGCAGCGCAAGGTCGAGATCGCGCGCGCGCTTATCAATGATCCGGACCTCATCATCATGGATGAACCGTCCGCCGGGCTGGATACGCCCTCGCGGCGCGCGCTGGTCGAGGACATTCACCGGCTTGCCGCCGGCAATTCCGTCGCGGTTCTTTGGGCCACGCATCTGGTGGACGAGGTCGAGCGCGCCGATGACGTGATCATGCTGGTGAAGGGGCGCGTGGTCGCCACCGGATCGCCCGCCGCGCTGATCGACCAGAGCGGGGCCGTCGATCTGGTGGACGCTTACTCCCGCCTCACCGGCTAGTTGTCCTTTTCCGGCGTGACCGGCGCGGGCGTCGTGTCGAACCGCAGATTGCCGAAGTCGAAACTCAGAACCCGCGTGCCAATGCGCGACGAATTGCCCTGTTCGGCCTCCTCCATCGCCTCTTCCGCCAGGGTCTCGGCCGGGTCCTCTTCCGCCTCGTCCTCGGACACCTCGCCCGCGATATCCTCGCCCTTGGCCACCTTGGCCTGTGCTTCTAGGACCAGCGCGGCCAGTTCGTCGGAATAGGGCAGGCGGTGTGCGCGGGGCTGGCCGACGGGGTAGTAATCCGCGTCAAGCTCGCCCAGCCACAGAAAGATCGCACCGGGGTCACCCGTGAGCTTGTCCGGCTCCTCGATCTGCGCCCAGTAGAGCCGGAAACGCTCGGGCGGGTTCGTATCCGACGGCAGGCCGCGCAGTTTGCCGACGCCCTGATAGGTCAGGAACAGAAGCGCCGCGAGCGCCAGCGTCAGCCCGCCCTTGATCAGCCAGTGAAACCGCGCCTGAAGCACGACGAGCGCGACGAGGACGGCGACGAGGGCATAGCCTACCGTGAGCGTGATGATCGTCTGGGTCATTGCCGCACGACCTCCCCCGACCCGAGCGACATATCACCGCCGGGCGTGTTGGTCTTGGTCTGCCGGGTGAGCGCGACGAGCGATTTGGGCCGGTTGTTGAGGTCGATGATCTCGTCGTCGTCGAGCGTGAAGCGGACGGTCGTCACCTCTTCCCCGGTGCCGGTCAGGTCGGTTTCACCGTAGTAGACCACGCGCACCGAGGGGTTCATCTTTTCGACCTTGACCGTCACCCGCACCGGATCGGTCGAGGTCGCGATGAAATGCACCACGTTGACCACGTATTCACCGTTCATTAGGCCCCGCACCGACACGGTTTCCTGATTGAGCGGGTTCTCGATCTCGGCCCCGTTCACGAGAAGCACGTCCTTGAACTGCCCCCGGTCGTCGCGGTCCAGATGCATGAGTCCCGCCTCGCGTTCGTGATACCAGACAATGTTGCCCACCGGGTCCTCGACATAGACGTCGATGTCGTCCTCGTGGCCATCGGGCCAACGCACAGTGATCAGGATCTCGACCTCGGTGTCGATCTTGCCCTCTTCGGCCACGGGATTGATCATCGCGAAGGCGATGAAGAACATGAAGGCAAACCCCACCAGTGCGTTGAACAGCAGGTCGGTAAAGGCGTCGTAGTCACCGTCCCGGATGTCCTCGAACATCTGCTAGTCCCTCGTGACCGCGGGCAGCACGACCTCGGAAAACCGCACGAGAGTCTGGGTGATCCGAAGCGCGAGGCTGTCGAGCACGTTGAACTGCATCCGCAGGAGAACACCTGCGGAAAGGCCCGTGATCGTGGTCAGGAGCGCGACGGCCATGCCGCCGGTCATGCTTTGCAGCGCCGAGCGCATGGTTTCCACGTCGAACTCGCCCAGATCGCGCATCGAGACGAGCATGAGGATGAACCCGATCACCGTTCCAAGGAGGCCGAGTTTGTAGAGCGTGTCCGAGATGAACACGCCCAGCCGCACCGGGCCACGCAGTTCCGAGGCAAAGGCCTGCAACACCGTTTCGGGCGACCCGGCGGTCGTCACGCGCATGGTATTCAGATCGCTCACGATCCGTGCCACGCGGCGGCGGTTGCGCAGCTTGTCCACCGCCGTGGCCATGTCGGGCACACCGCCATCCTCGAGCCCCTTCATCACGCGGGCGAGCGCCGACAACTCGCCGGACAGGTCGAAAAGGAACCATAGGCAGTAAAGACTCGCGGCCCCGAAGATCGCGATGATCAGCGTCGAGATGCCCGAGGTGTCGTTGTCAATGAGATAGGCGAGATAGCCGTAATCCCACAGGATCACGGCCCCCAGACAGATGAGCGCCATGAGCAGCACCCAGCGAAACAGGTCGTCATAGGCGCGGTTGCCGACGAGACGCGCGGCAAGGGGGGAACGGTCGTCCATGCTCTGGTCGCTCAACGGAAGCCTCCGGGTGTGTTTTGCAGGCGGAATTTCCAGGGTTCCTCGAACTCGACGCCGACCTCCCATAGGCCCACTTCGTCGGTGATCGCGTCCATCTGGGCGTCGATGTAATCTTGGGACTGGTCGAGATAGGCCAGCGCCATGCCGCGGCGCACCATCTCTTCATTGATCGCGTCGCCGCCGCTTTCGCAGACGCCGTAGCGGCGGCCAAAGGGGTCGGCTTCGCCAGTGAGAAAACAGGTCACTTCGCCGCGGCCCGCGAGCAGTTCGAGCGTGCGCTTTGCGGCATCCGCGCAGCCCCAGCGTTCGCCGTCCTTGTAGCAGGACTGGTTCCGCTCCGGCGCGTCCACGCCCCAGAGGATCACGCGCTGCGGGCCAATCTTGATCACGTCGGCGTCAAGGATCTCGGCCTCGCCGGTCACGACGTCGGCGTCTTGGCGCATATCTTCCGCGGGCGCGGAGGGCGCAGATAACATTATGATTATAAAAGATAAAATGCTGGATTTGGCCGGGATCATGTCCTATCCTTTCCCGCAACAGGAGGAGATCCCCCATGCGCATCGTAACCGCCGTCATCACAGCCCTCACCGCCACCCCCGTTTGGGCCGGCGCCGACCCAGCAATCGTTGCGGCGCTTCGCGATGGCTCGCGGACCGAATGCCGGGGCTGCGACCTTGCCTACGCGAATTTCAAGAAGGCCGACCTGTCGGGCGTCGATCTGACCGGCGCCGACCTGACCGGCGCACGGTTTCATCGGGCGATCCTGAACGGCACGATCTTTGTCGATGTCACCGCGGTCGACGCGAATTTCAATGTCGCGGAACTGCGCCAGGCCGATTTCACCGGGGCCGACCTGTCCGCTGCATTGTTCTACGAGGCACAACTGTCCGCGGCGAACTTCGCCGGGGCCAACCTCAACGGGGCGCGGATGCAGCACAGCCGAATGACCAGCGCGGTGCTGGCAGGGGCGCGGATCGACAACGCCCATCTGACAGCGGCACGGGTGAACAACGCGGACCTGTCCGGCGCCACGTTTCACAACACGGGCATGAGCGAGGCGAGCTTTGGCCGGTCGAGCTTTGCCGGGGTCACCATGTCCTATGTCTCGATGGTGAAAAGCGACGCGGTCAAGGCGGACTTCGAGGGTGCGACGATCGAATACACCGACTTCTGGGGCACCGACCTGCGCGACACCAACTTCACCGGGGCGCAGATCAGCGAGAGCCGGTTCTCGCGCGCAAATATGCGGGGCGCGGTGATGGAGGGGGCCCGCGTCACGCGCACCTTCAATGCGGACGGCACCTACAGCGAATAGGGTCATCGCGTCGCCCTCACGGGCGGCGGCGTCGGTTCGTAGGGTGCGCGCACCATTTCGAGGCGCGAGAAACTTTCGAAATAGGTGGAATTGAGTTCGCGGGTTTCCGGGTTCACCGCCTGTTGCCCGGCCTTGCGCAGATAGCGCGCATCAAGGCGCAGGTGGGTGTCGCCCTCGGGTGAGACCCCCGTGCAGACCCGTTTGGTAAAGACGTTGCCGATCATCATCTCGCCTTCCGCAAGCGGCATGTCCTCGCAGGCGAGGGTCCAGTCACCGTAGCGGGCCTCCAGATTGCGCATGAGCGTCACGGCGCGGCGACGTTCGCGGGCGGGGATGCGGGGGTCGGTCAGGATACGGATACCCTCGATGATGCCGTCTTCGCTGACGAGCACCGAGACCATGACCTTGTGGGAAAACACCGTCGTCCCGTCTTGCAGTACGGCGTATTCGGACTCCATCGCGCGGGCGACGTAGTCCAGTTCGTCGTCGTAGGAAAAATGGACTTCACGCAAGCCCGATGCTTCGGGCGGGCAGGACATGAAGTCGGTAGGTTCGCTCAAGGGCAGCGAATAGGGGCCGCCGTTCGTGCCGCAGGCCAGTTCGTTCACATCCACGGCAGGGATGATCGACACCGGCGCGCCCAGTTGCGCATCCCAGATGTCGAAGGGTGCTTCGAGCGCGGACCGGTCCCGGTCCTGCGCCATGGCGCCCCCGCTGGCCAGAACGCCCCCGGCGGCAAGCGCCGCGAGGAGCATGGGTGTGATCGCGGTCCGCATGGCTTACCTGTTGGCCAGCGGCGCGCAGTTGCGGTGACCCGGCTCAAAGAATTTTTCGCATTGCTCGAGCGTGGTTTCACCAGCGCCGATCACGTCGGTGAGCATATAGGCCACGAGGTTGTCGATATCGTCGTCACGAATGGATTTCCCGCGCGACGGCGCATCGCCCTCCTCGAAGTCGTCGAGCGTCATGTCGTAGCACCGGCCATCCGAATAGGCATTGCGGTCGTGATACGGCATTTCGGTGTAAGGCCGACCGCAGGCAATGACTTCGTGCAGCAGCTCGGCATCATCGGGAAACTCGCGCAGGTTCGGCGCGATCCCGACCGAACGCGGGTTGCGGCCCATGCCGTTGCCGTCCCAGCCGTGGCACTGAACGCAGACGCCGATGCGCTCGAACACCTCCTTGCCGCGCGCGATGTCGTAGTCTTCAGGGTTGAACGTGGCGTCCTGCGCCATGAGCGGTGCGGTGAGAAGCGCGAGGCCGAGGCTGGCCGCGGCGGTGAGGGTGGTTCGTGCCTTCATCAGGAGTGACTTTCCGATCGTCTTGTCGTTTGCGCGTTTCGTAGGGGTAGAGACGATTTCCGGCCGCGTTGACTGCGGCCGGAAACCAGTTGGGGGTCTCGGATCAGAGCGAGAAGACGTAGAGCATGTTGGCGCCCTGCGTCTGTTCGATGTCTGGATGGCCAAAGGAGCCAGTGCCGAGGGGACCTGAAACAATGGCGACATACTGCTTGCCGTCGACCGCGTAGGTCATCGCCGGTGCCTTGAAGGACCCACCCAGGTTGGTGGACCAGACCTGTTCCAGCGTTTCGGCATCGTAGGCGCCGAAGGTGCCGTCCAGCTCGCCGACCCAGACCAGATCACCCGAGAGCAGGACGCCGGCATAACCGGGATACTCGCGCATCTCTTTCTTGACGACCTGACCTGTGGCGACGTCGAGTTGAACGATCGAGCCGTCGATTTCGCCGGAATCAGCATTGGAGCCGCCGGTGAAGATTGCGCCCTGCATCACGTCTTCGGGCGCGACGGGAACAGTCGACAACTCCGAGCAGCCTTCGATCGAATGGCCATAGGCCATGCCGGTCGCGGGGTTATAGGCGGTCGGCCAGAAGTTGATGCCACCTTGAAGGTGTGGACAGTTTTCGACGGGCCCTCCGTCACGACGCAGCACGACGTCTTGCGCATAGGCCTGGAGCGTTGCGTTCGGGTCGTAATTCAGCGGCTTTCCTGTCTTGGGATCGACGCCGTCGGTCCAGTTGAGCCTCTCGACATACTGGCCGGCGTTGATGAAGGACCCGTTGGTGCGATCGAGGTTGTAGAAGAACCCGTTTCGACCGAAGTGCCCCACGACCTTGCGCATTTCGCCGTCGATTTCCTTGTCGATCAGCAGGTGAATGCCGACTTCGTCATAATCGAAGTAGTCGCCGGGCGTATACTGGAAGTGCCATTTCAATTCGCCGGTATCGGCGTCGAGCGCAATGGCGGAGTTGGAATAGAGGTTATCGCCCGGGCGATACTCCGGGTCGAACATCGGCACGGGGTTGCCCGTACCATAGATCAATGTGTTCGATTCCGGGTCGTAGGATCCGGTCACCCAGGCAGCGGCCCCGCCGGTCTTCCAGCAATCGGGATTGCCCGTTTCTTCGCACAGCCAGGTCTCCGAGCCGGGCTGACCCGGTTCCGGCACGGTGTAGAAGCGCCAGACTTCCTCACCTGTCGCCGCGTCGAGGGCGGCGATCCAGCCCCGTGTGGCCCAGTCGCCATAGGACTGGCCGACAATGACCTTGTCCCCAACGGCAAGTGGCGCACCCGTAAAGCCTTCGCCCGGCTGATCGGCGGTCTGCTGTTCCCACACGATGTCGCCCGAGGCATCGTCGCAGGCCACCACACGGCCGTCAGGAAGATTGGATATGACAACATCGCCCGACAGCGCCACGCCCCGGTTGGCGAGCAGGATCCCGAGGGAGGGGTCCTTGTCGATCGCGGTATCGCAGATCCACTCGATCTGGCCCCGGGTGCCCGTCGAAACGTCGATCTTGTACGTGGTGCCCCAGGGGTCGGTGACATACATCTTGCCGTCCTTGACGAGCGGCGTCGTTTCCATCGCGCCTGCGCCGAAGGCCGACGGTTCGGTTCCGCCCAGCGGTACGGCGAAGGCCAGTTTCAGGCCGGAGGCGTTTTCCGGCGTGATCTCGTCCAGCGGCGAATAGCGGTGGCTGTCATAGGTGCGGTGGACCGTGAGCCAGTTGGCGGCTTCGGCATCGGTCCCGGCATTGACAAGGCGTTCCGGCGTGGCTGGGTCGGCCCAGAGGGCAGTAGACAGCAATCCCGTAGCGGCGAGCGCCGCCACGGATGTGGACAATGTGCGCATGTTATTCCTCCCTGCGTCAGCGTCCCCGTCGGGCGGGGTACGACTAAGGTCATAGGAACGCGGGGACGTATCCGATGGGTCTATGTATCAGATAGAAAAACCTTATGCCGCGCCGCGACAGGGCCGCCGCGCAAGGCGGCAGGGCGTCACTCAGCCGCCGCCAGATGGTCGATCCGGGGCATGGGCAGGATCTGATCCACGAACTGCGCGTCGGAATAGGTGGCGCGGATGTATTCCGAGATCTTGGTGGCATACATGGCAAAGGGCCTGAGGCTCATCAGATGCTTGGGCATCACAAAGACCACTTCGCGAATATGCTCGCCGATGTCGAAGATCTTGATCCGCTCGCGCACCTGTTCGGGCAGGTTGGGCAGGAGCGAGATCGGCGTGTGACAGGTGGCAAGACCCGCCGCCACCACATCGACGGCTGCCTGGTGCGTAACGCAGCCGAAATAGGGCGCGGCGAAGGGCAGTTGCGAGCGATACCAGTTGTCCGAGCGTTCGCGCCACGGGATCGGCGGCGTCACGTCGACGTAGCGCGACAGCGCCTCGGCGCCCGGTTCGACATCGAGCCGGTCGAGCGCCAGCGCGATCAGCTCGTCCGGGACATCGGCGGGCACGGCCCAGACGATGCGGTCCTTGAACAGGAACTCGATGTGAAACGACGCGCGCTGGTCCTCGATGCTTGCCGCCGAGACGACGCCGCAGTTGAACTTGTGCGCGTTGATGTTTTCGACGACCTCCGCCGAGGTCAGGCCCCAGTCGAAATCGAAGCGCGCGAACTGGTCGAGCTCGAGCGCGGTCTGCGCCGCCACCTCGGTAAAGCGGCCACGGAGCGAGGGCGTCGTGCCGAAGTGAAGAGTCAGACGTTTCTCGTCAAAGAGGATGCGGTGCTGTTGTTCGGCGTTCTCGAACTCGGTCAGGATACGGTTGCTGGCCTTGTACCAGTATTCTCCAGCCGCCGTCAGGCGCAGGCTTTCGCCCCGCCCGCGATGGATGAGCTGCACACCCAGCAATTCTTCCATCTTGGCGAGTTGCTGCGAGATCGTCGGCTGGGACAGCCCGAGCACACGTTTGGCTTGGCTGATGGAGCCAGCGACCACGATTGCGTGGAAGACCTCCATTTGCTTGACCGTAAGACGCATCGGATTTCCATTCAGTTTCTTGAATAGGTTGGGAAACTCGTATTCTGCATACGACAACTGTATCTCTTGCATTTATAAAGGCAATGCCGCGTGCACATGAATCTGCGACCTTCGGCGGATTAAATCAGTCACTCGTGAGTCGAAGTGAGACGCTTTCCGTCTATGATACGTCGCTTTCTGCCTAGTGTTCGCACAAATTTGCGCCAAATGCGGCAAGTTGCGCCTAATTATTAAACAAGCCCCGGAATGTAACGTTCAGATAACCGGGGTGAATTGCCCAGCCACCGCACTGCGACACACCTTACCCCTGCCCTTAGGGACGCGACACGGATCGCAAGGGTGTGCGGCAGCCGGACCAGATGCAGAACGGCCAGCCGCCGCACGGATGCAACAACAACTGTTGCGGGGACGGATGTGGTGGCCTTTGCCCTTTTCGGCAAGGTCCAGGGACGCCCCGCCTGGGAGAGATTACATGAAATTCGTAAGAACGCTTCTCGCCGGGACAGTCGCCGCTGCCGCGATGACTTCGGCCGCCGCGGCGCAGGACTGCCCGATCAAGGTCGGCGTGCTGCACTCGCTGTCGGGCACCATGGCGATTTCGGAAACCACGCTGAAAGACACGATGGAAATGCTCGTCGCCGCGCAGAACGAGAAAGGCGGTCTTCTGGGCTGCGATCTCGAAGCTGTCGTCGTGGACCCGGCGTCGGACTGGCCGCTGTTCGCTGAAAAGGCGCGTGAGCTTCTGACCGTGCACGAGGTCGACGTGATCTTCGGCAACTGGACGTCCGTGTCGCGCAAATCGGTGTTGCCGGTGATCGAGGAACTCAACGGCCTGCTGTTCTACCCGGTGCAATACGAAGGCGAGGAATCGTCGAAGAACGTGTTCTACACTGGCGCCGCCCCGAACCAGCAGGCGATCCCGGCCACCGACTACTTCCTCGAAGAGCTTGGCGTCGAGAAATTCGCGCTGCTCGGCACCGACTACGTCTATCCGCGCACCACGAACAACATTCTCGAGAGCTACCTGAAGGACAAGGGGATCGCGCAAGAGGACATCTTCGTGAACTACACGCCCTTCGGTCATTCCGACTGGTCCAAGATCGTCGCTGACGTCGTGGCGCTGGGCGCGGACGGCAAGAAGGTCGGCGTCATCTCGACCATCAACGGCGACGCGAACATCGGTTTCTACAAGGAGCTTGCCGCTGCCGGTATCTCGGCCGACGACATTCCGGTCGTGGCCTTCTCGGTCGGTGAAGAGGAACTCGCCGGTCTCGACACCTCGAACCTTGTCGGCCACCTTGCCGCCTGGAACTACTTCATGTCCGCTGACACCGAAGCCAATGCCGAGTTCATCGCCGCCTGGCACGAGTTCATCGGTGACGAGGCCCGCGTGACCAACGACCCGATGGAAGCCCACTACATCGGCTTCAACATGTGGGTGAACGCGGCCACCGCTGCCGGGACCACTGACGTTGACGCCGTGCGCGAGGCCATGTGGGGGCAGGAGTTCCCCAACCTCACCGGCGGCACTGCCGTGATGGGCGTGAACCACCACCTGTCGAAGCCCGTCCTGATCGGGGAAATCCTTGCCGATGGTCAGTTCGACATCATCTCGGAAACCGATCCGGTGCCGGGCGATGCCTGGACCGACTACCTCCCGGAATCGGCGGTGCTCGAGTCGGATTGGAAAGACCTCCAGTGCGGCATGTACAACACCGAGACGCAGACCTGCGTTCAGCTCACGTCGAACTACTAAGAACAAGAAAAACCGGGCGGCGGGGTCAACCTGCCGCCCTTCTTTGACTACATCGGGGTGGGGCTGATGTTGAAACGCCTATTGGTGGTCGTGCTGGCGATGTTTTGCCTCGCGACACAGGTGGTGGCACAGGACGCCGCGACCGAGCCAACAAACGAAACCGCATCTGAAACGGAAGCGGTCGCGCTGGGTCCGATGCAGGAGGTCCTGCAATCCGTGTCCGAGCTGATCGTGGACAGCTCGCGTCGCACGATCCAGCCCGCCATCGACGCGGTTGCCGGATCGGGGCTGGACGCAGCGCCTTTCGTTCTCGAGACGTGGCAGGCGCGCGACATGTGGCAGCGCATCTCGGACGGGCAGTTCTTCAAGGCGGTGAAGGCCGGTGACGGCTACGCGCTGACCGACTTCGACACCGGCGAGGTCGTGGCGACCGTTACCAAGGACGACATCGAACAGATCAAGCCGAACTCGGGCATACAAGGGCTGATCGGCTCGGCACTCGTCGCATTCCAACTGAACGACCCAGACCCCGCGAAACGGCGTGAAGCACTCGCGTCGCTCGAACGCAACGCGAGCGAGGACCTGCTGGGGGTGCTGCGCGCCTCGATCGACAACGAAGAAGACGCGGACATCAGGGCGCGCAAGGAGCGGCTCGAAAAGCTCATCACCATCACCTATGGCACCGACCCGGCGAACCGGATCGCGGCGATCGAGAGCGTGGCGGGCAATCTGGACGTTGCCGTGCGCGGCGCGCTCAACCCGCTGGTCGCGACGCGGATCATGGCCTTTGACGGCGCCATCCCGGACGACGTGAACGTGGCGCGCGAACTTCGCGTGGGGTCCGAAGCCCTGTCGCGCGAAGAAGCCTATGCGCTCACCGACGGCGAGCCGCTCCTGACCGACGATGCGCTGCGCGGCCTCTTGCAGGCCAACATCGTGGACGGTGCCGTGGGCGGCGTGCCGGTGGCCGAGTTGTCCGACCCCGAACGGCGCGTGGCAGCGTTCGAGGCGCTGGAGGCCGCGGGCACCGTGCCCCCGGCGGCGACCGAGGACGATGTGGACGCGGCGCTCGACGGCAAGGTCTTTGCCGCCGTCTATTCCGAACCCAATGCCGACGTGACCGACGCGGCGCAATCCGCGCTCACCGCCATCGAAACAAAGGTGGGACTGTTCCAGATCTTCGACCTCGGCCTCGACGCTCTGTCGTTGGGGTCGATCTATTTCCTCGCGGCCATCGGCCTCGCCATCACCTTTGGCGTGATGGGGGTCATCAACATGGCCCATGGCGAGTTCATCATGATGGGCGCCTACACGGGCTATGTCGTGCAGCAGATCGTCCCCAATCACACGGCGTCGATCCTGCTCGCCATTCCGCTGGCCTTCGCCGTGACATTCGCCGCCGGGGTGGCGATGGAGCGGCTGGTGATCCGATACCTCTACAACCGGCCGCTGGAAACGCTGCTCGCGACTTTTGGCATTTCGATTGCGCTGCAACAATTGGCAAAGAACATCTTCGGCACGCAGGCGCGGCCCCTGACCTCGCCCGACTGGCTGGGTGGGGCATGGGTGATGAACGACGTGGTGTCGATTTCGACGGTGCGGATCGCGATCTTCGTGCTCGCGCTCATCTTCCTCGCCGTGTTCCTGTTCATCATGAAGCGCACACGGCTGGGGCTGGAAACCCGTGCCGTGACGCAGAACCGCGGCATGGCCAGCGCCATGGGCATCAACCCCGAGCGGGTGAACATGCTGACCTTCGGGCTGGGTTCGGGCATCGCCGGGATCGCGGGGGTCGCCATCGGGCTTTATGCGCAGGTCACGTCCGAGATCGGGCAGGCCTATATCGTGCAAAGCTTCATGACGGTCGTCGTCGGCGGTGTCGGCAACATCTGGGGCACGCTTTTGGGCGCCGGGCTGATCGGTATCCTCCAGAAGGGGATCGAGTGGTTCAACCCGTCCAACACGCT
This sequence comes from Maritimibacter sp. REDSEA-S28_B5, assembly GCA_001626765.1. Classification (GTDB taxonomy): domain Bacteria; phylum Pseudomonadota; class Alphaproteobacteria; order Rhodobacterales; family Rhodobacteraceae; genus Maritimibacter. The sequence goes on from LUOO01000007.1 coordinate 43,540, forward strand.
GGCGGCGCAGACCTACATGATCATCTTCATCATCATCTTCATCCAATTCCGGCCAAGGGGCATCATCGCCCTCAAGGGTCGCGCGGCGGGGGATTGAGCCATGCAACGCAGCTTTCTCATCAAGAACCCCTCGGTCATGATTTTCCTCGCGGTGTTGACGGTCTTTACGATCCTTGTCACCTTTTCCTCCGAAGCCTTCGGCGCGGGGATCATCTCGACCTCCTTCGTGAAAACGCTGGGCAAGACGCTCTGCCTCGCGCTGATCGCGGTCGCGATGGACCTCGTCTGGGGCTATGCGGGTATCCTGTCGCTGGGCCATTTCGCCTTCTTCGGGCTGGGCGGCTACATGATCGGCATGTGGCTTATGTATGAGCGGACGAAAGAGATCGTGGCGACCTCCATGGCGCAGAACCCGATCCCGCCAACGGCGCAGGAGGTGGTGGACGGCATCGGGACGCAGATTTTCGGGGTGGTCGGGTCATCCGAATTTCCGGTCATCTGGTTCTTTGCCGACAGCCTCTTCATGCAGCTCCTGCTGGTCGTCGCAGTGCCCGGTGTGCTTGCCTTCGTCTTCGGCTGGCTCGCCTTCCGGTCCCGGGTCACGGGGGTCTACCTGTCGATCCTGACGCAGGCCATGACGCTCGCCCTGTCGCTCTACCTCTTCCAGAACGATAGCGGCTTGCGGGGCAACAACGGGCTCTCGGGCCTCCAGAACCTTCCAGGCGTGACCGCATCGCAGGACTATGTGTCGATCTGGTTCTTCTGGGCCTCGGCGCTGGCGCTCGCCCTTGGCTATATCTTTGCTGCCTGGATCGTGTCCGGCAAGTTCGGATCGGTCATTCGCGGCATCCGCGACAACGAGGCACGGGTGCGGTTCCTGGGGTATTCGGTCGAGGGCTACAAGCTGTTTCTCTTCACGGTGACGGCCATGATCGCGGGGGTCGCGGGTGCGCTGTATTATCCGCAGGCGGGCATCATCAACCCGGCGGAAATCGCGCCGATCGCATCGATCTACCTCGCCGTCTGGGTGGCCATCGGGGGCCGGGGGCGACTTTACGGGGCGGTGCTAGGCGCGGTCTTCGTGTCGCTCGTGTCGACCTATTTCACCGGCGGTCAGGCGCCGGACATCAACCTCGGATTCTACCGCATCCAATGGGTCGACTGGTGGACCATCCTTCTGGGCCTGTCCTTCGTGCTCGTCACGCTCTTCGCGCCCAAGGGGATCGGCGGTCTCTTTGACCTGATCGCGGAACGGCGCACGCCGGACCGGCACGGGGCCGACCTTGGCCCGGATCAGGGCAGCTTGCGCGAACGGGAGGCCGAGGAATGAGCACGCTTCTGGAAGTGAACGGCATTTCCGTCACCTTTGACGGCTTCCGCGCCATCAACAACCTGTCGTTCAACATCGGCCCCGCCGAGATGCGGGCGATCATCGGGCCCAATGGCGCGGGCAAGACGACCTTTATGGACATCGTGACCGGCAAGACGCGGCCGGATACGGGCAAGGTGCTTTGGGGTGAATTGTCCCGCAACCTCGTCGGCATGAACGAGGCGCGCATCGCGCAGGAGGGAATCGGGCGCAAATTCCAGAAGCCCACGGTCTTCGAGGATCAGACGGTCGAGGAGAACCTCCTCATGGCCGTGAAGAACAAGCGCGGGGCGTTCTCCGTGCTGTTCTGGAAGCCCTCGGATGCCGACATGAACCGGGTGGCGGAACTCGCCGCCGAGATCGGGCTTGCCAATGAACTGATGCGCAAATCGGGCGAGCTGTCGCATGGGCAGAAGCAGTGGCTTGAGATCGGGATGCTGTTGGCGCAGGAACCGCGCCTCTTGCTGGTCGATGAACCGGCGGCGGGGATGACGCCGGAGGAGCGGGAAAAGACCACCGACATTCTGGTCGAGGCGGCCAAGACGCGGGCCGTGGTCGTGGTCGAACACGATATGGAGTTCGTGCGGCGGCTGAATTGCAAGGTGACGGTCCTGCACGAGGGATCGGTTCTGGCCGAGGGGTCCTTGGACCATGTGACGTCGAACCAGCAGGTCATCGACGTGTATCTGGGGCGGTAACATGCTGAAAATCGACGACTTCACCCTGCATTATGGCCATTCGCGGATCCTGAACGGGATCAGTATGGAAGCCGAGACGGGCAAGATCACCTGTGTCATGGGCACGAACGGGGTAGGCAAGACATCCCTTATCCGCGCGATCTGCGGGCGGCATCCGCGATCCGGCGGGACCATGGTGCTGGACGGCGAAACGCTCCCCGTCATGTCGCCCCATGCGCTCGCCCAGAAGGGGATCGCGCTGGTGCCGCAGGGGCGCGAGATCTTCCCGCTGCTGACCGTGCGCGAGAACATGGAGACGGCCTTTGCCTGCCTGCCCAAGGGTGAACACGAGGTGCCGGAGGCGATGTTCGAGCTGTTTCCGGTGCTCAAGGAAATGCAGAACCGTCGGGGCGGTGACCTGTCGGGCGGGCAGCAGCAGCAGTTGGCGATTGCCCGGGCGCTGATCACGAAGCCTAAACTCCTTCTGCTTGACGAGCCGACCGAGGGCATTCAGCCCAACATCATCCAGCAGATCGGGCGCGTCATCCAGATGCTGCGCGACGAGGGCAAGATGGCCATCGTGCTGGTCGAGCAGTTCTTCGATTTCGCCCATGACCTTGGGGATCGTTTTGTGGTGCTGCGGCGGGGTGCGGTGACGCTGGCTGGACCAAAGGGCGAGGTGACGCGCGAGCAGTTGCTCAAGGGCGTGTCCGTTTAGGTGCGGCTGCCTGTTAAGGTATCCCTCAGAATTTCGTTTCGAAGGCAGCGCTTTTGTTGAAGCTTTTTGATTCCGGGATTCTAGAATTCTAGAATCCCGGAATCCGGCCTCGCACGAATGTCCGTTTATGGACCGTCGATTTGACTGCGGTCGCGCATGAAAAAGGGCGACGCTCTCGCGCCGCCCTGATCCTGCGTTGGCGTGGCTCTTAGCCGATGATGGCGTTCAGCGTGGCCGAGGGGCGCATCACGGCCGAGGTTTTCGCCTCGTCGCCGTGGTAGTAGCCGCCGAGGTCCACCGCCTTGCCTTCGCCCGCCTGAAGCTCCTTCAGGATCTCGGCTTCCTTGTCGGCCAGGTCCTTGGCGATGGGCGCGAAATGGGCGGCGAGGTCGGCGTCGTCCGACTGGGCAGCCAGTGCCTCGGCCCAGTATCGGGCGAACCAGTAATGCGAGGTGCGGTTGTCGTTCTGGCCGACCTTGCGCTCAGGCGAACGGTCTTCGTCCAGCACCTTCTGCGTGGCCACGTCGACCGCGTCACCCAGCACCACGGCCTTGGGCTTGGACCGGGTTTCACCGAGGAACTTGAGGCTTTCCCCGAGGGCACAGAATTCGCCCAGCGAGTCCCAGCGCAGGTGGTTTTCTTCCATCAGCTGCTGGACGTGCTTGGGGGCCGAGCCGCCGGCGCCGGTTTCGAACATGCCGCCGCCGTTCATCAGCTTCACGATCGACAGCATCTTGGCCGAGGTGCCAAGCTCGAGGATCGGGAACAGGTCGGTGAGATAGTCGCGCAGCACGTTCCCCGTGATCGTCACGCAATCCTCGCCAGCCCGCATGGTGTCGAAGCTGAACCGCGTCGCTTCGCGCGGGGCCATGATCGGGATGTCGATCCCGGCCTTCTCCAGCGCGGGCTTTACATACTTGATCAGCTCCGCGTCGTGGGCGCGGCCTGCGTCGAGCCAGAAGGCGGCCTTGCCGGTCGCTTTCGTCCGGTCGATGCCCAGCTGGATCCAGTCGAGGATCGGCGCTTTCTTCGCGGTGGCCGAGCGCCAAATGTCGCCCTGGTGCACCTTGTGCTCGTGCAGGATGTCGCCGTTGTCCAGAACGATGCGCACCGTGCCCGAGGACGGGATTTCAAAGGTGGTCGGGTGCGAGCCGTACTCCTCGGCCTTCTGCGCCATGAGACCCACGTTCGACACGGCCCCGCAGGTGGTCACGTCGAGTTTTCCATGCTCTTTGAAGTAGTTGATCGTCTCGTCATAGACGGGCGCATAGCAGTTGTCGGGGATGCAGCACTTGGTCGGTGCGGCTTTGCCGTCCGGGCCCCAGCCGATGCCGCCCGCACGGATCACGGCGGGCATCGAGGCGTCGATGATCACGTCCGAGGACACATGCAGGTTGGTGATGCCCTTGTCGCTGTCGACCATATACATGGGCGGCTGTTTCGCCATCACGGCCTTGAGGTCGGCCTCGAGCTCGGCGTTGCCCGCGATCTTGGCTTCCAGTGCACCGATGCCACTGTTGGGGTTGAAGCCGAGTGCCTTCAGCTCGTCCGCGTGCTTGGTGATGAACTCTTCGAGGTAAACGCTCACGAAATGGCCGAAGATGATCGGGTCCGATACCTTCATCATCGTGGCCTTGAGGTGGACCGAGAACAGGACGCCCGGCTCCATGCTCGCGATCTCTTCCTTGATGTAATCGCGCAGGTCGGACGCCGACAGGAAGGTGGCATCGACGACGGTGCCCTCTTCATACTTGAGGCCGTCCTTCAATGTCTTCTGGTTGCCGTCATCGGAGATGAAGACGATCTTCGCGCCACCGGCCTGCGCCGCCGTGATGGTCGCGGATTTCTCGTTGGCGAAGAAATCGTTGCCCTTCATCGACGCCACATGGGTCGGGCTGTCGGCAGACCAGTCGCCCATCGAATGCGGGTTCGCCTTGGCGTAGTTCTTCACGGCCTTGGCGGCGCGGCGGTCCGAGTTGCCCTCGCGCAGAACCGGGTTCACGGCAGAGCCTTTCACCGCGTCATAGCGGGCCTTGATGTCTTTTTCCGCGTCGGTCGAGGCGTTCACCGGGTAATCCGGGATCGCGTAGCCCTGCGCCTGAAGTTCCTTGATCGCGGCGTCGAGCTGCGGCTGGCTGGCCGAGATGTTCGGCAGCTTGATCACGTTCGCCTGCGGTTGCTTTACGATCTCGCCCAGAGCGGCAAGGTCGTCGGGCACCTTCTGGTCGTCCTTGAGGAAGTCGGGGAACTGGCTCAGCACCCGGCCCGCGAGCGAGATGTTCATGATGTCCACGTCCAGACCCGCAGCCCCGGCGAAAGCGCGGATCATCGGGAGGAGCGAGTGGCTCGCCAGCTCCGGCGCTTCGTCCACCTGGGTGTAAATGATATCGGGAATGTCCTTGGCCATCTTGCTCTCCATCCTGTCGGGAATCGCGAAGGGAATAGCCCCTCCGCCATGTTGCCTCCGCCCTAAGCCACAGGGGCGGGCAAGTCAATGTGTGCGACGGTATACCGAAATGATTCGGGGTACGTACGCCGCGTGGCCAGGCACCTGTTCGCCTCGGTTCGACCGCGGGACGAAATGGTACATCGGAATTTGAGCAAATTTCCGCAGGCTTTCCTCACGTCACCGTTGCATTCGCTTGTGAGGGTCCGTTGTCAGGCTAGGATCGACCAATCGGTAAAAACGACAGGGCGGGGCCGGGACGCGCCGCATCCGTCGCAAAACAACGGGGAGAAACCACCTATGACACAGACCACGCGCTTTGCGCTGGCGGCGCTTCTGTCGTCCACCATGCTGACCGGGGCCGCCATGGCCGCCTCGCATGTGCCCGAGGGCGTAACCCTCGCGGATGATCAAACCTTTACCTACCGCGTGCTCGACGAGCATTCCTCGGTCGATCCACAGGTGGTCGAGGACGTGACCGGTTCGGAAATCGTGCGCGACCTGTTCGAGGGCCTGATGAACCAGGACGAGGACGGCAACCTCGTGCCGGGCGTGGCCACGGGCTACGAGGTGTCGGACGACAAGCTGACCTATACCTTTACCCTGCGCGACAATGCCAAGTGGTCGAACGGCGATCCCGTGGTCGCGGGCGACTTCGTCTATGCCTGGAACCGCGCCGCCGATCCGGCGCTCGCCAGCCCTTACCAGTGGTTCATCGAGCTTATGTCGATCGAGGGCGCGTCCGAGATCATCGCGGGCACGGCTGAACCCGGCACGCTGGGCGTCACCGCCGTGGACGACCATACGCTCGAGGTCAAACTTACCTCGCCCTTGCCCTATTTTCCGCAGATGACGACCCACGCGACGACCTTTCCGGCCCCGCAGAAGGTGATCGAGGAGTTCGGTGAGGATTGGACCAAGCCCGAGAACATCGTGTCGAACGGCGCTTATGTGCTGACCGAGCACCTGCCCAACGAACGGTCGGTGCGCGAGCGCAACGAGATGTATTGGGACAACGAGAACACGATCATCGACAAGACGATCGCACTCGTCATCAACGACGAAAACGTGGCGCTGACCCGTTACCTTGCCGGTGAACTGGACCGCACCGAAATTCCCGCCGGCCAGTATCCGAAGATGTCGCAGGACTACCCGGATGAAGCCACGAGCTTTCCGCGTCTGTGCAACTACTACTACACCTTCAACGTCTCCGAGGGCGGGCCTGAGGCTTTCAAGGATGTGAACGTCCGCAAGGCGCTGGCGCTTGCCGTGGACCGCGACATCATCGTGGAAAAGGTCATGCAAGGCGGCCAGCCGCCCGCCTATACCTTTACCCCCGCCGCCGTCGCAGGGTTCGAGCCGCCCGCACTTGAATGGGCGAGCATGACGCAGGCCGACCGTGATGCTATGGCCAAAGATCTGCTGGCCGAGGCGGGCTATGGCCCCGACAATCCGCTCGAGTTCGAGATGGTCTACAACACCTCCGACGACCACGAGAAGGTCGCCGTGGCCCTGAGCCAGATGTGGAAATCCAAGTTGGGCGTGCAGGCGACGCTCGCCAACATGGAGTGGAAGGTCTTCCTCGAAGAGCGCGGCAACCAGAACTTCGACATGGCGCGGGGTGCCTGGTGCGGCGATTACAACGAGGCGTCCACGTTCCTCGACCTGCTCGACAGCCAGTCGGGATACAACGATGGCAAATTCTCGAACGCCCGTGTCGATGAACTGCTCGAGAACGCCAAGACCGCCGATGACACCGGCCCGCTCTATACCGAGGTCGAAGAGATCATCTATGACGAGATGCCGGTGATTCCGATCTATCACTATGCCGGCGTCTACATGCTCGACACCGATCTGGGCAACTGGCCCGTCAACAACGTCGAGCAGAACTGGTATTCGAAGAACCTCTACAAGATTGCCGAGTAACCGCGCGTTGCTCGCATCCTAACGATCCGCGCCCCCAGGACAGGGGGGCGCGGTCATCGGTATTGGAGCGCCCATGCTGGCCTATATCCTCAAGCGTCTGCTGATCGCCATTCCGACGATCCTGCTGCTGATCGTCGCCTCGTTCTTTCTGATCCACTTCGCGCCCGGTGGCCCGTTCACGTCGGAACCCCGCCGTGCTGGCGAATATCGAGGCGCGCTATGGCCTCGACCAACCGCTGTGGAAGCAGCTCTGGGACTATATGTCCAACATCATCCTGCATTTCGATTTCGGCCCGTCCTTCAAGTTCAAGGACCGCGACGTGAACGACATCATCGCGCAGGGCTTCCCGATTTCGCTGACCTACGGTTCGCTCGCCTTCGTCGTGGCGACGCTGGTGGGCGTGGGTCTCGGTGTCTGGGCCGCGATCCGACACAACACCTTTATCGACTATTTCGCCGTGACGCTGGGCATCGCCGCGCAGGCGCTGCCCAACTTCATCATGGGCCCGATCCTCATCCTGACCTTCACGCTCTGGCTAGGCATTCTGCCCGGCGGCGGCTGGAACGGCGGGCAGTGGCAATATCTGATCATGCCGGTGATCGCACTGTCCACGTCCTACATGGGCAACATCGCGCGGCTCACGCGGTCCTCGATGCTCGAGGTGCTCAACTCTAACTTCATCCGCACCGCGCGGGCCAAGGGACTGCCGATGCGCGCCGTGATCTGGAGACACGCGATGAAGCCGACGCTTCTGCCGGTGGTGAGCTACCTTGGTCCGGTGTTCGTCTATGTGCTCACCGGGTCGGTCTTCGTGGACCTCTATTTCTCGACCGGCGGTCTGGGCCAGGCCTATGTCGGGTCGGCGCTGACGCGGGACTATGCCGTGCTGCTGGGGGTCACGATCCTATACGGCGTGCTCACCGTCTTTGTGAACCTTCTCACCGACCTGGCCTATGCCTGGTTCGATCCGAAAATCCGTTACTGAGGGGGGGCATCATGGCATTTGGAAGCTCCGTTAAAGCCGCGCAGATCGCGGATGACGTGACCGACGTTCTGCCGGTCAAAGGCCGCTCGCTGCTGCAAGACGCCTACCGCCGGTTCATCCGCAACAAGGCGGCGATGGCATCGGTCGTGGTGCTGGGCCTGATCGTGTTGTTTGTGCTCATTGGCCCACTCTTTGCCCAGTGGGACAACGAGGAAATTGATTGGGAGAGGATGGGCGACATCGCCACATCCGGGATGCCGTCCATCGAGAACGGGCATTACTTTGGCCTCGATGAACTGGGCCGCGACCTTTATTCCCGTGTCATACAAGCGACCGGCACGTCGCTGCTCGTCGGGGTCGTCGGTGCCGCGACAGCACTCATCATCGGCACCACCTTTGGCCTGATCGCGGGCTACGTGGGCGGGCGGATCGACAGCGGGATGATGCGTTTCGTCGACATCTTGCTCGCCATCCCCACGACGCTGATCATCATCCTGCTCATGGTGATCGCCGGGCGGTCGTTCCTCATGCTCTTCGTCGCGCTCGGTGCTTTCGGCTGGCTCACCATGGCGCGGATCGTGCGCGCGCAGACACTGAGCCTCAAGAACCGCGAGTTCATCGAGGCGGCGCGGGCGGCGGGCGTGTCCGAGGGGACGATCATGGTGCGGCACATCCTGCCCAACCTCATCGGCGTGGTGATCGTCTATGCGTCCCTTCTGGTGCCCGAGATGATCCTGACCGAGAGCTTCATCTCGTTCCTCGGGCTTGGCATTTCCGAACCCTATACTTCGCTTGGCAAGCTGATCGCGGAAGGGGCCGGAACCATGGCTTATGGCACCACCTGGCAACTGCTCTACCCGCTCTTCTTCTACGTCGCGATCATCATGACGATGTTCTTCATCGGTGATGGCCTGCGCGATGCTCTCGACCCGAAGGACCGCTGACATGACCGTTCTTTCCGCACGCGACCTGACCGTCACCTTCGACACCAACGATGGCCCCGTCCATGCCGTCAAGGGCGTGAGCTTCGACATCGCTCCGGGCGAATGTCTTGGCATTGTTGGGGAATCCGGCTCGGGCAAATCGCAGAGCTTCATGGCTGCCATGGGGCTCTTGCCGCCCAATGGCCGGGCCACGGGGTCCGTGACGTTTCAGGGGTCCGAGATCCTGAACCTGCCCGTGGGCAAGCTGAACAAGCTGAGAGGCGCGGATGTGGGGATGATCTTCCAAGACCCGCTGACCGCTTTGACTCCGCATCTGAAGGTGGGCGACCAGATGGCCGAGGTGCTCAAGGTCCACTGCGGCCTGTCGGGCGCGGTGGCGCGGCGGCAGTGCCTCGACTGGCTCAATCGCGTGCAGATCCCCGAGGCCGAGCGGCGGCTGGATCAATACCCCCACGAACTATCCGGCGGGATGCGCCAAAGGGTGATGATCGCACAGGCGATGCTCTGCGAGCCGAAGCTGCTCATTGCGGACGAACCGACCACTGCGCTCGATGTGACCGTGCAGGCGGAGATCCTCGACCTGATGGCGGAACTGCAACGCGAACAGGGCACCGCGATTGCGCTCATCACCCATGACATGGGCGTGGTCGCCCGCATGTGCGACCGGATCGAGGTGATGCGGCTGGGCGAATACGTGGAGTCGGGCGACGTGATGCAGGTGTTCAAGGCGCCGGAACACGCCTATACCCGCAAACTCCTCGATGCCATGCCGCGCATCGACGACAAGGGGGCGCCGGAAGGGACCGGCGCCGATGCCGCGCCGCTCCTGTCCGCCGACGACATCAAGGTGCATTTCCCGATCCGGGTCAAAGGTGGGCTTTTCGGGCGCACCATTCCGCTCAAGGCGGTGAACGGCGTGACCTTCGACCTGGCCAAGGGCGAGACGCTGGGCGTCGTGGGGGAAAGCGGTTGCGGCAAGTCCACGATGGCGCGCGCGGTTCTGCGGCTGATCGAGCCGACCGATGGATCGGTGACGTGGCTGGGGCGGTCGCTCACCGAATTGGACAAGCGCGAGATGACGAAATCGCGGCGCGACATGCAGCTCGTCTTTCAGGACCCGCTCGCGAGCCTCGATCCGCGCATGACCATCGCGGACTCGATTACGGAACCGCTCAAGACCTTTCAGCCCGGCCTGACGAAGACCCAGCGCCGCGACAAGGTGATCGCGATGATGGAGCGGGTGGGGCTGGATCAGACCTATTACAACCGCTACCCGCACGAGCTGTCCGGCGGCCAGAACCAGCGCGTCGGGATCGCCCGCGCGATGATCAACCAGCCCAAGCTAATCATCTGCGACGAGGCGGTGTCGGCGCTCGACGTGTCGATCCAAGCGCAGATCGTGCAGCTTCTGAAGGACTTGCAGGCCGAGTTCGGGATGTCGATGATCTTCATCTCGCATGACCTGTCGGTGGTGCGCGCGATTTCGAACCGGATCATGGTGCTCTATCTGGGCCGGATCGTGGAGCTTGGCGCGGCGGGGGATGTGGTGGAAGGGCCGCGACATCCGTATACCAAGGCGCTGATCTCGGCGGTGCCGATCCCGGACCCGGAGCTTGAACGAAGCCGCGAGCGCATCCGCATCCCCGGCGAATTGCCCTCACCGCTCGACCCCAGGGCGGCGCTCCGGTTCCTGCCCTCCAAACTGGCTGCGGGGCAGGGGGACTATACGCCCCGGCTCGAGCAGGTCGCGCCGGGACATTGGGTGGCCGAGCACGACCCGCTTGAGGTGATACTGGGCGCGAAACCCGAGACGGGCGCGCGTGTCGTGACGCCGGTGGTCTAGGACCGCCGGCGCGCTCTGGGCAGTCTAGCGATCGACGCGCTCGCTCACGATGGCAAAGGTGTCCGGCTGCAGCTTGAGGTCGTATTCCTCGACTGCGTCGCCCTTGCGGGCATCGTCGACCTCCCACAGACCGTCGTCGAACTCGATCTCTTCCCAGATCGTATAGCCCGCGTCCGTCAGCACGGTCTCGATCGAGGACAGTTCGTCTGCGGTCGGCATCCGGTCGTCATCGGCGCTGGCGGCGAGCGGCACGACAAAGGGGGCTGCGACGAGGGCAGTGGCGGCGGTGATCTTGGCGATGGGGGTCATGGTCACTCCTGCGATGGTTGTTCATTCCGATATGGGGGGCGCGGCCTTTGCAGCAATCGGTGCGGCGAGGTGATCACCGAACTGTCAACTCGGGACCGAAGATGCTCACGTTGGTGTGGGACGGGCGGTGACGCACCATTTCGGCGCGGGCTTGACCCCGCGCCCCACCCGGCAAAGGGTGACCAGAGACACAGGACGATGTTCCGGATCACTACCGGGACATCTGACATGGGCGATAAGGCAGGAGCCGACGGATGCGCAGGATCATGATCTACGGGGCGACCGGCTATACCGGGACGCTTGTGGCGCGGCAGGCCGTGGCGATGGGACTGCACCCGATCCTCGCCGGGCGGTCGATGGCCAAGCTCGCTCCGCTGGCGGCGGAACTGGGGTGCGAGAAGGTGGCTTTCAGCGTGACCGACGACGCGGCCGCGCGCGAGGCGCTGGCAGATGTGGACGCGGTCCTGAACTGCGCCGGGCCCTTCGCCGATACATGGGCGCATATGACGCGGGCCTGTCTCGACACCCGGACCCATTACCTCGACATCACCGGGGAATCCGAGGTGCTGGCGGGTTGCGCAGGCCTTGATGAGGCGGCAAAGGGCGTGGGGATCACGATCCTGCCCGGCACCGGATTCGACGTTGTGCCAACCGACTGCATGGCCGCGATGCTGGTGGAACGCCTGCCTGACACGCAGGAGATCACGCTGGCGTTTCGTGGGATCGGCCGGGCCTCGCGCGCGGCCGCGTCGTCGGTCACGCTGAAAGCCTGGATTTCGGGGATGGCCCGCAGGAGGTCATGGCTGTCTCCTGGGGCGATATCGTCACGGCGGCGCATACCACGGGCGTCCAGAGTATCGAGGTATTCTTTCAGGCTCCGCCCGACACCGTCGCGCTGCTCAAACTGCCGCGTGTCGCGAAGTGGTTTTTGTCGACGCCGTTGGGCCAACCCATCGTCAGGGCGCAGCTTCGCAAGATGCCCGACGGGCCGGATGCCGAAACGCGCGCCACGGGCCGGTCGCGGATCTATGGCCGGGCGGTGAACGGGGCGGGCGAGGTCGTGGAATTGCGGCTCGAGACGATGGAAGCCTACGAGCTGACCTCGATCACCGCGCCCAAGATCGCGCAGGCGGCGGCGGAGGGGAGCCTGCCGACGGGGTTCACAACGCCCGCGACAGCAATGGGGGCGGAGTTCGTGCTGACCTTGGACAAGTCGCGGATGATTTGACGGGCGCAAGCCGGCGCAAAAAACGGGCGCCCGGATGTCTCCGAGCGCCCGATCTCAGCCTGACGGTCAAAAAGGAACTTTGGGTGTCAGGCTGCTTCCCGCAGCTTGGCCTCTTCTTCGATGAAGGCCTTGTGGAGCGCGGCGATGGCCGCGTCCGCTTCGTCACGGTTCATGAGGAACTGCACGTCCACGTTGCGCGGCGTCGCATGTGCCGCGATGACGTCGAGCCCCGCCTCGTCCAGCGCCAGGAGGCCCCGTCCCAGCACCGACTGCTTGCGCAGGTCGCGACCCACCGCCGAAACGATCGAAAGCGAGCGCACGCCGACGCAGGCGTTGGGATAGGCTTCCTTCAGGTCCGCCTCCACGCGCCGCACCGATTTCAGGTTGCCGCGCAGATAATGCGTGATCGTGTTGGCGTTCGAGGTCTTGGACACGATCCAGATCTTGTGACGCTTGAGCGCGTCGAGGATCGTGGCGTCGTAGCCTTTGACGCCGACCATGTCCTGCTCGAACACTTCCAGAGCAAAGACATCGAGGCCAGTCACGATTTCTACACCCGGCACATCCGCCGGCGCATCGTCGATGAGCGTGCCCGGATCTTCTGGCTCGAACGCATTGGTCACACGCAGCGGCACGTCCGCTTGGCGCAGCATCTTGGCCGCAGACGGGTGAATGGCTTCCATCCCGAGGTTCGACAGCTGATCCGCCACGTCGTAGTTCGTGTGGCCGAGCTTGCGCACGCCGCCGCCCACGAGGTTCGGATCGGCAGACGACAGGTGGAATTCCTTGTGGATAATCGCCTCCTTGGCGCTGGTGAGCGCGGCAAGACGGGCGAAAGTCACTTCGGAATAGCCCCGGTCGTATTCGCTCATCAGCCCCTCGCGGCATTGGGCATAGCCTGTCACGATGGGCAGCTCGGAGGCCACGTCGATACGCTCAAGCCCGAGCGCGATGCGTTCGTCCAGCGTCACATCGCCTTCGTCGCGCCAGCCCGACAGGTCCACGAACCGTGCCTCGACACCTGCTCGTTTCAGCATGAGTGCGGTAACGTAGGCGGAATGCGCCTCTCCCAGACCGGACAGCAGTTCACGCACCCGGCCCATATGTTCGGACAGCCGGAAGTGACCGTAGGTGCAAAGCCGTTGCAGATCGAACAGGCAGTTGCGCGCACCCTCGATCCGGTCGCGCACGAAATCCGTGGCGTCCGAAATGTCGGCGGGGTGGTCGAGCGCTTTGCGATGTGCCTCTTCCATCGCGACCTGCGTGCGCTTCAGCGCGTCGAGCCAGCTGTGGTCGTCGTTGTCTTCTGCAAAAAGAGCATAGACCCCCTGTTCGCCCGACTTCTTGTGTTCGAGCAGCAGGTTGGTGATGCCGCCAAAGGCCGACACGACGAAAATGCGGTTGTAGGGATCGTCCTTCTTGATGAGCAGGCTATCGCGCAGTTCATGCACCCGGCTCATCGACGTCCCGCCGATCTTTTCGACCGTGTGGTTTCGTTTGTTGATCTCGTCCTGGGTCATCTGGCCCTCCTTACGCCGCGTCCTCGGCGGGGGCGTAGGAACCGTCTTCACGGTGCACCTCGGTCCCCGTCACGGGCGGATTGAAGCAGCAGGCCATGACCAGCTCTTCTTCCGCGCGCAGCGTGTGGTGATCGTGCTGGTCGAGCGCATACATCACGCCCGGCTTGATCTCATGCGTCTCGCCGGTGGCGAGGTCTGTGATCGACCCCTTGCCCGAGATGCAGTAGACGCTCTCGAAGTGGTGCTTGTAGTGGAACGTGTGTTCCGACCCGGCTTCGAGCGTGGTGATGTGGAACGAAAAGCCCATCCCGTCATCGGCCAGCAGCATCCGGACCGAGGTCCAGCGCGCATCAGCGACCTTTTTGTCGGTGTTCTTCAGTTCGTTGAAATCGCGAACAAGCATGTCGTGTTACTCCGCTGCAATCTTGTGGTTGTCGGCAAGGGCGTCGCGGGTCGCATCCAAGAGGATGTTGAGACCGCGCGCGAGCACCTCGTTCGGAATGGTGAGGGCGGCGAGGACCTTGACCACCTCGTCATCGGCCCCGGAGGTTTCGATGATCAGGCCCTTGTCAAAGGCACGTGCACAGATGTCGGCGGCAAGTTCGCCCGAGCCCACATCGACACCCTGCATGAAACCGCGGCCCTTGAGCTTGGCGCCGGGCACGAGGTTGGCCACCTCTTGAAGGCCCTCGCGCAGAGCGTCGGATTTCTCGGCGATCATGCCTTCCATCGCCACCTTGTCGGCCCAGAATTTCTCGAGCGCGACGCGGGCGGTCACGAAGGCATGGGTGTTGCCCCGGAAGGTGCCGTTGTGCTCGGCTGGCTTCCAGATGTCATACTCGCCCTTGATGAGCAGGCAGGCGAAGGGCAGGCCGAAGCCCGACAGCGATTTCGCCTGCGTGATCATGTCGGGTTCGATGTCCATATCCTCGACACCGAAGTATTTCCCGGTGCGCCCGATCCCCGCCTGAATGTCGTCGACGATAATCAGCGCGCCGTGCTCGCGGGCGAGCTTGGCGATGCCTTCGATCCATTCCTGCGAGGCGGCGTTGAGGCCACCCTCGCCCTGCACGGGTTCAAAGATGAACGCGGCGGGGGCGTCCATGCCGGAGGACGAGTTCGACAGCATCTGTTCGATGATCGCGAGCGTATCGACATCGTCGCCGAACGCCTTGTCATAGGGCATGTGGGTCACGTCGGTAAGCGACCCGGTGCCAGCCCCGCCACGCTTGCCGGCGTTACCGGTCAGGGCGAGCGAGCCCATGGTCATCCCGTGGAACGCATTGGTGAAGGCGACCACGTTACGCCGCCCCGTGACTTTGCGCGCGAGCTTGATCGCGGCCTCCACGGCGTTGGTGCCGGTCGGGCCGGTCATCATGACCTTGTAGTCGTCCATGCCCCGCGGCTTGAGGATGATTTCCTCGAAGGCCTTGAGGAATTTGGCCTTTTCCTCGGTGAACATGTCCAGGCCATGCGCGATGCCGTCCGACGTGATGTGATCGACGAGCGCCGCCTTCATGTCGGGGTCGTTGTGGCCGTAGTTGAGCGACGAGCAACCGGCGAGAAAGTCGATATATTCGCGGCCGGTTGTGTCGGTCATGATGGACCCCTGCGCCGAGGCAAAGGTCGTGTCGAAGCTCCGGCAGTAAGAGCGGGCTTCGCTCTCACGGCGGGCAAAAACGGGGTCGTTGACGGACTTTTGGGTCGTCATGGAAAATCTCCAGTGATGTGAAAGGGACGTGCGGCGCGGGCGCTTACGCGGCGGCTGCCAGCGGTTCCGGGAGCGTGATCGTCACCATGTGTTCGGTGTCGTGGCGCCCCTCGAAATGGTCGTCCTCGTGAAAGTGGGGATCATCGTCAAGATCGCCACCGTGACGGCGGGCGAACTTGCGAAACAGCGCCCAAGAGGCGTCGTTATCCTTGGTGATGGTCGTCTTCATCTGGTCCACGTTGATGCACTCTTCGCGTTCCATGATCTCGTCGAGCATTTTGCCCGCGAGGCCCAGACCGCGCGCCTTTTCACCAACGGCGACCTGCCAGACAAACAGGGTGTCTTCGCCTGGGACGATGTAGCCGGAGATCCAGCCGACGACTTCGCCGTCCTTTTCCGCCACCACGCAGGTGTCGCGGAAGTGGTCGCATTGCAGAAGGTTGCAGTAGACCGAGTTCTCGTCGAGCGGTTTGCACGCGCGAATGAGGTTCCAGATTGCGGCCCCGTCTTCGCTCACCGGCTTGCGCAGCGTAACAGCGCCGGACGGGTTCGCGGAGCGGGGCGACCGGGTTCGGTCGTGCGAATTCATGAAGTCATTCATGTCTTTCATAAGTCAGTGCCTCCAAAGTTCCTTTGCACATCTAACTAATGGATCGCGGGTTTTGTTTCAACCGTCTAAGCAATATTCTCAAGATATGCGGTAAAATAACGGGTTTTTGGGCGCAAATTTCTTTAGTAAGCGGCGCAGAACCTTTACTTAGCTAATCTTTTGCCTATCTAAGGATCATGATTGATTCACTGCTCACCCTTGTGGCACCTATGCCGAAAGAGGGGAAAACCATGGACCGCACAGACGTCAGCCTGATCGCGCTGCGCCGTATCCTTCGCGCGACCGAACTTTACGGCAAGGAGCTTGCCAGCGCGGCGGGGCTTTCGGCGCCGCAGTTGCGCGTGCTCCAGATCGCGGGCGAGGAGGGGTCGGCCACGCCGTCGATCATCGCGACCCGCATGGGGGTGTCGCAGGCGACGATCACGACGCTGGTGGACAAGCTCGTGGCCAAGGGGCTCGTGACCCGCGAGCCGTCGCAGCGGGACCGGCGGCAGACAAACGTGACGGTATCGCGTCAGGGCCAGGTTGTGTTGGACGATGCGCCCGACGCGCTTCAGCAGCGTTACGTTCGCAAGTTCGAGTCGCTCGAGGATTGGGAGCAGGCGCAGATAATCGCCTCGCTCGAACGGGTGGCCGCGATGCTTGATGCCGACGACATCGACGCGGCACCGGTATTGCACCACGGGGATCTCAAGACCCACAAGCATTGATCGTTCGGAAAAAGTCGGTAAGAGCCGCCGGGCGGGCCGATCCTTTCGGATCAGTGACCCCGCCCGCGGTGAAAGCCGTCGCGCGCGGCTGTGCCCGCGTTCAGGCCGGACATGAAGGCGGCTGCGATGCCGCCGACGTTTTCGAGACCGGATTTCGTGGCATGGCCCGTGGCCATCGCGCCCGCGACATAGGGGTCGCGCACCGGAACACGGGGTCTACGGGCAGCAAGCGCCAACGCGATGAGACCGAAGCCGGTATAGACGCCGCCGATCACAAGCGCCGCGGTCAGCGTGTCCGCCACCTGCACCAGCCCGATCCAGGCTGCGGTGGTCAGGAACGTCAGACCGACAGTCAGCAGCAAAACGCCCACCAAGCCGAACGCGGCTTTGCGCGCGGCAAGGTGGGCTTTCCATCTCAGGGCAGCGAACATGCTGGCTTACTTGCGGGCCATGAAGAGACCGACGAGAAAGCCGACGCCTGCGGCGATCCCAACGGCGGCCGCCGGGTTTTCGCGCACCTGCGCTTCGGCTTGGCCGTAGTATTCGCGGGCCTGTGCTCCGGCGGCATTGGCCGTCGAGTAAGCGCTGTCCTTGGCCGAAGAGGCCGCCTTGGAAGCGCGAGACTTGGCCTCGGCGCTGGCTTCCTTGCCGAGCTTGCCCAGCGTGGTGGTCAGCTCGGAAACGTCGGATTTCAGCGCGGCGATCTGCGCTTCAAGGTCTTTCATGCTGCGGTCGATGCCGTTCGAGACATTCTTCGCGGTCTGAGTGGCGGTAGCCATTGGTCAACTCCTTTAAGGTGTCTGTCCTTTGGCTAGAAACGCGGACCCCTCCGGTCCTGTTCCAAACATTGGGTGGATTCTTTTCGGGGAACATTTCGCGCCGGGCAGCGGTTTTTTCTTCAATCACCGTGCAAGTGGGCACGGCGCAACCTAACAGATAGGAGAATACCCATGCTTGGTTGGGCTCTTACGTTCCTCGTCATCGCGCTTGTCGCGGCTCTGTTCGGCTTCGGCGGCATCGCTTCCGCTTCGGCCGGTATCGCACAGATCCTGTTCTTCGTGTTCTTGGTGCTCTTCGTGATCACCCTGGTGGCACGGGCGGTGCGTGGCCGCAGCGTGTGACGCTGACTGACTGATGGGAAAGGGGCGCCAACGTACCTCGGGCGCCCCTTTTTCATGTCCGGATGTTGGGGCGCGGCATACCCCATACCCGTGCCGCAAACAAAGAACGCGGGACCGTCAGGCCCCGCGTCTTTTCGATCGTGCACCTTTGATCGAGGGTCTTAGAGCTCCAGCGTTTCCGTGGAGGAGAAGAACATCGCCTGGCTCACCGCCGAGCGCACCTGGTCTTCCGAATAGGGTTTCGTGATGACGAAGGCCGGTTCCGGGCGTTCGCCGGTCAAAAGCCGCTCGGGGAAGGCGGTGATGAAGATCACCGGCACGTCGCCCGCCGATTTCAGGATCGCGTTCACCGCGTCGATGCCCGACGAGCCGTCGGCCAGCTGGATGTCCGACAGGATCATGTCGGGCTTTTCCTTGCCAGCGAGGTCGATGGCATTGCGTTCGGTCCGGGCCACGCCTGTGATCGCATGGCCCATGTCGGCAACGATGTCCTGAAGGTCCATGGCGATGATCGCTTCGTCCTCGATGATGAGGATGCGGCCCTTCACGCTGTCTTCCATCTCGCGCCGTGCGATGCGGATCAGCTCGTTCACTTCGCTCTCGTCCACCTGCATGATCTGCGCGATTTCGGCCACGGTGAATTCTTCGACCGTGTGCAGAAGCAGCGCTTCTCGAGTGTTTGAGGTAAGTTTTGCCAGATGGCGCTGGGCGCGGGCGTGGATGCCGCTTTCCTCGGTCGCGATGGGCGAGCCGGACGACACCCAGATCTGGTTGAAAGCGCGGAAAAGCGCGACCTTGTGGTCAAGGCCCATGTCGAAAACCGAGCGGTCCTCGAGCAGCGCCTCGAGCGTTGCGGCGGCGTATGTATCGCCGGTCGTCTGGCTTCCCGTCAGGGCACGCGCATAGCGGCGAAGATACGGAAGCAACGAGGCGATCTTCACCGATAGGTATTCTCTGTCTTTGTCTGCCATGCCGTCCATCCCGGAAAGGTCCCCATTTTTTTTGGTCTTCATGGGAACCGAACGTGGATCGCCACGTTAGGTTCCAAACTGCGCGAAAAAAATGTGCTGGACGACAGGGTGCATGAATTTGAAACCGCCTGTAGTGAGCTGGCCGCAAGAGACGATCGGGGCAACCGGGAATGACAAAAGACAATGACGAGGATCGCCTGCAAAGGCAGATCGACGACAACCTTCGGAAAGTGTTCCAGAGCAAGCTGGATGAGGACGTGCCGGACAAGTTCCTGGACCTTCTCGCCAAGCTGAAGGAACAGGATTCCGGAGGGCGCGCTCATGGCGAATGACGCACGACCCCTGGACCCGCGCGAAGCGGTGGTCGAGCATCTTCCGGCCATGCGCGCCTTTGCTGCGAGTCTGACCAGAAATTCCGCCGCCGCCGACGATCTCGTGCAGGACACGATCGTCAAGGCGTGGAAGAACTTCGACAAGTTCAAGCCGGGCACCAACCTTCGGGCGTGGCTCTTCACCATTCTTCGCAACACCTTTTACTCGGACCTGCGCAAGAAGAAGCGCGAGGTCGAGGATGTGGATGGCGTGATGGCAGGAACCCTGTCGGAAAAACCCGCTCATGACGGGCGCCTTGCCTTTTCCGATTTCGAAAAGGTCTTCACCCAGCTTCCCGTCGAGCAGCGCGAGGCGCTGATCCTCGTGGGCGCTTCGGGCATGTCGTATGAGGAGGCCGCCGAAACCTGTGGCGTCGCCATCGGCACGATCAAGAGCCGGATCAACCGGGGACGCGCACGCTTGGTCGAACTGCTGGACATCGGCGATGAGGACGGAATCGAGATCACGGACCGCGCCACGATGGCGGTGGTCAACGCTGGTCTGCAAGTGAGGAAATCCGGCACTTGATTGCAACGCTTCGCGAGCGGAGTCGAACCCTAACCTTTCGGATCGCCGCGCTGCTCGCGCTGGCTCTTCTGCCGGTGGGGATCATCTCTGTCGCCACGACCTATCAGCTTCTCAATCGGGCGGAAGAGGATCTCGCCGACACGCTTCTGGCGTTGACCTCCGATGCCGCCCAGGAACCAGAGGCGGCGATCCGGACGGCAACAGGCGTCGCCAAGACGCTTGTTTCGCTTGTGCCGGTCCTGCGGGCAAACGGGTGGCCCTGCGAAGGGCCGCTCGCATCGCTTCTGCGCGACACGCCCGAGCTGTCGCTCGTCGCCTATGTTCAACGTGACGGTAATGTGGCCTGTGCATCGTCGGGGCAGGGCAACAGCCTGGCGGAACGCCCGATGCACAATGAGTTTACCGAGCGGCCCGGGCCGCGGGTGAAATTCAACGTGGCACCCTCGATCAGCAACGTGCCGGTGATCATCGTTTCGTTGCCCGTGGTCACGGACGGGGACTACGACGGTTATGTCGTCGCCTCGATCCCCCACCGCAAGCTGACCTCGCCCATCGACACGACGGGGCCGGAGCAACGTCCGCTCGAGCTTGTCACCTTCAACGCCGAGGGCGATGTCCTGACGTCCTCCTCGGGCATGGAGGATGTGGGGCGGCACCTGCCCCTGAATCGCTCACTCGCCGCGCTGGCAGGTGGCGAAGAGGTGGCTTTTGTGGCCGAGACCGAAACCGGGGACGAGCGGCTGTTTGCGGTGGTGCCCATCGTCGCCGGGCAGGTCTTTGCGCTGGGGTCGTGGGAGAACCGATCCGGCGCACTGGTCGGCGGGATGAGCTGGGGCGCATCCATGTTCTTTCCGCTCATGATGTGGGTCGTGAGCCTTCTCGTCGCCTTCTACGCCGTTCAGCGCATGGTGATCCGGCCCACACGGAACCTTCGGGCGCGGATGCTCGCCTTCATGCGCTCGCGCAAACTGGTCGAGCCCAAGCCCGACCCGTCGGTGCCGGCCGAGATCCGGGATATGGAAGAGACCTGGATGCGGCTGGCCGAGAACATCTTGCACGACGAGGCCGAGCTCTACGACACCATCCACCAGCGCACCGTGCTGCTCAAGGAGGTGCACCACAGGGTCAAGAACAACCTGCAACTCATCGTGTCGATCGTGGGCATGAAGATGCGCAAGGCCAATTCACCCACGATCAAGAACGCCCTGTCAGATATCCAGCAACGTGTCATGTCAATCGCGCGGGTTCACCAGAATCTTTACGAAACCTCGACCGCCGAACGGGTCCGGGTCAACGAGCTGCTTGACGCCATCGTGCGCCAGATCCTCTCCTCGGCCACCGAGGGCGAGGTCGTCGCCACGACGATGAGCTTCGACGAATGCGAGGTCTACCCTGATCAGGCCGTGCCGCTTTCGCTTGCCGTGTCTGAGCTCGTGACCAATGCGCTGAAGCACTTGGGGCAGCCCGAAAACGGCGAAAATCCGCGCCTAACGGTCCGGCTTGATTGCGAGCCCGGCGGGGATCGGGGTGTGATCACCGTGGTCAACACGCTGGGAGCGCCCTTTGGCGAGGGTGCGGGAGAGGAAAGCACCGGGTTGGGTGAGCAGCTTGTCCGGGCCTTCGTGAGCCAGATGGACGGCAAGGTCACCCGCCGGGAAGATGAGGGCGAATACGTTGTCGAGATCGAGTTTCCGATTCAGGGCTTCGATGACGAAATCGTGCCCTCTGATCACACCCATCCGATCGTTTCGCGGGCATAGGCGGGAACCGCCATCAGGGACCGAGCGTTTCTCTTTCATAACCCATCAGGTGAAAAGGAGAACGCCATGAACTGGGATCAGATCGAAGGCAAATGGAAGCAATTCAAAGGTGAAGCCCAAGTCCAGTGGGGCAAGCTGACTGACGACGAACTCGACGAAGTCGCGGGCAACCGCGAAAAGCTCGAGGGCAAGATTCAGGAACGCTACGGCAAGACCAAGGAAGAGGCCCGTGACGAGGTCGATGCCTGGATGAGCCGCCACTGATCACTCCGTCGACTGACAGAGCCGCCCGTCGGAGCGATCCGGCGGGCGGTTTTTTTGCAAGCGCGGCGGGGGACCGTTGGACGGACCGGACCAGCGGGCAAAGAAAAACCCCGTCTCGTGAGAGACGGGGTGAGGTGCACCTGGATCTGGAAGGATCGCCTTACGGGCACTGGGCCACGTAACGCTGACCCGAAGCGTCGCGGTAGTAGCACTGGGTCTGGCTGTCGGCCACGCGACCGATGAGGTTGCCGGCCACGGCGCCGGTCGCGCCACCGATCAGGGCACCGCCCACGGAACCCGAGGTCAGGCCACCGATGGCAGCACCGGTCGCGGCGCCAGCGAGGGTCGCCTGCGTCTGGTTCTGGCTTTCACAGCCAGCTACGGCGAAAGCGGAAGCAACGGCGAGGGCGATAAGGGGGGTCTTCATGTCTGTCTCCTTCGTTCACAGAATATCTGTCTATGGGGTAATCCCGCGTCTCACAAAAAAGTTCCCAAGATTCTTTAGCCTAAGATTCTTATGCTTGTGGCGAAATCACTCCCCGTATCTGGAACCTTCCCCTGAATCGGCGTGTTGGGGCAAGGGTTCACATCATGCTAGACATACTCATCTCCGAATTTTCGCCGAACACGGACATGCCGATCGGCATCATTGCGCTGCGGATCCTTGGCGCGCTGGTGCTTTGCGGTGCCATCGGGTTCGAACGCGAACAGCGCGACCGGCCGGCCGGGCTGCGTACCCACATGCTCGTGGGGTTGGCGGCGGCGGTCTACTGCATCCTGACGCTTGAATTGATGGCGCAGGGCGGCGACGCGGTGGATGCCGCGCGCTACGATCCCATCCGCGTGATCGAGGCGGTGACCTCGGGTGTCGCCTTTCTCGCGGCCGGGATGATCGTCTTTTCGCAGGGCAAGGTGCGCGGTCTGACAACGGGGGCGAGCCTGTGGCTCGTCGCCGCCGTCGGCGTGGCCTGTGGCCTGGGCCTGTGGGACGTGGCCGTTCTGACCGCCATCCCGGCGCTTGTGGTCATCCGCCTTGTCGGCCGGATGGAAAAGCGGTTCTCGAAAGAAGAAGACCCGGTCTGAACCGGGCCTTCGCCTTCTTTCTCAAGTGCGCAGGGGTCACCAGCTTCCGGTGTTTTCCATCGACGCCCAAGGTTCCTGCTTGGGCAGCGGATCGCCCTCTTGCAGAAGCTCGATCGAGATGTTGTCGGGGGATTTCACGAAGGCCATGTTGCCATCGCGCGGGGGGCGGTTGATCGTGACACCCGCATCCATAAGCCGCTGGCAGGTCTCATATATATTGTCGACCTTGTAGGCGACATGACCCCAGGCGCGGGCGGTGTCGAGGACCTCGTCCGAATTCCAGTTGTAGGTCAGTTCCAGTTCCGGTGCGTTGTTGGCACGGGCGTCTGCCTCGTCCTTGGGGGCGGCGAGGAAGATCAGGGTGAACTTGCCCTCCGGCACCTCTTTGCGGCGGGTTTCGACGAGGCCCATCTTGTTGCACCAGAAATCGAGGCTTTCCTCGATATCGGTGACGCGGATCATGGTGTGAAGATAGCGCATTGGGGCTCCTGTTCGCTGTTTTGGTTCGTTGCGGAACAGCTAGGTGCTATCGCCCGGAAGTTAAGGGCAAAAGTTCGGCTCGTGACACAAGACTCGTCTCACACATCCAGCGACCGCGCGATCAGTTCCTTCATGATCTCGTTCGTGCCGCCGTAAATCCGCTGCACCCGCGCGTCGGCATAGGCGCGCGCGATGGGGTATTCCATCATGAAGCCGTAGCCGCCGAACAGTTGCAGACAATCGTCCATGACCTGCCCCTGCACTTCGGACCCGTAATATTTCGCCATGCTGGCGGTGGCCGCGTCCAATTCACCCTTCACGAGCCGCGCGGTGCAGTCGTTGACGAAGGAGCGCAGCACCTCGGCCTTGGTCTTGCACTCCGCGAGTTTGAACCGCGTGTTCTGGAAATCCATCACGCGTTGGCCGAACGCCCTGCGGTCCTGCACGTATTTCACCGTTTCGGCGATGGCGAAATCGACCGCTCCCAGCGCCTGAATGGCGATGAGCAGCCGTTCCCAGGGCAGTTGCTTCATCAGTTGGTAAAACCCCTGACCCTCTTCCGTGCCGATGAAGTTCGACGTGGGCACGCGCACGTCCTCGTAGAAAAGCTCCGCCGTGTCGTTGGCCTTCATCCCGAGTTTCTCGAGGTTGCGCCCGCGCCGGAACCCCTCGGCCTCGGCAGGTTCCACGGCGATGAGCGAGATCGACTTCGCGCCTTTCTCCTTGGACGTCTTGGCGACCGTGATAACCAGATCGGCGGTCTGGCCGTTGGTGATGAAGATCTTCGACCCGTTGATCTTGTAGTGGTTGCCGTCCTTCTCGGCAAAGGCCCGCACCGATTGAAGGTCGGACCCCGTGCCCGGTTCGGTCATTGCAATCGCGCCCACGATGTCGCCTGATACGAGGCCGGGGAGCCAGCGCGCCTTTTGCTCGTCCGAGCCATAGGCGGTGATGTAATGCGCCACGATGGACTGGATGCCGTAGCCCCAGCCCATGTCGCCGCGCCGGGTCTGTTCATAAAGCAGCACGGCGTCGAAGCCATAGTCGCCGCCAACGCCGCCGTGTTCCTCGGGGATCGACCTGCCCATGAGACCCGCCTCGCCCGCCGCGCGCCAGAAATCGCGGTCCACGACCCCGGCCTTCACCCATTTCTCGATGTTGGGCACCATCGCGTCGTCAAGAAACTTGCCTGCCATGTCGGCGAACATCCGGTGCTCGTCCGTGGCCCAGGTGGCGGTTTGTGAAAACAGGCTCATGATTGGTCCTCCCGTGGTTTGGCGGAAGGATAACGCGCCGAGGGTCGAGGTCACGCGTGACGTGACAGCAATTCGTGGGATCAGTCGCCGCGCGGACCCAGATGCCTGTCGCCGCGCGACCTGGCGAGCGCGATCTGGCGCTGGCGTTCGCGGAACCGTTCGCGCCGGTCATCGTCGTAGTCTTCGATGCAGAGGTGGCAGGATACGCCCGCCTCATATTCAGGACGTTCCTTGTCCTCGGGCAGGATCGGGCGGCGGCAGGCATGGCACATCTCATGCGGGCCTTCGACAAGGCCGTGACCGACGCTCACCCGCCCGTCAAAGACGAAGCATTCGCCCTGCCAGAGGCTTTGGTCGGCGGGCATATCCTCGAGATACTTGAGGATGCCGCCCTTGAGGTGAAAGACATCTTCCACCCCTTGCCCGAGCAGATAGTTCGTCGATTTCTCGCAGCGGATGCCGCCGGTGCAGAACATCGCGACGCGCTTGTTGTGGAAGCGTTCGCGGTTTGCCTCCCACCAGGCCGGAAACTCGCGGAAGCTCGCCGTGTGGGGATCGACCGCGCCCGCGAAGGTGCCGATGGCCACCTCGTAATCGTTGCGAGTGTCGATCACCACGACGTCGTCCTGTTGGATGAGGTCGTTCCATTCCTTGGGCGTGCAGTAATGCCCGGTGCCCGCGCGGGGATCGACGTCGGGCTGGCCCATCGTCACGATCTCGCGCTTCAGGCGCACCTTCATGCGGCCAAAGGGCTGCTCGGTCGCGGTCGAGAGCTTGTAGTCGAAATCCGCGCAGCCGGGCAGGGCGCGGATATGCGCGATGAGCGCCTCGATCGCCTCGGCCGTGCCCGCCACGGTGCCGTTGATCCCCTCGGGGGCGAGCAGGAGCGACCCGGTGATCCCCCGCCCGCAGCAGAGCGCCGCCAGCGGTTTCCGGATCGCTTGCAGGTCGTCGAAGGGCGTGAAGTGATAAAGGGCGCAGACGGTGAACATGGCCGGGGATTACGCCCGGCAAGCCCCCTGATCAAGCCTCAGTAGCGATAGCCGCGATGCAGGCCGACGCGGGACTCGAGCGATTTCCACAGCCGGTCAAAGGCCTCGCGGCTTTCCATCGCGGCGGAGGATATATAGAGGTTGCCCTCGATATGCTTGACCTCGAGCACCCGGTCCTGACCAACGAGCCGGGGTTTGACGTCCGAGATGCCCTTGTAGGTCAGACGCAGGAGCGACGGATCGTCCCAACGCACCGGGGCCACGATGGCCTCCGCATCCAGACGGATCGGCGCCTTCACGGCTTTCGGTTTGAGAACATCGCGCAGTTGGTCCACGACTATGGCGGCACAGACGAGGCCAAGACCGGCGAAGGCGACGGTGGTACCGCGATACCCGAGGTCGAGCCCGAGAAACCGCAGCCCGCCGTCATGGGTGAGCGCAAGATACCCCATCCCGACCGCGCCGATTGCGCAGAGCGCCAGAAGGGCATAGCCCTTGGCGGTGGTGAGGGTGTAATCGTAGGTTTCCGGTTTCATGGCAGTGTCTCCGAGCTTGGCCGAAAGTCGCGCCGGATTGGGGCTGCATTTGGGCCGATCTGGTGCATTCTCTTGAATTTGAACGATTGCCGCCCAAATCGGGAAACAGTGGGAGGGACCATGTTTCGAAAGCTGATCTTGATTGCAATTCTCGCGACGTCGTTGCAGGCCTTGCCGCTCGCCGCGCAGGAGCGTGTGCCGGGCAGTCAGGCCGAGGTGCAACTGTCCTTTGCCCCGGTGGTCGAGGCGACGGCGCCCGCGGTCGTGAACATCTATGCCTCGCGCACCCTCGAACAGCGCACGCCGTTTCAGGATGACCCGTTTTTCTCGCAGTTCTTCAAAGACTTCGTCTTGGGTCCACGGGAGCAGAACTCGCTCGGGTCCGGCGTGATCCTTGGCGACGGGCTGGTCGTGACGAATTACCATGTGGTGGGCAATGCCGACGACATCCGTGTCGTGCTGGCTGACCGTCGCGAATACGCGGGCACCATGGTATTGGCCGATGAATTCGCCGACCTCGCGGTGATCCGGCTCGCGGAT
The DNA here is from genome assembly GCA_001626765.1 of Maritimibacter sp. REDSEA-S28_B5. Classification (GTDB taxonomy): domain Bacteria; phylum Pseudomonadota; class Alphaproteobacteria; order Rhodobacterales; family Rhodobacteraceae; genus Maritimibacter. The sequence continues at coordinate 70,440 of LUOO01000007.1, forward strand.
GCGCCAGAGCTTCCGGCCCTCGATTACGCGGATTCCGACGGTCTGAAAGTGGGTGATCTGGTGCTCGCCATCGGCAACCCCTTTGGCGTCGGCCAGACCGTGTCATCGGGCATCATCTCGGGCCTTGCGCGCACCGGGCAGGGCGGCGGCGGCATGATGCAGGGCGGGCGCTATTTCATCCAGACCGACGCGCCGATCAATCCCGGCAACTCCGGCGGGGCGCTTGTCGACATGAACGGCGACCTTGTCGGCATCAACACGCAGATCGTGACACGTTCGGGCGGATCGAACGGGATCGGCTTCGCCATCCCCGCGGCGCTCGTGAAACAGGTCGTGGACCAGGCCGCGGCGGGCAAGGACCGGTTCGAGCGGCCCTATGCCGGGGTCGAGGTGCAGGTGGTCGATGCCGGCATGGCCGAGGCGCTGGGGCTCGACCGGCCGATGGGCGTGATCCTGCGGCGCATGGCCGAGGACAGTCCCTTTGCCCAAGCCGGGCTGGCGCCGGGCGATGTGATCGTCGCGATCGAGGATCAGCCGGTGAACGCTGCGGCCGAACTCGATTTCCGGCTCGCCACCCATCCGCTCGGTGACACCGTGGCGGTGCGCTATATCTCGGGCGGGTCCTGGCAGGGGGCTGAGGTGGCTCTGGTCCCGGCGCCGGAACGGGCCGAAGCGTCGCTTGTCACCATTGCGGCGGCGGGTCCGTTTCAGGGACTGACGGTGACGCCGATGACCGCGGACATGGCTCGGTCAATGGGCAACCCCTATGTCACTGGTGGACTCGTCGTCGTCGGGGTCGAGGGCCGCGCGGCGCGCACGGGGTTCCTGCGCGGCGACGTGATTCTGACCGTGAACCGGGTGGCAGTCACGACGCCCGAAGAACTGGAACAGGTCGTCACCGGCCAGTCCGGCTGGTGGCGCGTGGACTATATGCGCGGCAACCGGCAGGTGACGGCGCGGTTCAATGGGTGACGAGATGGACGCCTTGATCGTCGTCGACGTTCAGAACGATTTCTGTCCCGGCGGAGCCTTGGCGGTGGCGGGCGGGGACGAGGTCGTGCCCGAGATCAACCGGATGCTCGCGGCCTTTCCGATCCGGGTGTTCACGCAGGACTGGCATCCGGCAGGGCATTCCTCTTTCGCCTCGTCGCATCCCGCCTGCGTGCCCTTCGACCTGGTCGAGATGGATTATGGTCCGCAAGTGCTCTGGCCAGATCACTGCCTGCAAGGCTCTGATGGTGCCGCTTTCCACGAGGACCTCGAGGTGGCGCCGGCGGACATGATCCTGCGCAAGGGCTTTCGGTCGGACGTGGACAGCTATTCTGCGTTCTTCGAAAATGACCATGAAACACCCACCGGACTCGAGGGTTACCTGCGCTCGCGGGGCGCGACGCGGCTGACCTTTGTCGGGCTCGCCACGGATTATTGCGTCGCGTGGTCGGCGCTCGATGCCGCGCGGCTGGGTTTTGATGTGACGGTCAAGATGTCTGCCTGCCGGGCGATTGATCTGGACGGGTCACTGGAGCGGGCCTTGGCCGAGATGCGGGCGGCGGGCGTGGCGCTCGTCTGACCCCTGCGATTTTCGCGGTAGTGATGGCCTTCGGGCGCACCGGAGGTCATTCCGGCGAGTCCGGGATTCTGGCATCCCGGAATTCCAGGATTCTAGAAAACTAGAATCATGATTTCAAAAATAATAATTAATCACAAAGGCTTGCACATCTTTGAACATCGTCACGGGTTAACGCGCGTGGTCCCGGCGTCCAAAAGCGTCACGCAAAATAGTAGCCGATGATCCGCCCGTAGATCCGCGCAAGCTGTTCGATCTGGACGATCTCGACCCGTTCGTCGACCTGGTGCATGGTCTTGCCGACCAGCCCGAACTCGACCACCGGGCAGTGATCCTTGACGAAGCGCGCGTCCGAAGTGCCGCCGCTCGTCGACATCACGGGTCGCAGCCCCGTTTCCGCCTCGACTGCCGTCGCGACAAGGGCGGAGAGCGGCCCGGGCGGTGTCACGAAGCTCTCGCCCGAGACCTTGACCGTCATGGAAATCCCGATGCCGGTGTCCGCCGCCGCCTGATCCGCCATCTCTTCGAGCCAGCGGGTCAGCGCCTGCGAACTATGCGCATCGTTGAAGCGGATGTTCACGGTCGCCCGTGCCTCGGCCGGAATCACGTTGGTGGCCGGGTTGCCCACGTCAATCGTTGTGACGGCGAGCGTCGAGGCGTCGAAATGATCCGTGCCCTCGTCCAGCACATGTGCGTCGAGCGCGGCGACCAGTCTCGCCAGCGCGGGCACGGGGTTCTTCGCCCGATGCGGATAGGCCGCGTGCCCCTGCACGCCGCGCGCGGTGAAGAACGCGGTCATCGAACCGCGACGCCCGATCTTCATCATCTCGCCCATGACATCGGGGCAGGTGGGTTCGCCGACGACACAGGCGCTCATCGCCTCGCCATTGGCGGCCATCCAGTCGAGCAGCGCGACGGTGCCGTCGGTCGCGTCGCCCTCTTCATCGCCGGTAATGGCGAGGATCAACGCGCCGTCTTCGGGAACCTCCGCTGCCATTGCTGCGGCGACCCAGGCGGCGACCCCCGATTTCATGTCGGTCGCGCCCCGGCCCCAGAGCATCCCGTTGCGGATCTCCGCGCCAAAGGGTTGCACCGTCCAGGCTCCGGTATCCCCCACCGGCACCACGTCGGTATGGCCATTGAAGCCCAAGGTGCGCGCAGCCCCCTTGGGTCCCTTGCGGGCAAAGAGGTTCGCGGTTTCCCCCCGGTCTACGCGGGTGCAGTCGAACCCGGCGCCGGCCAGCAGATCCGCGAGATAGACCAGAGCACCGCCTTCCTCGGGGGTGACGGAGGGGCATTCGATCAACCTGCGCGTGATCTCGACCGCGTTTTCTTCGATCATGGGGTATTCTCCTTGCCTGTCAGACAGATACATCCCCGGCGCTTCGGGCGCAAATGTTGCAGCCCTGCGACAGATTTCCTCCATTCAGTGGAGAGGTGAACAAGTTCGTTAACAAATCGACCCTTCGGGGTCATTGTCCAATCATTAACAAATCCCGAGGCAGGGGTCGGCCACCGAAGCGCGGCAAAAGCGTGGGGCCAACGAGCGGATATCAGAAAAGACAACGGGCACGGCCCGTCTGACACCGCCTCTGCCTTGTGGGCATGGGGCAGAGTAAAGATGGCGACGGGCAGGGAAATCCCGATCGACACGGGCGCGACGGCGCTGGAGATGGCGAATGCCATATTCGGCGAGGGGGTCACGGTCGTATCGGCAACATATTCGGGCGACAGCCGTTCGTCCGGAATCTATTCGAACGGCGATGTCATTTCGCCCGAGATCACGCCGGCCGACACGGGAGTGATGCTGTCGACCGGCTATCTGACGGACTTTACGCAACGCAACGGCGACCCGAACCGTTCGGGGGCGACGTCGACCAACACCTCGGGGCCGAACAACGATGCTTTGTTCAACGCGCTCGCGGGCACGTCGACCTATGACGCCTCGATCCTCACGACGGACATCATCCCGACCGGCGACACGCTGACGCTCCAGTTCGTGTTCTCGTCGGAGGAATACCCGGAATACGCGGGTTCGATCTACAACGACATGATCGGGGTCTGGGTGAACGGCCAGCCCGCGACGATGACCATCGGCAGCGGCAACGGGTCGGTGGGCAATATCAACTCTGCCTCGAACGAAAACCTCTACATCTCCAATACCAATGACCAATACAACACCGAGATGGACGGGTTCACCGTCACCATGACGGTGAAAATGGCGGTCATTCCGAACGTGGTGAACACGATCCGCATCGGCATCGCGGACGTGGGCGATACGAGCTACGATTCCACTTTGCTCATCGCGGGCAACAGCGGACAGACGGTGGTCATCGCGAGCGACGACAGCCTCAGCATCGGGCTGGGCGGCACCAAGACCATCGACGTGCTGGCCAATGACAGCGCACCGGGCAATTCCACCCTGACGGTAACGCATATCAACGGGCAGGCCGTGGTCGCGGGTGACACGATCACGCTGGCCACCGGGCAGCAGATCACGCTCAACGCCAATGGCACTTTCACCGTGGTGAACGGGACCGATATCGAGGCGGTCAATTTCTCCTACACCGTCGCGACGGGCAATGGCAACGGCGCGTCGGACAGCGCCTTTGTCACGATCAACTCGATCCCCTGTTTCGTCGCAGGCACCCGGATTTCGACGCCTTCGGGCGAAGTGCCGGTCGAGACGCTGACGCCGGGCGACCTTGTTCTGACGCTCGATCACGGACCGCAGCCGGTGCGCTGGATCGGCACGCGCCGGGTCGCGGCAGAGGGCGCTTTCGCCCCCGTCAGGATCGCCGCCGACACCTTTGGCCGTCATGGCACGTTGCATCTGTCGCCGCTGCACCGCGTCCTCATCCGCGATGGCTTGGCGGAACTCCTGTTCGGCGAACCCGAGGTGCTGGTCGCAGCCAAGAACCTGGTCAACGATAAGAGCGTGCGGCGGATCGAGGGGGGCGAGGTGGTCTATGTCCACATCCTTTTCGATCAGCATCAGGTCGTGTTTTCCGAGGGTCTCGCGACCGAGAGCTTTCTGCCCGGTCCCCATGTCGTGGGCGGGTTCGAGCGTGAGATCGCCGAGGAAATCCTGTCTCTCTTCCCTGACCTCGATCCCCAGACCGGCCTGGGTTATCCTGCGGCGGCACGCAAAATGCTCAAGGGATACGAGGCGCGGCTCTTGCTGCCGCACGGGGTTGCTGCATGAGCTGGATCGGATTGACGGACCTCAAGCGGGCGCATTTCAACCCGGCGGGGATCGGGGCGCCAAAGGACAAGGTGAACGTGGCGGCGGAACTGCCCAATGCGATCCTGCCCGAGGGCACGCTTGTCGTCGAAACCCGGTTTCTCGCCTTTGACGAGACCCCGCAGGAGATTCTGCGCTTTGCCCGTCACCGTGAATGGAAACGCGAGCTGAGCCTCACGCTTCATGCCAGCGGCCGTTTCGAGGTCGAGGCACATCAGGGGCGGTCGGTGTTCCGGGCCGCGATGACCTTTCCGGCGCCGGTCACGGATACCGCCGTACGGGTCTATTACAGCTGGAATGGTCCCGGGCGCTGGGCGCGGCTTGCGGTCAAGTTCATCGCGACGGGCGAATTCCACGTCGCCTATTTTGATGATCCGCTCGCCATGCCTCTGCTCGACGCCATGACCATCATGCGCAATGGCAACAAGTCGCGGCCCTCGTCCGAGACCGTGTTCATGGCGGTCTCCGATCGGGTCGAACCGATCGGTCTTGCCGCCGGGGTCTGCGAGGGCACGCCGGTCGAGACACCGTCGGGATCCGTGCCCATCGAGCGGCTCAGGCTGGGCGATCACGTGGTTACGGCGACCTCGGGTCCGCAACCGGTGCGCTGGATTACGCGCCGCACGGTGCCGGCGCTTGGGGCGTTTCGCCCGATCCGTCTGCGCGCGCCGTTCTTTGGGCTGTCGGGCGACGTGGTGATGGCGCAGGACCACCGTATCCGTGTCGGCGGGGCCGAAGCGGAATACATGGTCGGCGACGACGACGTGCTTCTGGAAACCCGGCGGCTCGTAGGCAGCAATGCCGCCTGGCCCGAGGAAAAGCTGAAGCTCGTCACCTATTACCATGTGCTGCTCGACCAGCACGAGTGCCTGCTGCACGACACGGTCTGGAGCGAGAGCCTGTATATTGGTCAGATCGCAATGGACCGCACGCGGCTGTCGGCCACCGCGCTTGCCGAAATGCCGGTGACTGCCTTGCCCACGCACCGTGCCTTTGCCCGCTACCGGCTGTCCGATCACGAGGCGCGTTCGCTCGCCATGGTCCTGCACCGCTAGACAGTCCTGCGGCCCCCTGCCAAGGTAAGACGAAATTCACCCAGGGAGTATTTCCATGCGCCGTTTCCTTGCCGGGGCTGTCCTTGCCCTTACCTTGCCGCTTGCTGGCTGTTTCGATGCCGATGTGACGGCGGATTTCTCGGACCGCGATGCGGTGAGGCTCGACGCGGTGATGACGATGGGCGCGGATGTCTACCAGATGGCGAAATCGACGGGCGAGGACCCTTGCAAGGAGGGCGTCGGGACCGAAAACGCCGATGGCACCTATACCTGCGCGCAGACCGAGGTGCGCACGCTGGCGGACCTGATTGCGGAAGCGAACGATCCGAATAGCGATCTTGGCATGGCCGACGGCGTGTCGATCGAGGAAACCGCCGATGGCAACGTCCGTGTCACCTTTGATCTGAGCGAAATGACCGCCGACATGCCGAGCGAGGAAGAGCGCGCGCAGATGGCGATGATGTTCGGCGATGCGTTCGTCGGCCATGCGATCACCATGCGCGTGACGGGCGAGGAGATCATCGAGACCTCGGGCGAGATCGTTGACGATGGCAAGACCGCGCAGCTCGTCATCCCGCTCGAAAGTATGTTCTCGGTCTCGGGTGCTGCGGTGCCGCAGGAGTTTGACGTGGTGGTCCGTCCGGGATCCTGACCCCTAGAACGCGACGGGCCAGACGCCGATGATCGGCCCGTGCAGGAGGATCAGGAGAAGGTAAAGCGTCACGGCGAGGCCCAGACGCACGGCGCCATTGCCGCCGATGGACAACTCGCGCCGTGTGGCGGCGTAGTGGTGCCATGTTGCGTCGCCCAGTTCGCGCTGCTTGCGTCGGTCGATCATCCGCATCCCGAGGACCGAGAAGCCCACGAAGAGGCCGAAAAGGATCACGTGGGCAAGGTCGCCGTTGGCGACCAGATGGGCGAGCGCCCAAAGCGCGATGGCGGCCAGCAGCGGATGGCGCGTGTAGCCCACGATGCCGGGATGGGCCGGGTTAAAGCGAAAATTTCCGCCACCACCAAAGGACAGCGGGTTGGGCCGGGCGATACCCAAGGCGAGGATTAGCACCGACAGCGCCATCATAACGAGCGCGATATGGCGCGCCCCGTCGGTGAGCGGCCACAACTCCACGTAAGGCGCGCGGCCTGCAGCACCGATCAGCCAGACGAGCGTGGCGAGCGACAGGAGTGAATAGCCGATGGAGAACGCCGGGCGGCCAAAGCGCGCCACGAGCGGTCCCTTCACGCCGGGGCGCACGGGGACCGCGTGCAGGACGAAAAAGACGACGAGCGCCGCGAAGAACTCAGTCCATCCCAAGCGCGACCTCGACGGCTTCGGGCAGGTGGCGCAGCTCGCGACAGATCATCGAGGCACTCCGGTACTCCTCTTCGTTTCCGTAACCCCATGTCACGGCAACGCTTGCCATGCCGTTAACCCGCGCGGCGTCGAAGTCGTGGTGCCGGTCGCCCACCATGACGCAGTCTGCGGCATCGGCACCCAGATCGGCCAGCGCATAGGCGAGCAGCTCGCCCTTGTCGTTGCGGGTGCCGTCAAGCTCGGGCCCGTATTCGCGGAACATATAGGGCGTGATCCCGAATTTCTCGGTGATCCGCGTCGCATAGGCATGGGGTTTCGCGGTCATTATGCAAAGCCGGTGCTTGGCGGAAAGCCGGTCCAGCACCTCATGCACCCCGTCGAAAGGCGCATTCTCGAACAGACCCACATCGGTGTAGCGTTCACGGTAGGCGGCAAGCGCGAGGTCCGGGTCCGATACGCCCAGCCGCGCGAAACTGTCGATCAGCGCCGGGCCGATCACCCATTTCAGCTCGTCTTCCTCGGGCGCAGGCAAGCCCAGCTTTTGCAGCGCGTGGATGACCGAGCGGGTGATGCCGGGCTTGGGGTCGGTGAGCGTGCCGTCGAGGTCGAGGAAAACCGTGCTCATCCGAACCACATCCATCCATGTTCCGCGGCCAGCGTCGCCGCGCCCAGCACGGCGACGACCAAGACCGACGACCCCAGCGAAATCCGCATCGAGGTGCCGTAGTTCTGGCTTTCCCATTTCTTTGGCCGGATGCCCTTGAGAAAGAACACCGCCTGGGTGGCAAGGTTGATGGCCGCAATGTTGATGATCACGGTGGCAAAGGCGCGGACCGCCTGCACGTAGTTGCCGTTGCCCAGAAGCAGCCCGAAGGCGGCGAGCGGCGGCAGCAGCGCGGCCGCGACCATGACACCCACCAACCCCGAGGTCTGCCCGCCGGCCACCATGAGCGCGGCCGCCGCGCCCGAGGCGAGCGGCAGCGCGACGGTCATCAGGCTGAGTTCGCCGGTATAGTCCAGCAGCGAGGATTCGCCGTTGAACGGGACGATTAAGGACAGGACCACGCCCGCCACGATGGCCACCAGCAGCCCCGCGCCAAGTGCCCGGAGCGCGATGAGCATCAGCGGCACGGTGCCAATGGTAGTGGCAAAGGCAAAGGCGAGGATGGGACCAAGCAGCGGCGCGATGACCATGGCCCCGATGACGACCGGCACCTGATCCTGAATGAGCCCGATGGCCGCCACCACGGTCGCGAGCGCGGTCATGATCAGGTAATCCGAGGTCAGCGCAGTCCCAGCCCGGATGTCGTTGTAGATTTCTTCGCGGGCGTTGGCGCTTTCGGCCTGCGCGACGCGCTCTTCCTCTTCCTCATCGGCCTCCGGCAGGCTCGCTTCGGTGGGAAGTGCATGGAGCGTCCAGCCCTTTCGGCCCTCCATCGCCTCGGAAATCGCGTCGAGCACCTCTTGCAGATCGACCTTGTCCAGCGCGGCGATCACCGCCTGACGTCCGTCTTCGCCGGCGGGCATGCAATACCAGTTCTCTTCCGGCAGATCCTCGAAGCATTTGGTAATCGTTCCGATGTCGTCCTCGGAGGCGACGATCTGGATCAGGCGATCAGCCATTCTTGCGGCCCTTGGCTTTCGGGCCGCCCTTGGGACCGCCTTTGCCCGAGGCGTCGTCACCTGCGGATTTGTCGTCCTCGAAGAAGGGCGTCATCTGGGCGACGATGACCGAGTTCTCCTCGAGCGCGCGCGCCATCAGCTCGCGCTCCTCCGCGGAAATGTCGTGGCCCATCTCGAGCCGCTCGTCGAGCGTGCCGTATCCGGTCACGTCCAGCGGCGCGAGGTCGGCCTGTTTCAGGATCGCGACGGTTTCGCGCACCGCCTCGGCCTCGTCCACGCCCGAGGCATAGCACATGAGCGCGGCGCCGGTGCTGCCTTCGGGCAGGCCGTCGTCCCTGTGCCGCCCCACCTCGACAAGCAGGGTATAGACCTGCTGCGGACGTTTCGGTTTCTTGACCTTCTCGGGCTTTTCTTCGGGCGCGTCGCTCATCCGGTTCTCCTGACCTTTGGCCAAGAGGTGCCCGTCCGGGCGAGGGGAAGTCAAGCGCGGGGTCACCCCGCCGCCCCCGGTTTGGTCACTTCGACGGCCACGGCGCTGGCGTAGATGATGAGCATGAGCAGGCTTTCGATCCCGATCCGCGCCGGTCCCTGCCGCTGCCGCAAGATCAGCCCCCCCAGAAGCACCGCGGTCAGCAACATCCCAGTGGCGAGCCAGTAAAGATCGCCCGTCCCCACTGCGTGAAACAGCGAGCCGTCGCGGTAAGCCACGTCGGAGAACACGAGGAACAGGGTGTCGAAGGTGTTGCCGCCGATGATCCCGCCCACGGCAAGCTGCAACGCGCCCCGGCGCACGGCGACGAGTGTCGTGACAAGCTCGGGGATCGAGGTGACGACGGCGGTGATCAGGCTGCCCACGAGAGAGGACGACAGGGAAAACCGGGTGATGAACTGCCCGCCTGCCTGGCTGATGATCCATCCGGCACAGGCCATGGCGACGGCCAGCCCCGCAAAGATGATCGCGGGCCACGTGACCGGCTTGTCCGCGTCGTCGGCATCCTCGGGGTCGTCGTGGCGGGAACAGCACGACCGACACCGGGTGGATGCCGAAATAGGCGATGTCGGGGCCGGACATGGCGGCGACAGGCAGGCTCAGGAGGATGATGAGCATCACCGCCTGAAACATGTTCGCAGGCTCGGCGGCAGCATGTTCGAGGTTCGCGCGACGATAAATCAAGTCCGCCAGTGCGAGGAACATGGTTTGCGCCGCGATCCCGCCCACGGCGTTCGAAAAGGCAAAGCTCGCATCCCCCTGCGCGGCGGCAGTGACCGAGACGACGACGCCCGACAGCGAGGTGGCGCCGCCAAGGATCAGCCCGCCCGCCAGCGCCTCGCCCATTCGGGTGCGGTCCGCGATCACGTCGGCCAGTTGCGTGGCCTTGATCGAGGCGGCGACGACGACGCCCCCCGCGACGGCGAAAAGGGCGAGAAGGGCGGGGAGCGGCAGGTCACTGAACATCGGAAGGCCAACCCGCGCTGGCCTCCGATGTTCCGCGGCTCAGGCGCCGGCGATCAGAACGCCGAGGTAGGCCAAGTAACCGGCGACCAGCACCGCGCCCTCGCCTCGGGTTATGCGCCACCCCGTCATCGCCACGACAATGAGCGCGGCAGTCGCGGCGAGCATGACCCAGATGTCGAGCCGCAAGATCTCGGGCGGCACGGTCAGGGGTGATACGAGCGCGGTGATCCCGAGGATGCCAAGGATGTTGAAGATGTTGGAGCCGACCACGTTCCCAAAGGCCACGTCGCCCTCGCCCTTGCGCATGGCGATCACGCTGGTGACGAGCTCTGGCATCGAGGTGCCGATGGCAACGATGGTCAGCCCGATCAGTGTTTCCGAAAGGCCCATCGCGCTCGCGATCCCCACGCTGCCGGTGACCAGGGCCTTGGCGGCAAGGATCGTGCCCGCAAGCCCGGCGACGGTGGTCAGAAGCGCCGGGATCGTTGCCATCGGCGCGGGTAGGTCGGCCTCGGCCGCGTAGACATCAGCCGCCTGCGGGCGGCGGCGTTCGGAGATCAGCGTGAACGCGAGGTAGCCGATGAGCATCGCGAACAGCAGCCCTCCCGCGGTCCGGTTCATCTCGCCCGACAGCACGACCCCCAGCGCGGCGAGCGAGGCGAGGGCGAGCACAAGGCCGTCGCGGCGGAACGCCTTCTTGTCCACCGCGATCACGCCCATCGAGGCTGCGATGCCGAGGATGAGCAGAATGTTCCCGATGTTGGACCCCACGACGTTGCCCACCGCGATACCGGGCGAACCGATGGAGGCGGCCTGGAGCGAGGTGACAAGCTCCGGCGCCGAGGTGCCGAAGCCCACAAGAGTGAGGCCGATGACCATGGGCGACAGCCCGGCGGCCCGTGCCACCGCGACCGAGCCGCGCACAAGGAATTCACCGCCGATGAGCAGGCCGATCAGGCCGACGGCGACAAGCACAAAGTCAAGCATTTGGGGGAAGATCTCCGGTCACGCGGCAGGTTTCGCAAGGTGTATCAGGGCCGCGCCGACGACAGATGGATACGGAAAGGGCGGGAACAAGTGTCCCCGCCCCTCTGCGATGAAAATTAATCCGCTCACGTCGCCCGGCGGATCATCCGAGCCAGCGCAATCAGCAGGCAGGCGCCGATGAAGCCGATGACGAGTTGGCCAATCCAGCCGCCCAGCGTGCCGACGCCAAGCGCGAACAGGATGGCATTGAGGATCAGCGCGCCGCCGATGCCCAGGATGATGTTCATCAAAAGGCCCATGTTGGACTTCATGAATTGTTCGGCAAGCCAACCGGCGATGGCCCCGATGATGATGGCAGCGAACCAGCCAATACCCGTCATGTGTTCTTTCCTCTCGTGTCTGTGACCAGACCTCGTCCGTCGTCCGAGCCGTCCGGTATCCTGAGTGTGAACGCGCGTGAGCGGAACTGGTTCCGCGTCCGAGGTCGGCAAAGGTCGAAGAGTCTGCGCAAACCGGCGGTTAGGACAGGGCCATCGAAATGGACGAGATCGGCCATATTACCAGCAGGATTGGCGGACACAATTAACTGATTGGATAACTGAGTCGCCCATTAGGCGAGTCGCGAAAGTTTGTAAGGGTGTCGTTCATTGGACCTGACGGTTTCGATGCAGTCTTTGAGTTTTTCGCTGACGTTGCCGACGATTTTCGGTAACAACGTCAACCACTTGCTCAATATCTTCGGCCCGCTGCAAACCGGGCTGTCGCTGGTGGATGAAACCGGGGTCTTCTATCTCGGCGAACAGTACACGATCGGTGGCCAGACCTTCGAGATGGTGGGATCCGGGTTTGCCCAGCCCGGCCTCGCCTTTGGGCCGCTGATCATTCCCACCGGCTTCCCGGTTGACGTGATGATCATGCGCAACACGGGAACGGGTCAGTATTTCTTCGTCTATCCGAACGGAACGCCGAACATCCTCTCCGCCATCGCTCTGGTGACGAACACCAGTGCCCAGCCTTATTCTGCCTCGTTCGCCGGGGCGCCGCCGGTCTGTTTCGCCACCGGGACGATGATCGCGACACGGGCCGGGTTGAGGCCTGTCGAACTGGTTTCGCCGGGGGATCTCGTCTATTCGGTTTCTGGCGACCTGCGCCGGGTGCTCTGGACGGGCGGGCGCATGATCTCGCATCTGCCACCGGACCAACGGCCGATCTTGATCCGCGCCAACGCCATGGGGCGCGGGTTGCCATATCGCACGCTGCGCCTGTCGCCAAACCACAGGATTGCTCTCCGCCTCGGAGGTGAGATCGTCTTTGGCCCGGCCAAGTCGTTTGTCGATCTGCCGAAGGTGCGGGCACAGAAGCGTGATGGGCCGGTGGGCTATCATACGATCCTTCTCGACCGGCACGCGGCGATCCTGGCCGAGGGGCTGGGGGTCGAAAGCCTGCTCTTGGGCGACCAGGCCCGTGACGCGCTGGGCGAACTGGCGCTGGCCGGGATCGCGCGCGTGCTCGGCTGCCGTGTCGAGGACCTGCCGGCCCGGTCCGAGGCGGTGCCTGCCGGACGGCTCTTGACCGCTGCGGAGACGCGGGCGCTGAGCGGTGAATGGGTCAGCAAAATGGCCTCGCAGAACACCCGCGAGGCCATCGGTATTGGCGCGGCGTTCCGCACCGGGTCGCGTCGCGCAGACCTCAGTCGCGCAGAAGCTCGTTGATCCCGGTCTTCGAGCGGGTCTTTTCATCCACGCGCTTCACGATCACCGCGCAGTAAAGGTTGATGCCGTTCTTGGACGGCATGGACCCGGCCACGACCACGGAATAGGGCGGCACTTCGCCATACATGACCTCGCCCGTTTCGCGGTCGACGATCTTGGTAGACTTGCCGATGAACACGCCCATGCCAAGGACCGAGCCCTCGCGCACGATGCAGCCCTCGACGACCTCGGAGCGCGCGCCGATAAAGCAGTTGTCCTCGATGATCGTGGGGCCTGCCTGCATCGGTTCGAGCACGCCGCCGATGCCGACGCCGCCAGACAGGTGAACGCCCTTGCCGATCTGGGCGCAGGAGCCGACCGTGGCCCATGTGTCGACCATGGTGCCCTCGTCCACATAGGCGCCAAGGTTCACGAAGGACGGCATCAGCACGACGCCCGGCGCGATATAGGCCGATTTGCGAACGACCGCGTTCGGGACGGCGCGGAAACCCGCAGTGCGGAAGTCGTCAGCGCCCCAGCCCGCGAACTTCGAATCGACCTTGTCCCACCAGGCGCCGTCCTGCGGGCCACCGGTCTGGATTTCCATATCCTTGATGCGAAAGCCCAGCAGCACCGCCTTTTTCGCCCACTGGTTCACATGCCAGTCGCCGTTCTCTTGCCGCTCGGCCACGCGGAGCGATCCGCTGTCCAGGGCGTTGAGCGTGTCCTCGATGGCCTCGCGGGTTTCGCCCGTGGTGGCGGGGGTGATCGTGTCGCGGGCGTCCCATGCGGCCTCGATGGCAGTTTCAAGCTGTGCGTTGGACATCGTCTCTCCCCGATTTTGGATTGCCGGAATTTGGCGGTTTTCGTCTGTTCGCGCCCGGCTATAGTGGGTCAAACCAGTCCGCGCAACGCGGCATAAAGGACGAGCATGCCAGAAGACAGCCACCCGCCCAGCAATCGCGCCCATCCGTTTCGTGACAGTGAGGAGGATCGGCGCGCCGCGCACGAGACCCCCGATACCGCCCAGACGCGCAGTCCGACCTACCGGCTCGCCTTTGACGATCTGGACTTTCTCACGCGGGACGAACTGCGTCCGGTGCGGCTTCAGCTCGAGCTGATGAAACCGGAACTCGTGATGAATGAGGCCGGGATCAAATCGACGGTGGTGATGTTCGGCGGTGCGCGGATCCCTTCGCCCGACCAGGCGTCCAGGGCGCGAACCGAAACCCTGCGCGCCCTGTCGATATACTACGAAGAAGCGCGGATCTTCGCGAAGAAACTGACCGAGGAGGGGATGAAGTTTCCGCAGCTCGAAAAGGTCGTGGTGACCGGCGGCGGCCCCGGTGTGATGGAGGCAGGATCGCGCGGGGCTGCGGAAGCGGGCGGCGTGTCGATCGGGCTCAATATCGTGCTGCCGCACGAGCAGGCGCCCAACGAATACGTGACGCCGGAGCTGTGCTTCAACTTCCACTACTTCGCGATCCGCAAGATGCACTTCCTCATGCGGGCCGAGGCGATCGCGGTCTTCCCCGGCGGCTTCGGCACCCTCGACGAACTGTTCGAGGCGCTGACGCTGATCCAGACCGGGAGGATGCGGCAGGTGCCGGTCTTGCTGTTCGGGCGCAGTTTCTGGGAAACCATCGTCAACTGGGACGCGTTGGCGGATGCGGGCACGATTTCGCCCGACGATCTGGCGTTGTTCCGTTTCGTCGAGACGGCGGACGAGGCCCTGGCCGCGATGGAGAACTGGGAAGGTAAGGGAGAAAAGCGCGGTGCCATCCCCGGACGTTGAGTTTGCCCATTTCTGGATCGCGCGCGGCGCGGTCGACGGCGCCCATGAGTGGGAGCCGCTCACGGGTGGCAACACCAACGAGACTTGGCGCGTGGGCGACCGGATCGTGAAGCGGTTTCGAGAGGGCGGCGAGACGCCGATCTTTGGCAACGACGTGCGGTCGGAACGGCTGGCGCTGACGGCGCTCGAGGGCACCGGGCTTGCCCCTGAGCTGATCGACGCCGAGGGCGACACGGTGGTCTATCGCCGGATCGAGGGCGAGGTCTGGCGGCCCGCGCATGGCGTCGAGGTCGTGGCGCAGGCACTGGCCGCCCTGCACGCGCAGCCGATCCCCGAGGGCCTGGCCCATGCCGACCTGCGCAAGGACGTGCTCGTGCAGCAGACGCTTACCATGTCGGGCAAGGTGCCGCCCGTTCCCGACGACCTGCCGCCCGCGCGCGAGGTGTTCCTGCATGGCGATGCCACCGCCGGGAATGCGCTGGTGACAGACGGGCGCGTGACCTTCATCGACTGGCAATGCCCGGCCTTCGGCGATGCGGCGGCGGATGTCGCGGTGTTCCTGTCACCCGCGATGCAGTGGATGTCGGGGAACAACCCGTTGACGGCGGAGGAGGTCGAGGGCTTTCTCGCCGCCTATGGCGATGCAGCGGTCGCCGATCGCTACCGCGCGCTCGCCCCGCTTTATGCGGCCCGGATGCGCGCCTATTGCCGCTGGCGAGCCGCACGGGGCGACGAGGGCTATGGCAAGGCGTCGCTGCTCGAAGAGGTCTAGCGGGCTGCGCTGACGTATCCGTTGACAGGACTGCGCTTTGCGCAGGTAGGTCTTGCGCCTTTTTGCCTCCGGCAAAAGAGGCGCGGTCTTGGGAGGGCATCGCCATTGTCTCTCGGACCAATGGCGCGCCCATGGCGATCCTCCCAAACCCTCCCGAAGTATTTATGAAGCAGTGAAGCCTAGAGGAGTTCCGCGATGGCCACGGCGATGAGCGCGATGGAGCCGCCAAGCGCGAAGTAGCCCATGGCGCGCAGCGGGCGTGCACGGTCGAGCTCGCGCGGCGGGGTCGATTGCTTTATCAGTTGTGCCTCGGCGATGTCGGGCAGACGCGGCGCGAAGCGGGCGAGGACGCGCAGGGTCTTTGCGAGGTCCGAGAGCATCGCCTTGGGGCCAATGGCGCCTGCGACGTAGTCCTCGACCACGGGCTGGGCCACCTGCCAGATGTTGATCGAGGGATTGAGCGAGCGCGCGACGCCTTCGACGATGACCATGGTGCGTTGAAGATGGATAAGCTCGGTGCGGGTCTGCATCCCGAAGCGTTCGGTGACCTCGAAGAGGTAGGACAGGAGCCGGCCCATCGAGATATGAGTGGCGTCCATACCGAAGATCGGCTCGCCAACTGCGCGCAGCGCGCGGGCAAATTCCTCGACATCCTTGTCGGCGGGCACGTAGCCCGCTTCGAAATGCACCTCGGCGACGCGGCGGTAGTCGCGTTTGATGAAGCCGTAGAGGATTTCGGCATAGACCCGGCGGGTGTATTCGTCGATCCGCCCCATGATCCCGAAGTCGATGGCGAGGATGTCGCCATTGGGCGCGATCTTGAGGTTGCCCTGATGCATGTCGCCGTGAAAGAGGCCGTCGCGCAGGGCGTGGGACAGGAAAAGATGCAGGATGCGGTTCCCGATCGCCTCGAAGTCGAGGCCGGAGGCGCGCAGGGTCGTGAGGTCGTTGGCCGGGATGCCCTCGACCCAGTCCATCGTCATCACCCGGCGGGACGAGTGGTTCCAGTAGACCCGAGGCACGACGAAGCCCGCGTCATCCGCCGTGTTCTCGGCGAACTCCGAGGCCGAGGAGGCCTCTAACCGCAGGTCCAGCTCGCCCATCACCACGTTTTCGAAATGCTGGATCACGTCCTGCGGACGCAGGCGGCGGGTCTGGGGCAGCAGGAACTCGATCACCGCAGCCGAGAAGTGGAAGGCGTCGAGGTCGGTGCGGAAGGCGCGCTCGATCCTCGGGCGCAGGACCTTGACCGCGACCTCCTGCCCGGTCGCGCGCAGCGTTGCCTTGTGGACCTGCGCGATCGATGCGGCGGCGATGGGGCCGGAGAAATCCGAGAAAATGTCGTCCACCTTCACGCCCAGTTCCCGCTCGATGGTGGCGCGGGCGACGGCGGTGGGGAAGGGGTCGAGCTTGTCCTGCAGGTAGGTCAGTTGTTCGGCCATTGCGGGCCCGACCACATCGGGGCGGGTCGACAGGATCTGGCCGAATTTCACATAGGCCGGTCCCAATGCGGTGATCGCGCGGGTCACGGGTGGCAGCGCCGGGTCGCCACGTTTGCCGAGCCAGGCAAAGGTCCAGGACACCGTGCGTGCCGTCACGCGCATGAGCGGCGGGGCCTGCATCGCGTCGAGCATCTCGCCTAGGGCACCCGTGCGGGCAAAGGTGGCGCCCGTGACGATCAGGCGCCAGATATTGATCGGTCCGCGCATCAGATCTTCCAGCCAGAGTGCAGCGCGGCGATGCCCATGGTGAGATTGCGGTAGCTGACCTGTTCGAACCCCGCCGTGCGAATCATGGACGCAAACCTCTCCTGGTCAGGGAACTGGCGGATCGATTCCACGAGATACTGGTAGCTTTCCGAATCGTTCGCGATGACCTTGCCCATCTTGGGGATCACGTTGAAGGAATAGAGGTCGTAGGCCTTCTGCATCAGCTCGTTCGGAATCTGGCTGAATTCCAGCACCATGAGCCGGCCACCGGGTTTCAGCACGCGAAACGCTTCGGACAGAGCGTCGGGGATGCGGGTCACGTTCCGGATGCCGAAGCTGATGGTGTAGACGTCGAAACTGTTGGCCTCAAACGGGAGCGCCATGGCGTCGCCCACAACCCAATCGAGGCTCCCTGCCATCTGTTCGGCTTCCGCCCGCTTGCGGCCCTCGATCAGCATCCCCTCGGTCATGTCGCAGACCGTGGCATGGGCCCCCGGCGCGCGTTTGAGGTAACGGAACGCCACGTCGCCCGTGCCGCCCGCGACATCGAGCAGTTTCGTCCCCGGACGCGGCGCGAGCCAGTCCATCATCGCGTCCTTCCAGATGCGGTGAATGCCCATGCTCATCACGTCGTTCATGATGTCGTATTTCGAGGCGACATTGGTGAACACGCCATGGACCATCCCGGCCTTCTGGTCTTCGTCAACGGTCTGGAAGCCGAAGTGGGTGGTTTTCTGGTCCGACATGGTGTGCGCCTCGTTCTGGTCTGCTTGGGGATATAGGGCTTTGAGGCAAACGACAAATAGCTATCGGTCGCAGGGAGGAGAAGGGGCGGGCCGGTGTTCCGGCAAGCGCCGCCCCGACAGGTGCGCGTTCTTCCCGCGATGCCGTCAGGTGAGCTGCGCCTGTCTCACGCTGGCGCGCGCGAATTGAGATGTCGGGACATGCGGGGCGCGTGAACCTTGGCTTGTCGCACCCGCATGGCGCAGCCCGCATAGGCCCCCTATATTCGCCGGACGTAACTGCCGAGGTCAGAATGCCCGAACTACCCGAAGTCGAAACCGTCCGCCGGGGCATGGAACCCGCGATGACGGGCATCAGGATCGCCAAGGCTGAGGTCCGGCGCGAGGGGCTGCGCTGGCCCTTTCCGCCGGGGATGGCAGAGCGGCTGACCGGGGCGACGGTAACGGGGCTGCGGCGGCGGTCGAAGTATATCCTCGGCGATCTCGACACGGGCGAGGTGTTCCTGCTGCATCTGGGCATGTCGGGCCGCATCCTGATCTCGGGCGATCCGCTGGGGCACTTCATCCGTGACCATCCGGCGACCGAAAAGCACGACCATGTCGTTCTGCATATGGACAACGGGGCACGGGTCACGCTCAACGACGCGCGGCGGTTCGGGGCGATGGACCTGATCCCCGGCGGGGGCGAGGGGGCGCATATGCTGCTTGCCGGGCTGGGGCCGGAGCCGCTGGGCAACGCCTTTGACGAAACGTACCTCGTCGCCGCGCTCAAGGGCCGCAACACGCCCATCAAATCCGCGCTGCTCGACCAGCGTATCGTGGCAGGGTTGGGCAATATCTATGTCTGCGAGGCGCTGTTTCGTGCCGGTATCCACCCCGCCCGCCGTTGTCGCAACATCTCCGCCAGGCGTATCGCGTCCCTCGTCCCGATTGTCCGCGACGTCCTGACCGAGGCGATTGCCGCCGGGGGAAGCTCTTTGCGCGACTACCGGCAGGCGGACGGCGAACTGGGATATTTTCAACACACCTTCCGGGTTTACGGGCGCGAGACTTTGCCTTGCGTGACAGAGGGTTGCACCGACACCGTCCACCGCATCGTGCAATCGGGGCGGTCCTCCTTCTACTGTCCCACTTGCCAAACGTGACTTGCGAGGCGCGCGGTCTTGTGGGTAGGAGTCCCACTTGAAACCGCAAGGAAGGGGCCTGAGGCTTCATGGGATATGAAAACATCATAGTGGACGTGGACCAATACGTCTGCACGATCAAACTCAACCGGCCAGAGGCGCTCAACGCTCTGAACCTCGACCTGCTGCGCGAACTGGGCCGCGCGCTGTCCGAGGGCCAGAAGAACGACAAGGTGCGCTGCTTTATCGTCACCGGGTCGGAAAAGGCTTTTGCGGCGGGCGCGGACATCAAGATGATGTCGGAGAAGAGCTTTACCGACGTGTTCCTGGGCGATCTCTTCACGCCCGAGGAAGAGGCGGTGATGCGGGTGCGCAAGCCGATCATCGCGGCGGTCAGCGGCTACGCGCTGGGCGGTGGCTGTGAACTCGCTATGATGTGCGACTTCATCATCGCGTCGGACACCGCAAAATTCGGCCAGCCCGAGATCAACCTTGGCGTCATGGCGGGCATGGGCGGGACCCAGCGTCTGACCGCGCTCGTTGGGCGGGCCAAGTCGATGGACATGAACCTGACCGGCCGCTTCATGGATGCTGAAGAGGCCGAGCGTTCGGGGCTGGTGTCCCGCGTGGTGCCCTGCAAGGAACTGATGAAGGAGGCCACCTCGGCGGCCAAGAAGATCGCCGAGAAGTCGATGATCTCGGTCATGGCCATCAAGGAAGCCGTGCATCGCGCCGATCAGATGCCGCTCACCGAGGCCGTCCTGTTCGAGCGCAGGCTGTTTCACTCGATGTTCGCGACCGAGGACCAGAAAGAGGGCATGGCCGCCTTCATCGAAAAGCGCGAGCCGCAGTTTCGCGACAAGTAATCGGCAGGCTTTGGCCTGAGGATCGGCGGCGCGGGAACACCCGACGCCGCCGTTTCGTTTCCGGTGCTCTCTTATGGGACCAGTCCGGAGGACACCTGATGAAAGCACTCGTTCTGATGATCCCGCTCGCCCTTCTGGGCTGCGACCCCGACACGGCAGAGACTGTGGGCGCGGCCGAGGTGCCGACTGGTATTCCTGCGGACATGCAGGGCCGATGGGGCCTGACCGCGACCGAATGCACCGCCGATCCTTCCATCGCCAAGGGGCTGATGGTGGTCGAGGGTGACACGCTGCGCTTCTACGAATCGCGCGGGACGCTCGCGGCCGTGACGGGCGGGTCCGAGACCGAGCTTCAGGGCCAGTTCGCCTTTACCGGCGAGGGCATGGAATGGGAGCGCGACCTTGTGCTCACGCTGTCTGACGGGGGCGACACGCTCACCCGGCTCGACACAGGCGACGACGAGAACGCGGGCAGCTTCGACTACGTGCGCTGCGCCGAGTGATCTGTTAGGGCTATCGCCGACAACTGGAGAGGCACCATGCGCATTCTTTTCACCGGCGGGTCCGGCAAGGCGGGCAAACACGCGGTTCGCTATCTCGTCGAGGCCGGGCACCGGGTGCTCAACGTTGATCTGAGGCCGTTCGACCTTGACGGGGTCGAGACGCGGCATGTGGACCTGACCGACGCGGGTCAGGTGATGGACACGGTGCTGAATTACGCAGCCCTCGACGAACTCGACCTGCCCGAGAAGCCATCCTTCGACGCCATCGTGCATTTCGCCGCCGTGCCCCGCATCCTCGTCACCTCGGACGCCGAATGTTACCGCACCAATACGCTGGCCACCTACAACGTGCTCGAGGCGGCGGCGCGGGCTGGTGTGCCCAAGGTGATCTTTGCCTCGTCCGAAACCACCTATGCGATCTGCTTCGCCCAAGGCGAGAAGAGGCCCGACTACATCCCCATCGACGAGGATCACCCGACGGTCCCCCACGACAGCTATGCCATGTCAAAGGTGGTGAACGAGGCGACGGCGCGCAGTTTTCAGGCGCGCACGGGGGCAGATATCTATGGCCTTCGGATCAACAACGTGATCGAGCCGCATGAATACGAGACGTTGTTCCCGACATTTGTGAACGACCCGGAAAAGCGCCGTCGCAACATATTCGCCTACATCGACGCCCGCGACCTCGGCCAGATGGTTGACTGCTGCCTGCGCACGAACGGGCTGGGCTATGAGGTGTTCAACGTGTCCAACGACCACCATTCGGTGGCGGCAACGACGCCGGAACTCATCACGCGGTTCTATCAGGGCGTGCCCAAGCGTGCCGAGATGGGCGAGCGCGAGACCTTCTATTCCAACGCCAAGGCCAAGCGGCTCGTGGGCTTTCAGCCGCGCTACGACTGGCGCGACATCCTCTAGCCGAAGCGTTCGATCAGTTGCGCGGTCGAGGTCTGGCCCAGCCGCGCCCTGTTCTTTCGTAGCCAGTGCGCCGTCGTGCGTTCCCCGATCCCGTGCAGCTCGGTCAGGAGCGACCAGGACGGAAAGAGCTTGGACATGGGGTCGAATTCGCCCATCGCCTCTTCGTTGTTGATCTCGTGGAAGCGCAGGTTGGCGACCGACTTCACGACGCTGCTCCGGCAACTGCTCGGGTCGTCGCGAAATTCTTCCTTCAGCATGGCGATGGCGCGCAGCTCGGCCAGAAGCGACTGGTTGAAGGTCAGCTCGCTGATCCGGTCGGGGATGTCGGTGGCTAGCCGTGGTGTGCCCAGCCGCCGATAAGGATTGATCGTGACGAGCACGAGATCGCGGGTCGCGGTGTTCTCGACCAGCTGCATGACGGGCGGATTCGCGGCGAAACCGCCGTCCCAGTAATCTTCGCCGTCAATGGTCACGGGGGGGAACACCGTGGGCAGACAGGCCGAGGCAAGCAGCACGTCTGGCGTCAGCTCTTCGTTGGTGAAGATGCGGGCGAGCCCGGTCTGCACATGGGTCGCCGCGATGAAAAGCCGTGGCGCCTCGGGCCGTCGCAGGGCGTCGAAGTCGATGACATCCGACAGGATCCGCCGGAGCATGTCCTGCGCGGGCAGCCCGGCCATGGGCGAGGCGGTAAAGCTCGTGCGCCCGGCCGTGAAGGCGTCGAGCCAGCGGGACGAGGCCCGGAGCCATGCGTTGATCGGGTCGAAGATCGGCAGGAACGGTGTCACGCGCCGTGCCGCCTCGTTCACCGCGGTCCAGAAGACGCGCAGATCTTCACGCGCCGCCGTATTGCCACCCCGGACCAGCCCCGAGGCCGCCACGAGGGCGTTCATCGCCCCCGCCGAGGCACCCGACAGCGCGCCCACGGCGATGGTTTCGTCGCGAAACAGCCGGTCGAGCACTCCCCAGGTAAAGGCGCCATGCGCGCCGCCCCCCTGCAGGGCAACGTCGATCTTGGTCGTGGTCAGCGTGTCCTTTGCCATCCGGGCACTCCTTTTCGCTGCATCGCAGCATGATGCCAGCATATTGTAATCCGCAAGCTCCGCGTAAAGGGGGCGGGCGGCAGATTGCGGCCCGAGCAGTGCCATCGTGAGAATCGGCTTCACAACGCGGCCCGGACCCCTTATAGGCACACCTCATATGCGCGTGAGACCCGCTTGGTCGGAAGATGCCGGTAGAGAACCCGGTCGGGATTTGTCTCGTGCAACCAGTATTGAACCAAACCCGACGAAGGGAAGATCACCATGGCCAACTCGCCGCAGTCCAAGAAACGCGCCCGTCAGAACGAGCGTCGCTTCGACGTCAACAAAGCCCGCCGTTCGCGCATCCGCACCTACCTGCGCAAGGTCGAAGAGGCGCTTACCGCCGGCGACAAAGATGCCGCCGCTGCCGCGCTCAAGGCTGCCCAGCCTGAACTGATGCGGGGTGTCACCAAGGGCGTTTACCACAAGAACACCGCCGCGCGGAAAATGTCGCGCCTGACCCATCGCGTGAAAACGCTGGCCTGATTTCTCGCCGGCTTGAGACTTTCAAGCAGGCAGACGGATGAAACGCGGGGACCGAAAGGTTCCCGCGTTTTCGTTTTGCGTGCTGACCTGTCTGATCGCGAGGACTGCTGCGGGGACACTGACGCAACGTCCGGCGGGTGATTCCACGCGGCCCGCCCAAAGCGCGGGCGCTTGCCCGGATCAAATGCAGATTTGCCCCTGCCAGACCCTGAACATGGTGCGCGGCGGACACATTCTAAGGCGACCACGATTCGTGATCACGATCGCTGGAAGCGATTTCGCCCTTAGTTTCCAGAGGCGAAATTGGATTAGTGAAAGCGACCCCGGATTCGGATGCGCTAAGTTTGAGTCAAGATGATTGATCGGTTGCGACTCGTTGTCCCCGGAAACTACTTTGACCAAGCGACAAACGTCGCTGACTTGGGACAGGCGGTTAGCAGGGATGGGGATCTCTGCACGAGGACCGCACCGAGGGGATCTGAGGGGACACCTTCGGTATTTTTGACAGTTATACTGGCCGCGATGTGCCTTCGCGGGCATGTATGCCGTTTTCCTGCCTGATGGCGATCCCTGCCGGGGTGCCGTCGGGGCTTGGCCCAATGTCAGCACGCTGGTCGTCTCGCACCAAACAAAGGCGCGGGTAGAGTGGCGCGTTCAGGCGTCCGTTTTTGAGTTGAGCGGTCATGCCTTCGGAGACTTGGGTCCGGGGCTTGTGGCCAGATGAAACAGGTCAAAAAAGATGGCGGAGACTATGTGGGGAAGAGTACGCGAGCGGCTGGAGCAATCGGTCGGGGCGAACAACTATCGCAACTGGATTGCACCGCTGGAATTCGCGGATCTTGAAGACGGCGTTGCCCGCTTCATCGTTCCGACCAATTTCATGGGTAACTGGGTCCAGCGCAATTTCGGGGACCAGATCCTCAAGCAATTCGTGAGCGACGGGGCCAAAGTCTCGCGGCTCGAATTCGTCGTGCCCAAGGCGCAGTCCACGGGCCGTGTCACTCCGCCGGCGCCCGCGAATGGGAACAGCCGTCCTGCCGCCCCTGCCGCCGCCGTGGTTTCGGCCGGGAACGGGGGCGAACTGCCCGGCGCGCCGCTGGACAAACGCTTCACCTTCGACAACTTCGTCGTCGGCAAGCCCAACGAACTGGCCCATGCCGCTGCCCGGCGTGTGGCCGACGGTGGGCCCGTCACCTTCAACCCGCTGTTCCTTTATGGTGGCGTGGGCCTCGGCAAGACGCACCTCATGCACGCCATCGCGCATGAGATGACCGCGCGCCGCCCGGACCTTCGGGTGCTCTACCTGTCGGCAGAACAGTTCATGTATCGCTTCGTGCAGGCGCTGCGCGACAAGCAGATGATGGACTTCAAGCACATGTTCCGTTCCGTCGACGTGCTCATGGTCGATGACGTGCAGTTCATCGCGGGCAAGGATTCCACGCAGGAAGAGTTCTTCCACACCTTCAATGCGCTGGTGGACCAGAACAAGCAGATCATCATCTCGGCGGACCGTGCGCCGGGCGACATCAAGGACCTCGAGGAACGGATCAAGTCGCGCCTTCAATGCGGTCTGGTCGTCGATCTGCACCCTACGGATTATGAGCTGCGCCTCGGCGTGCTTCAGTCCAAGGTGGCGCAGAACGCCGCGGCCTTCCCGGACATGCGGCTGGCGCCCGGCGTGCTAGAGTTCCTCGCCCACCGGATCACCACCAACGTCCGCGTGCTCGAAGGCGCGCTGATGCGGCTCTTTGCCTTCGGTTCGCTCGTCGGCAAGGAGATCACGCTGGAGGCCGCGCAGGATTGCCTGGCTGATGTGCTCAAGCAGTCGGACCGCAAGGTCACGGTCGAGGAAATCCAGCGCAAGGTGGCCGAGCACTACGGCATCCGCCTGTCCGACATGATCGGGCCGAAACGTCTGCGCTCGATCGCGCGTCCGCGCCAGGTGGCGATGAAGCTGTCCAAGGACCTGACCACGCGGTCCTACCCGGATATCGGCAAACGCTTCGGGGGCCGCGATCATTCGACCGTCATGCACGGCGTCAAGAAGATCGAGGAACTGATCGGCAGCGATCACCAGCTCGCCGAGGACTTCGAGCTTCTCAAGCGCGCGCTGGAGCATTGATCCGGCCGCTGACCTTGACGCCCCAGTAAAACACCGGGAAAGTGCGAAAAAACTTGTGACGGGCGGCGACCGCTGTAAGGTCGCTGTCCCGATACCTGTGAGGAGTGGGACATGAGAATTTCCATCGAGCGTGCCGCGCTGCTCAAGGCGGTCGGTCAGGCGCAGTCGGTCGTCGAGCGCCGCAACACGATTCCGATCCTCGCGAACGTCCTGATGGAAGCCGAGGGCAACACCGTGTCGTTCCGCGCCACCGACCTTGATATCGAGGTGGTGGACAAGGCGCCCGCCATGGTCGAACGCGCCGGGGCCACGACGGTGAGCGCCGTGACGCTGAACGAGATCGTGCGCAAGCTGCCCGACGGGGCCATGGTCACGCTGTCCGATGACGGCGCGTCCGGGCGTCTGTCGATCGAAGCGGGGCGGTCGCATTTCAACCTCGCGACGCTGCCGAAAGAGGACTTTCCGGTCATGGCGTCGTCGGAATACTCCGCGAATTTCGCCTGCCCGGCGCCGGTTCTGCGGCGGCTCTTTGACAAGTCGAAATTCGCGATTTCGACGGAAGAGACGCGCTATTACCTCAACGGTGTCTACATGCATGTGGCCGATGCCGAGAGCGGCAAGGTCCTGCGCTGCGTGGCGACCGACGGGCACCGGCTGGCGCGGATCGACGCGGACCTGCCCACGGGGGCGGATACGCTTCCTGGCGTGATCGTGCCGCGCAAGACGGTGAACGAGTTGCGCAAGCTCCTCGACGATGACGAAATGCAGATCGCGGTGTCGGTGTCCGAAACCAAGATACGTTTCGCGACGCCGGACATCACGCTCACGTCCAAGGTGATCGACGGCACCTTCCCCGACTACACCCGCGTGATCCCGATGGGGAACACGAAGAAGATGGAAGTGGACGCGCAGGAATTCGCGAAAGCCGTGGACCGCGTCGCCACCGTGTCGTCGGAACGTTCGCGCGCCGTGAAACTGGCGCTCGATGAGGACAAGCTGATCCTTTCGGTCAATGCGCCCGACGCCGGTGCGGCCGAGGAAGAGCTGATCGTGGCCTATGGCGACGAGCGGCTCGAGATCGGCTTCAACGCCAAGTACCTGCTCGAAATCGCCTCGCAGGTCGATCGCGAGAACGCGACCTTCCTCTTCGACAGCGCCGGTCAGCCCGTTCTCATGCGCGAAGGCAACGACACATCGGCGGTCTATGTCGTCATGCCGATGCGGGTGTGACGGGCGGCTTGCCAGAGACTCTTGATGCCTCCGGCGGGCGTATTTGGGGAAAGACGAAAGGGCTGGAATGAGCCTTTGTCTGACCTCCCTGACCCTGTCACATTTCCGGTCGCACGTCCGGGCGTCGCTCGAATTGGACGGGCGGCCCGTCGCCATTTTCGGGGCCAATGGCGCGGGCAAGACCAACATTTTGGAAGCGGTGAGCCTCATGTCCCCAGGCCGTGGTCTGCGCGGCGCGGCGGCGGAGGAGATGGCGCGCCGGCCCGAAGCGGTCGGGTGGAAAGTGTCCGGCGTCCTGCGATCCCTGCACCAGGTGCATGAGGTCGAGACATGGGCCGAACCTGGCCAGTCACGCTCGGTGACCATCGACGACAAGCCCGCGCCGCAGGTGGCGCTGGGGCGGATCGCGCGGGTCACTTGGCTCGTCCCTGTCATGGACCGGCTCTGGGTCGAGGGGGCCGACGGGCGGCGCAAGTTCCTCGACCGTCTCTCGCTCAGTTTCGAGCCGGGGCACGGCGACGCAGTGCTGACCTATGACAAGGCGATGCGCGAGCGAAACCGGCTTTTGAAGGACGGGCAACGCGACGCCTTCTGGTATCGGGCGCTTGAGGCGCAGATGGCCGAGGCGGGGGCGGTGATCCAGCGCAATCGGGAACGCACGCTGGAGCTGATCATCGACAGCCAGAGGGAGGCCGAGACGGCCTTTCCGGCGGCGGAGCTGACCCTGCTGTTTGCCGAAGGCGCCGAGGCCGGGCCGCGCACGCGCGAGGAGCTGGCGGATGCCCTGGCCGACAGTCGCCCGCGCGACATGCTGGCCGGGCGCACGCTCGTTGGTCCCCATCGTGCCGATCTGGCTGCGGTCTATGCCGAAAAGGGGATGCCTGCGAAAGAATGTTCGACGGGCGAGCAGAAGGCGCTGCTCGTGTCGCTGATCCTCGCCAACGGACGTGCGCTCGCGCGGGATTTCGGGGCGCCGCCCATACTGCTTCTCGACGAAGTGTCGGCGCATCTGGACGCCGGCCGCCGCGCGGCGCTTTATGACGAGATCGTCGCCTTGGGCGCGCAGGCCTTCATGACCGGCACGGGCCCCGAGCTGTTCGCCGAACTGGGCGCGAGGGCACAGCATATCGAGGTCCGCGACGAGGCGGGCGTGAGCCATGTGGAAGAGGTGGAGCCATGAAAACCAATCGCGTGACCCTGATCACTCTGGGTGTCGAGGACGTGGCGCGGGCGCGGGCCTATTACGAGGCGATCGGCTGGGTGCTGGAGGAAGATCTGGGTGAGGCGGCATTCTACGCCATGAACGGCATGAAATTCGGGTTCTTCTCGCTCGAGGGGCTGGCCAAGGAGACCGGACGCCCGGTCTCCGCGCTGCGCAACGGCGCGATGACGCTCGCCCAGAACTTCACCTCAGAGGCCGAAGTGGACGCGATGTTCGAGCGCGCCGTGACGGCGGGCGCGGACCCGGTCACACAGCCGTTCAAGACCGACTGGGGCGGCTATTCCTCCTATGTGGCCGATCCCGACGGGCATCTGTGGGAGTTCGCCCACAACCCGTTCTGGGAGATGGACGAGGATGGCGCGCTCACATGACGCTGACGCTGGCCGATCTCGGCCTTTATGCTTTCGCGCTGTTGGTTCTGTTCCTGACCCCCGGCCCGGTCTGGATGGCGCTCCTCGCCCGCGCGATGTCGGGGGGCTTTCACGCCGCCTGGCCGCTGGCGCTGGGCGTGACCATCGGCGACGCGCTCTGGCCGCTCTTGGCGATCCTCGGAATGAGTTGGGTCGCGACCGAGTTTGAGGGTGTGACGGTCGCGCTCAAGTTCGTGGCGAGCGGGTTTTTCCTCTGGCTCGGCTGGACCATCATCCGTCACGCGGACAAGCAGATCGCGGCGGACAGCAGACTCACGCGCCCTGGCATGTGGGCGGGGTTCCTGGCGGGTGTCGTTGTGATCCTCGCCAATCCCAAGGCGATCCTCTTTTATATGGGGATGTTGCCAGGGTTCTTTGACCTCTCGGCGCTGACCCGGGCCGACGTTGCCGCGATTGTCGGGCTTTCGATGGCGGTGCCGCTCTTGGGCAATGTGCTGCTGGCGGGGTTCGTCGGCAGGGTCAAGCGGCTCTTGTCCTCGCCCCAGGCGTTGAGGCGGCTCAACCTGTCGGCCGGCGCTCTCTTAATCGTCGTGGCAGGGATTATTCCGTTTACGTAGGGGGGCTTTTCCTTCAGTTGCCGCGCGCGAAAGATTCCGGGATTCTAGAATCTTATTATTTTCAAGTCTCTGATTACAAATGGTAATTTCGCCTCACTTTAAGAAAGACGTTAACGCGCCACTCGGCAAGGCCCCTTCCTAACCCCCGCGGCACGGCCATTAGCCAAGACGCCGCCCGGCCCATGGGTGACCATTCCGACCCCGACGCAGACAGGCCCGTTTCCGCCGGAAAAAACACCCCCAATCGCGTGACATTCCCCCCTGAAAAAGCTAGAAAACAGCAACTAAAAAACAGGACGGTATCAATGGCCGACGACGCGCAGAACAACGCCGAATACGGCGCCAATTCCATTAAGGTTCTCAAGGGCTTGGAGGCGGTTCGAAAACGCCCCGGCATGTATATCGGGGACACCGACGATGGCTCTGGTCTGCACCACATGGTCTACGAGGTCGTGGACAACGGCATCGACGAGGCGCTGGCGGGTCATGCCGATCACGTCCGGGTGACGATCCATGCCGATAATTCCGTTTCGGTCTTCGACAACGGGCGCGGGATTCCGGTCGATATTCACGAGGAAGAGGGCGTTTCCGCCGCCGAGGTTATCATGACCCAGCTGCACGCGGGCGGGAAGTTCGACTCCAACAGCTACAAGGTGTCCGGCGGTCTGCACGGCGTCGGTGTGTCGGTGGTGAACGCGCTGTCCGACTGGCTGGAACTCACCGTCTGGCGGCAGGGCAAGAAGCATCAGGCGCGGTTCGAACGCGGCGATACGGCGGAGCACCTCAAGGTGCTGGGCGATGCCGATTTCACCGGGACCGAGGTGCGGTTCCTCGCCTCAACCACGACTTTCTCGAACCTCGACTACAGCTTCAAGACGCTCGAAACCCGCCTGCGCGAACTGGCGTTCCTCAATTCCGGCGTGCGGATCATCCTGCGCGACGAACGCCCCGCCGAGCCGCTCGAAACCGAGTTGCACTACGATGGCGGCGTGAAGGAGTTCGTCAAATACCTCGACCGGCACAAGCAGCCGATGATCGCGGAGCCGATCTTCATCACCGGCGAGCGTGACGGCATCGGCATCGAGGTCGCGATGTGGTGGAACGACAGCTACAACGAGATGGTGCTGCCCTTCACCAACAATATCCCGCAGCGCGACGGCGGCACCCATATGGCGGGCTTCCGGGGCGCTCTGACCCGCACGATGAACCTCTACGCCAACTCCTCGGGGCTCGCGAAAAAGGAAAAGGTCGCCTTTACTGGCGATGACGCGCGCGAGGGGCTGACCTGTGTGCTGTCGGTGAAAGTGCCCGATCCGAAGTTCAGCTCGCAGACCAAGGACAAGCTCGTGTCCTCCGAGGTGCGCCCTGCCGTCGAAGGCCTGATGAACGAACGCCTCACCGACTGGTTCGACGAACACCCGAACGAGGCCCGGATGATCGTCGGCAAGATCATCGAGGCAGCGCTGGCCCGCGAAGCCGCCCGCAAGGCGCGGGAAATCTCGCGCAAGAAATCGACGCATGACGTGGCGAGCCTGCCCGGCAAGCTCGCGGATTGTCAGGAAAAGGACCCCGCCAAGCGCGAGATCTTCATCGTCGAGGGGGACTCGGCTGGAGGGTCGGCCAAGCAGGGCCGCTCGCGCCACAACCAGGCGGTGCTGCCGCTCCGGGGCAAGATCCTGAACGTTGAGCGGGCGCGGTTCGACCGGATGCTGTCGTCGGACACGGTGGGCACGCTCATCACCGCGCTGGGCACCGGCATCGGGCGCGACGAGTTCGACATCGACAAACTGCGCTACCACAAGGTCGTCATCATGACCGACGCCGACGTGGACGGCGCGCATATCCGGACGCTTCTGCTGACCTTCTTCTACCGGCAGATGCCCGAGATCATCGACGGCGGGTATCTCTACATCGCGCAGCCGCCGCTTTACAAAGTGTCGCGGGGGCGGTCCGAGGTCTACATCAAGGACGTTCCGGCGCTTGAGGACTACCTCATCCAGCAGGGGATCGAGGGGGCCGTGCTGCGGCTATCCACCGGCGAGGAAATCGCGGGCGCGCATCTGGCCGAGGTCATCGAGGCCGCGCGTGGCGTGAAGAAGATCCTCGACGCCTTCCCGACCCATTATCCGCGCAACATCCTTGAACAGGCCGTGCTGGCCGGGGCCTTTGACGCAGGCGCTGCCGACCGCGATCTGCAGGCGGTCGCCGATAGCGTGGCCAAGCGGCTCGACGCCGTCGCGGTGGAATACGAAAAGGGCTGGCAGGGCCGCATCACGCAGGACCACGGCATCCGGCTCGCCCGGATCCTGCGCGGCGTCGAGGAGATCCGCACCCTCGACGGCGCGATCCTGCGCTCGGGCGAGGCGCGGAAACTGTCGCAGGTGTCGGCCGACTCGCGCCGCTACTACGAGGACCCCGCGAGGCTCGTGCGCAAGGACCGCGAGCAGGAGATTTTCGGTCCCACCGACCTGCTCTCTGCCGTTCTGGCCGAGGGCGAAAAGGGCCTCACCCTCCAGCGGTACAAGGGTCTGGGCGAGATGAACCCCGACCAGCTCTGGGAAACCACGCTGGACCCCGAGGCGCGCACGCTGCTTCAGGTCAAGATCGACGACCTGGCCGAGGCCGACGACCTGTTTACGAAGCTCATGGGCGATATCGTCGAACCGCGCCGCGAGTTCATCCAGCAGAACGCGCTGACGGTGGAAAACCTGGATATCTGATGTCTTGCAGGATCGCGCATAATCCTGCGCGGTCCCGGGAAAGGGGCGACCGGGTGATCCTGTCGTGGCCGTAGCCGCTGCCCGACCGCGTTTGTCCAGCGATTTGACCCGATCCGCCCTGCGCAGGCCGAGGCCCTCGGGTTGCCAACCTAGGCCCCGGCCACCCGCAAGCCGGACGCCTTTCCCGAGCATCCCGAACGCCGCGTTTCGGATAGGGGTGCGCGCCAAAATGGATAGCGTCCTGCCGCCCGGGTCCCTACACTCGGGCAGAGACGCCGGCGCTGGCCCCTGCACTGACCGTGGCCGCGCCGCGCCTCGGGCCAAGGGATCGTGATGGCAGCCATGTCAGATCGCATGACCAAGGTCGCAGCTGCGGACCGGAGCGACTTTTTCTTCTTCGAGCGGACGGACAGCGATCTCCCGTTCTATCGCGGGGTGCCGGTCGGGTTCGGGCCGGGCGGATGGCTGATCGTCTTTGCCTCGGTGGCCGTCGCGTACTTTGTCTTGTTGGTGACACAGCAACTGTTTACCGCGGGTGCGGCCCGTTTTCTTCCCGCGGTCCTGTTCACGCTGATCCCGCTTGCCAACCTCGCCGCGATTGCCGGGCGCAGGGCCCCGTTGGCCTTGTTCCGGGGGCTGAGGGGCTGGGACCCCGTCCTCATCATCGGGTTCTTCGTCCTCAACTTCGCCGTCACCGTTGTGCTCGGTCTCTTGGTGTCCTCGGTGGTTCACGCGGTCTCGAACCCCGCTGGGGCCATTCTTGCCGGTGCCTCGACCGCCGATCGGCTGTTCTTCTTTGCCGCGGCCACGGTTCAGCTCCTGGGAGAAGAGATCTTCACGATCCTCCCGTTCCTGGGCTTTCCCTATTTTCTCGACCGCGTCATCGGTCGCAAGGCGGCGATCTGTGTCGCGGCGCTTGGCGCGTCGATCATCTTTGCGCTGATCCACCTGCCGACCTACCAATGGAATGTGCCGCAGGCGCTGATCGGGCTCGTCCCGGTGCGGATCATCCTGCTTCTGCCCTTCATCATCACCCGCAACATCTGGGTATCCACCGGGGTCCACGTCATGAACGATTGGACGATCTTCGGAGGAACGCTCCTGCAAGACACGATCGCGACGGGCTGACCGAGCGATCCCGCAACCATCCCGGACCCTTTCAAGGAGACGTCGAAATGCTGAAGCTTGAACGATTTGCCCGTGCCGCCTGTCGCATGCGGATCGTCGCCGCCGTGGCGCTGGTGCCCGGGATGTCGCTTGCGCAAATGGGGCCGGACTACTGGCAGGTGGCGGGCGTGAGCGCGGGCGATCACCTCAACATCCGCTCCGGCCCCGGCGCGTCGAACCGGGTCGTGGCCATCGCGCCAAACGGCGCGGTGTTTCGCAATCTCGGGTGCCGGGGCGAGGGGAGCAGCCGCTGGTGTCACCTGGAAACCCTCGATGGATCGACCTCGGGCTGGGCGTCCGGGCGGTTCTTGCAGGAAGCCGGCGCGCCGACGCAGGGCAACGTGTCGGGCGAGGCGGAGGTGCCCGAGCTTTACGAACGTCAAAGCGGCGAGATGGAGGTGCGCTTTGCCTCCGGCTGCACCGTGCTTTACAACCCGGCCGGGCGTGTCGTGACGGCGGGCGGGTCCTGTTCCGGCGCGCAACGCAACCGCGCCCATGACGCGGTCGAGGCGCATCTGCGCGAACAGGGCGGGCACGCAGACCACTCGGACTGGGCGCCGGTGGCATCCATGTCGGGCTCGAAAATAAACATCAGCGGCAGCGGCACGGTCTATGGCGGGGGCGCCCTTACCGGCAGCATCTTCGGTCACAAGGAAGGCGCCTATGCCCTGACCGTCGCGGGTGGCGGGCTGACCTGCACCGGCCTTTTCCGTCACGCGCCCGGCACCGTGCGCAGCGAGACGACGTCGGTCCACTGCGTCAGTGGCGCGAGCGGCTCTGCCGTCCTCGTCCAGAACCGGAACGGCAAGGGGTACACCCTGACCTTGACCTTGACGAATGGCACCGGCGGCTATGTGATTTTCTAGAACGCCCGGTGTATCGCGCCACCTGCCCCTGATCACACCATCGACCGTCCGAAAGGTATATCATGTCACCCGAACAGATCTTCGCCTTTGTCGCCGCGCTGACCGGAGAACCCGACCCGAACGCCTTTGCGACGCTCAAGGCGGGGGGCGCCGATCCGGCCTACCCGGTGACCGTGACGCCTTGCACCCGGCCCGTTGCGCCGACCGAGGTCGACGGCAAGACGGTGATCTGCGGGATGGTCGAGGTGCCGATCGACCACCGCGCGCCCGACGGGGACAAGATCACCATCGCCTTCAACCTCTACAAGGCGCATTCGCTGTCGCCCGAGCCCGACCCGGTGATCTACCTGCACGGCGGCCCCGGCGGTGGCACCGTGCGGCATGTGGCCAAGACCATCAGCTATTTCGAGCATCTGCGCGGGCGGCGCGATATCATCGCCATCGACGAACGCGGCGTGGACACGAGCGCGCCCGAGATGGATTGCTACTCGACGCTCGGCGCGGAACTCGTCCCCGCCTTGGAGCGTGAATTTACCGGCATGGCCCCGCCCGCCTTGCAGGAGGATTTCATCACCGGCTGCCTTGTCGAGCTTGACGAGAAGGGGATCGACTATTCCCTGATCAACACCGAGCAGAACGCGATGGACGTTCCGGCGGTCATGTCGGCCCTAGGCTATGACAGCTACAACCTGTATGGCGTGTCCTATGGCACGAAGCTCGCCATGGAGATCCTGCGGCAGGACCCGCCCGGCGTCCGCTCGGCGATCATCGACGGGAACGCGCCGCCGTGGCTGCCGCTTTATTCGATGTTCTGGCAGTCCCACACGGCTCCCGTGCAACTGAGCCTGTCGCCCTGCGAACGTGACCCGGTCTGCAACGCGGCCTATCCCGACATCGTCGCGCGGACCTTTGCCGTGATCGACAAGCTGACCGAAACGCCGATCGAGGGGCCGAACGGGACCGTCGACGGGCCGACCCTGTTCAGCCTGATCGACGGGCGGGTGAACATGCCGGGCGATTACCACGCGCGCACGCCCTACATCCCGCTCATGGTCAAAGAGCTTGAAGAGGGCGATACGACCCTCTTCGACCAGATCGCCACCGGAACCCTGCCGCCGAAAGCGCCGGACGCGGATGCCGACACCGTGCGCGCCGCCGCCCTCGCGCAGGGGCTGACCGAGGCCGAGATGGCGCAGGTCGAGGTGATGCTGGCCGCCGCCGGGCACATCGCCGCGCAGCGCGACGATATGCCGCACGCCCGCGTCCCAATAGGCGCGCGCAACCTCTTCGATCTCGGCGCGCGACGCCTCGACGCAGGTCAGGTTTGGCCGCGACTACCTCGACCTGCGTTTTGCCGAGCCTTCGACCGACGCGCTGGTCACGCTGATCGAGGCGCATCTGCCCCCAGATCCGGCGGGCGAACTGACGGCACTCGCCCGGCAGCTGGACACGGACGAGGTCGCACGGGTCTTTGACCTCATCCGCATCGACAACGAGACGACGCTCATGGACGTCGAGGACAGTTTCCAGACCTTCCTCTATGCCTGCCAGGAGGATTTCTCGGACGGCTGGAACTCGCCCGAGAAGTTCCGCGAGCTGATGGAGGCCGACGGGACCATGGGCCCCGTGCTGGGCGAGGAAATGGTAAACTATTACGACGTGGGCTTCATGGCGACCTGCGACCTGTTCGAAAAGCACCCGCGCGAGAACTGGACGACGGTGGGATCGACGGACCGCCCAGTGCTGGCGATGAATGGCGAGCTTGATACGCAGACCGCAGGGTACTGGGGCGAACTGGCGGTGCAGAATTACAGCAACGCGACGAACCTCATGTTCCCGGAATCGGGCCACGGCACGATCCGCTACAGCCAATGTGCCAAGGACATCACGGCGGCCTTCATCGAAGACCCGGAGGGCGAGATCGACACCTCCTGCATCGCGGGTCTGCGTCTGCCGGTGATGATGCCCGACGGCACGATGCACCCGCTGCCCTACTAGGGCCGCCGCCCGTCAGCCGATCCGACGCTGCGCCTGTGCCTAGCGCAGCGTGTCGGATGGCAGTTCCCCGAACCGCTGCCTGTAAGCTTGCCCCACGCGGCCGAAGTGAAACAGGCCACAGCCGACGGCGGCCGAGGTGACGGTCACGCCCTCGCCCCCGGCCACGAGGACAGCGCGCATCGCGTCGAGCCGAAGCTCGGCGATATACTGTCGGGGCGACAGCCCGAGCCAGACCGAGAACGCGCGTTGCAACCTGCGCACGTCGACACCGGCCGCCGCGGCCACATCCGCGACGGTGATCGGCTCGGTGAAATACTCCGCGATCCATTCGCGGGCACGGTCGGCGATGTCGCGCGTGGCGCGCTCCTGCGCGAGGCCGGAGACTTTCGGGGCAGGGGCCATCGCCTCCTGGAACATCTCGTCGATCAGCGCCTCGACCAGGGCGATCTTGGTGTCGAAGACGAAATCCGCGACCTCGTGAATCTCGAAGGCGAGTTCAAGCAGTTGCCGGAGTTGCTGGCCCTTGCGGTAGTTCGGGACGTGCTTGCCCGGTGGACCGGCCCGCGTCGGAGCGACCCGATCCTCGGGCGCAATGACCGAGTAGCTTTCATAGGCACCGCCTTCGGTCTCGGGCATGAGGCGGCTGTGCCACTCGGCTTGCCCTATGTGGAACATGTCCCCCGGCTTCAACGCATAGCGCGCGCCGGACACCGACACATCGCTGCGCCCTCCCGTCACGATGGTGAGCGCGCGCCGATCGGGTTCGACGAAATGACCCTCGTGCCCCGTCGAGCGCACGGAGATGACGGTGAAGCCGCGCGGGCCTTCCGGCAGCCTGCGGTGGCGCAGGAGCGGCGCGGAGCCAAAGAACCTGAAGCCGTGAACCTTCGAGAAAAGCTGCGGCAGCTCCGACCCGGGCCGGAACTCGTTCACCCGGATGTGCGACATCATGAACCTCCGAACAAGTGACGTGACCACATACCACTGTGACCTGAAACCCGGACATTCTCCACACCTTGAGGGCGATTTCCGCGCGGGCGGCGCAAGGATCGCCCCACCGGCTCTTTCAGCGCGCGGCCCGGCTTTTTTCGGTGGGCGGACACTTTCCTGATTCTGATTGTGAGGTGGCGGGCGCGGATTACCGTGATCGAGAGCCTGGATTGCCATGGAGCCCGGCGTCGTGACGTCGTCGCGCCGTTGCACCCGGCAAGACCGGTAGACTCGGAAAAAATGGGAGGAAACACATGTTCAACAATCGGAAAAGCCCGCGCGGTCATATTGTTCGCGGTCTCATGGGCTGTGCGGCGGCGCTGGCCCTCGCGCTCGTGACCGGCCAGCCGGCGCAGGCGCAGGACTCGCTTCGTTTCACGACCAGCGTTCCCGCGCCGTCGTTCATCTACGCCGATATCCTGTCGGTCTGGTCGCAGCGCGTGATCGAGGATTCCAACGGCACGCTGGACATCCAGATGTTCCCGGCGGGCACACTGGGCCGCGACCCCGCCACCCACCTCGACATGGCGCGCGACGGTATCGCCGACATCTCCTACATCGTGCTGGGCTACACGCCGGGCGCCGTGAACGAAGCCACCATCCTCGAGCTGCCCGGTTCGACCCCGAGCGCCACTGTCGGCTCGCTGGCCGCGACGAAGATGGTCGAAGCGGGCCTCTGGCCGGGGCAGGGCATGGAAAACGTCAAGATCCTTGGCGCCTTCTCCACCGCTCCGACGCTGCTGACCACGCTGGACAAGGTCGAGACCCTCGATGATGTCGCGGGCAAGAAGCTGCGCGGCGCGGGGCCGACGTTGCTGGCCACGATCGACGCCATCGGCGCGACGCCGGTGGGCGGGATCACCTCGCCCCAGCTTGCCGAAAGCCTGTCGCGCGGGCTGATCGACGGGACGATCAACGAATGGGTCGCCCTGACCATCTTTGGTGTCGCGGATATCGCGAAGAACCACCTGGACATCAACCTCGGCGCGTCGCCGCTGATGGTTGTCATGAACAAGGACAAGTACGACAGCCTGCCCGAAGAGGCCCGGGCCGCGATCGACAAGAACTCCGGCGAAGCCTTTGCGCGCCTCTGGGGCGAACAGTTCGACGCCGCGATCGACAAGTTCCGCTCGGCTGCCGAGCAGGACGAGACGCGGACGTTCACGACCCTGTCCGAGGAACAGCAGGAGATGTGGGACGCAAAACTCCAGACCGTCATCGACGCCTGGATCGCGGACACGCCCAACGGCCAGGAGCTTTACGATGCCTTCACCGCAGCTATCGACGAGGCGTCGCAATAACATAACCGGACTGCGGTAGGCACGGCCCATGGCTGATGCGGCAGGCCGATGCGGCAGGCCGATCGAGCAGGAGGGGCGGCATCGCGATGTGCCGCCCCCACATCATGAAATCCCGCGCCAGTGCCCTGGCAGATTGAACAGCGTGCTGCCTGATGTCAGAGTGGACTCCGTACCAGTCAACCATCAAGGGTAAAGCGTTGAAAGCCAGCGAGATCTACGACCAACCCGGCTACCTGCTGCGGCGAACGCACCAGGTGGCCACGGCGGCCTTCAGCCAGGCCAATGTCGACGTGGACCTGACGGCCGTGCAGTTCGCGGCGCTTCTTCACATCCGGGATACGCCCGGCATCGACGCCACGCGCCTGGCCGAGGCGATCTGCTTTGATCGCACGACGATCGGGCATGTCATCGGCAGGCTGGAGTCCAAGGGCCTGATCATCCGCCGCGAAGGGTCGCTGGACAAGCGCACCAAGCAATTGCGGATCACGGCGAAGGGGTCCGAGCTCCTGGCGAAGGTGACCCCGCGCGTGCCGGACATTTCGGACGCGATCCTGGCGCCGCTGAGCGCGGCGGAGCGCGAGGAACTTATCAGGTTGCTGACGGTGCTCGAGCGGCATTTCCCGGGGCAGGGGTCCGCCCGGTCGTCGAAACCCGACACCTAGGTCACGAAACGCCCGGGTCGGGACCGGGGCGTTTCGGACCGCGTCGGGCCGGATGAGACCGTTTCAGATCCTGTCACACCGGGGCAGGGGCATGGGCTTCGTCGGGGTCGAGACGAACGCCCGAGACCATCACGGCGTCCTCGTCACAGTAGACCCAGTCGCCCGGCGCGATCCTCAGATCTCCGAAGCCGATTTCGATCCCCCGCTGCCCCTCGGTCGGTGTCCAGCCGCGCCGCGCCGTGGTGCCAAGCGCCTTGACGCCGATGTCCACGGCATTGATCCCCGCGCTGTCGCGGATCAGGCCGTTGATGACGACCCCGGCCCAGCCATTGTCCGCCGCGATGGCGGCAAGCCTGTCGCCCATCACGCCGACGCGCAGGGACCCCCCGGCGTCCACCACGAGAACCCGACCCGCGCCGGGGGTCGAGACGGCGGCGAGAACCGGGGTGTGATCCTCGAAGGTCGCCAGCGTCTCGGCCTGGCCCCAGAAGCTCCGGCGCTGCCCGAACGACCGGAATTGCAGCGTCGAGACCTGGAGGCTGTCGGGATGCGCGTCGTAAAGGTCGGCGGTCGCGACCTGCGGCAGGCGGGTGTGGGTCATGACAGCTCTCGCGTCTTTGCCCCGGATGCCCCGGCGCTGGCCAGCCGACGGCCGCTTACCGTCGCCCAGACCTGTTCCGGCCGGTCGGGCAGGAGGTCGCCGCGCCAGCAGACGTGGCCGTCCGGTCGCACGAGGACGAGGGCGCATTCGTAAAGACCGCGCAGGTCCTCGTCGTAATACCTCACGACCCGGACCGGGATGCCGAGCGCCGAACCGGCCTCGGCAAAGGTCTCGACCCCTGCGATGTCCTCGGTGACCACCAGGGTGAACCCCTGGCCAAAGTCGTCTAGGGTCGAGCGGCCATCCGCGAGGTCGTGGTGCGGCGCACGCGATCCCGGCCGCGTGGTGGG
Organism: Maritimibacter sp. REDSEA-S28_B5; assembly: GCA_001626765.1. Lineage (GTDB taxonomy): Bacteria > Pseudomonadota > Alphaproteobacteria > Rhodobacterales > Rhodobacteraceae > Maritimibacter. Next base: position 109,587 of record LUOO01000007.1, read on the forward strand.
GACATAGACCATGTGGTCGTCTGGCCCTTCGAGGCTGCCATCCTCCACGATGATCGGCGACCCGCGGTAACGGTGGCCAAGCTGGATGCCGGGGGTCACGAACTCTCGCAGCCGCAGGGCGAAAAGGCGCTCGCGCATGGCGTCGCGGGCAGCGTCTCCGGCCGCGCCGTCGGCGTCGAGGATCGGGTCGGGCTGGATCATGTGGTCGAGAATGCGGTTGTTCGCCGCCTCGTTGGTGTTGCGGATGGCGATTGGCCGGCGTTCGGTTTCGTAGGTGTCGAGAAGCGCCTCGGGCGCCCAGCCGTCCGAGACGGCGGCGACCTTCCAGCCGAAATCCACCGCATCCCCGAACCCGGTGTTGGCCCCGAAGCCGCCCTTGGGCCAGCGCAGATGCGCCGCGTCGCCCAGGATGAAGGCGCGGCCGCTGCGATAGTGTTCGGCCACGACGCGGTGCCCGGACCAGGGCTGCGCCTGAAGGACCTCGAAGGCAAGGTCCGTGCCGATGACCGAGCGGACGACCTCGGCCGGGTCGAGCTGTTCGACCTCGGCGGCATAGATCGAAAGCCGCCACTCGTCGGCCCCGTCGACCGAGGTGAGGTAGGCGCGCCGGTCGTCCTTCAGCGTGTGAACCTGCGCCATGGGCTGTCCGAAGAAGGCGCTGATCCGGTCGCCCAGCCCCGGGCAACGGAAATAGGTCGCAAAGTTGTAGCCCTCGCCAAAGGTCCCGACAAAGCGGATACCCAGCGTCTTGCGCACCGCGCTGCGCCCGCCGTCACAGGCCGCAAGCCACGCGCCCCGGATGACATAGGGTTCACCGTCCGGACCGGCGACCTCGCAGTCGACGTGATCGTCGGACTGGGTAAAGGACAGCAGTTCGGTTTCATACCGCAGGTCACCGCCGCGCCGTTCCGCCACCGCGCGCAGGGCCGGGTCGAAGGCCTTCTTGGGATAAAAGAACCCGCCCTCGGGTGAATGGGGGTCGGCCCCTGGCGCGCCGGCGTTCGAGGTTCCGCTGAACACCGCCAGCGGCCGTCCCGCGAGCGAGGTGCAGAACCCCATGGTCCTGGCCATGTCCGGGGGAAAGCCGTCGCCGAAGCGGAACTCGTCCGCGACGCCCCACCTGCGCAGGTGCTCCATCGTTCGCGAAAAGAAGTTTTCGCCCGCCGGGAAGTAGACCTTGCCCGCGCCCTGTTCGACGAGGATGTAATCCACCCCGCGATAACCAAGCTCGTTGGCGAGGAAGAGCCCGACCGGCCCCGCCCCGATGATGACAACCGTCGCCTTGTCGATCCTTGTCATGTCGGTCTCCTTATCCGCGCCGCTCGCCGCCGGCTTCGCGGTAGAAGCCGAACGCCTGGAGGATGGGACGGTCGCTGTAGGAAAAGAGAACCGCCTCCCCGCCGATGCTCCAGTGTTCATGTTCCATCCAGGAGGGTATCACGAAGGTGTCGCCCTCCTGCCAGAGGATTTCCCGGTCCCCGATCAGCGACCCGCCGCCGCCCTCGGCCACGTGGTAGATCGTGCTGGCAGTGTGGCGGTGCGACTTGGTGTGCTCGCCCTTGCGCAAGAGCTGGAGATAGGCCGAGATGGTCGGCAGGGTCGGACCGCCGTTGTGCGGGTTCACGTACTGCATGATGATCCCGTCATAGGGGCTTCCCGCATCCTCGCGCAGCGCGTGCAGGTTGGCGCGGCTGTCGGTCCAGCGATAGTTCAGGATGGGGGACTGGCGCGGCTCTTTCGGTTCTTCCCAGGCGGGTTTCATCCCGCGGCCCCACCTGTGCAGGCTGTCCTCGTTGTTGCGATAGATCGGCTGCGTCTGCCTGTTGCCCTCTTCGTAATCCTCGAAGAAATTCGCATCCAGCAGGTTCACGAAAGGCAGGTCCAGGCCGTCGAGCCAGGCCATCGCCTGGCCCGATTCATTGCCGTGATCGTGCCATGTCCAGGCGGGCGTGGTCACGTAGTCGCCCTTTTTCATCACCGTCCGCTCGCCGTTCACCGCCGTGTAGGCGCCTTCGCCCTCGATGATGAAACGATGCGCGTTCGGCGAGTGCTGGTGGCTGTCCGCGATCTCGCCGGGCATGAGGAACTGGATGCCGCCAAAGATCATGCCGACCGTGCGCGCGCTCTTCTTGTCGTAGCTCGGGTTGATCAGCATGAGCACCCGGCGCTCGGCCTCCTGCGGTGTGATCAGGTCACCGCCGCGCAGCATCATCGGCTTGATCTCGCTCCAGCGCCAGATATGGGGCACGGCGGAGACGTTCGGTTCGTGCTGGGCCGCCGCGCCGAGGTTGAGCCACAGCGGAATGATGTTCATGCGGTCGAGGTCGTCGTGAAACCGGTCGCGCTGCGCCTGAAGATCGTTGGGATGGTCCTTTGGTGTCGGCATGGTGTGGCTCCGTTCGTATGTTGTCATCTGCACCGGGAGCACCATGCGCCCGCGCTCCGCCCGGCGCTTGCCGGGGCGGGCGGGGCGGGCGCTAATTAGACAGTATGCTGTCAGAATCGCCTGGGTCAAACTTTTCGCATAGCCTGTCCGGAGCGCGGACAGCTCACGCGGAGACGGTGATCTCGGTCTTGTACTTCACCTGCTTGAGCGCGAAGCTCGACTTGATGTTGGCCACGCCCTCGATCGTGGACAGCTTCTGCACGATGAACCTTTCCACCTCGGAATTGTCGCGCACGAGAATCCGGATGAGGTAATCGCTGTCTCCGGTCATGAGGTAGCATTCCATCACCTCGGGAAAGGCGTGCATCCGGGCCTCGAAGGCTTCGAGTGCGCGCTCTACCTGGCGTTCCAGCGTGACCTGGATAAAGACGCTGACCCCCAGGCCGACGATCTCGGGATTGACCAGCGCGACATAGCGGCCGATCACCCCCGATCGCTCCATCGCCCGCACCCGCGCGAGGCAGGGCGAGGGCGACAGGCCGACCCGTCTTGCAAGTTCGACATTGCTTTGACGCGCATCATTTTGCAGCTCGGCAAGGATCTTCCCGTCGATCACGTCTAGGTCAGTTCGCGGCATGATTCACTCCATTCCTATCTTGTTCCGGCATCATATGCTGATAAAAGCCCCATATCGCAACATCTTCAGTGACACCTGCGGCGGTTTGGTGAGTACGCTGTCAAAAGACAGAGGCGGGAGGAAGCATGTCCGAGACGATCACTCATCTGGATGCAGATCCGGAAGAAACACAGGAATGGCTCGACGCCTATCGCGCGGTGTCCGAGGTGGGCGGCGGCGCGCGCGCGAGTTTCCTCCTGGGCAAGCTCGAGGAAGCCGCGCGGCGTGACGGTGTCTTTGCCGGCGGCGGGCTGCCCTATTCGTCCTACCGCAACACGATCCCGCTGGCCAAGCAAGGCGCCTATCCCGGCGATCTCGAGATCGAAGAGAAACTGACCGCGATCATGCGGTGGAACGCGCTCGCCATGGTGGTGCGCGCGAACAAGGCCTATGGCGAGCTTGGCGGTCACATCGCCTCCTATGCCTCGGCGGCAGAAATCTTTGAAACCGGCTTCAACCATTTCTTCCGCGCGGCCGACGACACGTTCGGCGGCGACCTGGTCTACTACCAGCCCCATTCCGCGCCCGGCGTCTATTCCCGGGCCTTCCTCGAAGGGCGGTTGAGCGAAGAGCAACTGGCCAACTACCGGCAGGAAACCAAGGGCGGGGGGCTGTGCTCCTATCCGCACCCCTGGCTGATGCCGGATTTCTGGCAGTTCCCGACCGGCTCCATGGGGATCGGGCCCATCAACGCGGTCTACCAGGCACGGTTCATGCGCTACCTCGAGGGGCGCGGGCTGGCCGAGACCGCCGGGCGTCATGTCTGGGGTGTCTTCGGTGACGGCGAGATGGACGAGCCGGAGTCGATCGCGGGCCTGACGCTGGCCGCGCGCGAGAAGCTCGACAACCTCACCTTCATCATCAACTGCAACCTCCAGCGCCTTGACGGTCCGGTGCGCGGCAACGGGCAGATCATCCAGGAGCTCGAGAGCCTCTTCGTCGGCGCGGGTTGGAACGTGATCAAGGTGCTCTGGGGGTCCGAGTGGGACAACCTCTTCGGCCGCGACAACGACCTTGCCCTGTTGCGCCGCTTTGCCGATACCGTCGATGGCGAATACCAGGACCTCGGATCCAAGGACGGCGATTATAACCGGCACAAGTTCTTTGACCGCGACCCCGCGACCCGCGCGCTCGTCGCGCATATGACGGACGCCGAGATCCACGCGCTCAAGCGGGGCGGGCACGATTTCCGCAAGCTCTACGCGGCCTTCGCGGCGGCCAAGGCGCACAAGGGCCGCCCGACCGTGATCCTCGCCAAGACGAAAAAGGGCTTCGGCATGGGCAATGCGGGCGAAAGCCGCATGACCGCGCACCAGTCCAAGAAGCTCGACATGGAGGCGCTCGTCGCTTTCCGCGACCGTTTCGACCTGCCGTTGAGCGAGCGCGACCTCGAGGAGCTTCGCTTCCTCAAGCCCGCCGCCGACAGTGCCGAGATGAAGTACCTGCACGAACGGCGCGAGGCGCTGGGCGGCTACGTGCCGCAACGGCGTCAGACCACGGACAAGGCGCGGCGTCTCTCGGTCCCCGCGGCGGACACTTACGCCAAGTTCGCCCGTGCCGCCGATGGCAAGGAGATGTCGACGACCATGGCCTTCGTGCGCATGTTGGGGTCGCTTCTCAAGGACAAGACCTTCGGTCCCTCGATCGTGCCCATCGTTGCGGACGAGGCGCGGACCTTCGGCATGGACAACCTGTTCCGCCAGATCGGCATCTATGCGCCCGACGGGCAGCTTTATGAACCCGAAGACGCCGGGTCGATGATGTTCTACAAGGAGGCCAAGGACGGCCAGCTCCTGGAAGAAGGCATCACCGAAGCGGGCGCGCTGTCCTCCTGGGCGGCGGCCGGAACGGCCTACTCGGTGCACGACACGCCGATGGTGCCCTTCTACATCTACTACTCGATGTTCGGGTTCCAGCGGGTCGGGGACCTGATCTGGGCCGCCGCCGACCAGCGGTCGCGCGGCTTCCTGATCGGGGCGACGGCGGGCAAGACCACGCTGTCGGGCGAGGGGCTTCAGCACCAGGACGGGACCTCGCACCTCGCGGCGAGCGCGATCCCCAACTGCCGGGCCTATGACCCTGCCTTCGCGGGCGAACTGGCCGTGATCATCGACCACGGGATGCGCCGGATGATGGAAGAGCAGAAGGACGAGTTCTATTACGTCACGGTGATGAACGAGAACTACGCCCAGCCGGATCTCAAGCCCGGGGCAGAGGCCGACATCATCAAGGGCCTGTATCTCTTCGACCGGCGCGGACCGGAAAAGGTCGACATACGCATCCGTCTGGTCGGTTCCGGCACGATCCTCAACCAGGTCATCGCGGCGGCGGATATCCTGGCCAACGACTATGGCATCGCCTCCGATATCTTCAGCGCGACGAGCTGGAGCGAGCTTGAGCGGGACGCGCGGGCCGCGGACCGTGACAGCCGGTTCGGCACCGAAACGAGGGAAAGCCACGTGGCGCAAATGCTGGGGGGCGACGTGCCGGTCATCGCGGCCAGCGACTACGTGCGCGCCGTGCCGGGGCTGATCGCGCCCTACGTCGATGCGCCGATGACGATCCTCGGGACCGACGGCTTCGGCAGGTCGTCGAACCGGGTGAACCTGCGCGACTTCTTCGAGGTGGACGCCAAGAACATCGCGCTCGCCGCCATCGCGGCCCTGGTCAAAGCCGGGCATATCGAGGCCAAGGTGCAGACCGAGGCGATCCGGAAACTGAACGTGGACACGGGCGCAGCCGCCCCGTGGACCCTGTGAGGCACGCCATGAGCAACGTGATTGAACTGCGCGTGCCGGACATCGGCGATTTCAAGGATGTCGAAATCATCGAGATCCCCGTTGGTCCGGGCGATACCATCAAGGCCGACGACACCGTCCTCGTGCTTGAAAGCGACAAGGCGACGCTCGACGTGCCATCCGACCAGGGCGGCAGGATCAGCGAGATGAAGGTCGCGGTCGGCGATACCGTCAGCCAGGGCAGCGTGATCGCCCTGATCGAGGTCACCGATGCCGCGA
>LUOO01000007.1:115693-182411 GCA_001626765.1 Maritimibacter sp. REDSEA-S28_B5
CTTTGTCAAACGCGCCATGACTGGTGCCATCACCGGAACCTCGTCCGGTGCGCCGAGGGGACCGGGCATCGGTGGCGACCTGCCGCCGTGGCCCGAGGTCGATTTCGAGGCGTTCGGTCCGGTCGAGCGTGTGCCGCTGAGCCGAATCCGCAGGATCTCGGGCCCCAGCCTCGCGCGCAATGCCATCGTCATTCCGCATGTCACCAACTTCGAAGAGGCGGACGTCACCGAGACCGAGGCCTTCCGCAAGGCCGCCAACGCCGAGGATCCCGAGGCCGCGAAGCTCACCATGCTGGCCTTCGTGGTCAAAGCCAGCGTCGCGGCGCTCAAGGCCTATCCCGAGTTCAATTCCTCGCTCGACGGCGATCACGTGGTGGTCAAGAAATACCATCACATCGGCGTCGCGGCAGATACGCCCGGCGGGCTGGTCGTGCCGGTCATCCGCGAGGCGGACCGGAAATCCCTGCGCGACATTGCCGCCGAGATGAAGGACCTCGCCGCCAAGGCGCGGGCCGGGAAACTGGCGCCTGCGGACATGCAGGGTGCGACTTTCACGATCTCGTCTCTCGGCGGGATCGGCGGGACCAACTTCACGCCCATCATCAACGCGCCCGAGGTCGCGATCCTCGGGATGACCCGCGCGGCGATCCAGCCGAAATGGGATGGCGCTGCGTTTCAGCCGCGCCTGATCCAGCCGATGAGCCTGAGCTGGGATCACCGTGTCGTCGATGGCGTGGCCGCGGCGAAATTCCTTGTCCACGTGCGCGACGTCCTGTCGGACTTCCGCCGGATCAGCCTGTGAGGGGTCGCGATGAACGTTGAGGTCAAGGTGCCCGATACGGGCACGGCGAACGATGTGACCGTGGCCGAAATCTCGGTCTCGGTCGGGGATACGGTCGCGGCGACGGATGACGTCGTGCTCCTGGAAAGCGACAAGGCGGTCATGGATATCCCGGCCGGAACGGCGGGGCGCGTCCTCTCCATCGACGTGAAGGTCGGTGACGTGGTCAAGGCAGGCCATGGGCTCATGACGCTGGAGACGGCAGAGGTCCAGACAGCGCCCGCGCCCGAGGCAAAGGCCGCGTCGTCGGCAGCCACTGCACCAGCCACCGCACCCGCGACCACCGACGGGATGGCACAGCTTGTCGTCCTGGGCGGCGGGCCGGGCGGCTACACGGCGGCCTTTCGCGCGGCGGACCTCGGGATGGACGTCACCCTCATCGACGCCCGCGCGACCCTTGGCGGCGTCTGCCTGAACGTTGGTTGCATTCCGTCCAAGGCGCTGCTCCACCTCGCAAAAGTGATCGACGAGGCGAAGCATGCGGGCGAGGCCGGGTTGAGCTTCGGCGCGCCGCAGATCGACTTGGGCGGCATCCGCGCCTTTCGCGACAGGACCACCGGGCGGCTCACGTCCGGCCTTGCCGGGCTCGCCAAGCGCCGCAAGGTGCGGGTGGTAACCGGGCAGGGGGCCTTTACCGGTCCGAACGAGATCGAGGTGAAAGGCGCGGAGGGGACCGAAACCATCCGCTTTCAACACGCGATCATCGCCTGCGGGTCCGAACCCGTCCGCCTGCCGTTCCTGCCCGACGATCCCCGGATCATGGACAGCACCGGCGCCTTGGCGCTGGAGGATATACCCGAACGCCTGCTCATCATCGGGGGCGGGATCATCGGGCTGGAAATGGCCGAGGTCTATCACGCGCTGGGCAGCCGGATCACGGTCGTCGAGACGATGGACAAGATCATCCCCGGCGCCGACGCCGATATCACGCGGCCGCTGCACAAGCGTATCTCCGCGCGGTACGAGGAGGTGATGCTCAAGACCCGGGTCACCGGCGCCACGGCGTCGGACGCGGGCATCGAGGTCAGCTTCGAAACGGGCAAGACGACGAAGACGGCAGTCTTCGACCGGGTGCTCGTCGCCACCGGCCGCCGGCCCAACGGCGGAATGATCAAGGCCGAGGCCGCGGGGATCACCCCCGACGAACGCGGTTTCCTTTCCGTCGATGCCCAGATGCGCACCGCGCAGCCGCATATCTTTGCGGTCGGTGACGTTGTCGGCCAGCCCATGCTGGCGCACAAGGCGGCGCACGAGGGCAAGGTGGCCGCCGAGGTCATCGCCGGCGAGAAAGCCGCCTTCGATCCGCTGGCCATCCCCTCGGTCGCCTATACCGATCCCGAGATTGCCTGGGCCGGGCTGACCGAGACCGAGGCCAAGGCCAAGAGCATCCCCTACGAGAAGGGCGTGTTCCCCTGGGCCGCCTCAGGCCGGTCGCTGTCCATGGGGCGCGACGAGGGGCTGACCAAGATCCTGATCGACCCGGAGACGAAGCGGATCATCGGCGGGGCCATGACCGGCCCCAATGCGGGCGAACTGCTGGCCGAGGTTGTCGTAGCGATCGAGATGGGCGCCGTGGCCGAGGACCTTGCCCTGTCGATCCACCCGCACCCGACCCTGTCCGAGACCCTGGCCTTCTCGGCCGACGCCTACCTGGGCACATTGACGGACGGGTAAGTCGATAGACCTTCGGGAACGGAAAGGACGCGATGCCACCGGCGCCGCGTCCTTTTTTCGTGCCGTCCGGGGCCCGGATCACCCCATGACGGTTGGCAGATAAAGCGCGACCGGCGGGTAGAGCACGATCAGCAACAGCCGGGCGATATCGGCGATCCAGAATGGCGCGATCCCGCGAAAGATCTCGGGCAGCGTCAGGTCCGGCAGCACGCTTTTCAGGACGAAGGCGTTGATGCCGATGGGCGGCGTCACCATCGAGATCTCGGTCACGACAACCACGACGATGCCGAACCAGATCAGGTCGAACCCCAGGAGCTCGACCAGCGGCGCAAACAGCGGGACGGTCAGAAGAACCATCGCCGGACCGTCGAACACGCATCCCAGGACAAGGTAGATGCCGAGGATGATCCACATCACCGACATCGGGGCCAGGTTCATGGCCTCGACCCAGTGAAGCAGGTCGGCCGGCATCCGCGAGATCTCGATGAAGTTCGAGAAGATCATCGCGCCAAGGGCCACCGTGAAGATCATGGCCGACATGCGGCCGGCCTCGAAAATCGACTCGAAGAACACCTGCCAGGACATCCGCTTGCGCAGGATGCAGAAGCCAAGCGCGCCGACCGCGCCGATCCCGCCGGCCTCTGTCGGGGTGAACACGCCGAAGTAGATGCCGCCGATCACGAAGAGGAACAGCGCCATGACTGGCCAGACCCCGCCGAGGGAGCGGAAGCGTTCCCGGAGCGGAAAGGCCTCTCCCCGCGGTCCGAGATCGGGGAACACCTTGCACAGGCCCGCGATCAGGATGAGGTAGCTCAGGATCGAGATGATCCCCGGCAGGATGCCCGCGATGAAGAGCGCCCCGATGTCGCCTTCGACGAGAAGACCGTAGAGCACCAGCACGACCGAGGGTGGGATGAGGATCCCGAGCGTGCCGCCCGCGGCGATGGTTCCGGCCGAAAGCTCTTTGCTGTAGCCGTAGCGGCGCATCTCGGGGTAGGTGACCTGGCCCATGGTCGCCGCGGTGGCGACGGACGATCCGCTGACGGCCGAAAACCCGCCGCAGGCCACGATCGTCGACATGGAAAGCCCGCCCGGATACCGCCCCAGCCAGACATAGGAGGCGCGGTAGAGATCGCGCGCCAGGTCGGCGCGGAAGATGAAGTTCCCCATGAGGACGAACAGCGGCACGACGATAAAGCCGTAGGACATGCTGTTCGATGTGATCGTCTGCCCGACCATCGCCATCGCGGCATCGGGTCCGCGCACGAGGGCGAAGCCGCCGAAGCCGACGATCATCATGGTCAGGCCCAAGGGGACGCCGATAAAGGCGACGACGAGCAAAAGGCCAAGGCCCAGGAGTCCGAGGGTCATAGGATGCTGTCCTTCGTGTCGCTGCCCGCGTCCAGATCGTGCCCGGCAAAGGCCCGGGCCGCGAAGACGAGGTAGATCAGGGCCGAAAGCGCCGTCATCGCGACCATCAGCCAGATCACCGGGTAGGTCGGCAGTTGCAGGAAAACCGACGTGGTGCCCCATTTCTGCATGTTCATGGCCTGCGACGACAGGCAGTAGGCCACGAACAAGAGAATGCCGCTGCTGATCGCGTAGACGAGGCCCGACTTCACGGCGGCGACCGTCCTGTGCCGCGCGAACAGGCCGTCAAACAGCGAGACGGTGATGTGGCTGCGGGCGCGCGTCACCAGCGGTAGGCCCGAGAAGATGAGAATGCCCATGCCGAATTCCTGGAGCTCGAACGCGCCGGGCACCGGCGCGTTGAAGAAATAGCGCCCGATCACGTCGATGAAGGTGAGGACCGCGATGCACAGGAGCGTCGCGGTCACCACCACCTTCAGGACAAGACCCAGGGCAGCGGACAGCCTGTGACCGGGGGTCTTTTCCGCCATCTCACTCTCCCGCAGCGGCAAGCTGTTCGCGGAAATAGGCCAGCACCTCTTCCGGATCGAGCCCCAGCTCGGTCACCCGGGCGGCCCAGGCGTCCTTTTCGCCGGCCACGGCGCTGACGAGCTTTTCCGTCTCTTCGGCCGGCATCTCGAAAACCTCGATCCCGCTCGGTTCGAGCAGCGCGCGAACTTCCGTTTCGGCCGTGTCGAGGTTGCCGCCCGCCAGGCGGGCAAGCGCCTCGCCGCTGACCTGTTCGATGGCGCGGCGGTCTTCCTCGGGCATGGCGTCCCAGACGCCTTCGTTGATCACGATCGAGACGGTCGAGCGGTACAGACCGTCACCGAACAACGTGCCGTAGCGAAGCTCCTCCAGCAGGCGAAGCCCCTGGACCGAGGAAATCGGCAGCACCGTCCCGTCGACGACGCCGCGCGTGATGATCTCGAAGCTCTCGACGGCGGGACGCGACACGACGACCGAGCCCATGGCCGAGGTCACCGCCGCGCCGTTCGGGTTCACCCGCATCTTCAGGCCCTGCGCGTCCGAGATCTTCTGCACCGGGCGCTTGTTGTTCCAGACGTGGTTCCCGGACAGGGACCAGAGCGCGACCACGTGGACACCGTCGAGCTTCTCCGCCTCGCGGAAATACTTGTCATAGGTGCGCCACAGCGCGACCGAAAAGTCGGCGGAGGTGGCGGGCTCGAACTGGAGCGGCAATTCTCCGATCAGGGGCGCCAGCCATTGCTTCGCGGTAAAGGACGACAGGTTGATGGCCGCGTCGGCGATCCCGGACCGGATCATGTCAAGCTGGGCCGGCGGCGGCGCCAGGGACGACGCGGTGAAGTCGATCGTCACGCTTCCGTTCGATGCCTCCGCCACGGCCTTGGCCCAGGGTAGGACGCCGGTGCGCATGATCTCGTTCTGGTCCGGCAGGTATCTGTTGAACACCAGCGTGGTCTCGGCCGATGCGGTGACACCGGTTGCCAGGACAAGCGCGATTGCGGTTGCGGTTTTCTTCATGAACATGGGTTCTCCTCCCTCCAGTCAGTCAGAATGCGTTACTCGGTGCGGGCCCGTGGTCCTCAGGCCCGCGATGTCGGTAGTGGCGTGCGATCTGCCAGCTCGATCATGCGCAGGGCCAGCCGTTCGGTCAGCGCCTGCCGCGCGGCGGCGACCTCCGGCGCCTCCCACAGGTTCCGGGTCTCGCCCGGGTCCTCGGCCAGGTGCACAAGCTCGTGGTTGTCGTTGCCCGGCGACAGGGTCAGCCGCCAGTCCCGCGTGATCAGCGACCGCATGACCAGGGCGTGCGTCATGCCAAGGATCGGTCGTTGCGATTCCTCCTCGATCAGCAGGCCATGCGGCTCGGGCGTCGATGCGTCGAAAAGATCGCGGCCCTGCGCGCCGGAAAAACAGTCAAGACCCGCGGCGGCGAGAATGCTGGGCCCGATGTCCAGCGACGAGGCCAGGTCCCTGCGCACCGTGCCCGCCGCCCCCGGCTGACCCGGTCCGGACCAGATAAAGGGCACCCGCGTCACGCCGGCATTGTGAATGCCGAACTTGAGCATGAGCCCGTAGTCGCCAAGGAAATCCCCGTGGTCCGAGTTGAACAGGATGATCGTGTTCTCGTCTTCGCCCGTCGCCTTCAGCGTGGCGATCAACCGGCCCACCTGGTCGTCGATGAAGGTGATCATGCCCAGTGTCACGGCGATGATCGCGCGGGCCTCGTCTTCGCTGACGGCAAAGGCGAGCTGGTGTTCGCGCTGGGCCGCACCCCGGGCGAGCTCGTCATGCAGCCTTTGCGCGGGCAGGGGCATGCGGTTGGTGAAGTTGTCCGGCAGGGTCACGTCTTCGGGCCGGTACATGCTGAAATACGGCTCGGGCACGACAAAGGGGTGGTGCGGGTCCGGGAAGGACACCGAGGCAAAGAACGGCGCGTCGCCGGGCTTGCGGCCGCCCAGCCAGTCGCAGGCCCGGTCGGCGATGTAATGCGTCGACCACTGTTCGGGCCTGAGCGGCGAACACCAGGTCTGGGGGGCATCGTATCCCGGTTTCGCGATGCCGTTTCGCGGCCCGCGCACCGCGTCGAGGTCCCCGACCTGCGTGCCGAGCCAGGCTTCGTAGTCTCCACCGACGGCGTCGCCGTGGTTGGTCGCGAGGTCCACGTGATCGAACCCGTAGTAGGGCGTCGCGACCCGGTGGCCGGTGTCGGACCAGCTAGTCGGCATCTCCTGCGCGTAGGCAGGCCCCTCGTGGCGGGGCAGGGCGCTTTGCAGTTTGGGGGGCAGGGGCCTGCGGCCCTGTGGCTGGTGCAGCTGCGCGGGCGGGACGGTCGAAAAGTTCTGAAGGTGGGACTTGCCGAAATGCGCGGTCCGGTAACCGCCGTCGCGCAGCACGTCGACGAAGGTGACGTCGCCAAGCCCCAGCCCGATCCCGTTGAACCGTCCGCGATGCCCCGAGGGCATGCGGCTGGTCATGATGCTGGCGCGGTTCGGCATGCACACCGGCGAGGCCACGTAGAACCGGTCGAACCGGGTGCCCCGCTGCGCCAGACTGTCGATGTTGGGCGTCCTGACAAGCGGATGGCCATAGCACCCGAGGCAGTCGGCGCGGAGTTGATCGGTCATGATCATCAGGACATTCGGCTGCCGGGTCATCGGGTGTTGGTCTCCCCTCGGGTCTGGATCGGGAAGCGTTCGGTCCTGCGCCGGGCCCAGGCCGGGTCCGCAACCGGCCCACGGCGGACCCGCTACGGGCAACGTCCCTTCCCCGGACGTCGCTGTCCAAGAGTGGGGCAGAGGGCGCTTCGAAAGCTACGCCCTTGGAAAAAGCGTCCGCCTGACGGGCGTTTTCGGGCGGTGCGTTCAGGGGCGATCCACGGGCAACCTCAGGAAACAGGCAGGCCGCACCCGTCATCGTCGCCCTTGGTCACAGCGCCGACGCGATCTGCCCGGCGGCGTCTTGCAGCGGCGTCAGGAACTGGTCCACCGCCTCGGTCAGGGTCAGCGCCGAGGTGATCCAGATCACAACGATGGCCCCGACCGGACGGCCGTCCTTCAGGATCGGAACGGCGATGCTGCTCGTCTTGTCGCTGGAGCTTGTCGGCAGCGCGGCTTCGCCGCTGCGGATGCTGTAGCCCCTTTCCTTCGTGTCCCTCAGGAGCTTTGCGATGGCCTGCCGGTCGAGAAAGGGCAGGTCCGCCGGATCCCCCGCGGCCCGCGCGAGCGCGAGCATGGCGGCCTGTTCATCGGGCGCGCTGAAGGCAAGAAAGGCCCGGCCCGACGCCGTGCGCAGCAGGGGCAGCGGGAGGCCGACCATGCTGCGGGCAAGCGCCATCGGGCTCATGGTATTCGTCGTTTCCTGGGTGAACATCCGCCCGGCCTCGTAGGAGCAGACGTCGATCGGCCAGGCGATGTCCGCGGCCAGGTGCCGGATGATCGGTCCCGCCACGGAGCCAAGGCGGGTCTTCGTGACTCCGCGCGCGAGCAACCAGACCCGGTCGGTCACGCGAAAGCGGGAATCCGTGGCGCTGCGTTCGACATACTGAAGCTCTTCGAGCGTCTCGAGAATGCGGTAGACCGAGCTTCTCGGCAGCCCGAGCGATTTGGACAGCGCCGTGGGCCGCGCGCCGTCGCGCAGGTTCAGTTCTTCGAGCAGCGCAAGACCACGTTCCAGCGCACGAATTCCTGAGTCGGTTTTCGGCATGTCCGTGGTCCCTTGCTGTCATGGGCCGGAGCGCGAGGCTGTCCCTCGCCGGCGCGCCCCGGCCCGGTCTGTCAGATAAGCTCTTCCAGGCGCATCGCCCCCAGGGCCGCGGGCCGCGCGCACATGCGTTCGAAATACGCGATGAGGTTCTGGGGCAGGTCCAGCTTCAGCCGGGCGACACCCCAGAACAGGGTGTAGAACAGGGCCGCGTCCGCGATGGTCAGGCGTTCGCCCATGATGAAGGGATGGTCGCCCATCTGGTCCGACAGGAAGCCCGCCGCCTTCATCACGATGTCCTTGCCGTTGTCGCGCACCCAGTCGAGGTCGTCTTCGTTGCGCGTGAACTTCTGCGGTCGAAGGATCCGCGAATATCCCTGCATGTGCACCGTGGCCACGATGTAATCGAGGGTTTCCATGATCCGCAGTTCCTGTTCGAAGCTCTCGGGCTCGAACCGTCCCCTGGCGTAGGTCTGGGTCAGCCAATGGGCAATGACGCCGAACTCGGTCAGCAGGGACCCGTCATCGCGCAGGATGGCCGGGACCTTGGACTTGGGATTCACCTTGAGGTAGGCGTCCTTCAACTGGTCGCCGTTCTTGATGTGGATGGCGATGCCTTCGTAATCGACGCCGATTTCCTCGAGCAGGAAATGGATTCCGAGCGAGCAGGCTCCGGGGGAATAGTAGAACTTCACGTGTGGCTCCCTTCTGCGCGTCAGTCGTGGTCGACTGTGAGCATGATTTTTCCGATATGGGCGTTCTCTTCCATCGCCGCATGGGCGCGGGCCGCGTCCCGCAGGTCGAACGTGGCCGCGATCGTCGGCCGAATCCGGGTGCCAAGCAAGGGCAGGACATCCCGCCGCAGGTCCTCGGCGACAGCGGCCTTCCGCTCGAGCGGCAGGGGGCGCAGGAGCGACCCGGTGATGCAGAGCCGCTTGGCCATGATGTCACGCAGCGGAATGGAAAGCTCCGCGCCGCCGCCGCCCGAGAGATGCGCGATCTGGCCGTCTGGCGCCATCATTTGAATGTCCTGCGCGAGATGCGCCCCGGCAGACACGTCCAGCAGGGCCGCGATCCCCTGGTCCCCGGTCGCCTCCCTCACCTTGGCGGCGAGATCGGCGTCACGATAGGAAAACGCCTCGTAGGCGCCGAACTCCTTGGCCGCGGCGACCTTGGCATCGGTCCCGGCGGTCGCGAGGACGCGATACCCCAGCGCCGACATCGCCTGAAGCGCGATATGCCCGACGCCGCTGGTCCCGCCGTGGATGAGGGCGAACCCGTCCTTCCCCAGCGTCATGAGGTGAAAGAAATTCCACCAGGTCGTGAAGGCCGCCTCGGGAAACCCGGCCGCTTCGATGTCCGAGAGCGCATCGGGGGCGGGCAGCACCAGCGGCACGCTCGCCACCACGTATTGCGCGTAGCCGCCACCCTGGACCAGCGCCATGACGCGCTCTCCGATCCGGGCCTCGTCGACACCGGGGCCGACGGCGGCGATCGTGCCGCAGACCTCGAGCCCAGGCACCGCGGTGCCGTCACTGTGCCGTCCGCCCGACCTTTGGTGAACGTCGTGCCGGTTGATGCCCGCGGCGGTCACCCGGATCAGGACCTGGCCTGCGTCCGGCACCGGGACCGCGGCCGTCTCCGGCTCGAGAACCTCGGGCCCGCCCGCGGCGGTGATGACGATTGCGGTCTGGGTTTCGGGTCGTGCCATGGTGTCGGGGGTCCTCGTGTTGATCATGCGGAAACGGGTGTTTCGGTCCGGGCGATGGCGTGGGCAAGGGCGTCGGTAAGGTCGGTGTCCCTGCCCGGGCCGGGGGATCGCCAGGCCACGTGCCCGTCCGGACGGACCAGCACCGCGCCCTGTGCGGACACGCCGTATTGCCGGGTCCAGGCGTCGACATCCGTGTCCAGCTCTGCCCCGACCCGGTAGGCCTTGAGCGGGACGTCAAACGCCTGCGCGGCAGAGATCGCCGTATCGGCCCAGTCCTGTCCGTCGGGGCCCGCGAGCAGGGTGAAGTGACCGATGTCAAAAGTATCAAGAAGCGACGTGTCGGGATCATTGCCAAGCGGCAGGTGCGGCGCCCGGTGCCCGGGTCGCGCCGTCGGACGATACTCGGTGACGGAAAAGTCCGGCAGCGCGGTGCCATCTGGCGTGATGAGCGCGGATGCGTAGTGGTATCCGAAGGTCTGGCCAGGGTAGTCGAAATGCGCCCGCTGCTCGGGAATGCCCTCGGCCAGTTTCGCGCGGTTCGCCGCGCCCTCCGGCCCCTCAAGGTTGGACAGGAGTTCGCTCTCGTTCGCGAGCATGCCCGACAGGCCCTTCTTGACCATCGCTTCGGCATTGCGCGCGCTCTGTTCGACATTGAAGGTCGCGACCGGCCGACGTTCGATGTCGTAGGTGTCGAGCAGGCTCTCGGGTGCGCTGCCCCGCAGGACGAGGTTGAGCTTCCAGACGAGGTTCTGCACGTCGGCGACCCCGGTGTTCATGCCCTGGCCGCCGGTCGGCGGCAGTGGGTGCGCCGCGTCGCCGGCCATGAACACGCGCCCGGACGACATGGTGTCGGCAATGCGCGCCTGCATCCGCCAGGGCATCACGTTCTTGATCTCGATCGGAATGGACGGATCACCGATCACCGCGCGCAGGATGTCGAGGCACCGCTCCTGGGTGAAGTCCTCGCGCGACTCGGTCTCGCCGTAGCCGAAGTTGTAGGTCCAACGGGTGCGGCCATCGAGAGAGATCAGCACGCCCGAGGTCGTCGCGTTGTAGATCCAGTAAAGCAGGTAGGGCCGCTTTTCGACGAGGCTCCAGAGGTCGGCGTGGAAATAGACGCCGATCTGCTGTCCGATCGACCGACCCTTCATCCCGATGCCGACGCTGTCGCGCGCAAAGCTGCGCGGACCGTCTGCCGCGATCAGGTATTTCGCCCGGGTCTGCCCGGTGGCGCCGCCCGTGGTCTCCCATCCCAGGGTGACGCCGGTCGCGTCCTGCTCGATGCCCGTGATCCGATGGCCGAACCTCGTTTCGACGCTGTCGCAGGCCTCGGCCTGTTGCCGCAGAACGGGCTCGAGCACGTCCTGCGGGCAGGACCTCTTGAACACCGCGCTCTGCTGGCGCTCGATGCGCGCCCACTCCGGGTTGCCCCGGGTCTCGATAACGCCGATCTCGTCCCCCGCGAGGCTGGTCACGAAGCCGATGCCGGCGTGCCGCTCGAGCGGCAGCGAGACCTCGTCGACCGCGGCCGCCACGCCCAGGCCGCGAAAGATCTCCATCGTCCGCGTGTTGACGACATGTCCGCGCGGGTGGAACGAGGTCGTCTCGTTCTGCTCATGGAGAACGCAGGAAATCCCCAGGTGACCCAGCATGGCCGCCGCGCTCAGCCCGACAGGGCCGCCACCGATGATGGCGACGTCAGTGTGTACCTCAGACATAGGTTTTCTCCTGATTGGTCTTGTTTCAGGTTTCGCCGTCGGGCCAAGGGTCCCGGCACGCGCCGGTGACCGTCAGCCGGACAGGGATCATTCGCTGTGCACGACCCGGTCGAGCCAGGCACAATTGGGTTGCGGGTCGGGTGCGCGAAAGCCGGTCCGGGCGGTTTCGTGACGCATCTCGCGCATCCGCAGCCGCACCGCATCGTCCTCGGGCAGGTAAAGGCGTTCATGCCCCCAGGTCGACGGGCCTTCGGAAGTTTCAAAGGGCTGCCAGGTCTCGGGATCGACGACCTGCGCGCCCCATCCGTATTCGACAAAGAACTTGGACGGGGTATGCGAGTAGAAGCTCATCATGTGGTCGTTGGCGTGGCGGCCCAGGGTGTAGGCGACGCCCTCGTCACGCTCCTGCGCGATGTCGTAGCCCTGCCCGACGTCGTCGAGCGACAGGAGCTCGACCATGAAATGATGAATGCCCTTGCGGCCCGATCCCACCATGGCAAAGCTGTGGTGCCGCCCGTTCACGTGGAAGAAGTAGAGCGGATAGGGGGTCAGGCCGTAATCGGTGACCTTGAAGCCCAGGATGTCGCGGTAGAAATGCAGGATACCCTCGACATTCGCCACGTGCAGCACGGCATGGCCCATGCCGAGAGAGCCGGTCTTGAAGCCGGAAATGGGCCGCCCTGACAGGAACGGGTCGCTGGCCACTTCGGGACCGCAGAACGCCTCGAGCCGGTTTCCGTCCGGATCGCTGAACGAGATGAGCCGGGCAACATGGCGCTGGTCGGCGAGAGAGGCGCCATGCCAGGTGACCGCGACCCCGTGGTTGTCCAGCCGCGACGCCAGCGCATCGAGGTCCGCGGGCGTGTCGACTTCCCAGCCCATGAAGGCCAGGTCCTCGTCGCCCTCGCCGGTGACGATCAGCCGTTGCTTCCGGTCATCCATGCGGAACAACCCGGTGTTCCCGCCTTCGTCGACCTTCTGCATCCCGAGAAGGTTGGTGGCGAAATCGTCCCAGTCGGCCAGTTTTTTCGAGTTGACCCCGATGTAGCCGAGCGATGTGATCGACATGAGCATGCTCCTCCCAAGCTGTTGTATCGCGCCGGTCCGGTGCCCGTTCGGCGAAACGGGCCGGGACGGTCCAGGCAGGCGACCGCGAGACTGTTGTCCGAAGCATTAGCCTTGCTCGGTGCGCGATGCCCTCGCAAACTCAATCCTGTTCGGCTGGCGGACAGTCCGCGGATTGCTTTTCTCGCGGTCCCGCCAGTCCGCTATGTGAGAATCCAGGAGAAACGGGCGCGTGAGGAACAAGATTTCCTTTTCCGACAAGCCTTCGCTGTTTGATCTCAGACGTCCATGAAGACAATTTTCTTTGACTCTGATTTTGACAGCATACATACTAAATGGGTAGACGTTGACCATCGCAACGGGGAGGAAAGGCCATTTCCGATTCATCGATCAGGGCCCTGGAGAGGGGTGTCACCGTCCTTCAGGCGGTCAACCGGCTCAGCGGTGCGAAGCCGGGCGACATCGCCGATCTGACGGGCATTCCGCGCCCGTCCGTTTACCGGTTGCTGAAGACGCTGGCAGACATGGGGCTGGTCTCGAAGGACCATTTTTCTAATCGCTGGCGCCCGACCCGGCATGTGAAGTCACTGAGCTCGGGGTTCAGGGAAGAGGACTGGGTCTGCCAGGTCGCCGTGCCGCACATGATCGAGCTGGGGCGTGACGTGCTCTGGCCGCTCGACCTGGTGACGCTTCGCGGCTCTGCCATGGAAATCCGGGAATCGACCCACCAGATCAGCCCCTATTCCGTCAATCACGGCATGGTCGGCAAGCAGGTTCCCCTGATCGAAACCGCCGGGGGCCGCGCGCTTCTTGCCAACATGTCCGAAACGGACCGCCAGGCGCTCCTGACCCTGTTCGCGGAAACCCTGGGATTGCAGCCGCCCTTTGTCATGCGGGACGGCGGCATGGACGCCGTTCTCGCCAAGGTGCGGAAACTGGGCGTCGGCTTCCGCGTGTCGGACTTCACGCCGGAAACCGGCAGTATCTCGGCGCCGATCTGGTACGAGGACCGAGTCTTCGCCTGCCTGACGCTCATCTGGTCGACAAGTTCGCTGACGCTGGAAAAGAGCCTCGCGATGTATCGCGAAAAGCTGCTTCGGACGGCCGACGCGATTTCGCGCGATCTTGTCGGCAAGCTGACCTCGGCGGAAATCGCCCAGTTCCGCGAAGCGAGCTAGGGCGCGTCCGGTGTCCGGAACGCGAACAGTTTCAAGATGCCGGCTGAGACACGGCTCTGTTGACGATAGAGCTTTCTGAACTGAGCCCAGGGGAGGTATGGCTTTGGTACGTTTGGACCGCTTTTTGCGGATTGGAGCCCGTTGGCTGGCACTTGTCGGCTTTGCCGGCCTGCTGGCACTGGCCATCATGATGACCGCGGATGCCCTTTTGAGGACATTCTTCTCGGCCCCCCTGCACGGGGTGAACGATGTCAGCGCCGTGGTCATGGCCGTCGTCATCGCAAGCTGCATTCCCGCCAACCTCGCGGATCGCAAGAACATCACGGTCGAGGTCCTCGGGACAATGCTGGGGATGCGCGTGAACAAGCTGCTGACGCTCTTTGCGAGCCTCGTGGTCTTTGCCGTCATCCTTCTGATGGCCGTACAGTTCATTCCCTTCGTCGAAGGCATGTACACGAGCGGGCGGCGGACCTGGGTGTTGGCCTGGCCGATCTGGCCCTGGTGGAGCGTCGCGACCGTGTTCCTCTACTACGCGGCAATCATCCAGGCGTCGAACGTCATCAAGGACATCGGCGCCCTTTTCGACAACGTCAGTACGCGCGCCCCCGAACACGGCCCCGCGACGACAGACAAGGGGATGCGGTAATGGATCCGGCCACGATTGCCCTGCTGGGCCTCATCTGCATGTTCGTCCTGATCGCGCTTCATGTCCCGATCGGGATCGCGATGGCGGTGGTCGGGATCGGCGGCTTCGCCTCGATGACCGGCTGGGGGCCCGCGCTCAAGCTGCTGGCCTCGGAGCCAGCGGCAACCATGTCCAACCTCGACCTCGCGGTGATCCCGCTCTTCATGCTGATGGGGAGCCTCGCGGCGACCGGAGGACTGGCGCGCGACATCTTCGAAACGGCCGAGGCCCTGGTCGGGCACCGCCCGGGCGGGCTGGCCGCGACGACCATCGTCGCAAGCGCCGGGTTCGGCGCCGTCTGCGGGTCGTCGGTTGCAACCACCGCGACCTTCGGCCGGGTCGCCCTGCCCGAGATGATCAACCGGGGCTACGCCAAGGGCAGCTCGGCCGGCGCCGTGGCGGCGGGCGGGACGCTCGGGATCATCGTGCCGCCCTCCAGCATCATGGTGCTCTACGGCGTGCTGACCGAGGAATCCGTTCTCGAGCTTTTCACCGCGGCCATCCTGCCCGCCCTGCTCTCTGTCGTCCTCTACCTCGCGGCCATCGCGATCGTCGCCTGGCGCAATCCCGAGGCGATGCCCGGCTCCCCCAAGCTGCCGATGCGCACCCGGATCCGGGCCATCGGCAAGTCCTGGGGGGCCATCACCCTCGCGATCCTCGTCCTGGGCGGCATCTATTCCGGCGTCTTCACGGTGAACGAGGCAGCGGCGGTCGGCGTCGTCTTTGCCTTCGTCTTTGCCCTGGCCCGGGGAAAGCTCAACCGCGCCAGCTTCCTGTCGGTCCTGTCCGAGGCCAGCGTGGCCACCGTCATGATTTATGTGATCGTGTTCGGCGCGATGATCTTTTCCTACTTCATCAGCCTCAGCGGCGTCAGCAGCGAGATGATGGGGGCCATCGAAAGCCTCGGGCTTCCCCCGCTGGGCGTCATCTTCGTGCTGGTGCTGATCTACCTGGTGCTGGGCGCGTTCTTTGACGAGGTCGCGGCGGTCGTCGTGACCCTGCCGTTCGTTCTGCCGATCATCCTGTCCCTGGGCTACGACCCGGTGTGGTGGGGGATCCTGAACGTGGCCCTGATCGGCGTCGGCATGCTGACGCCACCGATCGGGATCAACGTCATGCTCCTGAACGCGATGCGCGCGGATATCGCGCTGACGGCGATCTATCGCGGGATCCTGGCCTTCTTCCTTGCAGACTGCGTCCGGATCCTCATCCTCGTCCTGTTCCCGCAGGTCACCCTCTGGCTCCCGTCGGTCATGTAGGCTGACGGGGCCCGCCCGATCCAGACCTCTTGCCCGACCCGGCAATCCTCACGAAAGGAAACGTCATGCACCCGGTCTTCCTGACCTGCGCCCTCGTCGGCAATTTCTCGACCCGGCAGCAGAACGAGAACCTGCCGATCACGCCAAAGGAACTGGCGACCCAGGCTCTCGACGCAGCCAAGGCCGGGGCGGCCATCGTCCACGTCCATGTCCGGGACCCGGCGACCGAGATGCCCTCGATGGACGTGGCCCTCTACCGCGAGGTGGTGGACAGGATCCGGCAGGAGAACGACGATCTCGTCATCAACCTGACCACCGGGCTGGGCGGGCGCTTCGATCCCTCGCCGGACAATCCGGTCGTGCCCGGACCCAAGACGAACCTGCTTCCGCCCGATGCGCGGGTCGAGCACGTCCTCGCCCTGAAACCGGATATCGCGACGCTGGACCTGAACACCATGGTGTTCGGCGGCGAGGTGGTCATCAACACGCTTCCGTCGATACGCAGGATGGCCGAGCTGATCCAGGGCGCCGGGGTGCGGCCCGAGATCGAGCTCTTTGACAGTGGCGACATCTCGATCCTCAACCAGCTCATGGGCGAGAATATCTTCCAGCAGGCGCCGCTCTGTTCGATCGTCACGGGCGTCAAGCACGGCTTTGTGCCGCTGCCCGAGACCCTGATCTATGCCCGCAACCTCCTGCCTCCGTCCGCGATCTGGACTGGCTTCGGGACCGGCGCGCAAGCCTTTCCGATGCTTGCGCAGTCGGCCATGCTGGGCGGGCATGTTCGCATCGGGATGGAGGACGCGGTGTGGCTGGCCAAGGGGCAGAAGGCCCCGTCGAATGCCGCCATGGTGCAAAAGGCGGCGCGCCTGCTCGAGGACCTGGGCTTTCCCCTCATGTCCGCGGCCGAGGCGCGCGTGGCCATCGGACTGTAGCAGCGGCAGAGGCCAAAAGGACGCCCACGCGGGGCGTCCTTTTCTTTGGTTTAAGATCGGGGCCAATGTCGCCCGGACGATCCATGCGGGGCCGTCCGGGCGGCGACCTTTCTCAGGCCTCGTCCACGATGCCGTTCGACAGCGTGCCGATGCCCGTGATCTCGATCTCGGCGGTCATGCCCGGTTCGAGGTAGAGCTGCGGCTCGCGGAAGCGACCCACGCCGCCCGGCGTGCCGGTCGCGATCACGTCGCCCGGCTGAAGCGTCAGGATCTGCGAGAGGTAGGCGATCATCTCCGGGATCGTGATCGCAAGGTCGTCGATCCCTGCCTGTTGCTCGACATTGCCGTTGATCCGCGTGGTCAGGGTCTGCTTGGTGACATCGCCGACCTCGTCCGCGGTGGCGATCCAGGGACCCATGGCACCCGAGGCCTCAAAGCTCTTTCCCGGCCAGAACTGGGTCGTGTGGACCTGGAAATCCCGGATCGAGCCATCGTTGAAGCAGGTGTATCCGGCGATCACGTCCTGAGCCGCTTCGGTCGAGACGTGACGGCAGGCCTTGCCGATGATCACCGCCAGTTCGCCCTCGTAGTCGAACTTGTCCGAGACCTTCGGGCGCACGAGCGGCGTGCCATGCCCCACGATGGACGACGGATACCGGGTGAAGATCGACGGGTAGGTCGGCTTGTCCCGCCCGGTTTCCTTGATGTGGCTCATGTAGTTGAGACCGATGCAGATGATCTTGTCGGGGTTCGGCACCGGCGACAGAAGCGTCACCTCGTCGAGGGCGCATTGCGGCCCGCGACCCGAAAGCTCCGAGATGGCACCGGCGGCGAGGACGGCGCGCAGGTCGGCATAGGTTCCCGACAGCTCGGCCCCCGCATCGTGGACCGTCGTGCCGTCGGTCGTCCCGTAGCTGGCCGTGCCGTCCGGGCGGAGGAAAGAGATAAGGCGCATGAGCAAGTTCCTTGGTAGTTGCTGGGTTTGCGAAAGGGTCCGGGACGCGGATGCGTCTCACGGGGTGAGTATGGGTTCAAGCTGCCGCCTGAGGTTTCCATAATGGTCGACAAGGGCACCGACGGCGGCCTCGGCATCGCGTCGAAGCACCGCCTCGACGATCCGGTCGTGTTCCGCCACGTAGTCCCGGTCGGCAGGCGCGGCAAAGTTCACGAGGGACCGATACCGGTCGTTCCGGTCGAAAAGCTGGCTGCACAGGTCCAGGAGCAGGGGTGATCCGCATTCGGCGATAAGCGCCATGTGCAGGGCCTTGTGCAGGCGGCGGCGTTCGCCCGCCCGGGCGTCGCGCGCATCGTGATCGGGAAAGGCCTGGGTGAACCAGTGAAGCGCGAGGACGATCCGGCTTTCCCAGTCCTTGCCGCCCCGCTCGATCGACGCGCGCAGGGCACGGCTTTCGGCCCAGCACCGCATGGAGAGCAGGTCGTCGAACTCGGCCAGGGTCACGAAGGACACCCGGAAGCCGCGATGTTCGAGCCGGTCGACAAAGCCCTCGGGGATCAGGAGCGACAGGGCCTCCCGCAAGGGGGACGCGCCGGTGCCGTAGTCGGCCTTGAGTTTCTCGATACGAAGCCGCCGGCCCGCTTCGAGCCGGCCCATGATGATGTCGTCCCGTATCCGGCGATAGACATCGTACATGAGGAGCGTGCCGCCGCCGCCCGAGGGCCGCTCACCAGCGTCGAGGGCCGCTCCGTCGAAGGCCTGTGTCATGGCGGTCGTTCCCTGCGGTTCCATCATGGCACCAGCGCGAGCGGGATGATCGGGAACATCACGATCAGCGCCAGAACGAACAGCATGGTCAGGGCAAAGGGCAGCGTGCCCAGGAAGATGTCGCCAAGCGAGATGGTCGGATCATTGAGGTTGGTCTTGATCACGAAGACCGCCAATCCCAGGGGTGGGGTCAGCAATCCGACCTCGACCGCGATAATCGTGACGATCCCGAACCAGACCATGTCGACGCCCTGCGCCATCATGATCGGCTGCACCAGCGGCAGGAGGATCAGGATGATCGAGATCGCGTCGAGGATCGTGCCCAAAAGCAGGATCGCGAGCAGGTAGAGCAAGAGCAGGACGCCCAGGCTGAACTCGGCCTCGGTGAACCAGGTGCCCAGCAGGTTGGGCAGCCGCGACAAGGCGAGCATGTTGGCATACATATGTGCCGCGATGATCAGCGCCGAGATCGACGCGGTCACGTAGCCGGTTTCGGTCAGGACGTGCCACAGACCACGCAGGGTCAGGCGGCGCTTCGCGATGGCGAGGATCAGCGCGGCAAGGGCGCCGACCCCACCCGCCTCGACCGGCGTGAAAAGGCCGCCGTAGATGCCGCCCAGCACGATAAAGATGAGCGAGGCGATCGGGATCAGCTTGCCCAGGTCGCGGGCCAGCGACGTGTCGCTGTCCGGCTCCGGCGCGGCGGCTTCTGCCTGCACGAGGCGGGGATTGATCCGGATCATCAGCCGGATGACCAGCATGAAGGCGCCCGCCAGCAGCAGGCCGGGCAGGATCCCGGCGGTGAACAGGTCGCCGATCGAGACCTCGGCGATGATGCCGAAAAAGATCAAGAGCAGGCTGGGCGGGATCAGCATCCCCAGCACCGACGACCCGGCCACCACGCCGACCGAGAAGCGCGGCGTATAGCCCTGGCGCATCAGCTCGGGCACCGCGAGCTTGGTAAAGACCGACGCCGAGGCGATGGAGCTGCCGTTGATCGCGGCAAAGACCGCGTTCGCCGCCACCGTCGCCATGCCAAGCCCGCCGGCCACCCGCCGGAACGCGCGCCCCGCGACGTCGAAGGTGTCGCGCCCGACGCCGGACACGCTGACCAAGAGCCCCATGGCCACGAACAGGGGAATGACGCCGAAGGAATAGCTTTGCAACGAGGTCTCGACGGCCTTGGCCAGCAGGCTCCCGGCCACGTCGATATTGCCGCGGATCATCCAGGTCGCCACGAAGGACAGCACGAGGAGGACGACGGCGATGTGGATCCCGAGCTGGATCAGCGCGATCATGAGCGCCAGGGAAATCAGGCCGATGATGGACGGGTCCATGTCAAAACGCTCCGGTCAGTCGAAATCGGCAGTGTCGCCGGGCCGCGGTGCCGGGGGCGCCACGAGGGCCGCGGCGGCAAGCAGGTGGTAGAGCGCCTGCGCCAGGTATTGCAGCACCGTCAGCGCCGAGCCGACGACGATGATCAGAAGGATCGGCCAGATCTCCATCGTGAAGCGCCCCAGGCTGCCGACATAGGTCCCCTCCTGCCAGGCCTCGACGAACTTCGGGCTGACGTAGCAGGTGATGACCGCGAAGGTGAGCGCGCCAAAGACGTGATAGAGCGCCTCGAGCGCCTGCCCCAGCCGGGGCCGCGCGGCCTGAAGCCGCGACAGCAACATGTCCGAGCTGATGAAGCGCCCCATGCGCAGGGTGTTGGCCAGTTGCAGGAAAACGATGCCGACAATCGACAGCGAGACGATCTCGGGCACGCCGTCGATGGGGCGGGACAGCAGCGCGCGGCCCAGGACGTCCGCGTTCACGAGGATCATGATCGCGAAGATCCAGGCCGACCCGATCACCGCGAGCGTCGCCGTCGGCAGGGCCATCGCCCGCGAAATCGCGCGGACGATGGTCTCGGTTCGTTTCGAGTGTCTGGACACGTCGTCAGCCCCGTCCGCCTGTCATTCCTTGTCCCAGTCGCGGGCAAAGGTCACGCCCGCGTCGCGCGACGCCTGCATCCAGGCCTCGAGCATCCGCGTGCCCGGCAGGCCCTTTTCATCCGTGGTCGTCACCCAGAGCTGGGCGATGTTGGGCAGCGCGGCGGCCAGCGCGGCGATCTCGCCCGTCGGCATGTCGTTGATGGTCGCGCCGTTCTCCACGGCCGTTTGCAGGCCTGTCGCCGCGCGCTCTACCGTTGCATCGACAAGCTGGGTCTCGTAGTCGGCGGCCACCTCCATGAGGATCTCCTGGACCTCGGGCGGAAGGCTTTGCCACTTGTCCTCGTTGATCGTGATGTTGGTGGTCAGCTGCGAGCCGAAGCCGACGCGGGTGATGATCGGCGCCACCTCGTAGAACTTGAACGAAGGGATGCCGGATTCGAACATCAGGACCCCGTCGTAGACCCCCGTCTTGAGGGAGTTGTAGTACTCGGACAGGGACCCAGACACGGGCGTCGCACCAGTGCCTTCGAGCCAGTTCGCGGCCAGCCCCGGCGCGCCGAACTTGCGGCCCTCCAGGTCGTCGAGCGTGTTGATCTCGAACGTGGACAGCATGTGATAGTTCACCAGTCCCGAGATCGCGAGCCGGCGCTGGTTGTGCTTGAGGAACTGTTCGTCAAGCTCGGGGATCTCTTCGCGCACCTTGTCGAAGGTCGCCATCGTCTGCTTGAGATCGGTGCTCCCGAAGGGGGTGACAAAGGTGATCTGTTCGAGCGGCAGCTTGGCGCCCTCGAAAAGCGTGTTCACGTAGGCGATGTCGACGATGCCATCCTCGACCGCTTCGAACATGTCGAACTGCCCCGCGATCGTGCCGCCCCAACCCTTTGTCCATTCGATCTGGTAGTCGCCCGTTTCCGCGAGCCGCCGGTCCACCTCGGGGATCAGGAGGTTTTCGAGGTAGGACACGCCGGTGCTGTGGACCGGAAGCCCGGCGGCAATGGTCATCCGGATCGTCTCGGCGGCCAGGGCAGGCGTCGCCAGGACGGGCAGGGCCAGGACAAGGGACAGCGGTGTGGCGTTCTTCATGGTAGACATCTCCTCCTCTATGGCCTGGACCCGGTCTCCTCCCCGGTCGCAGGCACGTCTTGATGCGGGTGGTCCGGACCGGTGCGGCGACCGATCGCACCCGGTTCCGAAGCGGGCACCGGATCAGCGATGAAACCGCCCGATTTGCCATTTTGTCGATAAAACGGCCCGGACGATCCGCGGTAAACAGCGACCTCGGAAGTGTCCGCAGAGTGAGACGATCCGGTAAGGCAAGGTCTGGCAGGACAAGGTCCGGCGAGGCAACCCCGCGCGACGACCCGTGAAACGCCCCCGTGAAGCGCCCCTGTGAAGCGGCGGACACCCCGGCCCGCCGGGTGGACAGGGCCTCCATATTTTGCAGCGATATCCGGACACATGACAGCAAATCCCCTTGGCCCGCTTGCGGTGAGTCGTCGAAAGCTACCCCGTAAAAAAATATAAAATCATAATTGATTTATAAAATATTGGCCGCTATTGGACAAAGCCTGACATGCGGCACGGAGGAGGACCCATGCAGAACGAAAAGATCGTCATCGTCGGTGCCGGACCCACAGGGCTGGCCGCCGCCTGCCTGTTGCATCAGCGCGGCTACGCGCCGATCGTCCTTGACCAGCGGACGGAACCCGAAGGCCTGCCGGCCGCCCATGTGATCAACGTCAGGACGATGGAGGTCCTGAGCGAACTGGGCGCGGGCGAACGGACCATGGCGGCGGGCGATCCCGACGCCTTCAAGGGGCACATCAACTGGGTCGAGACCCTGGCCGGACGCAAGTTCGGCGTGTTCCAGCTTACCGCCATCGACGTGGACGGGGACCGCCCGGTCGCCGGGATCCCGTCGATCAACATCCCGCAGAACAAGCTCGAAACGCAGATCAGGTCCCGGCTCGAAGAGCTGGGCGGGAAGGTCCTTTACGGCCACAGGGTCACGCAGGTCACACAGGCGGCGGACAAGGCCGAGGTGACGGTCGAAACCGCCACCGGACTCACGGTGATCGAGGCGGACTGGGTGATCGGCTGCGACGGAGCGGGCAGCACGGTGCGCCGGTCGACCGGCATCAAGATGATCGGTCCCCAGTCCCTGGCCCGGTTCATGACCATCTACTTCCGTGCGGACGTGGACCATCTTCTCGGCTCGGACTACGGGGTGCTCTACTGGATTTGCGGACAGGACGTGCGCGGCCTGTTCATCAATTTCGAGCGGACCTCGCGCAACTGGGCCATGCTGGTGCCGATCGGGGACCTGCCGCTCGAGACCTTTGACGAAGCCGCGGCGCTTCGCATCGTGCGCAAGGCCATCGGGGACGAGACCATCCCGGTCGACCTGGTCGGTCTCTCCGGCTGGAACATGAGCGCGCAGGTCGCCGACCGGTATCGCGAAGGCCGTGTCATCCTGGCGGGCGATGCCTGCCACCGGTTCCCGCCGACCGGGGGGCTCGGGCTGAACACCGGCGTTCAGGACGCGCAGAACCTGGCGTGGAAGCTCGACGCCGTGATCCGAGGCCTCGCGCCGGTCGGGCTGCTGGATACCTACCAGCAGGAACGCCAGCCGATCGCGCAGCGCAACACCGATCACAGTGTCAGCAACCTTCAGAACATGGCCGCGATCGACGAGGCGCTCGGGTTTCACACGCTGGCCCCCATTGCCGCCGAAGCGGCAGAGGGACCCCTGCGCGCCTTCCCCTCGGCCGAGATCGGGGTTGATGGAGACAGCCCCGAGGCGACGGCGAAACGGGCCCGCGTGGATGCTGCGATCCAGGCCCAGGCGCCGCATTTCTCGCAGGGCGCCGAGGTGGACCTCGACTTCACCTACCGGCAGGGCGCGCTAAGCACGGAGACCTGCGACCCGGCCGAACCGGGGGCGGGCGGTGCCCATGTCGGCCGCCGGATGCCCTTTGCCAATGCCGGGCGCGGATGGGACGGCTCGACGCTCGCCTCCGTCGCGCGCGAGGGTCTGACCGTCTTTGCCGATGGGCCGGGCTGGGACGCGGCCGCCGCCGCTGCCTCGCAGGCCACCGGTCTGCCCGTCACGGTGCGACAGCTCGCGGCGTTCGGCCCGCATGCGGTCGGGCTGATGCAGATCGAGGCGGGCGGCGCCGTGGGGGTGCGGCCGGACGGCCATGTCTCGTGGATTGCCCGTCACGCCTTGCCCGACCCGGCCGCGGCGCTGATCACCGCCGTGTCGGACAGTCACTGCCTGGGTCCGAGCGGCACCACGGACTGACGGGCCCCGGCCCCCTGGCCGCCCATGTCCCCCGGGCTGGACGGCCCGGGGGCTGCAACACCCTGAACCAACTGGAGAGAGAGCCATGAACAGCACTGCGCCCGAGGCATCGGAGTCGGTCATCATTCCCGTCCTGCATCACGTCACGCTCAAGACCGGACGCTTGCAGGAGATGATCGACTGGTACGGAACCCTCGTGGGGATGAAGCCGCTTTACCAGTTCGAAGGCGGTGCCTGGATGAGCAACGACCGGGCCAACCATCGCATCGGCCTGCTGGCGACCCCGGACATCACCGACGACCCGGACTTCCGCATTCACAACGGCATGCACCACTCCGCCTTTGAATACGACTCGATGGACGAGCTGCTCCTGACCTGGGAACGGCTGGAAAAACAGGGCATCGTCCCGCATTTCACGGTGGACCACGGTCTGACCACGTCGTTCTACTACGTCGATCCCGACGGCAATTCGGTCGAGTTGCAGTATGACAACTTCGGGGACTGGGACAAATCCTCGGACTTCATGCGCAATTCGCCGCTGTTCGCCGCCAATCCCATCGGCCAGCCCGTCAGCCCGCGCAAGATGCTTGCGGCCCGGCGCGCCGGCGTGGACGGGGAGGAGGTGCAGAAAAGGGCCTATGCTGGTGACTATCCCCCGGACGAGGACGATACCTTCGACGGCCGCTTCGGCAAGGATGCGGTCTGAGACGCACCGACGGACAGGACCCGGGCGCCCCGCGCCCGGTCCGGATCACCCGCGGATCGACGACCAGGGCACGGGAAGCAGCTCGATCATCGTCGTGGGCGTGACGCCGCCCATCTTCTCCGCCGCGTCCAGAACGTCGCGGGCCGTGCGCATGAAGTGCTCGGTCATGAGATCGCAGGCCTCGTCGGTCTTGCGGGCCTTTGCCAGCTCGGCCAGGTCCGTATGCTCCTGCCGGGCATCCCGCTGCCCGAGCTTGATGCTCATGGCGTGGGACAGGAACCGGTATCGCTCGGTCTTGGCGTAAAGATCGTTGCGCAGTTCAAGCTGGTAGGTGTTGGGACAGGCCGAGACCAGCGCCAGGTGAAACTCGGAATGCGCGCGCACCCAGTTGAGCGACGGCCCGGCGCCGTCGGTCTTGTCCCCGGCATCGTCCGCCCGCAGCAACCGGTGCAGCCCGGCGACGACGCGGGTTTCCCATTCGATATCGCCGTGGCGAATGGACTTGCGCAGGCAGGAGACCTCGATCTCGGTCCGCGTTTCGGTGAGCTGGGAGAACTCGGTCCAGGACATCGGCGCGACCGTGTAGCCGCGTTGCGCCTCGGTCACGGACAGGCCGTCCGCAGACAGGCGCGACAGGGCCTCGCGCGCCGCGCCCAGGCTTACCCCATGCGTGTCGCAGACGTATTTCATCTTGATCTTCGAACCGGGCGCAAGCCGGCACTCGACGATATCCCGGCGGAGGGCCTGGTAGACCATTTCCGTCTGGGTCGGGGTTTGTTTCAACGCGGGCATGTTCGGCTTGTTTCTGAACTCGGACTGAAATTATGACGACTGGCGGGGCGGTTCAAGATAGGCCCGTCTTGCGCGCCTCTGGCCTGGTCACGCCCCCCCGGCCAAACCGTTGCGCCGCGCGCGCAGGGACTTGACCGTCCGGGCCAGGATCACGACCAGTCCGCGCGGCTCGAACAGCATGACGCCGATGGCCAGCACCCCCATGGCGGCAAGGTAGAGCGGCCCGAAGTCGCTGAGCGTCTCGCGAAAGACGACAAAGGCGATGGCCCCGACGATCGGACCCGAGACGGTGCCAAGCCCCCCGATCACGACGACGAAGATGATCATCACCGTCCAGTCCTGGAGGCTGAAGGAGCCGGCCGGGCTGATCCTGAGCTTTTGCAGCGTGTCCAGCGCGCCGATCACGGCCAGCATGCCGCCGCACAGGGAAAAGAGCACCGCCCGCGTCAGGAGCGGGTTGATGCCCGCCGCGACGGCGGCCGTCTCGTCGTCGCGCAGCGCGCGGATCGCCAGCCCGGCACGGGACGTGAGCAGAAGCAGCATCGACCCCATCACGACCCCCAGCATCCCGAGGCACAGCCAGTAGCTCGTCGCGATCCGGTCGTTGACGCCGGCGCCGAACATCCTGATCGTCTCGGTCGCAAAGGACGACCCGGTGCCGCCGCCGAATTCGGGGCGCTGGCCCAGGACGAGCATCAGCACCTCGGCAAGCACCCAGGACGCGATGGCGAAATAGGCCAGCCGAAGCCGCGCGAGCAGCAGGAACGAGGGCAGGGCGACCAGGCAGCCGATGGGAAACGCCAGCGCCAGCGACAGGAAGGGGTGCACCCCGAAAAGCTGGGTCAGCGCGAAGAACCCGTAGGTTCCGAGCCCCACGAAGGCATGTTGGCCGATGGACACGATCCCGAGGTAACCGGCCAGCAGGTTCCAAAGCTGCGCCACCGCGATCAGGACGAACAGGTCCGTCAGGTAGCGGATCTCGCTGCGGCCCAGGAGGAGCGGCCCAAGGGCCAGCAGGGCCAGCGCAAGGGCCAGCACGAGAAGCGAAGAACGAACATGGATCTGGGTCATGGCTCAGCCCACCACCTTGGGAAACAGGCCCTGCGGACGGATCAGCAGGATGACGAGAAAGACGAGGTGCCCGGCAAGCGTCTGGTAGGACACGTCGATACTGGCCCCGACCATCTGGGCCAGGCCGATCACGATCCCCGCCGCCAGCGTGCCCCAGAGGTTGCCAAGACCGCCGATCACCACGACCTCGAAGGCGATCAGCAGGCGCGACGCACCGCTGAAGGGATCGAAATTGGTCTTGATCCCCATGAGGACGGCACCGACCGCGACGGTCAGCATCACCATCATGAAGGCCTTGCGGAAGGTGGCCGTGATGTCCACGCCGATCAGGCGCGCGTTCTCTTCGCTGTCGGACACCGCCCGCACCCGGATGCCGAACCGTGACCGGTAGAGGATAGCCTGGAAGATCGCGATCAGGACGATGGCGATCACCAGGATCATCACCGCGAGAACGCTGACATTGATGCCGGGAAAGGGCGAGACCCCGAGCTGTTCGATCGCCCCGGCATCGAGCTTGCGGGGGTTGGTGCCGAAGAGCAGCAGGAGCCCGTTCTGGATGACCACGGCAAAGCCGAAGGCCACCAGCATCGGAACCAGCGGATCGCGCCGGTCCACCCGTTCGAAAACCCCCACCTGGAAGGCAAAGCCGCCAAGCAGGGCCAGCGGGATGAGCGCGAGCAGCGCGAGAAAGGGCGAAATCGAAAAGCTGTCGCAGATGACGAGGGCGACATAGGCGACCAGCACGAGAACGTCGCCATGCGCGATGTTCACGATCCTCAGGACCCCGAACACCAGCGACAGGCCAAGGGCGTAGATGGCAAAGAGCCCGCCCAGCAGGACGCCCTGGATGACGACATTGGCGATATCAGTCATGATCCCCTCCGAAATAGGCGCGCGTGATCTCGTCTTGGTCCGCCTCGGCCGAGCGGCCTTGCGCGGTGACGCGACCCTCGAGCAGGCAGTAATAGCGTTCCGAGGACTTCAGGGCGCGATTGGTTTCCTGTTCTACGATCAGGACCGCCATGCCCTCGGCCACGAGGTCCCCGATCACGTCGTAGAGCCGGTCGACGACTGTCGGCGCCAGGCCGAGGCTGATCTCGTCGCACAGGAGCAGGCGGGGGCGGGCCATCAGCGCCCGGCCGATCGCGATCATCTGTTGCTGGCCGCCGGACACCAGCGTGCCTTGCACGTGGCGGCGTTCCTTGAGTTCGGGAAAGATCTCGAACACCCGGTCGACGTCGGCGCTGTCATGACCCCCGATCGCGGCGCCCAGGCGGATGTTCTCTTCCACGCTGAGCGAGGGGAAAATCTTGCGTCCCTCCGGCACAAGGCCGATGCCCGCCCGCGCCATCTGGTTCGGGCTGCGTCCGGACACGGCCACGCCATCGAACAGGATCTGCCCGGCCGAGAACGGCTCGACCCCGTATATCGCCTTGATGAGCGAGGATTTTCCCGCGCCGTTTGCGCCAAGGACGGCCACCGTCTCGCGGCGGTTCACCGTCAGGCTGACACCGTCCAGCGCGCGCAGGCCGCCGTAGCGCAGGTGCAAGTCCGACACCTCGAGCAGGGGCCGGGACGCATCGGTCGTCATGGGGCGTCCTTTCCGAAATAGAGCCGCCGCACCTCGGCGTTCTCGACCAGTTCGGCAATCGGCCCGGTCGTGATGATCCGCCCCTCGGCAAGAACCGCGGCCTCCTTCACGTAGCGCCGGAGCGCGTGCAGGACATGCTCGATCCAGATCACGGTGGTATCGGGCTTCACGTTGTCCTCGAGAATGCCCAAAAGCTCGTCGCATTCGCCATCCGTCAGCCCGCCCGCGATTTCGTCGAGCAGCAGGATCGACGGGTGCAGCGCGAGCGCACGGGCCAGCTCCAGGCGCTTGAGGTCGAGCACCCCGAGGGTGCCCGCGATATCGCCCTCGCGTCCGGCCAGGCCGGTGCCGCGGAGCGTTTCCATCGCGCGCGCGCGCGCCGCGGCCTGCGACAGCCCCCCGCCATGCGTCAGCGCGACCATGAGGTTCTCGCACAGGGTCATCCTGGCGAAGGGCTTGGGGATCTGGAACGTGCGCGCGATCCGGGCCTTGGCGATGGACCAGGGCTTGACCCGGCCCAGCGGTTGCCCGTTGACCGCGATCGTGCCGGCGGTTGGCCGGATGAGCGCGGTCAGCAGGTTGAACAGGGTGCTCTTGCCGGCGCCGTTCGGGCCGATGATCCCGAGCCGCTCGCCCTTTTTCACCTCGAGGGACAGGCCGTCAAAGACGACCAGCCCGCCGAACACCATGCCCAGCGACCTGACCTCGAGGGCCAGGTCGCCGGGCGCCGTCACGCCGTCTTGCGTCATGCCGAGAGCATCGGGAGGGTCTTGGCCTCGATGGCGACGTCGGGCGCAAAGGTGTTCTCGGTGATCGCGAGGCGCAGCGGAAAGTCTGTCCCCTCGAGCCACTGTCCGCCCGCGATGGGGGTGACGGCGGTGTTGGGAAACGGCCCCTTGCTGAAGTCGACCCGGCCCACGACCGTGTCGTCAGAGATCGAGGAGATCGCCTTCTGCACGGATTGCGGGTCGTCCAAGTCCTCGATCCGGGCAAGGCCCGCGAAGAGCACCTCGAACATCGCGAGCTTGAAACCAAGCTGCGAGTTCCACTGGCGTCCGCTCGCGGCATGGTATTCCTCGACCACCTCCGCGGCGGTCTGCCCGGTGATCGGGGAGGTATAGGGGAATTGCGGCCCCCAGGGCACTTCGGTCACCAGCCTGTGCGCGCGCGAGCCAAAGGTTTCAAGCGCGCTTGGAAAGGCGGATGTCTTGCCGGCGTACAGCACCTTGGGGATGAAGTTCTGCTGGATCGCCTCGTTGTAGAAGGTGGTGAACTCGGGCGGTGGAATGATGCCATGCACGATCTCGACCCCGTCGGCCTTGAACTTGGCCACCGCCGCCGAATACGAGGCCAGCGGCATGTCGAACCGGCCCGGATCGGACAGCGTCATGCCCCGCTCGGCCAGCACCGGCGGATAGATCTGGGCAAAGGTGTTGCCGTCGCTGTCATTGGGCCAGAGCGCGCCGACCACGCCGTTGGTCTCGACCTGTCCAAAGATTTCAAGGATCGCGCCACCGGCCTGCGTGCCGCTGAAGTAGAAGTGGTTGGTCCATTCGAACCCGACGGCCGGATCCCCCTTGCGGCCAAGGAAATAGGGCTCGAGCGGCGCTTCGGTCGTGAGGCAGGGCATGCCGTTCAGCTCGCACTGGTCCGAGACCGGGTTCGTCGTCTCGGGCGTGCCGCTGGCGAGGATGACATCCACCCCCTCGTCGAGGATCAGTTCGAGCGCGACTTGCGAGGCCCGGTTCGGGCTGGACTGCGTGTCCTTGATGACAAGCTCGACCAGGCGGTCCGATCCGCCCACGTTCACCGTGTATTTCGTTGCCCGTTCCACCTGGTCCATGACAAAGGGCAGATGTTCGGCAAACAGCGCCAGCGGCCCGGTCCGGGGCAGGGCGATGCCCACCCGCACCGGCCGGTTCTTGGCGAGTGCCGGCATGGGAAAGCCGGCGAGCGCACCGGCCGCCAGGCCTGCACCGCCGGCCAGGAATGATCTGCGGGTCGTTTCGAGCCTGCGTAATGTCATGTGAGTCCTCCCTTTTTCGGCAGCCCGACCGGAGGTCGTTGTCCTGGCGCCTTCGACCCCGCGCGCTCCTCCCGAGCCAGGGTCTGGGGCGCATCCCCCCGGGGCCGCAGGGGATTTATCGGCAGTCGCGCAGGCTCTGTCAATTAATTTATATTTTTATGAAAATTTCATACTTTAACGTACAAGGTGACGTTCTACCCGGAAAGTATATCCCCGTGGCCCTGCCAACCGGCGATGACGGGCGGCCTGGCGCGCCCGTCGTTCGTCCGGACCGGGAGGGTCAGCCCCTGGGCGCGACCAGCGTCTTGCGCATCGACAGGGGCTCGCGCAGCGACCGCCCCGTGATCAGCCCGACGACCCCGCCGGGCGCGTAAAGGGCGAACAGGATCGCGACGACGCCCAGGCCGGCAAGATACCAGCTTCCGTAGTCGCCAAAGACCTCCTGGATCGCAAACAGGAGAAGGGCGCCGATGACCGGGCCGGTAAAGCTCCCGAGCCCGCCGACGAGAACCATGAACAGCATGAAGACCGACCAGTTGATGCCGAAGGCCGTGCGCGGCTGGTAGGTGATCGCCGAGGCGAGCCAAAGGCTCCCGGCCACGGTGCACCCTAGTGCAGAGACCAGGAAGATGGTGCGCTTGACCCGCAGCGTGTCGATGCCGATGGACCCTGCCGCCTCTTCGTCGTCGCGGATCGCCTGGCTTTCCCCGCCGAGCCGCCCGCGCAGCAGGCGATAGCTCGTCACCAGCGCCACCGATACCGCGAGCACCGCGGCCAGGAGGACGATGGTGCGCCTGAGGTCGGCATCCATGGCGTTCAGCGTCATGAGCGAGCGCCCGGTCTCGCCCTGCACCAGCGGGTCGAACATGACGAGAGAGCGGATCGTTTCGGCGATCACCCACATGGCCACGGCGAATTCCGCAGCGCGCAGGCGCAGGACGATCCAGGACAGGGGCCAGGCCACGACTAGCACCGCGGCGCTCCCGGCGGCAAGGGCCGGGAGCGGAGCGATCCCGGCTTCGACCAGACGCAGGACGAAATAGCCGCTCAGGCCGACAAAGGTCTGCTGCCCGACCGACACGAGACCCGCGAAACCCGCGAGCAGGTTCCATGACACGGCAAGCAGGACGTAGATCATCAGGAGCGTGAGCTTGTCCACGACCAGCGGCGAGGCAACGAGCGGCAGCACGAGAAGCAGTGCCAGCAGCACGGCCCCCGCCGCCATCAGCGTCGTGTCGAGGCGCGACAGGCCCCCAAGTCGATACCGGGTCGTCATGCCTTTTCTCCCTTCCGCCGGGCGAACCGGCCGCGGTGCAACGTGGTCCAGGCGCGGACTGAGGCCCGCCAGCCGCCATGCGCCGCCGTCCACTCGCGGAAAAGACGAAGCAGGAGGACGGCGAGAAAGACGAGGTGCCCGGTCAGAAGCGACGCCTGGTTCGAGACGAGGCCGCCCAGGGACTGGCTTATCCCGAGGACGATGCCGCCGACCAGCGTGCCCCACACCGATCCCAGTCCGCCGATCACCACCGCCTCGAAGGCAAAGATAAGCTGGGCCGGACCCGAGTAGGGCGTGATCTGCCCGCGCATGGCGAGGAACACGCCCGCCAGGGCGGCGAGGCCGACCGCGATGGCCGAGGCCGCGCGCCGGGCGCGGCGGGCATCGACGCCGCAAAGCTCGGCGGCCTCGGCATCGGTGGAGGTCGCCTTGATCGCCCGGCCCAGCCGGGTGTGGCGCAGCACGAGATGCAGCGACCCGATGACCAGCACGGCGCAGAGGCAGACAAGGACCGGGAGCTGGCCCACGAGCACCCCGCCGGGCAGGGTCCAGCTCGCCCAGGACAGCGCACCGATATCAGCGCCAAGCGAGCGCGTGTTCGATCCCCAAAGGCCGAACATGCTGTTTTGCAGCGCGGCGCCCAACCCGATGGTGACGAGGATCGGCAACAGGAACCCGCCCCGCATCGCGCGCTCGAAAAGAAGCGCGTGCATGCCGTAGCCCGCGAGGGCCATGACCGGCAGCATGATCAGGATCGCCGCGAAGATCGGCAGCCCCAGGCCCTGTGTCAGCGTGATGACGAGCAGCGCCCCCAGGACCGCCATGTCCCCATGCGCGAGGTTGATGAACCGCACGACACCGACCATGAGCGACAGGCCCACCGCCATGATCGCGTAATACCCGCCCAGGAGCGTGCCCTGCACGAGGGCTTGCACCAGGGGCTGCAACAGCTCCGGAAGGAACGCGTCAGGCATCGGCCGTCTCCTCGTCTTGCATTCCGAAATAGGCCGCCGTGATCCGGGCCCGGGAAAAGGTGCCCGGTGGTCCCTGCAAGGCGGCGCGGCCCTCGGCCATGCACAGGATGGTGTCGGCGAAACCCAGGGCGCGGTTCAGGTCCTGTTCCACCACGATCATCGCCATGTCGCGCCTCGACCGGATCTCGGCCAGCGCGGCATAGACGCCCTCGACGGCGGCCGGTGACAGGCCGAGCGACACCTCGTCGAGGAGGATCACGTCGGGGTTCGTCACCAGCGCGCGGCCGATGGCGACGGCCTGCCGTTGCCCGCCCGAGAGCTTGCCCGCCTCCTGGTCGACAAGCGGCCCGAGCTGGGGAAAGACCTCGAGAACCCGGGCCGGGGTCCAGTCCCCCTTGCGCCCGTTCTCTGCCGCGATCACGAGGTTCTCGCGCACCGTCAGGTCGTAAAACAGCCGCCGACCCTCCGGCGACATGGCGATGCCGCCGCGCACCCGTTCATGTGCCCTGTGGCCGGTGATGTCCCGGCCCGACAGGCTGATCCGCCCCAGGGCCGCCGGATGCACCCCGGCAAGGCTGCGCAGGAGCGTCGTCTTGCCGGCGCCGTTGGCCCCGATGATGCACAGGACCTCGCCCCGCTCGAGCGACATGCCGATGCCCTGCACGGCGGTCAGCAATCCGTGGCGGCAGGTCAGGTCCTCGACCGTGAAAAGGCTCATGAGGGGTCACTCCCGAAATAGGCGCTGCGCACGGCAGGGTCACTCATCACCTCCTGCGGATCGCCCTCGGCCAGAACGCGGCCCTCGGCCATGCAGACGAGCCGGGTGACGACCTTGAGCAGCGCGTGAAGGATGTGCTCGATCCAGACGATCGTCAGCCCTGAGGCCCGCATCCCCCGGATCAGCTCGATCAGCGTGACCAGCTCGGCCTCGGTCAGGCCGCCGCCGATCTCGTCCAGAAGGATCACCGAGGGGCGGGTCGCCATGGCCCGCGCCACCTCGAGCCGCTTGAGGTCGAGCAGCCCGGCGGCAGCGGCAGGGGTATTGGCCAGCGGCAGGAGACCGGTTCGCTCCAGGATCTCGGCCGCGTGGTCCACGCTTTCGCAGGCCGGAACGCCGCCCCCAGCCCGCGCGGCGACGAGCACGTTTTCAAACAGGGTCATGTCGCGAAACGGACGGGGCACCTGGTACGTGCGGGCGATGCCCATGAGATTGCGGTCCCGGGCGCCGAGCGTGGTGATCGGCGTGCCGCCGAAGCGGATGGTGCCCGCGTTGACCGGAAAGGTTCCGGCGAGCGCACCGAAGAGCGTGGTCTTGCCCGCGCCATTCGGCCCGACGACGCCGACCGCCTCGCCCTCGAAGGCGTGGAACGACACGTGGTCGAGGGCCAGCAGGCTTCCATACCGCTTCACGAGCCCCCGGGCGGCAAGTGCCGTGGGCTGGTCCGGGGTGGCGGCGCGGCCCGCGGGCGCCTGGGCAAGGGCTGCGTCGGCGGTGGCCGCCGCGGGTTGGGTCCGAGTGTACGACATGAGGTTCAGTATCCCTGGCAAAGGGCAGGAGAAGGGGGGAAGGAGGGTTGCCCCTTCTCCTGCGGCACCGGCCTAGCCGCCGATCCTGTAGGGCTTCAGGTCAGCCGAGATCGGCACGTCGGGGGCCAGCGCGTTGGCCGTAATGTCAAGCGCGAAGTCATGGGGACCGCTCTCGGACTTGACCCACTGACAGTTCACGAGCGGCGTCGTCGCGATGCCCGGCATCGGTCCGCGCGCGAAGTCCACCGTGCCCACCGCCGTCTCGGTCGTGAGCGTGTCGAGCGCCGCGGCGACGGCCGCCTTGTCGTTGGGATTGCCCGACGCGACGAGCGCGGCAAGCGTCACGTCGAGCAGGGCTGCCTGCGCCCCCGCCTGCTGTGTCCACTGCTTGCCGATGGCCGCCTCGAACCCCTGCGCAAGTTCGGCGCTGCTCAGGCCGGTGGCGGGCGACGTGGTCGGAAAATCGCGGTGCCAGTAGGCGCCG
This sequence comes from Maritimibacter sp. REDSEA-S28_B5, assembly GCA_001626765.1. Taxonomy (GTDB): domain Bacteria; phylum Pseudomonadota; class Alphaproteobacteria; order Rhodobacterales; family Rhodobacteraceae; genus Maritimibacter. Next base: position 149,766 of record LUOO01000007.1, read on the forward strand.
GTGCACAGGCCATAGCCAAGGGTGCCGAGCGCCTCCATCTCGGCGGCGAAGAGGCCCGCCTTGGCCATCTGCATGATCCTGACCTGCTGCGCGAGGCCAAGCTGGGCCGCCTGCCGCCAGAACACCGGAAAGTCCGGCGGGAACGGGAAGGCGTTGATGATATCGACGCCACTTTGCTTGAAGTAATTGATCTGGTTCGAGAAATCCGCCGTCATGTTCTCGTATGGCCCGGCGTCGAAGACCTCGAACCCCGCCGCTTCGAGGGCGGGGATCAATCCCGCGCGGATCGCGTTGCCGTCCGCGTCGTTCGGCACGAGCATCCCGACCTTGCGGTTGGTGTCGATCTTGCTCCAGCCGTCCGCGTAGAGCGGGGCAAAATCGCCCGCCCCGAAGCTGAAGTGATAGGTCCACTTGAACGACCGCTCGCCTGGCTTGCCGCCCCGTCCGAAGAAAAAGGACTCCCACGGCGCGATCGTGGTGATCGACGGCACGCCGGCCGCTTCGCAGGCGTCGGCAACGGGGTTCGTGGTTTCCGGCGTCGAGGACGAGATGACGATGTCCGGCGACTGGCCGTTGATCAGGTTGCGCGTCTCCTGGCTCGCGCGGACCGGGTCGGACTGGGTGTCGACGAGGATGACCTCGACGCCGTAGGTCTTGCCCCCTATCTCGATCCCCTCGGCGTGCCTGGCCGCGAAGGTGTCGGTGAGCCAGGCGTCTGCCTCGCCGAAGATGCCCAGCGGGCCCGAGCGCGGTCCGACCCATCCGATGCGGATCATGTCCGCATGCGACGCGGCAAAGGCGCGCGGTGCGACGCCCGCCGCCAGGACCCCGGCCCCTATGGCACCGGCGAGCGCGCCGAAGCGACGGCGCGTGATGTTGGTGTTTCGTGTCATTGCATGTCCTCCCGTAAATCAGGTGTGTCGGTCGGCGAGCGACCCGTTGATCGACGCCGGGCCCCCCTCCCCGAGGGCCCGCGCCAGGGGCCGGCGCTGGCTCTCGGGCCGCACCGGCGTGCCGCGAGGGGCCTAGCCCATCCGCAGGATCGGCTTGATCGCCGTGCCCGCGTGGCTGTCGCGGATCGCGATGTTGATGTCGGCGAACGGATAGAAGGTCACGAGCTTGTCAAAGGGGAACCAGCCCGATCTCCACAGGTCGACGAGCTTCGGAATGAAGGTGTCGCCGTCGCTTTCCCCCTCGACCACGCCCATGAGCCGCTTGCCCGAGGACATGAAGTCGGTGTTGTCGATGACGATCTCGGCGCCCGGTGCCGGTGCGCCCAGGACCGCTGCCGTGCCGCGCGGGGCCAGCGCCTCGACCGCCTGCCGGATCACCGGCGTCAGGCCGGTGGTGTCGAGCGCGTAGGTCGCGCCGCCCCCGGTCACGGCCTTGACCTGCGCGACCACGTCGTCGCTTGCCGCGTTGATCGTATGGGTCGCGCCCAGCTCGCGGGCGATGGCGAGCCGGTTGTCGTGCATGTCGACGGCGATGATCCGGGTCGCGCCCTGCACGACGGCGGCCATGATGGCCGATAGGCCGACCGAGCCGGCTCCGAAACAGACGAAGCTGCTGCCCGCCGTGACCGCGAGCGCGTTCATCACCGTGCCCGCGCCGGTCTGGATGCCGCAGGCGAGCGGCCCCATGAGCGCGAGGTCGTCGCCGCGCGCCTCGACCTTGACCACGTTGCGTTCGTGGGCGAGCGCGTGGGTCGCCCACGAGGACTGCCCGAAGAAATTCGAGTGAACTTTCTCCCCCGGCGATGCCCCCGTCGCCAGGGCCACTGAACCGTCGGCGCGGGTGGCGAAGAAATTGCGCGGAAAGAACTCGTGGCAATAGGACATCGCGCCATCCCGGCAGGACGGGCAGGTGCCGCAGGTGTTGTAGGTCATGACGACGCTGTCGCCCGGCCTGACCTTGGTGACCCGCGATCCCACGGCCTCGACGATGCCCGAGCCTTCGTGACCCAGGACCACGGGCAGGGGCGTGGGCAGGTGCCCCGCCATGACCACGAGATCGGTGTGACAAATTCCGCTGGCGACCACGCGGACGAGGATTTCGGTGTCGCGCGGGGCCTCGAGGACGAGGTCTTCGATGGTCAGGGTGCCGTCCTGTTGCCGCGCGACGGCGGCCTTGATGGGCAGGGACATGGCTGTTCCTCCAGGATGATGGGTCTGGTCCCGCGCACCGGGGCGCGGGTCGTCGCATGTGTCGTGGCGGGGGCGCGCCGCACCGCCTTGGGGGCGCGGCGCGGTCCGTCAGAAGGGATAGGGGGCCGCGGCGCGCCGGGTCGTCACCCAGAGGTACTGGGTGAATTCCTCCCAGATCGCGGGGCCGGAAATCCGGCTCCCGTTCCCCGACCGCCCGCGCCCGCCGAAGGGGGCGATGGGCGACGCGGTCACGGTCTGGTCGTTGATGTGCAGGTGCCCAACCCTGAGCCGCATGCCAAGCGCCCTTGCGCGCGCGACATCCGTGCCGATCACCGAGCCGACCAGCCCGAACGGGGTGCGATTGGCCAGCTCCACCGCCTCGTCGTCGCTTTCATAGGCACAGACGACCGCCACGGGACCGAAGATTTCCTCCTCGAAGGCGCGCATGCCCGGGCGCACGCCCGACAGGACGGTGGCCGGGAACATCGTGCCCCTGGGCGTGCCGCCGACGTGCAGCCTTGCGCCCCGGGCGACCGCGTCATCGACGATGCCCTTGATCCGGGCCGCCTCGCTCTCGGCGATCAGGGGCCCCAAGGCACAGTTTTCCCGCGACGGGTCCCCGACCGGCAGATGCGCGGCCTTGGCCGCCAGCATCTCGGCCAGGCTGTCCGCCATCGCGGCGGGCGCGAGGATAAGACCGGTCGCCATGCAGATCTGCCCCTGGTGCAGCCAGCTGCCCCAGGCCGCGTTCGAGGCCGCCAGCTCGAGGTCGGCATCCTCCATCACGATCAGGGCGTTCTTGCCACCGAGTTCGAGCTGAACCTTCTTGAGAGTGCGACCGCCGGCCTCGCCCACCCGGGAGCCGACTTCGGGCGACCCGGTAAAGGACACCATCGCGATATTCGGGTCCTCGCAAAGGGCGGCGCCCACATCCGCCCCGCCCGGAACGATGTGCAGCAGCCCTTCGGGCAGACCCGCCTCTTCGAAGGCGCGCGCGATCATCACGCCGCCGGAAATCGGGGTCCGCGGGTCCGGCTTGTGCACCACGGCGTTGCCCGTGGCGAGCGCGGCGGCGATGGCCCGGATCGACAGGATCAGCGGAAAGTTGAAGGGCGAGATGACGCCGACGACGCCGTGGGCCACGCGGATCAGCTCTTCTTCCGCGTCCCGGCCGTCGACCGAGGCCAAGGCCATGGTGCCGGGCTGGAGCGCCGCGTCGGCGGCGGCGCGCAGGAAGCCGGCACTGTGCTGGATCTCGATCCCCGCTTTCGACGGGATCGAACCGCTCTCGCGGATGATCCAGGGGATCAGTTCCTCGGCATTGGCCTCGAGGATATCGGCGGTGCGGTTCAGGATCTCGGCGCGCCGGGCGGGAGCGGTCGCTTCCCAAGCGGGCTGCCGGGCGGCCGCGCGGGCAGCGGCCCGGGCGAGGTCATCGGGGCTGGCCCGGCCGATCTCTGCGACCTTCGATCCGTCGGCTGGTGCCGTGACGGTTTCGATCCCGGCGGCGCCCGCCGTCCATTCCCCGACATAAATCTTTCCGCTCCAGACAGCCTCGTCCAGAAGAGGCATCTTGTTGCCGTCCATCGGTTTTCCTCCCTGTGCCCGGTGACGCGCTCCTCACGGTCACCGGCGATGAAAGTTGTTGTCGATTCTCGTGGCGGCATGGGAAGGGAATGTTGCGGTCGCCGGAAGAATTATATCAACATACTGATTCAAATAAATAAAATTTCATGCCCCGCGCATTCTGCAATGTGATAAAAACGTGAAATGTCCGATCACATTTCAGAAAATAATGAAAATGCCCGACGCATCTCGCTGAGCGAGGCCTCGCGGCGCGCGCCCAAAATCCTGCAAAGGGGCGACAGTCTCCTGCTTGACGAAGGGGCGCCGCCGACCCTGAACGATCTCGCCGATGCGCTCCAGTTCGCGCTGGGCGACGGGCGGATCTGGCTCAACGACAACCGCATGGTGCTGATGCAGGCCGACATGCTGGGGGCGCTGGCGGCGCAGATGATCGCGGACAACGGCATGGACCATGCGCGTGTCCAGTCGCTCCGGCTTGGCTGGCAAGAGGGCGTCAAGCTCGCGCATGTGGTGAAGGCGCGCTTTCCGCAGCAGGACCTGACCGCGTCGCTCGCGGCCGGGCCGCGTCTGCACACCATCGAAGGCTATGCCAAGGTGACCACGCGGCGCTTTGAATTCGACGCGAAGCAAAAGACCTACCATGGCGAGTTCATCTGGCACGACAGCGTGGTCGGCACCTACCACCTGCGCCATTTCGGGGTCTGTGACTGCCCGATCTGCTGGATGCAGCTCGGCGTGCCCTCCGGCTATACCTCGACGCTGCTCGAGTTCCCGGTGATCTTTCGCGAGATCGAATGCGTCGCGCAGGGCGCGCCCCGGTGTCTCGTGGTCGGCAAGGATGTCGAGGGCTGGGGGGACGATGTTCCCGAGCTCGAGATCTTCGGGCTCAGCCGCAAACCGGCGCGGCGGTCCGCGCCCTGGAACCCTGCCAAGGCGCTGCCCGAGACGAGCGAGACCCGGACGCCGCCGAGCGACGACGTGATCGTCGGGTCGTCCCCTGCCATCCAGCGCACCCGGCGGCTTCTGGAAAAGGCGTCGCCCTTCGGCGAGCCGGTCCTGTTGCTGGGCGAGCCGGGGACGGGCAAGTCGTTCTTTGCCAAGTACCTGCATTCGCTCGGGATCAACCAGAAGGCCCCGTTCGTTGCGGTCAACAGCGCGGCGCTGGGCGACGCGGTCGCCGGGGAGAGGGACGAACTGCTGGGCGAGGGTGGCGCCATGGCCGCCAGGCCAAGCTCGCCTCCTACTTGTCCGAGGGGCACCACCGCGAGCAGGGTACCCGCGTCATCTCGTCCAGCGAGATGTCCCTGGTGGAGGCCGTGGCCGACGGCACCTTCCGGTCCGACCTCTACAACCTCCTCTCGATCCTGCCGATCGAGGTGCCGCCCCTGCGCGAACGACGCGACGACATACCCGAGCTCGTGACCCATTTCCTGGCCCTGCACCGCAAGCGCCATCGCACGACGGTGGCGGGACTGTCCGGCGCGGGATTTGACGCGCTTCTGCGCTATGATTACCCGGGCAACGTGCGCGAGCTGTCAAACCTCATCGGTCGCGGCGTGATCTTTGCCGATCCGGGCGGCTTCATCGAGATCAACCACATGTTCTCGGCGCTGGAAACGCTGCCCGAGATCGCCAAGACGACAAAGCTCCATATCCGGCAGCGGGCCGAAGACCGCGACGGTGCGACCGGCCCCAGCATGATCGAGACGCTGGAGATCGAGCTTCTGCGCACCACGCTCAACGAGACCGGCTGGAACGTGTCCGAAGCCGCGCGCAAGCTGGGCCTCACCCGGGCGAAGGTGGACTATCGGATCAAGAAGTTCAGCCTCGCGCCGGGCCCGGCCGGCAGGCCGCGCCAGCGGTAACCGCCGGCCGCCCTCAGGGCTTGAAACGAAGGCCCTGGCCCACCCAGTCGAGCGGGGGGAGCGCCCGATGGGCACGATGCATCCGGTCCAGCTTCGCCAGCACGTCCTGCGGGAAGGGCGCGATCCTTGGCCCGGACTGGTCGATGTGCAGCCAGAGGATCTCGCTCGTCGCGGATTTCCAGCCGTCCACGTGGTAAAGCTCCAACGCGACATGGGCCCGCTTGGCGCCATAGGCGACGAGCCGGAAGGTCGCCGTGGCGCTGTCGCCAAGGTTCAGCTCGCGCAGGTATTGCACGTGGGCCTGCCCGGCAAAGATCGTATGGTTCGTGGCGCGACGGTAGTCCGGGCCACAGCCCAGGAGCGGCACCACCTCGTCGCAGCAGCGGTCAAAGAGCACGTGGTAGAAGGCGAGGTTCATGTGGCCGTTGTAGTCGATCCACGCCGGATCGACCTGCATGACGCGGGAGCGGAACGGCGCGGCGGTCAGGGGGTCATGAGCCTCCAACGGTCTAGCCCACCGTGACGCCGCCGCAGACGAAAAGCGTCTGCCCGGTGACAAAGCCCGCCCGGTCATCGCAGAAAAAGCTGACCGCGTTCGCGATGTCCTCGGTCGTGCCCATCCGGCCAATGGGCACCATGTCGATGATCGCCCTGGTCTTGGGCGCGTCGGGGGGATTGTTTTCCCAGAAGGCGGTCGTCGCGATGGGGCCCGGGGCCACGCAGTTCACCGTGATCCCGTCTGGGGCTAGTTCCAGCGCCCAGGTCCGTGCCATGGACTGCGCCGCGCCCTTGGTCGCGCTGTAGAGCGTGCGGTCGAGCTTGCCCTTTGTCACGCGGCTGGTGTTGAACACGATCCGCCCGCCCCCGTGCTTGCGCATCCCGGGGGCAAGGATCTGCGCGCAGACGATCGAGGTGCGCAGGTTCAGGTTCATGAGCAGCTCGAAATCCTCGAGCCGGACCTCTTCGAGCGGCGCGGGCGCGACGATGCCCACGTTGTTGACGAGGCAGGTGACCCGGTGCTCGGCGGCAATCGCCTGCACCGCGGTGCGCGTGGCCTCGGCATCCGAAAGGTCGACGAGGACGGCATCGGGGCGCAGCGCCTCGGCCTCTGGCTCCACGATGTCGAGGGCAAAGACGCGGTAGCCATCGGCCTGCAACCGCAGGGAAATCGCCTGGCCGATGTTGCGGCCGCCGCCGGTGACGATTGCGCAGTTCTGGGGCATGTCCGGGGTCCCGTGCCTAGTCGACCGAGTAGCCAAGGCGCGGAGTCACCGCATCGCCGTGAAACCGGTAGGTGCCATCCGCGACCCGTTCGAGATCGCCGATGCCGGGGTATGGGAAATGGTAGCCGTGGTAACGGATGTTCTCGTCCACCACGCGCGCAAAGATCGCCGCCTTCGCGTCCGCGCCCATCTGGGGATCACTGTCGTAGTCGTTGTGAAAGAACCACTCCGGGTGGATCGGGTCAAAGACCGCGTGATGGGCGACATCGCCGGTGAAGACGACCTTTTCGCCCTCGCTCTCGAAGATATAGGCGCATTGGCCCAGGCTGTGGCCCGCGCCCGACATGGTCGAGACGACCGGAAGGATCGTGTCGCCCGGATCAAAGAGCTTCACCCGGTCGCGGTAGGGGGCGACGGCGGCCAGCGTGCCCTCGGTCCAGGGCGCGCGGAAATCGTTGCGCTTGAGGCTCGCCTCGTCCGTCCATTCCTCCCAGTCGGCCTTCGTGACGTATAGGTCGGCATTCCTGTAGACCGCCGTCCCGTCCGGGTGGATGAGGCCGAAGGAATGGTCGGGGTGCAGGTGGGTCATGAGCACCATGTCGATCTCGTCAGGCTCGATCCCGCTCGCCCGCATGTTGTCCACCGTGTGTCCCATCGTGTCGCCGAAGAGCTGCGAGGTCCGGCCCATGCCCGCGTCGATCAGGATCAGCCTGTCACCGGTGTTCACCACCACCGGGTTCAGATCCATCGGGAAGAACTCACCCTTGGGCAGGCGATACTCCTGTTTGAGCCGTGCCAGTTCCGCCGGGTCCGCATTGGGAAAAAGCCCCTCGTAGCCATGGTGGATATAGCCGTCCCAGATCGTCGTGCATTCGAGCGCGCCGATGTTGAAGCGATACCAACCGGCGTTCTGGACCTTGCGTTGCTTGGCCGTCATGGTGTTGTCTCCTCCCCTGCAATGCCAGCGCGCGGTGCCGCCGCACCTCGTCGCGCCGGCCCGTTCGCTGTCCTATCGTATTACGGTAATAATGCCTAGGCGTCCAGCGCGATTTCGTGCGGGACGCCAGCTTGTCGCGCCTTGGGTCGGCGGGAGCACAGGTCCGCCCCGCCCCCGGGCACCGCCCGAATTTCCCGTGTCGAGAGTGGGTTGGCCAGAAGCGGTCCCCGTGGTGTAGACTGGGGTCGGGCAATTCACGTTGACGGTATTACTGTCATATCGTATCATTGTTCCTGACGTGCATTTACCCCTCCCGACCCCTGTCCTGTCGGTGTAAAAGCGGGACATGCGAGTGTTATGTGCAACGTGAATCGGAGATCTGTATGGCGAAATCGACCGTGATATCGAGAACTGCGGCCCCCCTTCGTCAACAGGTCGTTCGGCTTGTGCGAGAGGATATTCTAGAGGGCAAGCTGGTTCCCGGTCAGCGCCTTGTCGAAAGCGCCATGTGCGATGCCTACGGCGTGTCGCGCACGGTGATCCGCGAGGCGCTGCGCCAGCTTGAAAGCGAACACCTGATCACGGTCGTGCCGAACTTCGGTCCCATCGTCGCGGTGCTGACAGAGACGGAAATCCGGTCGATCTACGTCGTGCGCGCGGCGCTCGAGGGCCTGGCGGGCAAGCTGTTTGCCGAGAACGCCGACGCCGCGCAGGCCAGGAAGCTGGTCAAGCTGCGCGACCGTCTTGACCGGGAATACCGCAAGGGCGACGTGGAAAGCCGCGAGTTGATCAAGGCTGATTTCTACACCCAGTTGACCGAGGGCGGCGGCAACGAGGTGCTGGCCGAAAGCCTGCGCAGCATGCACGCGCGCATCGCGATCTTTCGCCGCTTCGCCTTTATCGACGAGGCACGGATCGAGCCCTCGATCGAAGAGCTTGAAACCATCATCGAGGCGGCGGCGGTCAAGCGCGACGGTGCGGCGGCCTGGGCGGCCTGCGAGCATCACATCCTGCTGGCGGGCGAGCTGGCCATCGAGGAATACATGAAGCGCAACAAGGACATCCTGACGGAGGTCTGAGAAGGGGCGCGCGCGGCGCCCCCTTGTTCGGGTCAGGCCACTGGCCACCAGCTTCGGTCATTGGCGACGCCCCGTGCCAGCAGCGTCTTGATGTTGGCCTCGGTCAGGGGCGCGGGGTTGTTCAGGACAAGCCGCGTCGCCTTGACCGCCAAGGCGGCGATCTGGTCGAAGTGCTCTTCGGCCACGCCCAGCGATTTCAGTTCCGTCGGAGATCCCACGTTTTCAAGCAACTCGTCCACGCGCTCGATGCCTGCCTTGGCCTGGTCAAGCTGGTCGGCGCCCGGGTCCGCCACGCCCAGGAGCCCCGCGATCTCGGCGAACTCCGCCGTGCAATGGGGCAGGTTCATCCGCATCACGTAAGGCAGCAGCGCGCCCACGCCAAAGCCGTGCGGCGTGTGGCCAATCGCGGCCATGGGGCTTTGGATCGCATGGGCCGCCGCGGTGCCGGTCGTGTTGATCGCCATGCCCGCGCAGTAGGCCGCGAACATCACGTCCGATCGGGCGGCGAGGTTCGAGGGCTCCCGGACCACGGTCCCCAATGACTGGTTCATCAGCCGAAGGCCCTGCGCGCAGAACATGTCGGTGATCCGGTTCTTGCCCACGTAGATCTGCGTCGCGACCTGGTCCGGCGTCGGGTTCTTGGGCCTGGCGGTATAGGCCTCGATCAGATGCGACAGCGCATCTGCCGCCGTTGCCGCGGTCAGGCCGGGCGGGCAGGTCAGCGTGAGTTCAGGGTCGATGATCGCCACGGCGGGGGCGATATGCGCATCGGCAATCGCCATTTTCATCTGGCTCACGTCGTCATAGACAATGGCAAGGCTCGTGACCTCGGCCCCGGTGCCCCCCGTGGTCGGGATCGTGATGATCGGCACGCCCGGACCCGGCACCGCGAACTCGCCGAAGTAATCGCGTACGTCGCCGCCATGGGCGAGGATGACCGACACCGCCTTCGCGAGGTCCATGCAGGACCCGCCGCCGATGCCCACGATCACGTCGATCCCGCCCGTCGCGCGTCCCGCCGTCGCGTCGAGGACGTTCTGGCGGGGCAGGTCGGGCAGCGCCTGGTCAAAGACCGACACGCTCATGCCCTGCGTCACGAGGTCGTCGTGCATCGACTTGAACTCCGGCGTCGTCGCCATGCGTTCGTCCGTGACGACAAGCGCCCGCGTCCCGAAGCCGCGCGCGTATCGGCCAAGCTGCCGGCGCTGTCCGGGACCGAAGAGCACGGTCTTGGGCTGGCGGACCAGACCGAGGCCAAGGGTGTTTTCCAGCGTCGTCATGCAACCTCCTCGTTCACGGTGACGGCCATGTATTTCATCTCGGTGAACTCGTAGATACCGTCCTGCCCGGCCTCCCGCCCGATGCCCGAGGTCTTGGTGCCTCCGAAGGGCGCCTTGGGGTCGGCCATGATGCCGCGGTTGATGCCGACCATACCGAACTCCAGCCGTTCGCCAAAGGTGATCGCGCGTGACAGGTCCCGAGTGAACACGTAGGAGGCCAGCCCGAAGTCGCTGTCGTTGGCAAAGTCCAGCGCGGCCTCGGCGCCATCGACGGCAAAGATCGTGGCGATGGGGGCGAAAAGCTCGTTCGAGCACATGACATCGTTGCGCCCGACGTAGCGCACCACGGTGGGCTCAAAGAAGAACCCCTCGCCGTCGATCGCCTTGCCCCCGGTCAGTAGCTCGCCGCCCGCGTCGGTCAGTTGCGCGACGGTGTCGACAAGCCGGTCGCGCTGCCTGGCCGAGATCATCGGGCCCACATCGACCGCGCCCATCCCGTCGCCCACGGTCAGCGCCTTGACCTTGGCCAGGAATTTCCCGGTGAACTCCGCCTCGACGCGGGCGTCCACGATGATCCGGTTCGCCGCGACACAGGCCTGGCCCGCGTTGCGGAACTTGCAGATGATCGCCTGATCGACGGCAAGGTCGATGTCGGCATCGTCGAGCACGATGAAGGGTCCGTCGCCACCCAGCTCCATCGAGGCGTTGATGATGTTGCGCGCGCCCTGTTCCATGAGCAGGCTGCCGACCCGCGTGGAGCCGGTGAAGGACACCTTGCGCAGGCGCTTGTCCTGCATGAGCGGCTCGGACACGCCCGAGGATTTCGTCGTGTGCAGCAGGTTCGCGACCCCCGGCGGAAAGCCCGCGTCGTGGAGCACCTGCATGAAGAGCGCACCGGTCAGCGGCGTTTCCTGCGCCGTCTTGGTGATCGTGGTGCAGCCGGCGGCAAGCGCCGCGCCGCCCTTGCGCACGATCATCAGGAGCGGAAAGTTCCACGGCGTGATGAGCAGGCAGGGGCCGACCGGCTGGTGGGTGACGAGCACCCGGAAGCCGCCGTTCGAGCTGTGCGAATAAGACCCGTCCAGATGGGCGGTCTGTTCGGCGAACCACAGAAGGAAGTCGGTGGAGAGCAGGAACTCGGCCCGCGATTCGGTCAGCGGCTTGCCGCTTTCCAGCGTCATGACATGAACAAAGGCCTCCTCGCGTTCGAGCATCAGCGCATGGGCGCGGTGCATGAGGTTGGCCCGTTTGCGGGGTGCGACCCGGCCCCAATCGGCCTGCGCCGCATGGGCGGCATCCAGCGCGCGACGGGCGTCATCGGAGGTCGCGTCACATACGCTTGCGAATGTTTTGCCATTGGCCGGATTGACCACCCCGAAGTGCTCGGCCGTGTCCGTCCAGGCCCCGTCGATGTAAAGCCGCGTCTCGGGCAGGAGGTCGCCGCGCGGCATCGGGGCAAGGTCCTTGGGGTGGTTCGTCATTGATGCGGTCCTCGGGAATCAGGGCGTGCAGGTGCTGCGCTGCACGCGGTAAATCATTCGTAATACCGTATTATGGGATTACCGGTTGTACAAGATTATTCTGAGATGACGGCCTGCCGATAGCTTGTGATCAACGGTCAAATCGGCGGCGGACGTCCCGTATTGACGATAATACCGTAATACCATATGAGTGCGTCAAGGGAGTGAGGTCCGACGCCTCTGACGCGATGCCGTCGGAGCACGTTTGCCGGGTCATACGGGGGCATACGGATCGTCTCGTGTGGCCGGGTGTGCCGCGCGACAGGCAGGATTTTCACGAGATGCGCCCGGCGGGCGCGGCAAGGAACATGGCGCGGCATCGCCGCCCCACGAGACGACAAAGGGAGAAGGTTCATGAACGACAAGGCACTCAACGGCCTCGAGCTTGACGTAGCCGTCATAGGGACGGGGGTCGGCGGGCTATATGCCCTCTACCGCACGCGCAACGAGATGGGGCTGAACGTGCAGGCCTTCGACGATGCGGGCGGCGTCGGCGGCACCTGGTATTGGAACCGCTACCCGGGCTGCCGGGTCGACACGGAATCGACCGTCTACACCTATTCCTTCGACCTCGACATGTTCCAGAACTGGGAATGGTCGGAACGCTACGCCAGGCAGCCCGAGGTCCTGGGCTATCTCAACGCCGTGGCCGACAAGCACGACCTGAAACGCTCGATCAACTTCAACACCCGCATCGCGTCGATGGCTTGGGACGAGGACGACGGGCGCTGGACCCTGACCACCGCCAAGGGCGACGTGGTGCGCGCGAAATACGTGATCGAGGCGGTCGGCCTGCTGTCGTCCTCCTACGCGCCCGAGTTCCCCGACCGGGACAAGTTCAAGGGCGACGTCCTCGTCGCCTCGCGTTGGCCGGAAGAAGAGCCGGACCTGTCGGACAAGCGCGTCGCCGTCGTCGGCACCGGCTCGACCGGCATCCAGATCATCACCGCGCTCGCGGGCAAGGTCGGGCACCTTCACGTGCTCCAGCGCACCGCGCAGTGGGTGGTGCCGCTGGGCGTCGGACCCTTTCCGAAAGAAACCCGTGAAAAGATCAAGGCCGATCCGCGCGGCTTTCGCGACTGGGCACTGAGCACCGGCGCGGTGTTCGGGTTCGAGGAGGCGACAACCTCGGCGCTCGACGTGTCCGAAGAGGAACGCCAGCGGGTTTACGAGGCGGCTTGGGAAAAAGGCAACGGCTTTGCCTTCATGCTCGAAACCTTCTCCGACATCCCGGCGACGGCGGAGGCGAACAAGACCGCCACCGACTTTATCAAGGGCAAGATCGACCAGATCGTAAAGGACCCCAAGGTCGCCGCGATGCTGACGCCCAGTGACTACTACGCCCGGCGCCCTCTGGCCGCGGATGGTTATTACGACGTCTACAACCGCGACAATGTCACGCTGCACGACGTCAAGGCGCAGCCCATCGAACGGTTTACGGAAAAAGGCCTGATGATCGGCGGGACAGAGGTCGAACTGGATGTCGTGATCATGGCCACCGGCTTTGACGCGATGACCGGCAACTACCTCAAGATCGACACGACCGGGCGCGGCGGCAAGAAGCTGCGCCAGGCCTGGAGCGACGGGCCGCATTCCTATGCCGGCATGTCGATCGCGGATTTCCCGAACCTGCTCATGGTCTTCGGCCCCTTCAGCCCGTTCACGAGCCAGCCGCTCGTCCACGAATGGCAGGTGGATTTCCTGACCGACATGATCGCAAGGGCCGAAGAGGGCGACGGGATCATCGAAACCCGCCACGAGGCGCAGGAGGATTGGGTCAGGATCTGCCAGGAGGGCATGGCTGGCACGCTGTTCCAGGTGACCGACAGCTGGATCAACGGCGCGAACATCCCCGGCAAGCCGCGCACCTCGATGTGGTACATGGGCGGGATGGGCAACTACGTGAAAGAGATGACCGGCATCCGCGACGACAACTATCGCGGCTTCGACATCCGCTGAAGGCACGCGCCACGACGGTCGTGCGATCCGGTCCAAAGGGCCGGGTCGCTTGCGTTCGGGGCGAAAGATGATCCGGACTTTCCATTTCGATAATTTTTTCGACCGCTGCCCCGTGCCGGTGGGGCATCAATGATACAAGCAACCCCTTTGGTGGGAGGACATGGCCCGGGGGCCATGTGTCCGAAGGGGCGAAAAGGCTTTGGAGGAGGACAGCCATGTCACGCAAGATCATTCGGAACGCGCATATCATCTCGATCGACCCCGCGGTGGGCGTCATCCCGCGTGGCGATATCCTGATCGAAGGGAAGAAGATCGCGGCCATCGGCGTCGACCTCGATGTCTCGGACGCCGAGGTGATCGACGGCGAGGGCCGCATCGCGATCCCGGGCTTCGTCGATACCCACCGCCACACGTGGCAGGCGCTCCTGCGCGCCACCGGGGCCGACTGGACGCTGGCGCAGTATTTCGCGGGCGTGCGCGGCGTGATGGGCGACCTCTACACGCCCGAGGACATGAAGATCGGCAACCACCTGGGCGCCATCGCCGCACTCGATGCGGGCGTCACAACGCTTTACGACTGGTCGCACAACAACAACTCACCCGACCATGCCTCGGCTGCCGTCGAGGGGCTGATGGCCGCCGGGATGCGGGCGGTCTTCGGCTATGGCAACTCCAACGCCGAATGGGTGCCGGTGAGCGACGATCCCACCGACTTCGAGGACGTGGCGCGCGTGCGGCGCGAGTATTTCACGTCGGACGACCAGCTCGTGACCATGGGCTTCGCCGCGCGCGGCAACCAGTTCGCCACGATGCGCGTGACCAAGGATGACTTCGACAAGGCGCGCGACCTTGGCCTGCGGGTCAGCGTTCACATGGGCGATGGCCTCTGGGGCATGAACAAGCCGGTGGTGGACCTGCACAAGGCCGGGCTGACCGGGCCGGACGTGACCTACGTGCACTGCAACTCGCTCCAGTCCGAGGACTTCCGGATCATCGGAGACACCGGCGGCACGGCCTCCATCGCGCCCGAGCTCGAGCTTCACATGGGCCACGGCTTCCCGCCGACGCTCGCGCTGCTTGCCGTGGGCGTGCGCCCGTCGATCTCCATCGACGTGGTGACGACGGTGCCCGACGACATGTTCTCGGCCATGCGGGCGCTTCTGTCGGGCACCCGTGCCGTGGTCAACAACCAGGCGCTTCAGGACAAGGTCATCGTGGACCCGCTGCCCCTGATGGCGACCGAAGTGCTCGAGTTCGCGACGCTGCAAGGCGCGCTGGCCTGCGGGCTGGGGGACAAGACCGGTTCGCTCACCGTGGGCAAGGAGGCTGACATCGTCCTCGTGAACTGCAACTCGCTCAACACCATGCCGATGAACAACGCCTACGGCATCGTGGTCGAGGCGGCGCATGCGGGAAACGTCGAGACGGTCATCGTGGCGGGCGAGGTGCGCAAGCGGAACTTCAAGCTTGTCGATTTCGATCACGCGAGCTTCAAGTCCAAGGTCGAAGCCGCGCGCGATGGCCTCTTTGAAAAGGCGGGCGTGCCCGCGGATGGATCGTGGCTGCCGCGCCCGTTCGAGGCCGCCTCCGACAGCGAGTTCTAGGCCGTGCCGGGCCAGCGCAATCGCCCCGCGCTTTCCGTCATCGGCGGCGGGCTGGGTGCGGGGAAAACCTCGCTCATCGCGCGGCTTCTGGAGCGTCCCGACATGGGGCGCACCGGGGTCGTGGTGAATGAATTCGGCGCGTTCGGCGTCGATGACGTCGTGCTGACCAATGCCGCGCCCGAGGCGCAACTGGCGCTTCTGCGCAACGGCCGCGTCTGCTGCCGACCGGGCAACGACCTGTCCGAAGCCGTGCGCAAGATGATCGCGGCAGCGGGCGGGCCGCTCGACCGGATCATCGTGGAAACCTCGGGCGTCGCCGAACTGTCCGCCGTGCTGGCCAGGATCGGGTCGGACCACGTGCTGCGGGGCCTCGTGCGGCTCGACGCGGCGGTGGCCGTGGTCGATGCGACGGCGCAGAGCGAGACGCGGGCCGAACACATCGCCTGCGCCGACCGCATCGTGGTGACCAAGGCTGACCTCGTGTCGCCCGGCGTCACCACCGACCTGAAGCGCAGGCTCGCGGACATGAACCCATTGGTTCCGATCCTGGACGGGCAGGATGCGCCTGGTCCCGAGGAGCTTTTCAACGCGGGGCTGGTGAATGGCACCACCGGCGAAGTGCAGGCCGACACCTGGCTGCGCGCGCGGGGCAGCGTTCATGTGCATGACCACGCGCATGACCATGAAGAAGGACAGGGCATCCGGTCCTGGCTCATCGAGACGGGGCCGCAGAACTGGACCCATCTGACCCAGCAGATCGCGCGGATGAGCCGGGCGGCCGGCCCCGCGCTGTTGCGCCTCAAGGGCATCGTGACCGACAGCGACGATCCGCGTCCCCTCGCGCTCCAGATGGTGCGCGAACAGATCTACCGGCCCGTGCGGCTGGCCCCCGGCACCGGCGACGGCAAGAGCCGCATCGTCGTGATCGCCCGCGCCAGCGCCGCCCCGGCCATCGAGGCGCTGGCCGAGCGGCTCGCGGCCACGCGGATGCCCAGCTAATCCCAGACAGGAGACACAGGATGCATTACATCGTTCATTGCCGCGACTACGTGGGGCAGGTGCAAAAGCGCCTCGACCACTACGACGCGCACAAGGCCTATCTCGCGACCAACCCGATCAAGACGCTGATCTCCGGCCCGCTTCTGGCCGAGGACGAGGAAACCATGATCGGGTCGTGCTTTCTGGTCGAGGCGGACAGTCTCGACGAGGTGATGGCCTTTCACAAGAATGACCCGTTCTACGCGGCGGGGATCTGGGAGCATGTCTCGATCCATCCCTTCGCCAAGCGCGTGGACAACCGGGCATGAGCGCGCCGGTCAAGGTTGCGCTCGCGGGTCTGGGTTGGTGGGGGCAGAAGATCACTGCCGTGCTTCAGGCCGCGCCGCAGGACGTCACCATCGTCCGCGCGGTGGAGCCCAATGCCGAGGTCGCGTGTGCCTTCGAGGCGGCGCATGGCATTCCCGTGACCGCGGATCTCGACACCGCGCTGGCCGATCCCGAGGTCGAGGCGGTGCTGCTCGTCACGCCCCACAGCCTTCATGCCGCTCAGATCGCGGCCTGCGCGAAGGCGGGCAAACATGTGTCTTGCGAGAAGCCTCTCGCCATGACCCGCGCGGGGGCCGAGGCGGCTGTGGCCGCCGTCGAGGGCGCCGGGCTGATCCTCGCCACCGGGCACGAACGGCGCTACGAGCCGCCCATCGCGGCGCTGATCGAGGCGGTGGACAAGGGCGAGATGGGTCGGCTCATGCAGTTCGACGCGACCTTCAGCCACGACAAGTTCCTGTCTCTCGACCCGACCAACTGGCGGCTCGGGGCGGATGACGCGCCGGCTGCGGGCATGACCGCGACGGGCATTCACCTGCTCGATCTCGCCGTGCGGCTCATGGGACCGGCGAAAAGCGTGGTCGCGTCCTGCGAAACGCTGGCCTCTTCCCTTCCGCAGGGCGACACCATCGCGGCCTTCATCACCTTCGAGGGTGGCGGCACGGCGACGATCGCGGCGAACCTCGCGATGCCCTTCGTCTCGCGCTGCACGCTTTTCGGCTCCGAGGCCTGGGTCGACATCCGCGACCGGGCACATGTCGAGGCGCCTGACGGTTGGGTCGTGACCTCCGCCAGGAAGGGCGGCAAGATCGAGGTGGAAGAGGTCGGCCCGGCGGAACCCGTGCGCGACAACATCGTGGCCTTTGCCCGCGCGATCCGGGGGCAGGGGAGCTATCCCATCACCACCGGCCAGATGATCGACACCGCCGCGCTGCTCGAGGCCATCGTGGCAAGCTCCAGGACAGGCGAGCGCGTGATGCTCTGACCCGCGGTCTGAGGGAAACCGAAAAGGCGCCCCGCACCGGGCGCCTTTTTTCTTGGTCTGTCGAGGCACAAAGAGAAAGGGCGCCGGATCGCTCCGACGCCCTCTCATGGTCGCGTGGTCATGGGAGGAGGGTTAGCCGCCGCGACGCTTGCGCCCCTGCATCTCGGACAGGAACATGCCAAGGGCGATGGCCACGCCCTGAAAGATCATCTGCCACGAGGTTTCGAGCCCGAGCACCTTGAGCGTCTGGCCAAGCTGCGTGAGGAACAACGCCGCGCCTCCGACCGCGATCATCGACCCGATCCCGCCGGAAATCGCCGTGCCGCCCAGCACCGCCGCCGCGATAGGGGCGAGTAGGTAGGGGTTCCCGACATCGAGCGTGGGGTTGCGGATGAAGGCCGACAGGAGCACGCCGACGATGCCGTAGAGCAGCGAGGCCGCGATAAAGGCCCCCGCTTGGTAGCGCCGGATCTCCACCCCGGTGGCATAGGCGGCCCGGGGGTTCGCCCCCACCGCCTCGAACCGGCGGCCAAGCTGGGTCCGGCGCAGAACCACGGTCAGCGCCAACGTCAGCACGATCGCGATCCAGACCGTCGTGTTCAGCCCCAGCCAGCGCGCGCCGCCAAACTCGGCCAGCGCGGTCGGCACACCGGATTCCGCGGGCAGCCCGGTGCGATACCACAGCGTCACCCCCGCGATGATCGCTCCGGTCGACAGCGTTACGATGAGCGCATTGAGCTTGAGCCAGGCCACGAGCACCCCGTTCAGAACGCCGACGCAGACGGCGGCCAGGAGCGCCATCATCGTGCCGACCAGGATCGACCCTTCGGCACCACCGGAGGTGCCCAGGAGCACCGTGCTCGACAGCGTCACGATGGCCGGGACCGACAGGTCAATCCCCCGCGCCATGAGGACGAGCGATTGCCCCATGGCGGCGATGGCCAGAAAGCCCGCGAAGGGCAGGATGCTGATGATCGAGGTGGCCGATATGCTGCGCGGCAAGAAGAGCGCGCCCAGGATAAGGAGCACCGCGAGCGCGATCCAGATCGCGGCGAATTGCATCTGCACGAGGGGCACGCGGCCCTTGCCGCCACGCCCGCTGCGCGAGGTGGGGGCATAGGTGGTGAGCTGGGGCGAGGTTGTATCTGTCATGGCATCCTCCGGTTTGCCTGTGCTCTGGTCCGTCATCAGGCCAGCGTCCGTTTCGCGGTCGCGCGGACCTTGCGCCGCCGCATCGCCGATTGCAGCAGCGTCTCGAGCTCGCCCAATCCGGAGTAGAGGAAGATGGCGAGGAGCGTCATCGCGCCGCTGGCGATGATGCCGAAGGCGGTCGAGAGGCCGAGAAGCGTTATCACGTTGACCATGAGCGCAAAGAAGAGCGCCCCGAAGAGCGCGCCGACAAAGGACCCGCGCCCGCCCGACAGAGCCGCGCCGCCCAGCACCGCCGCCGCGATCGAGGTGAGCGCATAGTTGGCCCCCACGGTGGGCGACCCGACGCCGACCTCGGAGCCAAGGAAGAACCCTGCCACCGTCGCCATGAGCGCGGCCATGACATAGGCGCGCACATGCACCCGGTCGACGCGTACGCCGTTGCGCTGCGCGGCGATCTCGCGAAAGCCGACCGCCTTGGCCTCGAGACCCGAGCGGGTGCGATGCAGCCAGTAGTCAAAGGCGATGGCCACGGCGAGGAGCACGAAGATCGAAATGGGCAGGAACCCGATGCGCTCGCGCAGGAGCCCGGTGAACTCCTGCGAGATCATGCCGCCCGGAATGGGCCGCCCAAGGAGCGCCGCGCCCTGAAGGATCGACAGCATCGCGATGGTGGTGATGACCGCATTGATGTTGGCGAAACGGATCAGCGTGCCGTTGATCAACCCGACGACCGCGCCGATGGCGAGGCAGCCAAGCACCCCGAGGATCTGCATCCCGATGGGCATCTGGAACGCGATCATGAAGGACGCCGCGACCACCGTGACGCTCATCATCGATCCGACCGAAACATCGAGCCCGCGCACGAGCAGAACATGTAGCTGCGCCATGGCGACCATGGCGGCGGGGGCGGTCGCGAGCAGGATGTAGCGGATATTGACGTGCTTGAGGAACACGTCGGTCTGCGTCGCCGCGTAGCCGCCGACGATCAGCGTCAGCGCGGCGAGGAACACGAGCGGCACCCACCAGATGTTCGACCCGGAAATAAGCGTGCGGAACGCCTGCGACAGGAACCCGGCGGCGGTGTCGCCGGTCTGCTTGGCGTCGCGGGCGCGCAGAAAGCTCGACACGATCTGCTCTTCGTTCACGTCGTCGCCGGTCAGCTCTGCCACGATACGCCCGCGCGAGAACACGAGCACCCGGTCGCAGATACCCGCAAGCTCCTGCGCGTCCGACGAGTTCACGACGAGCGTGCCGTCCTGTTTCAGGTTCTGGCGGATCGCCTGGTAGATGTCGTGGCGCGCGCCCGCGTCGACGCCTTGCGTCGGTTCGTCGATCAGCACCGCCTTTGCGTTGGTGCGGAACGACCGGGCGAGCACGACCTTTTGCTGGTTGCCGCCCGAGAGGCCGCTGATGGGCGTCTCGAGCGTGGCCGAGACCACACCGAATTCATCGCGCATCTCGGCCGCGCGCGCTTGTTCGTCCCGGTTGGACAAAAGACCCAGCCGCACGAAGTCCCTCAGGCGCGGCAGCGTCATGTTCTTGCGCACGCCAAGGTCGGGAAAAATCGACTCGCCCACGCGGTCAGCCGACAGGCACAAGACGCCCGCGCGGATCGCGTGGCGCGGTTCGGTCACGTCCACCGGTTCGCCATTGCAGGTGACGGTGCCCTTGTGGCTGGGTTCAAGCCCGGCAATCGCGCGCAGCGCCTCGCGCTGGCCGTTGCCCTCGGCTCCCGCGAAACCCACGATCTCGCCCTTGTTGGCGGTAAAGCTGATGTCGTCGAAGCCCTCGCCCGAGAGGTCCTCGACGACGAGGATCGGCGCAGCCTCGATGCTGCCCGGCTTGGCGGGATACTCGTTGTCCACGTCCCGGCCGATCATGCGCGAGACAAGCTCCTGTTCCGATGTTTCGGCCGTCACGTCGAACGTGCCTTCGTGGACCCCGTCGCGCAGGATCGTCACCCGGTCGGCAAGATCGAGGATCTCGGGCAGGCGGTGGCTCACGTAGACGACGCCCGTCCCCTGCGCGGTCAACTCGCGCACGAGGCTCGCGAGATGCGCCACCCCGTCGTAATCGAGGGTCGAGGTCGGCTCGTCCAAGAGCAGCACGCGGGGCTTTGACAGGAGCGCCTTGACCACCTCGACGAACTGGCGATGCGCGGGGGTCAGATCGCCCACGGCGGTCGTCGGCGAGATGCCCAGATCGAAAGGCGCAAGCTGGCTCTCGGCCCATTGGGTCATGCCGCCATAGGGCACGCTGCCCTTAGGCGTCGCGAGGAAAAGGTTCTGTGCGACGGACAGCTCGCGCACGAGGCTGTCGTCCTGGTAGACTGTGGCGAGACCGTAGGAAATCGCCTGCCGTGGATCGGCGCGTTCGAGGTGCTGCCCGCAGATATCGACCCGGCCCGCGTTGGGCGTGATCGCGCCCGAGGCGATCTTCATCAGCGTCGACTTGCCGGAACCGTTCTCGCCCAGAATGGCATGAACCTCGCCCGCGCGGACGTCGAAACTGAAATTGTCGAGCGCCTTCACGCCCGGATAGGATTTGGAGACCCCCTCCATCCTCAAGACGATGTCACCCATGGTGCGCCCTCCCTCGCTCGGCCTGTGTGGTCGGCCCAATCCTTCGGCGTGAGTGACCATGGCGGACCGTTGCCCGCCATGGTCGTCAGTGGATTACTTGAACATCGCGCGCAGCGTGTCGGGATCGACGAGGGTCGAGACCGAAACCTCGTCGGGCAGGCTCGGGTCGCACTGTTCGACCGTGGCCTGCTTCATCGAGAAGGGCACGTCGAGGTTGGCGGGGATCTCCGCGCCGTTGTGCGCCATCACGCCAGCGGTGAGCGCGAGACGCGCCTGATAGTTCTGGCCCGAGGAGTAGAAGATCTTGAAGTTCGGGTTGGCCGCTTCCTTCATGTCGCAAAAGAGGCCCTGCTCGTCCGTGCGCAGCGCGACGGTGAAATCGAGCGGCTTGCCAGCGGACTGGTAGGCGCGCACGCCACCCCGGAAGCCGTCGGCGTAGTCGTAGATATAGCCGTCGATCGTGTCGAAGCGCGACAGGATCGCCGAGACCGCCGAGAAGGTGCCTTCCTGCGTCCAGTTCGTGTCCTCGGTCGCGACGATCTCGACGCCGTCGAGGGTGGCGACCTCTTCTTGCGCGCAGCCCTGCCAGGTGGCCGAGAGCGGGTTGCCCGGCGTGCCGCCCAGGGCCGCGATCGACTTGGCTTCGGGGTTGCCGGTTTCCACCGCGCGGATGAATTCCTTGCCCAGTTCGCAGATGTTTTCCGAGATGTTGGTGACGTAGTCCTCGCCCGGCGTGCCTGCGACGGTGCCGTTGTGCAGGACGACGGTGATGCCCGATTCCGTGGCTTCGCGGATCGAGGGCGCCAGCGCCTCGCCGTGGTCGGCGAAGGTCACGATGATGTCCACGTCCTGCGCGATGAAAGCGCGGAAGTCCGACAGCGCCTTGGCCGCGTCGCCGCGGGCCGAGGTGTAGACGATCTTGCCAACCTCCGGATAGGTCAGCGCCTGCATGATGAATTCCATCTTGGTGACCTGACGCCAGACGTTTTCACCGAAGCCGTCGGCATAGGCCACGGTCAGCTCGCCGCCGGTGCCGGTGTCGCACTGGTTGTCGTTCCAGCACTGGATCGCCTTGGCACGAAGTTCTTCGCTGACCGGCATCGCCGCGTGTTCAAAGGCCTCCTGGAAGACCGGGCCGACGTCGGCCGTGCCGAGGCGCGACATCATCAGGTCTTCGGCGGATTGGGCCTGCGCGGCCATCGGCACCGAGACCGACAGAAGCGCGAGCGCGGTGAGACGGGTGGGCCAGTTCAGGCCGGATTGAGTGCGCATTGTGAAGTCCTCTCCCTGGTTTTGCGAGCCGCAGGTGTCCTCCCGGCCCGGTATCGCGTCCGGTCGGCGCCCTATGCCGCCGATCCGTGAACGTGGATTTGGCCAGCCTCCCGGGTGGCCATGCGTTCTCGTGAAGTCATATGATATTACCGTAATACAGTCATACGTCAACTTCCGATTTCCGTCCGGGCGCGGCCCGTCGCGGATGGCTGACTGTGCCAACGCCGCCCCGTCTTGGGGCGACGCAAGATTTCCATTCTGGGAGTCTTTCCCGGTTTCGGGGCTCCGGCCGCCCGGCTACTGGGCGAGGTATCCGCCGTCGATCACCAGCTCGGCACCGGTCACGAAGCTCGCTTCGTCAGAGGCGAGGTAGAGACAGCCATTGGCAATCTCGCGCGGCGTGCCGGCGCGGCCCATGGGCGTCATGCCGATGACAAAGGCGTTGATATCGGGGTCCTGGGCCTGGGTCAGCGGCGTGTCGATAAAGCCCGGATGCACTGAATTCACACGGATTCCGTTGCCCACATAGGTGATGGCGGCATTCTTGGTCATCATGACCAGCGCACCCTTCGAGGCGTGGTAGGCATGGGCCCCCGACACCGAACCTTTGCCCCAGATCGACGAGATGTTGATGATCGAGCCGGACTTTCGTTCCTGCATGTGCGGGATGACCTCGCGCATGCCAAAAAAGACGCCGTCCTGGTTGACGCCGATCACCTTGCGCCAGTTCTCGGTCGAGCCGTCCGCCACGCCGTCATAGACCGCGATCCCCGCGTTGTTTACGAGACAATCGATTCGGCCCTGTTCCTTGATGATCCGGGCGATCACTGTCTTCCATTCGCCCTCGTCCGCCACGTCGAGGCGGACGCCGGTCACGCCGTCCGGGTAGACGCCCGTGGGGTTGGAGGTACTGCCGGCATAAACGATGGCGCCCTCTTCCGCGAAACGTTCGACGATGCCCAGCCCGATGCCGCGCGATGCGCCGGTCACGAGAACGACTTTTCCTTCGAGTCTCATTTTCTTCCTCCCTCGGCCCGCTGACACGGGCCGCTCCAATCTGATAACATTATGGTAATACCGTATTATGACATTACGTCAAACTGCCATGCGCATTGAGTTCACCAAAAAGCAAGCCCGAGGCTTCCCCGAATTTTTCCCAGATTGGTCGAAACTGCCCGCAACCGGATCGGAACAAGGTTCTAGGGTCGGGGCGAAAGTCAGGGAGGATGCGAATGTCTGCGATCAGGGCAGGGCAAGTCGGCTGGATCGGCACGGGCAAGATGGGGGCGCCGATGGCGTCTCATCTGGCGGCCGCAGGCGTGGCGATACAGGTGTTCGACACGCGGCCCGCGTCATATGCCGCCTTGCTGGGCGACCGCGTCTTGGCCGCCGACAGCATCGAGCAGATCGGGCGCGGCTGCGATGTCGTCTTTACCTCGATCCCTGACGACTCGGTCCTCCTGTCCGTGATCGAGGGCGACGGAAAGCACCCCGGCCTGGCCGCGTCGATGGCCAGGGGCGCGATCCTCGTCGAAACGAGCACGGTCAGCCCCGGTGCCTCGCAGCGCGCCTCCGAGTGCCTGGTGGCAGCCGGGGTCCGCTACGTCTGCGCCCCGGTGTCAGGCAGCACGGCCATCGCCCAGTCCGGCGGCCTGACAGTCCTCGCCTCGGGCGACAGGACCGCGTGGGACGAGGTCGAAGAGTTGCTCGCCCGGTATTCCGCCCGCCGTTTCTGGTTGGGCGAAGGCGACGCGGCGCGCTACATGAAGCTCGTGCTCAACACGCTTGTCGGCGCGACGGCCTCGGTGCTGGGCGAGGCGCTCCTGCTCGGGGAACGCGGCGGGCTGACGCGCGCGGACATGATGAACGTCATCCTGGAAAGCGCGGTGTCCTCGCCGCTTTTGAAATACAAGACCGACACGGTGACCGGCCTCGACCGTTCGCCCGCCTTCCGGCTCGACCAGATGGTCAAGGACTTCTCCCTGATCATCGACGCGGCCCGCAACGAGGACCTGGAGCTCGAAGTCGCCACGCTGATCTTCGACCAGTACCAGGCCGCCAATGCCGAAGGCCGGGCAGGCGAGGATTTCTTTGCGCTGGTGGATTGGATCGGGGAAGCTGCGACCGGGAGGCAGGGCAGCGCGGGATAACCCCCGCGCGACCCATCACCCTGTTGGCTTCGGGGAGGAGGCCGCCGGATGACCGAATACGAGATGCTGCGCATCATCGACTTTCTGAACGACCTCACAGGCCCGTTCGATGCCGTGGTGCCCGGCACGCGGCGCGATCCGGTCTTTGCCCTGACCCTGTCGCTCATGCAGGCGCATCTCACGGGGCGCGACATCACGAAAAGCGCGCTGGCAGAGTCGGGCGGCGTGCCCTTCGTCACCGCCATGCGGCACGTCAGCCAGATGATCGAGGACGGGCACATCGTGCTCGACCCGCGCACCGCGACCGGGCGCAGCTTCTACGTTCGGCCAAGCCCCGCGCTCATGGAGCGGTTCACCACCTATTGCCGGGGCCTGAAGGCCACGATCGGGCGCACCTTTGGCACGATCAACTCGATCGACGACGTGGACGGGTTCTATTTCGGCGGATCGAACTTCTCGCGCGTGGTCATCCCGCCGCCCCGGCTTCAGACGCACAAGGCATCGGGCGGCAAGGAACTGCGCTTTCTCTTCCGCAAGGACAATTACTTCGAGGCGTTGCGCAACACCTGGGCGGACCTGCGGTCCAACGTCGGCTCGATCCAGAACGTCGACCTTCTGCCGCTGCCCCATCTTTACGACCGGCTCATCGCGAACGGCGAGCGCGAGTCTTCGGCCTTTGACGTCATCTGCGTCAACAACCCCTGGGTCGGGGATCTCGTGGACCGGGGTCTCGTGCGTCCGCTCGATGACCTGATCGCGCAGAGCCATGTCCAGCCGCTCGATTTCTCGCCGATGGTCTGGGACTCGGGCTCGTGGAAGGGCGCGCAATACGGGGTGCCGATCTATACCACGGTCGAGCTTTTCCTCGCCCGCCAGGATATATTCGAGCGCAGCGGCGTCGGCTATCCGCGCACCTTCGACCAGGTGATCGAGGCGGCGCGGGTCCTGCAACGCCCGGACGAAGGCCTTTACGGCGTCGCCTGGAACGGGGCGCGGGGGATGCCGGTGGCCAATACCTTCATGGTGCTCCTCGGGTCCTGCAACTCGGCCTGTCTCAACCTGCCGCGCCGGCGCATTCACACGCCCATGCACGACCTCGTGTCCGACAAGCTGCGCGCCCAGCTTCTGACCGACCAGGCCTTCGAGGTGCTCGACTACATGCACAGGCTGATCGACGTGTCGCACCCCGACATCCTCGATATGGACTGGGACCGGCGCGTGGACGCGCTTCTCACTGGCAAGGCGGTCATGGGTTATTGCTGGTCGATGCATGCGGCGCTGATGGAATATCACGTGAAATCCGTGGTCTCGCGCCGGATGCGCTACCTCGAACAGCCCAAGGGCCGCGCGGGGATGCATGCCAATCCCGTGGGCGGGTTCCACCTGATGATACCCAGCAACCTGAGCGAGGACCGGGTGCAGCTGGCCTTTGACGCGATCACCTGGATGTGCTCGCCCGAGGTGATGAAGGAACATGTGTCCGAGGGCTTCCCCGTCGCGCCGCGTTTCTCCGTCGCCGCCGATCCCGAGGCCGCCGCAAGCTCGCCCGTCATGGGCGTCGTCGACAGGCTCCTGCGGTCGAACTCGGTCTGCACCTGGTCACGCCCCGCGGTGCCCGAGTTTCACGGGATCGAGACGGTGCTGGGCGAGGAAATCCATGCCGCCCTGCGCGGCGACCTGACCGACCGCGAGGCGCTCGAACGGGCGCAAGGCCGGATCGACGCGCTGCTGCGCGAACGGCAGGAGGCGACCGCCTTCAGCGCGTGACACACCAAGACCGAGAGAGGCAAGATGATCGACGATTTCCTGTTCAAAGGCATCCCCACCCGGGTCCTGTTCGGCACCGGCACGATAGGATGGGCAGGGGACGAGGTGGCGCGTCTAGGGGCCGGCCGCGCGCTGGTGCTGTCTACGCCCAACCAGGTGGCGGATGCCGAACGGCTGGCCGCGGATCTGGGCGATCTGGCCGCCGGGGTGTTTTCCGTCGTGTCGCTGGGCGGTGGCTCGACCGTGGGTCTGGGCAAGGCGATGTCCATCCGCACCGGCATGCCCCACCTCGCCATTCCCACCACCTATGCCGGGTCGGAAATGACCGACATTCTGGGCGAGACGAAGGACGGCGAAAAGACCACGCGCCGCGACCCGGCGATCCGGCCCGCCACGGTGATCTACGACGTGTCCCTGACGCTGGGCCTGCCCGCCGACATGACGGTGACTTCGGCGCTCAACGCCGCCGCCCACGCGGTCGAGGCGCTTTATGCCCCCGACGCGAACCCGGTGCTTGGCCAGATGGCGGGCGAGGGGCTGCGGGCGATCCATGACGGCGTGCCCCGCGTGATCGCGAACCCGGCGGACCCCGAGGGGCGGCGCGAGGTGCTTTATGGTGCGTGGCTTTGTTCGACGGTGCTGGGGCAGGCCGAGATGGGGCTCCATCACAAGCTTTGTCATGTGCTGGGCGGGTCCTTCGACATGCCGCATGCCCAGACCCACGCGATCCTTCTGCCGCATACGGCCGGTTTCAACGCGCCCGCCGCCAGGCAGCAGCTTGCCCCGGCCATGGCGGTCTTCGGCGACGATCTGGGCGGTGCGCTGTGGGACTTCGCCAAGTCCGCCGGCGCCCCCCTCGCGCTGTCCGACTTCGGTTTCACGGAAAACGACATCCCCCGCGCCGCCGAGATCGCGACACGCAACCGCTACGCCAACCCGCGCGCCTTCAGAGAGGCCGAGATCGCGGCGCTCCTGAATGCCGCCGTGCAGGGCAACCGCCCGCAAACCATCTGACGAGGACCTTTCGTGACCACGACATCCGCCGAGCAAGGCTACTTCACCGAGGACCAATCCGCCGAGGTCGTCATCTCGCGCAACGCCAATGCCGAGAACGCGCGGCTGGCCGAGGTCATGGCGATCCTCACCCGCCATCTCCACGCCGCCGTGAAAGAGATCGAGCCGACCGAGGCGGAATGGTTCCGCGCCATCCAGTTCCTGACCGAAACCGGCCAGACCTGTAGCGACTGGCGGCAGGAATACATCCTGCTGTCCGATATCCTTGGCGTGTCGATGCTCGTGGACGCGATCAACAATCGCAAACCGGCGGGTGCCAGCGAATCCACCGTGTTGGGTCCGTTCCACGTGGCCGACGCCCCCTTCATGGACATGGGGGCCGACATCTGCCTTGACGGCAAGGGCGAGGCGATGGAGGTGCGCGGCACGGTGCGCGACCTGGCCGGCGCGCCGGTCGGCGGGGTGGTTCTCGACGTCTGGCAGGCCAACGACGAAGGCTTCTACGACGTGCAACAAAAGGGTCTGCAACCCGATTTCAACCTGCGCGGCCGGTTCCGCACGGGTGCGGATGGGACCTATCGCTTCTGGGCGGTGCGCCCCAGGTTCTACCCGATCCCGGACGACGGTCCGGTGGGCAAGCTCCTGCGCCAGCTTGGACGTCATCCCTTCCGCCCGGCGCATCTGCACTACATCCTCGCCGCCGACGGGTTCGAGACACTGACCACGCATATCTTCGACCCGGATGATCCCTACATCCATTCGGACGCCGTCTTCGGGGTCAAGGAAAGCCTGATGGCAACCTTCCGGAAGATCGCCAGTGCGCAGGAGCTTGAAGCGGCGGGCCGCGACGACTGGTTCTGGAGGGTCGAGCACGACTTTGTCCTCGAACCCGCGCGCGCCGGGGCCTGACCGGCTCGGGCGGTCCCGCGCGGCCCTCGGTTCGCCTCCCCCCGGGTGCCATGGCGGGCTGTCCCGGTTCCCAGATCACCCCGGACGGGCCCCGTTTCGGCGGGGTCCGGCACGCCATCGCCCGGGGGTCCCGGCTTTTCGCGCGGTGGTTTTCCGCCCAAGGCGAAAATCCCCCTCTCGCGCCGCCAAGGCGCGGTCGCGCGCTTGACCGGCTAACGCCTTGAAAAACCGTCAGGGGCAAGCGTGCGACGTAGGCGCGCGGGAAAAGTTTCAGCGGAAAATTGCCCCGGTCGCAAAAATCTTGTGATCGTAAGGGTATGGAACGAAACGGTTTTTTCTGAGCTTTTGTCCCCAGCGTCGATCACGAGGAGCGACGTTGCCCATGCAAAGGGTCCGACAGGACAGCGTGGGCGAATAAGCAACTCAGTAACGAAAGGACACATCATGTCCATCCTTGACCAACTTCTTGGCGGCGGTGAAACCGCCTCGGTCGAAAACTCCAGCGAAGAGTCGATGTTCGAGTTCGGTGCGGCCCCCGCACTGGAATTCGGTGCCACCGACATTCTGAGCTTCTCGCGTTCGGAGGATGACAACGGCGACATGGAACAGACCTCGTTCACCGGCATCGGTGGCATCGGTCTTGGCCTTGGCGCGCCTGTGATGATCGGGTCGAGCTCGTCGTCCACGAACGAAAGCGCCTCGCAGTCCGATAGCGATGGCCTCTTGGGCGGCCTTCTCTGATCGCCATGATCCTGCGGCGGGGCCTTCGGGTCCCGCCGCTCCTTTCGCGAGCAACCCCATGATAGACGCAAACGACTCCGCATCCGCCCCGGCTCCTTCGTCCGAGATCAAGGACGCGCTTCGCCGCGAGACAAGCTCCTTTGTCTTTGCCGGCATCTTCAGTGGTGCGATCAACCTGCTTTATCTCAGCTCGCCCCTCTATCTCATGCAGATCTACAACCGCGTGCTGGTGAGCGAGAACGTCACCACACTCCTCCTTCTCACGCTGATCCTGCTTATTGCACTTGCTACCATGGGGATGCTCGACGCGATGCGCGCGCAGGTCCTCGTGCGCGCGGGCCTCCGGCTCGATGCGCGCCTGTCCACCCGCGTCTTTGGCGCCCTGATCGACAGTTCCGCCGCGCAGGGCTATTCGCGCGGCGCCCAGCAACTTGCGCGCCTCGACCAATTCCGCACCTTCATCACCGGGCCGGGGGTGCATTTCGCCTTCGACCTGCCGTGGATCCCGATCTACCTGCTGCTCCTGTTCCTCATCGACCCGCTTCTGGGCATTCTCGCCACCGGCGGCGCGCTGTCGCTGCTCCTGCTGGCGATGCTCAATGAAAAGCTGACGCGCCCGGCGCTTACCGCCAGCGAACAGGCGGGCAACCGCGCCTTCGGGTTCAGCGAAAACATCCTGCGCCATTCCGACGTGGTCGTTGCCATGGGGATGCGCCCGGCCATTGAGAAGCACTGGCGCGGCGACCGCGACCGGATGCTGGTCACCCAAGCCATCGCGAGCGACCGCAACGCCGTCGTGTCGGCCACGATCCGCTTTGCCCGCCTTCTGTTGCAGGCGCTCATGCTCGGCACCGGCGCGTGGCTCGTCATTCAGGGGCAGATCCTGCCCGCCACCATCTTTGCCTCCTCGATCATCCTCGGCCGCGCGCTCGTCCCGGTCGAACAGGGCGTGTCGACATGGAAGCAGTTCAACGAGGCGCGCTCGGGCTATAACGAAGTCCAGCGCCTGCTCAGCCAGAAACCGGCCGAGGCCGACCGCACCATCGTGCCCGCAGCGGCCAATTCAATTTCCGCGACCGAAGTTGCCTATGCGCCAACCGGCGCGACCAAACCAATCCTGCGCGATGTCACCTTCGACATCGCTGCGGGACAGGCCGTGGGCATCGTCGGCCCCAGCGGCTCGGGCAAGAGCACACTCGCGCGGCTTTTGATCGGGGCCATCGGTCCCGGCGAGGGCGTGCTGAGATTCGGCGGCATGGACTATGCCAAATGGGACCGGACCGAGCTTGGCCGCCAGATCGGCTACCTGCCGCAGGACGTGGGGCTATTCGCCGGCACCGTGCGCGAGAACATCGCCCGCTTTGGCGAGGCGGACACCGATACGATCATCGCGGCGGCCAAGACGGCGGGCATCCACGAGATGATCATGGAACTGCCCAAGCACTATGACACCAAGCTCGGTCCGGGCGGCGTGGGTCTGTCCGGTGGACAGAAACAACGTCTGGGCCTTGCCCGTGCGCTTCTGGGTCAGCCCAAGCTCCTCGTGCTGGATGAACCCAATGCCAACCTCGACGCGGGCGGCGAGGAGGGGCTGCGCAAGGCACTGGAACGTCTCAAGAAAACCGGAACGACGATCATCTTGATCACGCACCGCATGAACGTGCTCGAAGTGGCCGACAAGCTCTTGTTCGTGCGCGCCGGGCGGCTTGAGGCGCAGGGCATCCCCGACGCCGTGATGACGCATATCAAGCAAAGCGTCGTGCCCGAAATGCAGGGGGCCGCGTGATCCGATGACAAGCGCAAGCGAAGCCAGACTGGCCTATTCCCACCCCGCCAAACCGATCCGCATCGGGCTTTTCGTCATGACCGCCTTTGTCGCGGCCCTCGTTGGTTGGAGTGTTTTCGTGCCACTCTCCGACGCCTCGGTCGCGCGCGGAGCACTTCAGGTCGAGGGGCGGCGCCAGGCCATGCAGCATCCCTACGGCGGCGTCGTGCGCGACCTCGCCGTCGATGATGGCGACACGGTGCAGGCGGGCGACGTCCTGATGACGCTCTTTGACACCGAGGCGCGGGCGGAACGCGACGTGTTGCTGACCCGGCGTGAAAGCCTCATCGCCCAGCAGGCCCGGCTTGTCGCTGAACGCGACGGCGCGGACGCGCCCGTCTTTCCCGACCCCGCGCCCGAGGTGGCCGGGGCCGCGACCGAGGTGCGCGCGGCCCAGACCGAGGTGTTCGAGACCCGGCGGCAGGAACAGCTCTCCACCGTCGCCGTCATCGACCGCCGCATCGACCAGCTTGGCGAACGCATCACCGGCGGCGAGGCCGAGGCGCGCGGGCTGGCCGACCAACTTGCCAGCGCCCGCGACGAACTGGCCGACGCCGACAGCCTTCTGGATCAGGGCCTCGCCACCCGCCCCCGTGTGCGCGAGTTGTCGCGTCAGGTTTCGGGCCTCGAGGCGCAGCTTGCCTCCAAAAGGGCCGAGGTCGCGGCGGCACAGGAATCCGTGGCCGAGGCGCGGGCGGAAATCGCCCAGCTCGACCGTGCCCGTCAAGCAGAGGTTTCTGCGCAGATCGACGCGGTGCAGGCCGACCTCGCCGCCATCGCGCCGCAGATCGACACCGCCATGGACCGGCTCGACCGGATGCAGGTGCGCGCCCCGGAAACCGGGCGGGTCGTCGGGCTGTCTGTCTTTACCGAGGGCGGTGTCGTGGAACCCGGCGCGACGCTCATGGAAATCGTGCCGACCGACACGCCTTTTTTCATCGAGGCGCAGCTTCGGCTCACCGATCTTCACGACATCGAAGAGGGGCAATCGGCCCGGATCGAACTCCTGGCCTTTCCGCGCAGCGACCGGCCCGAACTGACGGGCACCGTGGTCACTATCGCGGCCGACAGCGCGGTGGACGAGCGCACGGGTCAGGGGTTCTATCCGCTCAAGATCGCGCTCGACGATGCCGCGCTGGCACAGGCCGATGTGGCGCTGCAATCGGGGATGCCGGTGCAGGTGATCATGGACACCCGCCCGCGCACGCTCATCCAATATCTGACCTCGCCGCTTCTGGATCAGGTCGGCCTCGCGTTCCGCGAAGACTGAGGAAAAGGAGACCAAGATGGCCCGCAAGGACGGAAAAAAATCCAATGACACCGGCGCCCCGCGCCCCTCCGCCTTCAGCAGCGAGGCGATCGCCGCGGGCACGGCGATTGGCGGTCTGACATTGGGCGCCGCACAGCTTCACGCCGACGACGCGGGGCCCGCACAAGCCTCCAACGCCGCCGCGCCGGTGGACCATACGGAACCGAATGTGGCAGAGGTCCCGCCCGACGACACCGGCCCCGCGACAGCCGCGCAAGCCGAGGGCACCGCCCCGCCGCAGCAGGCAGAGGCGCAGCTCGTCGCGCCGACGCCCGAGGCTCCCGCGACCGCCAGCGCAACTGCGACCCCGGCGGATGAGACTGCGGGTCAGGACATGGGCAAGGCCGCCAGCGCCGAACCGGTCCCGGCCCCGCCCGAGGTCACCACCGACACCATCACCGGGTCCGTCGAGGTCGACG
>LUOO01000070.1 GCA_001626765.1 Maritimibacter sp. REDSEA-S28_B5
ACCTCCCCCAGACCCCCTCCAGCGTATTTTGGGAAAGATGAATGGGGCGTGCCTCAGACGAGACCGCGCGCGCGTACCAGGGCCGTCAGTTCGGCAAGGCTTTCGTCCTCGGTCTTACCTGACGTATCGAGATTTTCCTCGGCCTTTTCATAAAGCGCCTCGCGCGAGGTGAGGATGGATTTGAGCTGCTCCATCGCCTCGGGGTTGCCTGCCATCGGGCGCTCGTCGCCCTGTTCGCGCACCCGGGCCATGTGTTCGGCAGGCGTCGCCTTGACCCAGATCGTGTGGAAATGGGTGAGAAGCCGGTTGTAGGTCTCGGGTTCCGCCACGATACCGCCGGCGACGGCGAGGATCATGGTGTCATGGGTGGCGATGACGCGCGACAGGGCCTGGGCTTCGAGCCGCCGGTATCCCTCTTGCCCGTAGAATGCCATGACTTCATCGACCGGCATTCCCGCCTGTTCCTCGATCTCGCGATTGAGTTCGACGAAGGGGATGCCCAGCGCCTGCCCGGCCCGACGTCCGAGCGTGGATTTACCCGCGCCGCGCAGGCCGATGAGGCAAACCCTGTGGGCGCGCTTCTCGGTCACCGGTTCAGGCGACAGGGTGGCGCGCACCGCAGCCTGCACATCGGCGTTGGCAGTGCGGTAGAGATCCGCGATGCGAAGCGCATCGGAGGTCCAAGGATCATCCTCACCCACCAGCCATTCGATCTTGTGATCGAGCGCGTGGGCGACCTTTTGCAAGAGCGCGATCGAGATGTTGCCCTCGCCCGCCTCAAGCTGCGCGAGGTAACGCGGCGAGACGCCGGATTTTTCCGACAGCACCCGGCGCGGGATACCCTTGCGGTCGCGGGCGCGGCGGACGCGTTCGCCCACGCGGGCGATGAGGTCGTCGGTAAGGCGCTCTGCCTCGCCGGCGACCTGCGTCTGGGCCTGTGCTTCGCCCCGGAAGTTGGTGATCTCGGTCATATGCCCCGGTTGATTTCGTACCTGAAGTGGCGCGACTCTAGGCGGTCGTCGCCTTGTGGGCAAAGGGATTTACGCGCAAATCGGGATATAGTGCACAAATGCCTCAGCCTGTCTGGCCCTCTTGCCCGTCGCCTCTGCCCCCGGGTTCCAGATGCGCTTCCAGCACCCCGCGCACGTGGTCCGGGATCGGCTGTTTCTCAAAGGTCGAGGCGACCGTGACCACCTCGACGAAGGTGCCTTCGAAGCAGAGCGTGCCGTCCTGGTGGCCCGAGACGCGGAAGGTAACCGATGAGCCACCCAGCCGTGTCGGGGCAACACGGCAGATGAGCGGATGGCGTGGCGTGACGGGGGCGCGGAAGTCTATGGACATATGGACAAAGGGCATCCCCATGTCGTTGTCCAGTTCTTGCACGAACCAGCCGCCGCCCAAGCTTTGGTGCAAAAAGGCGTTGATGCTGTCCAGACACCAGTTCGGAATGCGCCCGGTGTATGCGATGCGCGCCGGGTCGCAGTCGCCCCAGCCCACCATGATCCTGTGTTCGAAGGCCATCAGTAGGTCTCGACGTGGTAACGCCCCTCTTCGCGCATCCTGTCACGGACCGTTTTCCACTCGAGGCTTTCGCCCCGCGCGATGTCGGCCAGCGCCTCTTCCACCCCCTGCTCCATCTCTTTCTTGCCGCAGATGTATATATAGGCCTTGTCGGATCTGAGGAGCGCGGCGACCCGTTCCTTTTCCTCACGCAGCTTGTCCTGCACATACTGCTTGGGCTGATCGTCGAGGCGCGAGAAGGCAAAGACCTTGTGCATGTAATCGTCGGGCACCTTCTTGAGCGGCCCGAAATAGGGCAGTTCGCCCTGTTTGCGCGCGCCAAAGACGAGGGTGAGCTTGCCCTTGTTCGTGGGCATCTCGCGCTGGCGGCGCATGGTGAAGCCGCGGAAGGGGGCCGACCCGGTGCCGGTGCAGATCATGAGAAGTTCGGCGTCGGGGTCCGAGGGCAGGAGGAAGGTCGAGCCGAAGGGGCCGGTGACGCGGACCTGATCGCCCTTCTTGAGGTCGCAGACATAGTTCGAGGCGACGCCGTGCGGTTCGCGTTTCACCGTCAACGACATGTTGTTGTAGCCGGGGCGTTCGCCGTCGCGGGGGGAGGACACGGAATAGAGGCGCGGCAGATGCGGCTTGCCGTCGGCCGTTTCGCCGGGGGGGATGATGCCCACGGACTGCCCCTCGAGCGCAGGCATGGGGGCGGCGCCGAAGTCGAGGATGATGTGGCGCACGTCTGCATCCGAGTCCTCGGCGGTGAGGCGGTAGTTGCCCTGCACCGTCGCGATGACGGGCTTGCCGAGGTTGTAGAGGTTCACGGTCGCCTTCGACGCGGACTTGGGCGCCACGGATTTGCCGCCCGCGCCGGAGTGCGCCTCGGCCAGAAGTGCAGCCATGGCGTCGTCCAGCGCCTCCATGCTGCCGTCGCCGTCCGCGGAAGGGGCGATATCCTCTTGTGCAGGAAGCTCCTCCCAGCCGAACTGTTCGTCGAGCGAGTAAGGCTCGGCCACGACGCGCCATTCGTCGATCGAGCCGGTCGGGCACACCGGGATGCAGTCCATGCAGAAATTGCACTTGTCCGCGTCCACCACGACGTTGTCGTCGTTGTGGGTGATCGCCTCGATCGGGCAGGTCATTTCGCAGGTGTAGCAGCGGATGCAGATTTCCGGGTCGATCAGGTGTTGCTTGAGCGGCTTGTTCATCTGGCTGGTCCTGCGGTCTGGATGGCGGGTGGCTGTTGTGATTGGCCCCGGAACGTGTCCGGGGGGGTCGTGAAGGGTCGCCTGATGGCTCGGCCTATTTGGCCTTGAGAACGATGTCGGGCACCAAGAGTGCCTCGATCAGCTCAACGCACAGGCCCTTGCAGTCGGCGCAGCCAACGCAACCGGCTTTCAGCCCGGAGAGCGTGGTGTTCAGATCGCGGGTGCGCGGGGCGAAGCCGGATTTGCGGTCGATCTGCATGGTGTCCTCCCGGTGGTGTTGGTTAGGATGGGGCCTAACCCCATCCCACGTATCGTGTCACGCCCTGCGCATCATGCCATGTGCAGCTTCACATACTCGAAGTCGCCCGGCTTGTTGTCGATGCCGACTTTCGGCGGCGCAATCCAGCCGGCATATTGCCCCGGCTCAGTCACCGGGACCATGAGCGACTGGATGAAGTCGCCATCCGCCTTGGACGGTAGCCATTCGTCGCGCTTGGCATCCCAATCGGCCTGCGAGATCATCGACCCATCGGGGGAGAATCGGGCCGCCGAGAACACGCCGATCTGGCGGTGGAAGCTTTCGTGCGGCAGCTTGAGTTCGAACTGCACACCGGCCTTTTCGATGATCTTGTTCCAACGGCCCACGCCACCTGCGGCGTCGTTGATGTAGTCGTCGCGCAGGCGCATATTGATCGCGGTAAGCGCGGGCACTTCGCGCTGCACGACCTTGCCGTCCACCAGGTCCCAGACCCTGTAGGTCGCGTCCTTCAGTTGGTGGTCGTCATCGATCCGGTGCTCGTGGAACCGGCCCTTGATGCCGTAGTTGAAGGCATTCGCCGCGTTCGTGGACACTTCTTGCCCGAAGAGGTCGAGCGACAGCGTGTAGTGCAGGTTGAGCTTCTTCTGGATCGTCGGCAGGTCGATGACACCGAGAGAGCGGATCTTGTCGATGTCATACGGATCGTCGATGCCGTTCTCGCGCATCACCTGACAGGTGCGCTCGATGGTGCGGCCGACGCCGGTTTCGCCCACGAACATGTGGTGGGCTTCCTCGGTCAGCATGAAGCGGCAGGTGCGCGACAGCGGGTCAAAGCCGGACTGCGCGAGGCTTTCAAGCTGCATCTTGCCATCGCGGTCCGTGAAATAGGTGAACATGAAGAACGACAGCCAGTCCGGCGTTTCCTCGTTAAAGGCACCGAGCATCCGCGGCGCTTCTTCCGACCCCGAGGACCGGACGAGCAGGTCGTCAGCCTCTTCACGTCCGTCCTTGCCGAAATATTTCTGGAGCAGGTAGACCATGGCCCAGAGGTGACGGCCCTCTTCCACGTTCACCTGAAAGAGGTTGCGCATGTCGTAAAGCGACGGGGCGGTGAGGCCCAGGAACCGCTGCTGTTCGACCGACCCCGGCTCAGTGTCGCCCTGAATGACGATCAGGCGCTTCAACATATTGCGGTATTCGCCGGGCACCTCTTGCCACGCCGGCTGGCCGTAATGTTCGCCACAGGGGATCGTGCGGCCCTCGACCTGCGGGGCAAGGAGCACGCCCCAGCGGTATTCCGGCATCTTCACATAGTCGAATTTCGCCCAGCCCTTGGGGTCCACGGACACGGCGGTGCGCAGGTAGACCATGGATTTCTGGAATTTCTCGGGGATCAGATCATTCCACCAGTTGATATAACCGGGGTGCCATTTTTCCAGCGCCTTCAGAACGACATATCGTTCCTCCTAAGCCGCGCTTACACGCGTTCCATGTTGTAGTCGCCGCGCACGCCTGTGCCGTAGCGCTGGAGCGCCCCGTCCTTGCCCACGGCGTTCGGGCGGTTGAAAATCCAGTTCTGCCATGCGGTCAGACGACCGAAGATTCGCGTCTCCATCGTCTCGGGTCCGGCGAAGCGCAGGTTGGCCTCCATCCCGGTCATCGCGTCGGGGCTGAAGGACGCGCGCTCTTCCATGAAGATGCGGATCTCGTCGTCCCAGTCGATGTCGTCGAGGATCATGGTCACGAGGCCCTTCTCGTCGGCCGCTTCGGCCTCGAGCGCCTCGCCAATGGCGGCGCGCGCCGCCTCAAGGCTTTCCGGCTCGCCGAGAAAGCGAGTCTCGAGCCGGGACAGGTCGTTGCCCATCGGGTAGAGGCCGAAGTTGGAGTTGGACAGCGTGATCGTCGCCGTCGGGCGATTGTCGCCCTCGAATTCGTCCTCCATCATGTAGCTGCGGTCCACGGCGAAGAGGATTTCGGCCAGCACACCAGCATAGCACGACCCATGTTCGACAAGGGCCGCGAGCGAGCGCGAGGTGACGTCGATCCGTTTCAGGACGCGCTTCCAGTATTGCAGGATTTCGTTGGCGAGCCAGTTGTCGGCGTTCGCGGTCAGCAGTTCCTCATGGGCGATGACCTGTTCCGGGTCGCCCTGCGTGCGGAACACCCAGAGGCCAAGCTCCATCTCGTTGAGGCGCAGATGCAGGATCGCGTCGTCCAGCTCGCGGGCGAGTTTGAGCATGTAGCCCTGATCGCCCTGGGCCATCACGTCGTCGATCGAGCCGGGCGCATCGGTGCCCGGACCCGCGATGGAGATCGTCGCACGGCGGCCGTCGCGGTCGATCTCGACCTCAACCAGATCGTAATGGACGGCGTCCGCCTCGATCTTGCGGTCGATGGGACCGAGGGTGATGCCCTGCGCCACATCCGCCTTGGACGAATTGGCGGCAAACTCGCGCGCACGTTCCGCGACGGTCTCATCGAACTTCGAGTTCGGGACCACCTCGTCCACCAGCCGCCATTCCACGGCGCGCTTGCCTTTGATACCCTCTTCGATCGAGCAGAAGATGTCGGCCCGGTCCCGGCGCACCTTTCGCTTGTCGGTGACGCGGGTCAGACCGCCGGTGCCCGGCAGAACGGCAAGCAGCGGAACCTCGGGCAGTGCGACCGAAGACGTGGAGTCGTCGGTCAGCATGATGTGGTTGCAGGCGAGCGCCAGTTCGTAGCCGCCGCCAGCGCAGGCACCCTTGACCGCCGCGATCCACTTCTGGCCGGAGTCCGCCTCGGCGGCCTCGAAGGTGTTGCGGGTTTCATTGGTGAACTTGCAGAAGTTGACCTTGTGGCTGTGGGCAGCACCGCCCAGCATCCGGATGTTGGCGCCGGCGCAGAACACCTTGTCCTTGGCCGATTTCATTACAACGGTCTTGACCTCGGGGTGCTCGAACCGCATCCGCTGCACCACGTCGGCCAGCTCGATATCGACACCAAGATCATAGGAGTTGAGCTTGAGTTGATAGCCCTCGAAGAGCCCCCCGTTTTCGTCCACGTCCATATAGACGGTCGCAACGGGGCCATCGTATTCCACTTTCCAATGGCGGTATTTGGACGGGTCGGTCCGGAAGTCGATCACCTTGCTCATCGGCTGGGTCTCCTTGTTCGCGTTAGGGGTACCATAGTGCATCTGGCGCCCCCGGTAAACCGGTAAGTGCACTATAGTGCTATTAATAGTTTTATTATTTATCAGATAGTTACATTTAATCGCGCGGCAACAATGCGCTATTTTGCATTATAATGCACATTCTCGCTCAGCATCCAAGCGAGCGATTCCCGCTCGCCCCGCGCCCAGGCCACATGCGCCCCCTCGCCCGACCGGGCGAGATGATCGTCGACGAGCGGCAGGATACGGGCGACCGCCCTGCCCTTGCCCATGACGAGCTTGAGGCGGGCGTTGGCCAACTGGATGAGCGCGGCCATCTCGGCCTTTTCCGGCGCGTTGGGCGGCAGGTCCATCCAGACCGGCTCCCACGCCTCGTGCGCCTCCCAGAAAAAGCCTGCGTGATAAAGCGCGAAACCCTCATCCAGCCCCGGCGCGATGCTGCCCTCGGGCGGACGGGCGTTCCGGCCCGGGATATGCGGCTCCCTGTTCATTTCCTTGGCTCAGACGCCTTCGGGCTGCGCGGCCTCGATCTCCTCGAGCCGACGGCAGAAATCGGTAACGGCATCGAGCGTCTCGACGGGCTTTTCCAGATGCGGCGCGTGACGCGCCCCCTCGATGATTGCGGTGTCAACCGGGGAATAGGTCCGGCCCTCGATCTCCTCGATCTGGGCCAACGTGCCGTATTGGTCGTCGCGACCCTGGATGGCAAGGCAGGGGATACGCCAGTAGTCGATGACCTCGGCCACGTTCCACGCCTTGAACCCCGGCGCGAGCCACGCATCGTTCCAGCCCCGGAACGTGTTCTCAGGATCGCGGTGATACTTGGCCATACGGTCGCGCATGTCGGTCGTCTCGAACGCCTCGCGCGCCTTTTCGATCTCGGCCAGCCCAGACGGCTCGGTAAAGAAATGCGGCGCGATGAGGATGAGCGCGCGCATCCGCATGTCAGAGACGCGACCGGCATATTCGGCGGCGATGGTCGCCCCGTCGGAATGACCCAGAAGCACGACGCGATCATTGCCCAGCGCCTCCAGAACCTCGGGCAGCACATCGACCGCCTCGCGGGTCATGTAGTCGAGCGGGCGCGGCAGGTCAGCCAAGTCGGACTGACCATAGCCGGCGCGGGAATAGGCCATGACGCCAAAGCCCGTCGCATTGGCGATCCGTTCGGGAAAATCCCGCCAGAGCGCGGTGGCGCCCAGACCCTCGTGCAGCATGACGATGGTCGGCGCCTCGCTGGGCGGACGACCCCAGCAGCGGTACTCGAGGTTCTTGCCCCCCGCCGTGAGCGTACCCTGCGTCCAGTCGAGCGACATCAGCAGGTCTCCCTGAGCTTGAACCGCTGAATCTTGCCCGTCGCGGTCTTCGGCAGTTCATCCACCACCTCGACCCAGCGCGGGTATTTCCACATGCCGATCTTGTCCTTCACAAAGGTCTTGATGTCTTCCTGCGACGGCGCTGGAACGCCCTCTTTCAGCACGATAAAGGCGGCGGGCTTGATCAGGTCGCCCTCGTCGGGGCGAGCCACCACGGCAGCCTCGAGCACGGCGGGGTGATCGACCAGCGCCTGTTCGACCTCGAACGGGCTGACCCAGATGCCCGAGACCTTGAACATGTCGTCGGTGCGTCCGCAGTAGACGTAGCGGCCCTCGGGCGTGCATTCGTATTTGTCGCCGGTGCGGGTCCAATGGCCCTGAAACGTCGCCTGCGATTTCGAACGGCGGTTCCAGTAGCCCTCGGCGGAGGACGGGCCACGGACGAGAAGCTCACCCACCTCGCCCTGCGCCACGTCCTCGTCATGCTCGTCGACGAGCCGCACCTCGTAGCCCGGCACCGCCTTGCCGGAGGTCCCATAGACGATGTCGCCCGGCGTGTTGGAGAGGAAGATGTGCAGCATCTCGGTCGAGCCAACGCCATCCACGATGGGCGCGCCCCATGTCTTTTGCCAGCGCTCGCCCACCTCGCGCGGCAGCGCCTCGCCTGCCGAGGTGCAGATGCGGACGGAATGATCGGGGGCGGTGCCTGCCTTTTCCTGTGCAGCGACCATAGCGGCGTAGAGCGTGGGGACGGCGCAGAAAACCGTGGGGCGTTCGCCTGCGAGGATCGCGGAGACGCTGTCGGGTGTCGGGCGGCCGCCAAAGATCACGGTCGTCGCGCCCACGGACATGGGAAAGCTCATCGCGTTGCCCAGACCATAGGCGAAGAACATCTTGGCGACCGAGAACACCGTGTCCTCCTCGCGGATGCCCAGCACCTGCGCGCCGAAGGTGTCGGCGGTGGCCTTGAGCGAGCCGTGAACATGGCGCACGCCCTTGGGGGTGCCGGTGGACCCCGAGGAATAGAGCCAGAAGGCAAGCTCGTCAGCCGATGCGTCGCAGGTGTCCTCGACGTGCGCGTCTGCAACGAATTCCGCGAAGCTCTCGGTCCCTTCGGGTTTGTCTCCCACGACGACGATGGTCCGCAGGAAGCGGTTGCCGAGGGTGGCGGGCTTGACCGT
The DNA here is from genome assembly GCA_001626765.1 of Maritimibacter sp. REDSEA-S28_B5. Classification (GTDB taxonomy): domain Bacteria; phylum Pseudomonadota; class Alphaproteobacteria; order Rhodobacterales; family Rhodobacteraceae; genus Maritimibacter. The sequence goes on from LUOO01000070.1 coordinate 8,625, forward strand.
CTCCCACAGTTCCTTGGACACGACGAGGATCGAGGCACGGCTGTCGGCGAGGATCGCTTCATAGACCTGCGCGGAAAGGAGCGTATTGAGCGGCACCGGGATCGCGCCGGCCTTCAGGGATCCCCAGAAGGCGACCGGAAATTCCAGCTCGTCGCGCAGAATCATCGCGACCCGTTCCTCGCGCCGCACCCCGTGGCGCAGAAGCGCGCCCGCGAATTGCCCAGCCTGGTTGGAAAGCTGGCCGTAGGTCAGCGAACGCTTTTCCCCGTCCGCCTCGCGAAAGGCCGTCTTGTCCGCCCGGCCCTCGGCCAGATGGCGGTCCACGAAGTAGACCGCTGCGTTCTCGTTCGTCATGTGATCCTCCCTGCGGATGCCTCCTCGCACCCGGAATTTCTGTCTTTCCGGCTATCTGCCGGTAAATTCGATGGCGCCGTCAGGCAGCAGGTAGAGCACATAGGCCTCGCCCCCGCTGAGGGTGGGATGGTGATCGGAACCGGGCGAGTAGACATACCAGCCGGGTTCGAAAGCGTCGAATTTCGGGGTTCCGGCCAGCGGCATCACCGCGCCAATCTCGCCCGTCGTGTGGACGTGATGGGGACCCGCGACATCCGCCATGCGCACGACATCGACGGAAAAGCTGCCCGCCGCCGCGCCCGGCTTGATCGCGCGTCCGAATTTGATCCCGCCGTGTTCGCGCGACATGAGCCAGCCCTCGGCCTCGCCCTGCGCGCAAAGCTCGGTCAGTCGTTTGAAGTCACGGCCGTCCTTTGGGTATTCGCGGTTGAGGAAATCGGCCATCGCGTCGCCCAATGGCACACCTTCGAGCCGGGCCGCGATGGAACCGACGAGCATGGAGAACTCTTCTGCGGCGGACATGATCCCTCCCTGAACCTCTGCGAGTCGCGTTGTGCTATATAATGCACACGCCACATTATGACGCAAGAAGGATGGCAATATGTTTGCACTTTTGTGCATACGCCGAACAGCCCGGACATAGCCCGGCATCCCGCCGTCCTGGCAGGAACACGAAGGCCCGGATCAGATCGGGGCGGCGACCTCAGACAGCGAGCATCTCGGCCAGATCGGCCTCGCAGCGCGCGACCTGCCGGGCGACCAGCGCGGCCACACGGCGGATCCGCGCAGGGTCGGGGTGGTGATCGGCCGCCGCCGCCATCCGCGCCCACATCGCCTGTTCCAGCACACGCGACGTGAGGCGAATGAAGGGCGTCGCGATCGGCCCCGGATCGGCGCCCTGCTCCAGATGCGCCCGCGCCTGCTCCCAGGCCGATAGCGCCCGCGCAGTGGCCTCGCCCTCGACACCCGAGACGAAGCGCGCGAAGGCATCCATCGCGGCCCCGTTTTCAAGCCGCAGGAGCCGCCCTGCCAAACCCATGGCGTGGATACCCGAGGCCCCCTCGTAAATCGCAGCGATGCGCAGGTCGCGGTAGGTCTGTTCGATCCGATATTCCGTGAGGTAGCCATAGCCGCCCAGCACCTGCATCCCGGTCTGGGCCGCGCGCAGCCCCTCTTCGGTCGCATACCACTTGATGACATGGGTCAGGAGTTCGAGAAGCCAAGGGTCCGAGCCGCTCTCGAGCGTCACGAGCGCGAGATGCGTCATCGCCCGCGCACCCATGGCCACGGAGTCGATCTCGTCCAGCATTCGGCGCACGTCGCCGTGCCTCTCGATGGTCACGGGACCGGTGGCGTCTCGGCCCTGCTGCCGCTCGGCAGCGTAGGAGGACGCGATGTCATAGGCGCGCGCGGCATGGGCGACCCCTTGGAGGGCAACATCGACGCGGGCGTGGTTCATCACCTCGAACATGGCACGAAGCCCCTGCCCCTCGGCGCCGATCAGCTCGGCCTCGGCCCCGTCGAAGGCCAACTGGCAGGTGGGTTGCGCATGGAGCCCCATCTTTTCCTCGATCCGCGTCACCTTGATCGCGTTGCGCCCCCCGTCGGCGCGGTCCGAGGTGCAGGCGAAGAGCGACAGACCCTTGACCCCGCTGTCCATGTCGCCGGTCCGGGCCAGCACCATGTGCAGGATTCCGGGCGACAGATCCTGATCACCGCCGGAGATGAATATCTTTTCGCCCGTGATCCGCCAGACTTCACCGTCCTGCACCGCCTTGCAGCGGATGCGCGACAGGTCGGACCCCGCCCCCGGTTCGGTCAGTGCCATGGTGCCAAGGTAATCGCCCGAAGCGAGCTTTGGCAGATAGCGCACGCGCTGATCCTCGGTCCCGAAGTGCTCGAGCACACGGGCGTGTCCGACGGCGAGCGAGACGAGCATCTGGAAGGCGTGGTTCGCGCCCATGAGAAGCTCGTGCACGACCCCGCCGGTGACCCCGTCGACGCCCATCCCGCCATGCTCCTCGGGCAGCATGAGGCCGGGCCAGCCGCCCTCGACATATTGCGCGAACATTTCGTGAAACTCGGGCGGCAGCACGACGCGGCCACCCTCGAGCCGCGCGCCGACGCGGTCGCCGATCTCGTCCGTGGGCGCGATCACCGCCTCGGCAAAGGCCGCGAAATGGGTCGCGATCTCGCGCGTCGTGTCGCGGTCGTAACCGGGCACGCCGGAAGTATCGACCACGTGGTCGAGGACAAAAAAGATGTCGTCGAGGGGGGCGGCAAAGGGCTTCATCGGGGGTCAGACTTTCACGCAGGACGGATCGGTATCGGAATAGAGGCGTTCGAGGATCGCTTTGCGGCGGTCCAGAACCTTGCGGTAATTGAGGTTGCCCTTGGCGGTCATCTCGCCGTCCGACATCGACGGCGGCTCGGCAAGCACCACGGCGCGGGCGACACGAGTGGACGAACCAGAGACCTCGCGGGCACGTTCCGCGAGACGTTTCTCGATGTCGGCCAGGAGCGAGGTGTCGGTCAGCGCGCCGTCCACCTGCGTATCGTCATAACCCTGCGCAGCCAGCACGGCCGTATTCGGGAAGATCATAAGGCCGATGTCGTTCCGGTCCGCGCCGGTCACCACGATGTCCTGAGCGATGGGGCCGATGCAGGACAGCATGTCAAGTCGCAGTTGCGCGGCGCGCACCCATGTGCCGGTCAGGAGTTTGAAGTCTTCGGACAGGCGCCCGTCGAACTTCAGCCCCTTGTTCGGGTCGTTCGGGTCGACAAAGACCATCGCGTCGCCGGTCAGGAAGAACCCCTCGTCGTCAAAGGCATCGGCGGTTTTCTCGGGATTGCCGAGATAGCTGGAAAACACGTTCGGCCCACGCACCCGCACTTCGCACCGCATGTCGTCATCTGGGATGAGCTTCACCTCGACCCCGCGGAGCGGCACGCCGACGATGCCGGAACGGTCGGTCTTTTCGTGCTGGAGCAGCGCGGCGGGCGCGGTTTCGGTCAGCCCCCAGGACGAGTTCATCAGGGGCACCTCGCCACGCACCAAACGCGATAGTTCCTCGAGCCCCGACCAGACCTTTTGCGGCAGCGACGCCCCCGCGTAGAAGATCATGTCCAGATTGCGGAAATAGGCTTCACGCAGGTCGGCGTCGTCCTGCATCGCGTCCACGAGCCCGGCAAAGCCCACCGGCACGTTGAAGGAGATCGTCGGCGAGACCATCTTGATGTTCTCGATCGTGCGCTTGATCAGCGCAGGAACCGGCTTGCCATCGTCGATGTAGAGTGTGCCGCCGTTGGCCAGCGCGAGGTTGAAGTTATGCGAGCCACCGAAGACGTGGTTCCACGGCAGCCAATCGCACAGAATCGGCGGATACTGCGTGACGAAGGGAAGCGCCGCTGCAAGCTGTGCCTGGTTTGTGCACATCATCCTGTTCGTGGTCGGCACGCCCTTGGGGGCCGAGGTAGACCCGGAGGTGAGGAGGATCTTGCCCACTGTGTCCGGCCCGGTCGCCGCATGGGCCGCGTCCACATCCGCCGTGCCGCCCGCGAGGAGATCGGCAAATGGGGCGACGGCGGTATTCTTGCCGGGACGCGAGGCGACGATCTCGATCCCGTCGAGAATGTCGGTCGCCAACGCCTCGGCATAATGATCCGCATCGACGACATAGGCCATGCGCGGTTTCACCATCTCGACCGCGTGGCGCAGGCGGCCATGGGCGCCGTGGATCAGCGCATATTGTTCAGCCACCGGGACCACAGGCACGCCCACGTATTGACCGGCGAGCGCGAGAAGCCCGTGATCGACGCCATTGCCGGAAATGACGATGACCGGGGTGTCGGCGTTCATCCCCCGATCGAGCAGCGCGGTCGCGATGGCGCGCACCTGTTCAAGCGCTTGGGCGTAGCTTACCTCGCGCCAGCCCTTGCCGTCGCGTTCGGCGAGGAACGTCCGCTCCGGCGCTTCACGGGCCCAGCGGTGCAGCCAGTCGCCGGCGTGTCGTGCGGGGCATATTTGTCGGTCATCGATTCGGTCCTCCTGTCCCAGAGAATTGGTCGTGTCAGCCACGCGGGGCGGTTTCTATCTTTGTCAGAGCGGCGCGCAGGATGCGGCGTTCGTCGACGCTGAGGGCCGCGTAGAGGCGCGCCTCATGGGCATGGACCGCCTCACTCGCCTGCGCGAGGAGCCGCGCCCCGGTGCCCGTCAGTTGCAGCGCATAGGCGCGGCGGTCTGCCGGGAGCCGGTTGCGACTGACCAGCCCCTTTGCCGACAGCTCGTCGGTCACGGCCACGAGGTTCGGCCGTTCGACCGACAGGGCGGCCGCGAGTTGCGCCTGGCTCAGTCCCGGATTCTCACCGATCAGCACGAGGGCGGAAAAGGTGATCATCCGCAGCCCGAGTGGCTCGAGCGTTTGCGACAGATCGGCGTGGATCACGTTCCACGCCCGTTTCAGGTTGAAGCCGACGAACGGCCGCAGCGCCGCATCGGTGATCGTGGATGGTGCCGTGATCTGATCCTCCCCCATCGGATCACCGGAACGTCGGATCGCGCTTCTGGAGAAAGGCCTGAAGCCCCTCCATCGCGTCGGTCGAGGTCTGGGTCAGCGCCGCGCAGAGGCTTTCGGTGAACAGCCCGTCGGCCTTGGACATGTCCTCGATCCGCTGGATCGCCTGAATCATGATGTAGTTGGACAAGGGCGCGTTGGACGCGATCTTGCGAGCCAGATCCTGCGCCAAGGGCAGCGCCTCGCCCTCGCCCACCGCGTAATGCGCGAGCCCCAGCGCCAGGCCCTCGTCCGCGCCATACTTGCGGCCCGTGAGCATCATCTCGACCATGCGGTCGGCGCCAAGGATACGGCCCACCCGGACGCTCGCGCCGCCACCCACGAAGATCCCGCGCCGCCCCTCGGGCAGCTGGAAGATGGTCGAGGGTTCCGCGATGCGCACATGGGTCGAGGTGGCCAGTTCCAGCCCGCCGCCGATCACCGCGCCGAACATGGCCGACACCACGGGCAGCCCGCCGTACTGGATGCGGTCCATCACCGCGTGCCAGCCGCGCGAATGGCGCATGGTGTTCTCGGCGTCGCGCTGGGTGTGTTCGGCGAGGTCGAGACCCGAACAATAGTGCCCCTCAGTCCCGGTCAGGACCACCGCCTTGACCCCCTCGGGCGGGCGCGAAAAGAACCCGTCGAGAGCGGCGAGAAGCGTGTCGTTCATCGCGTTGCGCTTGCCCGGACGGTTCATCGTCACCGTCGCGATGCCGTCATCAGAAAGGTCCACCTGGATGATATCGGTCATGCGTTCATTCCTTCATGCGTTCGTTGCATTTGTTATAATCTATACCCATTCGGGCTGAAAGAGGCCCCGGAGCCGGTCCGGGGCGCTCTTGCGTCTCAGGTGACGAGAAACAGTGTGATCGTCGGAAAGGCGATGAGAAGCCCGACGCGCACGATATCCGAGGTGATGAAATACATCACCGCCTTGTAGGTCTCGACGATTGGCGTCTGCCGGTCCATCGCGTTGATGATGAAGAGGATCATACCCACGGGTGGCGTGATAAGGCCGGTTTCCACCACAATCAGCACGAGGATACCGAACCAGATCGCGGTCATCTCGGCGCCCACGGCGTTGGCACGGGCTTCTGTCAGGCGCACGCCCAGTTCACCCGAGAGCTGCCGTGGAACCTCCTGCCCAGCGGCCATCAGCGCGTTGATCTGGTCCATCACATCCTGCGCCACCCCCTGAGCGGCACCGTTGGCAATGGCCTCGCGGATCATGTCGTGCTGCATCGTGACGAAATCCACCATGCCGAAGTCGAGCACCGAGATGATCGGGAAGAAGATCGGGATGGTGAGCAGGATCATGGACAACGAGTCCATGAGACAGCCCAGCACGAGGTAGAAGGCAAGGATGATGAAAAGGACCGTGTAGGGCGAGAACCCCTGCTCCCCGACCCAGTTCGCCATGGTCTGCGGCACCTGCGTCACGGCGAGGAAGCCGTTGTAGAAGGCCGCGCCCAGCACGATGAAAAAGATCATCGCGGTGGACCGGGCGGTTGCCGTGAAACTGCCGATGAGCGACTTCCCGTTCAGCCCGCCGTTGAAGAAGGCGATGATCGCGGTGCCCAGCGCACCCACCGCCGCACCCTCGGTCGGGGTGAAGACCCCGCCGTAGATCCCGCCCACGACCGCGCCGAAGACGAGGATCACGGGCCAGACGTCGATCATGGCCCGGAACCGTTCGCCCATCGGAACGGGCGGACGCACACCGGCGCTGCCCGGATGAATGCGGGCATAGATCGAGATGACGATCATGTAACCCACGGCGGCGAGGATGCCGGGGATGAGCGCCGCGGCAAAGAGCTTGGCGATGTTCTGTTCGGCAAGGATCGCGTAGATCACCAGCACGACCGAGGGCGGGATGAGGATACCCAGCGTCCCGCCCGCAGCGAGCGTCGCGGTCGAAAACCCGCCGGCATAGCCGTATTTCTTGAGCTCTGGCAAAGCGACCCGGCCCATGGTGGCGGCGGTGGCGAGCGACGAGCCGCAGATCGCACCAAAGCCCGCGCAGGCCCCGATGGCAGCCATGGCGACACCGCCGCGACGATGCCCGATCCAGCTTTCCGCCGCCTTGAACAGCGCCTGCGACATGCCGCCGAGCGTCGCGAAGTGGCCCATGAGCAGGAACATCGGAACGATGGAGAGCGAGTAGGAGGAGAAGGTCGTGAAGGTCTCGGTCTTGAGCCGGGCGAGCGCAATCTCGAAGCCGCCGTTGATCACGCCGAGACCGACGAAGCCAGCGAGGAACATGGCCAGCCCGATGGGCACCCGCAGGAAGATGAGCAGCATGAGGGCGGGGAACGACCAAAGGCCGATTTCGATATTGGTCATGCTTCGCCCCCCTCGACGGCGATGGTCTTATCGGTGAAGGCTTCGACGATCCGCACGCCCGCGTGCCAGACGCCGACGACCGCGCCGATCACGGCGGCGATGAAGGCGGGCAGATAGGACCACCAGACGGGGAACTGCAAAAGCAGCGTGGTCTGGCCGGAGGCGAGCTTGCTCTCCATGCCCCCGTAGAGTTTCCAGGCGATGATCACGAGAATGACCGCGAAAACCACGTCGATCAGCATGGTGAGCACCCGCTGCGCGCGATCCCCCAGCCAGTCGGTAAAGATGTCCACCGTCGCATGGGCCCCGGTCATGTGGGCATAGGGCAGAAAGGCGAAGATGGCAAAGGCCATCCCGGCCTCGACCAGTTCATAATCGCCCTTGATGGCCCCCAGGCCGGTTTCGCGACCGATGATCGAGACGACGACGATCAGGATAAGGGCGCTGAGGACAAAACCGCCGGCGATGGCCAGCAGTCGCGACAGTCCCAGGAAAAAGTGGTTCATGAGGTCACTCTGGTCTGTGAGAGATCAGATGTTGCGAAAGGAAACGCGCGGCAGGTGTTCCCCGCCGCGCGTCCCGCCGTTTACTTCGCGGCGTAGGTGTCGATGTTGGCCATGTCGGCCGAGCATTCTTCCATGAGCGTGCGGGCTTCGTCGATCAGCGCCTGCCCGTTTTCCATCGAAGCGGCCCACTCTTGGTAGATCGGGTTCACGATGGGGTCCCAGGCCGCTTTCGCGTCCTCTTCCGACACGGTGATGATGTTGTTCCCCAGGTCGACCGCGACCTGACGGGCCGGGCCGTCGGCATCGGCTTGCGTGCCACCGGCGAAGACCGAGAAGGCGAGGCCGGAGTTGGCGTCGATCACCGCCTTGTTCTCGTCCGACAGGCCGTCATAGACGCCCTTGTTCATGGCAAGCACGAAAGTGAGGTTGTAGAGCGCGGGGCCCTCGAACTCGGTGTGGTTGGTGACGAGTTCCGGCACCTTGAGCGCATAGGTCACTTCCCACGGAATGGTCGTGCCGTCGATCACGCCCTTGGAGAGCGCCTCGGACACGGCCGGAACCGGCATCCCGATGGGTTCGGCGCCGACGCGGGTCAAAAGGTCGTTCACGAGGCGCGAGCCGCCGCGGATCTTCATGCCCTCGAGGTCCTCAGGAACCGTCACCGGCTCGGCGGTGTGGAACATGCCGGGGCCATGGACCCAGGTACCGATGATGTGGACGTCCTTGAACTCGCCGTCCTTCATGTGCTCGTCGAACATCTTGGAATAGGCACAAGACGCGGCGCGGGCGTCAGACACCATGAAGGGCAGCTCGAACACCTCGGTCGTCGGGAAGCGGCCCGGCGTGTAGCCGACCACGGTCCAGACCACGTCGGCCACGCCGTCGATCGCCTGGTCGATGAGCTCGGGTGGCGTGCCGCCCAGGGCCATCGCGGCGTAGCGTTCGACCTTGATGCGGCCCTCGGAGTCCTTCTCGACATTGTCGGCCCAGACGTCGAGCACCTGGACGGGCACGTTGGCCTGCGCGGGCAGGAACTGGTGCAGCTTCAGGGTGACTTCCTGCGCGAATGCGGAACCTGCGCTGAGCGCCAGCGCGGCGGCGGTGCCTGCAAGACACAGTGCGAGCGATCTTTTGGTCATGATTCTCCTCCCTTGACCTGATGTGGCATTATATTGCCACAGTCGATTTGGCTTTTGCCATATATTGCCACTCGTTTCCACCGGAATTTCCTCCTCCCACTGGATACAAGCTGCCTGTCGGGCCGAATGGCGGCACGGTGTCAGGATTATAGGTATTCTATATAACCGTTATCGGCAACATCTAATTACCGTCCCGTGCGATGCTCCGACCCTCCATCGACAGTTGGGCATGTTTCGCAGGACCGGGCAAGCATTTTCGACCCCCCGGTCGGTGAATCGCCCGCAACAGCGGTGTCTCTCCCCGCACAACATCACGATGCTGCAGGTAAGGCTGGCCGTGACATACCCGTTTCGCAAAGTCCCGATGGCTTCAAGCGCCGGTCAGAAACAACTCCAGGGAGATTCCGGCGAATGGCTTCCTGGCGATCAGACCATGCGGGATAGCCTTACTGCGCTTCCAACTAAGCATAACTGGCGCGTTTTTTGGATCAAGACGTTCTCCTACACCATGTGTGGCCCCGAGTTATCCACAGGCGAATGCGTGAACGGAACAATTATGGGTTGTGCGCCCTGACCCGTCGCGACACGCTTTGCCTATGGAGCGGAATCAGGTCATAGACGCGGAACTGAAGGATCTAGGGGACCTTGCCCCGGCGGGGTATTTCGTCGCGCTGCACATCCGGTTCGCGGCGCCACTGCTCATGTTTCAGACCTATGACCCGTCCTGGGCCGACCATTACACCAAGAACGCCTATGCCCTGCGCGATCCGATGATCGCCTGGGGAATCTCGCGCACCGGGGCGACCCGCTGGAGCGCCATCGACCTGCCCGACCCTTTCGGCATCATGGCCACGGCAGGGACGTTCGGGCTGCGCTACGGCGTCTGTGTGTCTTGCGGCCCGATGTCCTCGCGCACCATCGCCGGCATCGCGCGCAGCGACCGGGAGTTTACCGACGAGGAAATCGCGGACGCTACCGGCCATGTCCTGAAGCTCCACCATGAATCCCAGCCCCCCGATCACCTGACTGCCGCCGAGATCGCCGCGCTGAACGTGATCGCCTCCGGGGACCGCTACGCCGCCGGTGCCGCAAGGCTCGGCATTTCCGAGAGCGCGCTCAAGGCGCGGCTCACGTCGGCGCGGCAGAAGCTATTCGCCAGGACCACCGCTGAAGCCATCCAAAGAGCCAAGGACTACCGGCTCATCTGAAGGGTTCCCCCGACGGAGAAAGTTCAGCCGCCCTGGCGGATGGCTGCACTCATCTATTCACAAGGAGGATCTACCATGCAGACCACGACGCTTTCGTTCGCCAATATCCACAACCATGGCGAGCTTTTCGCTAACCTTCTTCGCGCTAGACGACAGTCGTTCATCGTCCAGAACAAATGGGACCTGCCCGAGGCGATGGGCATGGAATACGATCAATACGACACGCCCGCGAGCCGCTGGGTCGCCGTGCATCAGTTCGGTCAGGTGCTCGCCGGTATCCGCCTGACCCCCACCACGGCGCGCTGCGGCATTTACAGTTACATGATCCGCGACGCGCAGAAGGGACTGCTCGACTCGATCCCGTCCGATCTGCTCTTCGACGAAGCACCGGTGGATGAACATATCTGGGAAAGTTCGCGGGTTTTCGTGGCCCATGACACACCGCAGAAAATTCGACGTGTGGTCCATGCCCATCTGATCACCGAGATGACCCGCTCGGCGCGCGAGCTTGGCGCGGTGCGCGTGCTGGGACTGATCCCGGCCAGCTGGCCGCGGTGGGCGCGGCGCTGCGGGCTAGATACCGTGGCCGCCGGACGGGTAATGCACATTGACGGGATCGACAATCAGGTGGTGTCGATCAACCTCGCCGACAAGCTGCATTGACAGTGCAGCGCATCGAGTCACTACGAGAGGCGAGGTTGCAACGGTAATGCAATGCTCCCGGTCCGGCCACTCCGGGCCGGGAGACATTTCTCAAGCGGGAGCAAACCCTGTCACGCGACCCATTCGTAGGGCCGGGTGAACTCGCCCAGCTTGTGCTCGACGGCGGCCTTGTCCACCGCGCCCGTGGCCTTGAGCCGCGCCACGAGACCCAGTTTCTTGTCCTCGTAGACCTCGACCACCTCGACCGGATGCCCCGCCTCGCGCAGCGCCTCTTCATAGACGCGCTTGATCGAGGATTTCCTGAGGTCCGGCTTGAACACCTTACCCACAGCGGTCTTGGGCAATTCAGGCATGATCTCGATGTACTTCGGCACGGCGGCGCGTTCCGAAATATGCGCCTTGGCATAGTCCAGCAGCTCGTCTTCCGTCACGCTCGCGCCCGACACCAGTTCGACAAAGGCGGCCGGCAGTTCGCCCGCCACCGCATCGGGCTGGCCGATCGCACCGACAAAGGCGACCGCGTCATGGCCCGACAGCGCCTCTTCGATCTCGGCGGGGTCGATGTTGTGGCCGCCCCGGATGATGATGTCCTTGGCCCGCCCGGTGATGTAGAGGTAGCCGTCCGCGTCGATCCGGCCCAGATCGCCCGTGCGCAGGTATTTGTCGCCCGCGACGAGACCCTTGTTCTTGGCGTCCTCGGTATAGGTCTTGCCGACAAAGACGCCGGGGTTCGACACGCAGATCTCGCCCACCTCGTCCACGCCCATTTCCTTGAGCACGGTGCCGTCCTTGTCGCAGTCGAAGATCTTGACCTCGGTATAGGGGAAGGGGATCCCGACCGAGCCGATCTTCTTCACGCCATCCGTCGGGTTGCAGGACACGAGGCAGGTCGCCTCGGTCAGCCCGTAACCCTCGACGATCTTGACGTCGGTCGCCTTTTCGAACCGGTTGAACAGTTCAACGGGCAGCGGCGACGACCCCGAGAACGCCACCTTGAGCGTCGAGACATCCGCATCCACCTTGCGCTGCATGAGCGCGGAAATCGCGGTCGGCACGGTGATGACGAAGGTGACGCCGTAGCGTTCGATGAGCTTCCAGAAGTTGTCGAACACCCCCTCGCCCCGGTAGCCCGCAGGCGTCGGGAACACCACATGCGCGCCCGAGGTCATCACGGCCATGAAGACGACATGAACGGCAAAGACGTGGAAGAGCGGCAGCGGGCAGATCAGCACGTCGCTTTCGTCGAACAGAAGGTTCGCGCCGAGCCAGCCGTTGTAGATGATGCCAGAGTATTTGTGCTGCGCGACCTTGGGCATCCCCGTGGTGCCGCCGGTGTGGAAATAGGCCGCGACCCGGTCAACCTTTTCGTCCTCGAAGGTGAGCGTCTTGGGCTGGCTCGCGATGGCCTTGTTGAAGTTCTGCACCTTGGCGGAATGTTCGATGGCAACCTTGGGCCGGATCAGCGGCACGATCCATGCCTTCGGCGGCGTGAGGTAACGGTTGAGGTCGATCTCGAGCACATGCTTGACGGCCGGCGCGTCCTTCAGCGCCTCATGCACCTTCTGCGCCACGTCGGTCTTGGGAAAGCCGCGCAGCGTGACCACGACCTTGGCCCCGGTTTCACGCAGGATCGACGCGATCTGCGTGGGCTCGAGCAATGGGTTGATCGGGGCCACGATGCCTGCGATGGCCCCGCCAAGAAGCGTAAGGACGGTCTCGTTCGCGTTGGGCAGCACATAGGCGACCACGTCATCCTTGCCGATGCCCAGCGAGCGAAACAGGTTCGCCGCCTGCACGCTCTTGTCGTGCATCTCCTGCCAGGTGAGCGTCTCGACCTTGTCCTTGGGTCCGCTCTCGATCTGGAACGACAGCGCCTTGCGCGAGGCGAATTTCGCGGTGGTCGACGACAGCAAATCGTAGATCGTCACCGGAAGATTGCGCGCTTCCCAAGGCTTTTCCGCCTCGATCTGGTTACGTGCATCGAGCGAACTGAAAGAATAACGCGCCATATGTCCTCCCTTTGGCCGGGTTTTCCCCTTGTTTCGTTGAACATGGGGGTTATGCGTCCGGCTGCAAGGGTGACGTTACTGCGCTTTACTCCGCGGCGATACCTTCCGTGAACTGAAGACGCGCCAGACGGGCGTAAAGGCCGCCTTGGGCGACAAGCTCGTCATGGGTACCCTGCGCGACGATTCGGCCATCCTCGAAGACCAGGATGCGGTCAGCTTTCTTCACCGTGGCGAGGCGGTGCGCGATGACGAGCGTCGTGCGGTCCTTCGACATTTCCTCGACCGCCTGCTGGACAAGCCGCTCGCTTTCGGCGTCGAGCGCGCTCGTTGCCTCGTCCAAAAGCAGGATCGGCGCGTCGCGCAGGATGGCCCGCGCGATGGCGATCCGCTGTTTCTGCCCGCCCGACAGCATCACGCCCCGCTCGCCCACATAGCTGTCGTAGCCTTCGGGCAGTTTCATCAGGAACTCATGCGCCGCCGCCGCGCGCGCCGCTGCCTCGACCTCGGCATCCGTGGCGTCGAGGCGACCGAAGCGGATGTTCTCCCGCGCCGTGTCGGCAAAGATCACCGCATCCTGCGGGACGAGCGCGATATGCTGGCGGAAATCGGGCCGCGCCATGTCGCGCAGGTCCACGCCGTCGATGGTCACACGGCCCTGGGCAGGGTCGTAGAACCGCTGGAGGAGCTGAATGATCGTCGATTTCCCCGCGCCAGAGGGACCGACGAGCGCCACAGTCTCGCCGGGTTCGACCGCGATGTTCACATCGATAAGCGCCTGATGTTCCGGCCGCGCCGGGTAGCGGAAGGTCACGTTTTCGAACCGGACCGCGCCGCGCACCGGCGTGGGCAGCGTAACGCCCTCCTTCGGGTCGTTCACCGCGTCCTCGGAGCGCAAGAGCTCCACCAGGCGCTCGGTCGCCCCCGCCGCGCGCTGCAACTCGGACCAGATCTCGGACAGCGCGCCCACGGCGCCCGCCACCATGATCGCGTAGATCACGAACTGCACCAGTGCACCGACCGACATATCGCCCGCCCGCACGTCCCGCGCCCCGATCCAGAGCACGCCGACCACGCCCGAGAAGATGAGCGTGATCACGATCATCGTCATGAGCGCCCGAGTCGTGATCCGTTTCTTGGCCGACTGGAACGACTGCTCGGTCACATCGCGAAAGCGCGCCCGCGACGGGTCCTCGTGCGTGAACGCCTGCACGGTCTGCACCGAAAGAAGGTCCTCGGACGCCTTGCCCGAGGATTTCGCGATCCAGTCCTGATTTTCGCCCGACAGAACCCGCATCCGCCGCCCCAGCACAATAATTGGTATCATGACCACCGGCACGATGAGCAAGACAAGGCCGGTGAGCTTGGCCGAGGTGAACAGCAGCGCCACCAGCCCGCCCGCGAGGATGAGCACGTTGCGCAGTGCGACCGAGACCGACGAGCCGATGACCGACAGGATGAGCGTCGTGTCGGTGGTGATCCGGCTCAGCACCTCGCCGGTCATGATCCGCTCGAAGAACGCGGGGGACATGCCGATCACCCGGTTGAACACCGCCTCGCGAATATCCGCCACAACCCGTTCGCCCAGCCGCGTGACGAGGTAATAGCGGATGCCCGTCCCCACCGCCAATCCGACCGCAATCGCCAGCGCCGCAAAGAAATACTGATCAAGGAGCGCATCGGCCGAGGTGGAAAATCCGTCGATCACCCGCCGCGCGGCCAATGGCATGACAAGGGATATGCCCGCCGTGACCACCAGCGCGGCAAGCGCCGCCGCCAGCATCCCGCGATAGGGCAGCATGAACGGCCAGAGCGCACCCAGCGCCCCAATCCGCTTCGACTTCTCGCGATCGTCCTTGTTGTCGGCCATGGTCCCTCCGCCCCTTCAGGTCGTCAAATAGCCCCGCAAACCGCCGGGAACAAGCACGCGCAGGCGCACCCCAGCCCTTTCATCTTTCTCCAAATATACAAGTCCGGCCCCTGCCACCGCCCCGGCGCCCGAGGTCCGTGCCAAACGGCAAAGGGCGAGGCAGCGCCTCGCCCTTTGGAGAACCAGCGTGCCGAAGGCACACAATCAGCTTCGGATCATTCCTCGCCCGGCAGGATGCGCACGCCGCCCCGGTTGGCCGAGGACGCGAGCAGCGCATAGGCCTTGAGCGCCGTAGAGACCTCGCGCTTGCGCGGCTCGGCCGGTTTCCAAGGCAGCGCGCCCTTGGCTTCGCGACGGGCGGCCAGTTCATTGTCGGCCACGGCAAGGTTGATGGTCCGGTTCGGGATGTCGATCTCGATCACGTCGCCGGTTTCCACGAGACCGATCAGACCGCCTTCGGCGGCTTCCGGCGAGACGTGGCCGATGGACAGGCCCGAGGTGCCGCCCGAGAAACGGCCATCGGTGAGCAGCGCGCAGTCCTTGCCCAGACCCTTGGATTTCAGATAGCTCGTCGGATAGAGCATCTCCTGCATCCCCGGCCCGCCCTGCGGTCCCTCGTAGCGGATCACCACGACCTCTTTCGCACTGACCTGCCCGGTGAGGATGCCGTTCACGGCGGCGTCCTGGCTTTCATAGACCCGCGCGGTGCCGGTGAATTTCAGGATCGAATCGTCCACGCCTGCCGTTTTCACGATGCAGCCGTTCTCCGCGATATTGCCGAAGAGCACCGCCAGACCGCCGTCCTGTGAGAAGGCGTGTTCAACCGTGCGGATCACGCCACCTTCGCGGTCGCGGTCCAGCTCCTTGTAACGGTTCTGGGTCGAGAACGCTTTGGTCGTGCGCACGCCGCCGGGGGCGGCGCGATAGAAGGAATCGACGCTTTCATCGTTCGACACCATGACGTCCCAGCGGGCAATCGCCTCGGCCATGGTGCTCGTGTGAACCGTGCGCACGTCGCCGTGGATCAGATCGCCGCGCAGCATCTCGCCAAGGATGCCCATGATCCCGCCCGCGCGATGCACGTCTTCCATGTGAACATCGGCCTTGGCAGGCGCGACCTTGCACAAAACCGGCACCTTGCGGCTCAGACGGTCGATGTCGTCCATGGTGAATTGCACTTTGCCCTCATAGGCGATGGCTAGCAGGTGCAGCACGGTGTTGGTCGATCCGCCCATCGCGATGTCCAGCGACATGGCATTCTCGAAGGCCTCGAAGGTCGCGATTTCGCGCGGCAGGTAGCCTTCGTCCTCGACCTCGTAGTGCAGCTTGGTGATCTCGACGATCCGGCGCCCGGCTTCGCGGAACAACGCCTCGCGGTCGGCGTGGGTGGCCAGCACCGAGCCGTTGCCGGGCAGCGCAAGGCCGAGCGCCTCGGCCAGACAGTTCATCGAGTTCGCGGTGAACATGCCCGAACACGACCCGCAGGTCGGACAGGCGTTTTCTTCGTAGGCCTTCACCTCGGCGTCGGTGTAGCTGTCGTCGGCGGCCACGACCATCGCATCGATCAGGTCGACGGCCTTTTCCAGATCGCCCACCTTGACCTTGCCGGCCTCCATCGGGCCGCCCGAGACGAAGATCACCGGGATGTTCAGACGCATCGCGGCCATCATCATGCCGGGCGTGATCTTGTCGCAGTTCGAGATACAGACCATCGCGTCCGCGCAATGCGCGTTCACCATGTATTCGATGGAATCTGCAATGATCTCGCGCGAGGGCAGCGAGTAGAGCATCCCGTCATGGCCCATGGCGATGCCGTCATCGACGGCGATGGTGTTGAATTCCTTGGCGACACCACCGGCCTTTTCGATCTCGCCCGCGACGAGTTGACCGAGGTCCTTGAGGTGCACGTGCCCCGGCACGAACTGGGTAAAGCTGTTCACGACCGCGATGATCGGCTTGCCGAAATCGCTGTCGGTCATCCCGGTGGCGCGCCACAGGCCACGGGCACCGGCCATGTTGCGGCCGTGGGTAGAACGGCGGGAACGGTAATGGGGCATGGGTTTCTCCTATCCGCGAACGTCACGTCCATAGACCTGCACGCCTTCCGGGGCAATGGAAATTGGCCGTGATCGCGGGGTGAGGCCCCGCGCAAGGCCTGTGCGGGACGCTCGAAATCAAAGCACGACCCGCCGCAAATGGCCCTCCGGCAGTCCCACTTGCGCCGCATTGCAGAAATTAACGTTCGAAACGTTCAATGTGGATTGAACGATGAACCGTTTAGATATATCTGGCCACCATGAAACATGATCCGATCGACCACTTCATCGAGCAGATGGGCATGATTACCCAGCAGGACGGCTTTCCCCGGATCGCCGGTCATATCCTTGGCTATCTCATCATCGAGGGCGAAGCGCGCTCGCTGGGCGAGATCACCAAAGCGCTCAGAATCTCGAAAGGCTCGGCCTCGACCAATTGTCGGCTACTGGCCGACAAGGGCGCGATCGAGCGCGTGGGGGTCATCGGATCACGACAGGACAGCTACCGCGCGGTTGAAAACCCCGCGGAAAACACGCTCTCGGGCATGGCGGACCGATTCCGCCAGCGCGCGGGCGTGATCGAGGACGCGGCGGCGCAATTTCCGGCCAACCGGGAAGGCGCCCGCGAAAGGGTCTGTGGATTGGCCACCTTCTTTCGCAATTCCGCCCAGTTCCTCGACGAATGGACGAAACGTGCAAAAGCGATCAAGGCCGAGACGGAGTGAAAGACGTGAACATGGAAAATCCGAAACCCGATTGGGCCATGAACAAGCGTGAAAAGGCCCGTGCGGACCTGATCGCGCGCGGCGAAACGCCGAAGAAGCGGCGCTGGCCCTGGCTTGTGCTGGCGGTCCTCGTCGTTGGCGGTGCCGGTGGCTACGTCTATGCAAAACAGGCGGGGCTTCTGCCCGCGCCGCCGGTGGAGGCCGCGACCGAAGAGCCGGTGCGCGAGTCGCTCACCCAGCTTGCACCCTACGAGATCACGACCATCGCACCGACCACGCTGTCCGAGACGCTGCGGGTCACCGGATCGCTCGCCCCGACCCGCGACGTGCACCTGTCGGCCGAGGTCTCTGCGCGCCTGACCGAGGTCAACGTGCGCGCGGGCGATGCGGTCAGCGAAGGCGAGCTTCTGGCGAGCTTCGACGTAGACCAGTTGCAGAACCAGCTCGATCAGGCCGTCGCCACCGCGGATGCGACCCGTATTCAGGTGGCGCAGGCGCAAAGCGACTTCAACCGCACGCAGACGCTGGTCGAGAAACAGCTCGCCGCGCCGACCGCGCTTGAACAGGCGCAATCGGGGCTGGAGCAGTTGCAGGCCACCCTCGCTGCCCAGCAGACCGCCGTGGCCAACGCGCGCACCGCGCTCGACCGGGCGCAGGTCACTGCTCCCTTCGCGGGCGTGGTGTCCGAGCGCTCTGTCTCGACCGGCGAATTCGTCGCAGCCGGCTCGCCGCTCTTCACCGTCGTGGATCTCACCTCGCTCGAGGTCGAGGCGACCGCGCCCGTGTCTCTGTCGCCCAAGATCGCGGCGGGGCAGACCGTGGAACTGACCGTCGAGGGCTTTGGCGACCGCGTGTTCGAGGGACGTGTCGACCGGATCAACCCGGTGGCCATCGCGGGCTCGCGCGCCCTGCCGGTCTATGTCTCGCTCGACAATGCCGAGGGCGAATTGCGCGGCGGCATGTTCGCCTCGGGCCGTATCCTGCTTGAACGGAAAGAGGATGTGCTCGCCGTCCCCGCCTCGGCGCTCCGCGAAGATGCAGAAGGCGCCTATGTGCTGACCATCGAGGACGGCGTGCTCACCCGTCGCGGTGTCGAGACCGCCCGCGAATGGGAAGGCGGCGCGGCCTATGAAGTCACCTCGGGCCTGGAGACAGGCGATGTGGTCCTCTCCGAAGCGCTGCCGGAACTGCGCGCGGGGACCAAAGTCATGTTGGTGGAGAACTGAGATGTTCCTGACCCGCATCAGCGTCAACCAGCCCGTTTTCGCCACCATGGTGATGATCGCCATCATGGTGGTCGGCGTCTTTTCCTACTCGCGCCTGCCGGTGGAACAGTTTCCGGACGTGGACTTTCCGGTGGTGGCCGTGGTCACCGCCTATCCCGGTGCCACGCCAGAGGCGGTGGAAAGCGACATCATCGAGCCCATCGAGGAAAACCTCTCGACGCTCGCGGGCATCGACAGCATCACCTCGACCGCGCTCACCGGCTCGTCCCTCGTCCTGATCCAGTTCGACCTCGAAGTGGAAAGCGGCATCGCCGTGCAGGACGTGCGCGACCGCGTCAGCCAGATCGCGCCGCTCTTGCCCGACAACGCCGAGGACCCGCAGATCCTGCGCTTTGACCCGACCGAATTGCCGATCATGTCGATCGGCGTCTCTTCGGCCACCCTGGACGAAGGCGCCCTGAGCCAGATCACCGAAGACGTTCTGTCCAAGCGCATCGCCAACCTGCGCGGCGTCGGTCGCGCCAGCGTCGTGGGTGCCGTTCCGCGTCAGGTCCAGATCGAGATCGATCCGGACCGCCAGACCGCGCTCAACGTGGGCATCGCCGAGGTCGCAGGCGCCGTGGCACAGGAAAACCAAGACGTGCCAGCAGGCGCGGTCACCGCGTCGGGCACTTCGCAGTCGGTTCAGGTCGAGGGCCGGCTGGAAACCGTGCGCGCCTTCGAGGACATCATCGTGGCGAGCCGCGCGGGACAGCCGATCCGGCTGGGCGACCTGGCGACCGTCACCACCGGGCTTGCCGAACGCGACAGTCTCGCCATGCTCGACGGGCGCGTCGCGCTTGCCATCGACGTGGTCAAGACACAGGGCGCCAACACCGTGGACGTGGCCGAACGCGTCGCGGAAGAGGTCGCCAAACTGCAAGAAGACCCCGAGTTCTCCGACATCGAGGTCTCGATCCTGCGCGACAACTCCAAGCCGGTGGTCGAAAGTTTCCACTCGGTCCAGTCGATGATCATCGAGGGCGGCATCCTCGCCACCGTGATCGTGTTCCTGTTCCTGAACTCCTGGCGTTCGACCGTGATCACGGGGCTTACGCTGCCCATCTCGATCATCGGGACGATGACGGCCATCTATGCGCTGGGTTTCACGCTCAACATGATGACCCTCATGGCGCTGTCACTGGCCGTCGGCATCCTGATCGACGACGCCATCGTCGTGCGCGAGAACATCATGCGTCACCTGCATATGGGCAAGAGCCACAGGCAGGCGGCGCTGGACGGCACCAACGAGATTGGCCTCGCCGTGCTCGCCACCACCTTGTCCATCGTGTCGGTGTTCCTGCCCGTGGCCTTCATGGAAGGCATCATCGGGCGCTTCTTCCTCCAGTTCGGGATCACCGTGTCGGTGGCCGTCGTCATCTCGCTCTTCGTGTCCTTCACATTGGACCCGATGATGTCGTCGGTCTGGTATGACCCCGCTGCCGATTCCTCGCGCAAGCGCGGTTTCGTGGGCCGGGTCGTGGGCAGGTTTGACCATTTCTTCGAATGGCTGGGCGAGCAATACACCAAGCTTCTCAGAAAGGCGCTCAAGTTCCGCAAGACCACGCTCATGGTCGCGCTCAGCGCCCTTGTCGGTGCCTTTGCGCTGTTTCCCTACATCGGGGGCGAGTTCGTGCCGCCCTCCGATACGGGCGAAGTGCAGGTCGATCTCAAGACTCCGGTGGGCACCTCGCTCGACCGCACGGCGGAAAAGATCGCGCAGGTCGATGCGCTCCTGCGTGCCGAGGTCCCGGAAATCGCCAGCACCTATGCCACGGTGAACTCCGGCACCACCTCGGGCGACAACAATGCCACCATTGTCGCGATCCTCAAGCCCTCGGACCAGCGCACACGCAGCCCGCAAGAGCTGACCTCGCCGATCCGCGACGTGCTGACCGCTATTCCCGGCGCCGAGTTCAGCGTCGGCGCGGCAGGCGGCATGGGTCCGGTCGCACCGCCCATCGAGATCAAGATCTTTGGCCCGGACCTGCGCGTCCTGGAACGGCTGGCGCATGATCTGTCGGACGAGTTCCGGGGGATCGAGGGGCTGGTGGACATCCGCACCACCATGGATGACCCGCAGCCCACGCTGGGCATCGACGTGGACCGCGATGCCGCCTTCGACCTGGGCGTTTCGATCTCGGCGATCGGGGACACGCTGTCCTCGATGCTCGAGGGGCAGACGGTCAGCGAATGGACTTCGCCGCGGGGCGAAAGCCTTGATGTCGTGGTGCGCCTGCCCGACTGGGCACGGCAGGACCCGGCCTATCTGGGCGCGCTGCCCATCGCGCAGTCGGGCGCGACCGGGTCGCAGGACCTGATCCGGCTGGACCAGGTGGCGACGATCACCCAGTCCGAAGGACCGGGCGAGATCAACCGCGAGGACCGCGAACGGTCTGTGCGGGTGACCGCGAACCTCGAGTCCGGGGTCAATCCCGGTGACGTGAGCACCGCGGTGCGCGACGCCGCCGCCGCGCTCGACTACCCGCTGGGCTACAGCCAAGGCACGGGCGGGGACGTGGAGGACATGCGCGACCTAGGCCTTGCCGCCGCCGCCGCGCTGGCGCTAGCCGTCATCTTCATCTACCTCGTGCTCGCCTCGCAATTCGGGAGCTTCTTGCAACCCTTCGCGATCATGTCCTCGTTGCCGCTCGCGCTGATCGGGGTCATGGGCGGTCTGCTTGCCTTCGACTCGACGCTCAACGTCATGTCGATCATCGGCTTCATTATGCTGATGGGCCTCGTGACGAAGAACGCCATTCTGCTTGTGGACAACGCCAACCAGCATGTGCGCGACCAGGAGATGAACCTCTTCGACGCTCTGGTCGAGGCCGGGCGCACCCGGTTCCGGCCCATCATCATGACCACGCTCGCCATGATCTTCGGGATGCTGCCGCTCGCGCTTAACATCCACGGCGGAACCGGGCAGAACGCCTCCATGGCACATGCGGTCATCGGCGGGTTGATCTCGTCGTGCCGGTGATCCTGACCTACACCGAAAGCCTCGGGCGCTTCGTCTCGCGCTTCACGCCCAAGGCCCCGGACGACGTGCACCACGAGGGCGCGCCAGCGGAATAGTATAGTCCAGGCTTGCAAAGACAAAAAAACGGGGAGCCCAGCGGCTCCCCGTTCTCGTTTCTGCTCTCCTGACTCAGGCCGTCGCGCGTTCGACCTCGGCCACGATGCGCCCGACCACATCGGCCAGAAGCCCCTCGTCCTCGCATTCCGCCATCACGCGGATGAGCGGCTCGGTCCCGGACTTGCGGATCAGGAGACGACCCTTGCCGGTCAGGTCGACCTCGGCACCGGCGATCACTTTCACAACATTCTCGGCCTCGAGCGGCGTTTGCCCTGCCGAGAACCGCACGTTTTTCAACATCTGGGGCACGGTGTCGAAGACATGGGTGAGCGCGCTCGCGGGCTTGCCCGAGCGCACCATAGCGGCGAGGAACTGGATGCCCGCGAGCAGGCCGTCGCCGGTTGTCGCATAGTCCGTCATCACGATGTGTCCGGACTGTTCGCCACCAAGGTTGTATCCCCCGGCCCGCATCCGTTCGACGACGTAGCGGTCGCCGACCTGCGTGCGTTCGAGCCGCAGCCCGCGCCCGTCGAGATAGCGTTCTAGCCCGAGGTTCGACATGACGGTGGCCACGAGCGCCCCGCCCTTGAGCGTGCCCCGGTCGGCCCATTGCCCGGCCATCAGCGCCATGAGTTGATCACCGTCGGCCACGCGGCCCTTTTCGTCGATGATCATCACGCGGTCTGCGTCGCCGTCCAGGCAAATCCCCACATCCGCCCCATGGGCGACGACCATCTCGGCAGCGCGGCGGGTGTCGGTCGAGCCACATTCCAGGTTGATGTTCTTGCCGTTCGGCGAGACGCCCACCGGGATCACCTCAGCCCCCAGCTCCCACAAGGCCTCGGGCGCTGCGCGGTAGGCGGCGCCATTCGCACAGTCGATCACGACCTTGAGCCCGCCAAGGCGCACGTCCTGAACAGTGGTCTTGATGAACTCGACATAGCGATGGCGCCCCTCGTCCACCCGCTTGGCCCGACCGATGTTCTCGGGTTGAACCGGCTCGACGCCCTCTGCCACCATCGCCTCGATCTCGGCCTCGGCGGCATCCGACAGTTTGAAGCCGTCGGGACCGAAGAACTTGATCCCATTGTCGTGGAACGGATTGTGGCTGGCCGAGATCATGATGCCCAGGTCGGCCCGCATCGAATGGGTGAGATGACCGACCGCCGGGGTCGGCACCGGCCCGAACAAGAGCACGTTCATGCCCGTAGAGGTCAGGCCGGCCGTCAGTGCGTTTTCCAGCATGTAGCCCGACAGCCGTGTGTCCTTGCCGATCACGACCCGGTGGTCGTTGGCCCCGTCCGAACGGAAATACCGTCCCGCCGCAGCACCGAGTTTCAGCGCCATATCGGCGGTCATCGGGTAGCTGTTGGCGAGCCCGCGCACACCATCGGTTCCGAAGAGCTTGTCAGCCATGTTGTCCCTCTTCCAAAACGGTCCAGAGCCGGAGCGCCTGTGTCGTCGCATAGGTATCATGCACCCGAAGCAGGTGCATCCCCCGCTGGACCCCGTAGAGCGCGACCGACAGGGATCCGCCGAGCCGGTCCTTGGCCAGGTCCGCACCGCCAATGGTGCCGATGAAACGCTTGCGCGACACGCCCAGAAGCACCGGCAGCCCGAGGTCGTGAAACACCGTCAAATGCTGGAGGAGCGTGATATTGTGTTCGAGCGTCTTGCCAAAGCCGATGCCAGGGTCGGTTATGATCCGTTCACGCTTGACGCCCTGCGAGACGGCAAAGTCGATCCGCGCTTCCAGATGTCCCATGACTTCGCCCACCACGTCCTCGTAGGTCGGGTTAAGCTGCATCGTGTCGGGCAGGCCCTTGGCGTGCATAAGGCAGACGGGCACATCGCGCGCGGCGCAGAGATCGGCCAGTTCCGGGTCGAACTCGAACGCGGCCACGTCGTTCACCATGTCCGCGCCCGCGTCGAGCGCCGCCTCGGCCACCCGCGCTTTCCGGGTGTCGATGCTAATCGGCGTCGTGATGCCCGCCGCGCGGATCGCCGCGATCACCGGGGCTGTGCGACGAATTTCCTCGGTGACCGGCACCTCTTCGGCCCCGGGCCGGGTGCTTTCGCCGCCGATGTCGATGATGTCGGCCTCATCGGCCATGACCGTGGCCCGCGCAACCGCGTCATCGATGCGAGCATGGTCGCCGCCGTCCGAGAAGCTGTCGGGCGTCACGTTCAGGATGCCCATAACCCGCGGCCGGTCGAGGCTCAGGCCGCAGAGGTCCGGGCGCGGCGCGGACAGGCGGTCGGCCTCCATCCCCGACTCGGGTTGGAACCAGACCGCGCGGCTTCCGGCAAGCGGCAGCGCCCCATTGGGAGGCGGCCCGGTGCGGGCGACGGGTTCGGCGTGGCTCACGGCGCCTCTCCGATGGCGAGCGCGCGGGCAGGCAGGTCGCCCGGCGGTACATCACCGCCCACCGACAGGATTTCGACCGCCTGCATGAGCCGAGCAAACCAAGCAGTCAGCGCCAAGGGGTCGCGCGGATCGGCTTCGGCCCCGTCCACCGCGTCGAGCACGATCTTGGAGGGCGCCCAGACGCAGATCTGGTTGTGTTTCATCGCCCACTCAAGCTCGGTCCGCGTCCCGACGACCACGCAGCGCCGGTCCCGCGCGGCAAGGAGCCAGGCGTTCATTTCCAGCGACAGGAGGTCGATACGCCGCTGCGGCATCTCGCGCGGGGTCGTAGGCGACACCGCATCCGGGTGGCCCACGCACAAGATCGCCGGCGCGCGCGCTGCTTCGAGCGCGTCGAGCAGCCCGATCAGCTCCGGCGCGGCAATCGCGGCGTTGGACAGGTGGACCACGACCGGGTGCGGCATGTCCTCGCCCACCCCCTGCACCGGCGCCTCCTGCCCGCGCGTGCGCACGATCTCGACCCCGAGTGCGCCGGGGCCGCGGTCGAGTTTCTCGATCCGCACGAAGACCCGCATTGCCTGCGGCGCCCAGAGGATACGGTCAGCGACCCGTTCCGCCAGCGTTTCAAGAAGGTTCAGACGCTCTGCCGCCAGTTCCGTCTCGATCGCTTCGGTGATCGTGTCGTAGGACAGGATCTTGTCCACGTCGTCATCAAGCGGTGCCTCGGGCGTCGACACCTCGACCACCACGTTGAACCGCAGTCGCTGGGTCGTCCCGCGTTCCTGCTGAAACGCCCCGATCTCGGCGGTGGTGACGTGGTCGCGCAGCGAAATCCGGTCGAGCGGCTTGGCGGGCTGGCCATCGGCGGCAGCGCGGGCTTCGGGGTGCTCGAAGGCAAGTTTGGAGTCGGAGGTCATAGGCGTTCCTTGCACGGCCATCAGGCCGGTCCTTACGGGCGCGGACACTGCAACAGGCCCGCCGGAATGGAAAGCCGAAACGGCCCTCAGCGATAGAACTTGTGATCGCCGATCCTGGTCGTGTGGTCGAGCCGCGCCGCCCAGACCGGGTTCACGCGCACGGTATGGAAATAGGTGGCCCCGCCCGTCACCTGCCGGGGCGCGCCATCGAGCATCGCCCGCGCGATCTTGCCCATCAGGTCATAGGTGCGGGGTTCCGCCACATACTCGGGCCTGCCGTCGCAGGTATAGGAGAACTGGCAGCGGTGGCGCTGCCCGGTGCCCTCGTTCACGACCGCACAGACCGTGTCGGGAAACGCCTGGCTTTCCACCCGGTTCAGGATCACCTCGGCCACGCCGATCACGCCCTCAAAGCTCTCGCCCCTCGCTTCGAAGTAGAGTGCTTCGGTCAGGCATTGCCACTGCGGTCCGCCCGTGGCGGTGGGCTGCTTGGATATCCAGACTTCGCTGGGCATCGCGGGGGTCGTCTCGGCCGCTTTGCGGCGCGGAAACAGCGGCCGCGAGGGGGCCGCGATCCTTGTAAGCCGTCCCGGCGTCACCGAGGTGAGCACCGAGCGTTCCGTCGCGACGAGCACGGCAAAAGCCCCGGCCGCATCGAAGGTGCCCTCGCCCGCCGCGGGCGCAGCGAGACAGGCCGACAAAGCCATTGCGATCAGCGCCCTGCGCAATCCGTCCCCTCCCCGAGACCGTGAAACCCCGGAGGTGATAGGGGAAAAACTACTGTCGGTAAAGTTTTAGTGACCCGCCCGATGGTCGTACGCCACATGATGCGGCGGGCAGACGGCGCACCGCAAGATCTGCGCTAGCGCGTGACCCTCGGGCGCCCTTTCCCCCGCGAGGCAATGGCCAGATGCGCCGCGGCAAGCCGCGCCACGGGCACCCGGTAGGGCGAACAGGACACGTAATCGAATCCCGCGTCCCGGCAGAAGGCGATGCTTTCCGGGTTGCCGCCATGTTCGCCGCAGATCCCCAGGACAACGTCGGAATTGCCGCGCCGCCCGCGCTCGGCGCCGATCTCGAGCAGCTCGCCAACCCCGTCCACGTCAAGCGTGTGGAACGGATCCTCGGCATAGACGCCCTGCTGCACGTAGCGGCCCATGAACCGCCCAGCGTCATCGCGCGACAGGCCATAGGTCATCTGCGTCAGGTCGTTGGTGCCGAAAGACAAGAACGCCGCGTGCTGCGCGATCTCGCCGGCCCGGAGTGCTGCGCGCGGCGTTTCCACCATGACGCCCAGCCGGTAGTCGAAGTCGCGCCCACGCTCGGCCTTGACCGCTGCTGCCACGGCGTCGATCCGCGCCTTCACGATCTCGACCTCGCGCTTGGCCGACACGAGGGGGATCATCACCTCGGGCACGACGGGCTTGCCGCCCTCCTCGGAGGAGTCCAGCGTCGCCTCAAAGATCGCGCGGGCCTGCATGTCGTAAATCTCGGGCACCGTGATCCCGAGCCGCACGCCCCGCATCCCCAGCATCGGGTTGAACTCGGACAGCGCCTCGACCCGACGGGTCACGGCACCCACGTTCAGATCGAGCGCCTCGGCCAGTTCCGCCATGCCTTCGTGCCCCTGCGGCAGGAACTCGTGCAACGGCGGGTCGAAAAGCCGGATGGTCACCGGCTGGCCCTGCATGATGCGGAAGAGCTGCGCGAAATCGGCCCGCTGCATCGGCAGGATACGGTCGAGCGCAGCGCGCCTATCCTCGGACTTGTCGGCAAAAATCATCTCGCGCATGGCGAGCAGCCGTTCGCGGTCAAAGAACATGTGCTCAGTGCGGCACAGGCCGATCCCCTCGGCGAGAAAGGTCCGCGCCTTCTGCGCGTCCGCAGGCGTGTCGGCATTGGCCCGCACCCCGATATCGCGTGCCCGGTCAGCCCAGTGGAGAAGCGTCTGGAATTCGTCACCGAGGTCCGGCTCCTGCATCTCTGCCGCGCCCATGAGCGCCTCGCCCGCCGAGCCGTCGATGGTTATCACATCGCCCTCGGTCAGGACGCGTCCATCCGCGGTGCGCAGCGTCTTGGCCTTGGAATCGAGCTTCATCTCGTTGGCACCCACGACGCAGGGCAGGCCAAGCCCCCGCGCGATCACGGCGGCGTGGCTGGTGATCCCGCCACGTTCGGTGAGGACGGCCTTGGCCGCGTGCATCCCGCGAATGTCCTCGGGCGTGGTTTCGCGGCGCACGAGGATACAGGCCTCGTCCTGCGCCGCCAGCGCCTGAGCGGCCCGCGAGGAGAACACGATCTTGCCCGTAGCCGCCCCCGGCGAGGCCGCGATGCCCGACACGATCACGTCGCGCGGACCTTCAGGGTCGACCTGGCTGTGCAGCATCTCGGACAACGACCGGGGCGGCACGCGCATGACCGCCTCTTCCTCGGAGATGATTGCGTCACGCGCTAGCGCCACGGCGATGATCAGGTTCGCGCGCGGGCTGCGCGGCACCCGGACGGCGTCGAGAATATGAAGCTGCGAATTCTCGATGGTGAACTCGATCTGCATCTCCTCGCGCAGGCGGTTGCGCGTGAGATCGCCGTAGCGCATGAGGTCGGCATAGCAGTCGGGCAGCACCTCTTCGATGGAGCGCCCCCGCTCGTCCCTGGACAGATACATCACGTCGCCATTCGCATTGAGCGCGTCGCGTCCCTGCGACTTGCACAGGTAGCGCCCGCGAATTTCGCGCTCGCCGGTGGTCCCGGAGACGAATTGCACGACGCCGGACCCCGACAGGCCCTTGCCCACGCCCAGCGCCATCTGCTGCACGACGAGGCCAAG
The DNA here is from genome assembly GCA_001626765.1 of Maritimibacter sp. REDSEA-S28_B5. Taxonomy (GTDB): domain Bacteria; phylum Pseudomonadota; class Alphaproteobacteria; order Rhodobacterales; family Rhodobacteraceae; genus Maritimibacter. Next base: position 36,487 of record LUOO01000070.1, read on the forward strand.
ACCCGCGTCGGTCGGTGCCCCCCGCGCCTCGCGCAGGAGCCGTGCGGTCGTGCCCTCCCACGCCCGTGCCATGGCCCGAAGCACTTCGGACAGTTGCGTCGCGATGTCCTGCGGGAAGGACTCGTCGGTTTCCTCGTGGAAATGGGCGAGTGCCTTGGCCACGGCCTCGGCATCCGGCGAACCGGTTAGTTCAAACTCGTCGGGATCGAGCCGCGACACATGCACGCCGTACGCCCGGATGAACCGCAGGTAGAGCGCATTGGCGGCGTCCTCGCCATGGCTTTCGGTAAGCCGCGCGTGGGCGGCATCGTTCATCCCGATGTTGAGGATCGCCGACGGCCCGCCCCAATCGGGGTCGAGCGACGAGGGCCGCACCGAGAGCAGCGGATCAGGGCCGAAGACCGACAGAAGCCGTTCGATATCGGGCAGTTGCCCCAATGAAATATCGTGAACCGTGTTGAAGTCGAGCGCCACGGTGCGCGGCACGGGCATGTCGAGCCGGATCAGGCGTTGCAGGCATTTCGCGCGACCGCCGTGCCGATCCACATCAATCGCCGAGGTCGGCGTGATCTCTGTGAAACCGGGTGGGGTCAGCATATTCTGCACTGCAGCATTTCTCCTATGCCCTCAACATAGCGCCAACACGCCCCCTTACAAGGAAGCCTGGGTATATACGTATTTCTACGTATTATCCGTCAAGCCGGGTCAAATCCGCAACGGAAATGCAGGTATCACGGATTTTGGCCAGCAGGTTGAGGCGGTTACGCCGCACGATCTGGTTGTCCGTGTTGATCTGGACCGCCTCGAAGAAGGCATCAATGGGTGCGCGGAGTTTGGCCATCGCGCCCATGGCGGCCGCGAAATCCTCGGATTGCATGGCGGGCGCGATGGTCGATTGGGCCTCATTCAGCGCCGCGAAGAGCGCCTTTTCTTCGTCCGCTTCCGCGAACTTGATGTCGGCGCCAAAGGAATATTCGACGCCATCGGCCTTTTCCGCCTGGGTGAGGATATTGTTGGCCCGCTTGAACCCCTGGACGAGGTTGGTGCCGTCATCCGTCGCGAGGAAAGCGGCAAGCGCGCGCGCCCGCTTGACGAGGAGCGTGAGGTCGTCGGCGCCGGGCATGGCGAGCGATGCCTCAATCACGTCATGCGAGATGCCCTCGTCGCGCAGGTGGACCTTGAGCCGGTCGTGGATGAAGGAAAGGAGGTCCGGCACAACGGCTGCGAGGCTGCCAAGTGTGTAGGAATTGTCGACGATTCCTTTAGTGTTCGGCTGTTCGCCGCTCACCCGAAGAAACATCATTCTATCCGTCGCTTCCAATACTGACATATCCAGATGCCGGTATTGAGTGTGTTCGTCGATTTTCCAGACCTCGAAGTCGTAAACTTCAACGTCGTTATCGTTGTCGAAATAAAACCAGCGATCTAATGGCAATCCATCTTCAATCCAGCTTGGAGACCAACGTTGGCCATCAGTGGACTCGATGATCCTGAAGGCTCTGAAAATTTGCCGAATATGCAGAGGATACGCACCTCGAAGCAGCTCACTCAACGACACCCGCAACTCATTCACCAGCACCAGCCGGATCACCCCCAACGCGGCCCGTCGCAGCGCATAGGGGTCCTTGGACCCCGTGGGTTTCTCGTCGATCGCCCAAAACCCGGTCAGCTTGTCGAGCTTTTCGGCGAGCGACACGGCCACCGACACGGGCGCGGTCGGCACGGCGTCGGACGGGCCCAGCGGAGAGTAATGGTCGCGGCAGGCGTCAGCCACCGAGTCACTCAAACCAGCATTTTTCGCGTAATACCGCCCCATGATCCCCTGCAATTCGGGGAATTCGTAGACCATTTCCGATGCGAGGTCGGCTTTCGCCACCTTGGCCGCCTGCACGGCCTCGTCCACGTCCGCCCCCACCAGCGGCGCGATCTGACCCGCCAGCGCGGCCATGCGGTCGATCAGTTCCGCCTGCGAGCCGAGTTTGGCGTGGAAGGTCACGGACTCCAGCTTGCCGAGCCAAGCGTCCATCCCCTGCCGCTCGACCGTGCGCAGGTCGTTTTCCCAGAAAAACTTCGCATCCGACAGCCGCGCGGCCAGCACCTTCTGGTTGCCTGCAAGGATCGTGGCACCATTGTCGGTGGTTTCACGGTTGGCCACGGTCACGAATTTCTCGATCCGGCCCGTCTTGGGGTTTTTCACGGAAAAGAACTTCTGGTGCTCTTTCATCGAGGTCTGCAGCACCTCGGGCGGCAGGTCGATAAAATCGGCGCCAATGTCGCCCATGAGCACCACGGGCCATTCAACGAGGCCCGAGACCTCGGCCAGAAGACCGCGATCCTCGACCACCTCGAAGCCATTGGCAAAGGCCGCCTGCCCCGCGTCGTGCCAGATCGTCTCGGCCCGGTCCTCGGGATTGAGCACCACGAAGGCGCGCTTCAGCTTGGCTTCGTAGTCGGCAAAGGACGACACGCGGATCGTATCGGGCGCCATGAAGCGATGCCCGCGCGTCGTGTCCCCGGCGACGATCCCGTCGATGTCGAGCGGCACGATCTCGGTCCCGTCCTCCTTCACGAGAAGGCAGATGATGGAATGGAGCGGGCGCACCCAACGCAGGCTACCCGCCCCCCAGCGCATCGACTTGGGCCAGGGGAAGTTGCGGATCGCGTTCTCCAGCACCTCGGCCACGATCTCTGCCGACGGGCGACCGGGTTTCGCGATCACGGCGAAGTAGACCTGACCCTTTTTCTCGTCGCGGACCTCAAGCTGGTCCCTGGTGAGCCCCGTCGAGCGCAGGAAACCGTCGAGCGCCTGCTCCGGCGCGTCGGTGCGCGGGCCCTTGCGTTCCTCCCGGGTGTCCGGCGACATCGCGGGCAGGTCACCCAGCGCGAGCGTCAGGCGGCGCGGGGTCGAGAACGCCTGCGCGCCCCCGTAGGTCAGACCAGCCTCGACCAGACCGTTGGTCACCAGCCTTTTCAGGTCCTCCGCCGCCTGCCGCTGCATACGCGCGGGGATTTCTTCGGAGAAAATCTCGATCAGCAGGTCGGCCATGGTATTCCTACGTCTTCAGGCCCAAAGGGGCGTTTGACGCGGGAATACCGTGGGCCGACCTGATGGTCTAGGGGGTGCGCTCAGACCAAGGTCAGGTCAGCCGCCCGATCCGGCGGTCCCAGACCGACATGAACCCCCCGGCAAGCGTGCGGGTCTCGGCCGTGCCGCAGCGCGGTATGATGCGGTAGACCGCCTCGACAAAGCAGTAGATGGCAAAGGCGACGAGGCCCAGCGACAGCGCCATGAGCAGGATGCGTCCGAAAATCACGCCGCGCACCGCCTCGAAGGCCAGCCCCATGCCGCCAGCCTGTGACGGATCGGCAGTCCAGCCGGCATAGACGAGAAAGCCCCCGACGATGACGATCACGATGCCATGCGCGACCAGCCCCGCCTTCACCAGCGGGTCGAGGGTGCGCGAGGTGGGCGTTTCCGAGAGGTAGCGCCTGTAGCGTTCCGACAGCCCCTTCATCGCGTAGTAGATGCCCGCGCCGATCACGATCAACCCCGCGATGACGACAAGCATGGCCCCCCAGGGGTCCTGCTGCATGAGGACCGAGGCGAAACTTTGCACACCGTCGCGGTCGCCCCCTGACCCGATAGCCTGACGCGCGACCGAGAGTGCAAGCCCGGCATGGACAAGACCGGTGATGACGAGCCCGATCCGGGCGACCACGCCCTTGAACCCGGTCCCGTGCATCTCGAGGTCGAACCACGCGGCGACGAAGCGCCAGACCGCGTAGGACAGTAGCCCGATGGCAATCACCGAGAGAAGCGCCACGCCCCAGGATTCATTCCGGATATCGCCGAGGGTCGAGCTCGTGCCCTCGGTCTGTCCACCGTGCCAGGCGGCGAGAAAGGTGAGGAAACCGAGGATCACATAGGTGACGCCGCGCGCCGCGTAGCCGTATCGCATGAGCGGCTCGACCCATGCGGGGGCACGTTGAAAGCTATCGGTGAGCGACATGGGACCTCCATCGGTTGATGTGGACCCAATCCCTTTGCCCGGCGTCCGGTTCCCTATTGAATGGGTTCCGACCCCTCGTTGTTGAACTTCTCGTTCAACTGGTTCCACGCAAAGGCGCGCCCGTCCGGGAACACCGCGATGACCCGGTCTACGCCGTCGTGGATCTCTTTCTGCGACAGAAAGGCCATCGCCTCGCCTGCCTCGAGCGCCGCGCCGATCTCCTGCGCGTTGAAACATTCGAACCAGTTGGGGGCGTTAAGCGGGGTCGCCTCGGGGTAATCCTGATAGGTTTCCGACATTGCCGCATCCGACATGCCCGCCGTGAAACAGGCGCGGAAGCGGATCGGCGAGGACGAGCCGTCGATGGCCTCAATGTTGTCGGCGACGATTTCCTCCGGCTCGCCGGTCGCGATATTGACGGCGGTCAGGGTCACCTCCTCGGCGGCGACCGTGTCGTAGTAGTAGAACTCCTGCACGTAGTAGAGCCCGATGCCGAAGATGAGGGCGAAAACCACGACGAAGCTCGCGACGACCTTACCGTTCACGCCGCGCTCTCCGGCGTCCAACCGCCCGCCTCGGTCTGCACGAAGGCATCCGCACAGGCCTTGGCCAGCGCACGGACGCGCCCGATGTAGGCCTGCCGTTCCCTGATCGTAAGCGGGGTGCGCCATGATGATCCGCTTGCCGGGCTTGGGGTCCACGGACTCCTGCGAAAGCAGGTTCTGACACTCGGCCTCGGCGTCCTCGAAGTGGCGGAGCAGTTTCTCGGTGTTGGCGACGTCGAAGTTGTGCCGCGAGTATTCCTCTTCGGTCTGGCGGAAGACGTCGCCGTAGGTCAGCGGGATCGGCGAGGACGGGTCGTTGAACGGCATATCCATCACGTGATCGACACCCAGCACATACATGGCGAGGCGTTCGAGACCATAGGTCAGCTCGCCCGACACCGGGCGGCAATCGTGACCGCCGACCTGCTGGAAATAGGTGAACTGAGACACTTCCATCCCGTCGCACCAGACCTCCCAGCCCAGCCCCCATGCGCCCAGCGTCGGGCTTTCCCAGTCGTCCTCGACGAACCGGATGTCATGCACGGCCATGTCGATCCCGATGGCTTGGAGCGAGCCGAGATAGAGGTCCTGAAGGTCGGGCGGCGAAGGTTTGATCAGCACCTGATACTGGTAATAGTGCTGGAGCCGGTTCGGATTCTCGCCATAGCGCCCGTCGGTCGGGCGGCGCGAGGGCTGGACGTATGCCGCAGCCCAGGCATTCGACCCAAGCGCGCGCAGCGTCGTGGCCGGGTGAAAGGTCCCCGCCCCCACCTCCATGTCATAGGGCTGGAGGATCGCGCAGCCCTTGGACGCCCAATAGGTCTGCAGCCGCAGGATGATCTCCTGAAACGACTTCGGCGGGGTCACTTGCGGTTGGGTCATCGGGGCCTCCGTTGCACTCGGCGCTTCTCTAGGACGCGGACCGGGCGGGGTCAATCGTGCGAGCGGCGCGCTTGAGGTCACATCGCCGCCATTTGACCCCTGCGGTTATTGACCTTTCACGGCGCGTAATGGTTACTGGCCCGAAGGTTAAGCAAGGGGCCCAGAGGGGCAAAGAGGGATATGAAGCGCATCATCACGAGCGTCGCATTCGCGGTCGGGGTCCTGTGGGGCACCATCGCGGCGGCTCAGAGTTATTGGGTTCAGGTCGAGGCGAACGCCACGCTCAACACGGCAGAGGACGCCACCCAGCGTTATGCGGGCCAGATGGACGACGTCGCCGGGTTCCGGCTGGGGGCCTCAGGCTGGTATGCCACCGCGCTCGGCCCCTTTACCGAGGACGAGGCGACGGCGCGACTGGTCGAACTGCGCGGCGCAGGACAGATCCCGCGCGATGCCTACATAACGGACGGCACCGCCTATGGGCAGCAGTTCTACCCGGTCGGCGCCAACAGCCTTATCACACCGGCGGAGCCGGAGACGGTGACCGAGGCGCAGATCGACGAGGCGGTGGAAGAGGCCGTTCCCGGCTCCGACGAACTCGCCGCCGAGCTTCCGGACGAACCCGCCGAACTCGAGGTGGCGATGGTCGAGCCCGAGCCGATCCCGGAACCGGAGCCGGAAGAAACCCGCCAGCAGGCACTCCAGTCCGAGGGGCTGCTCAATGCCGACGAGCGCAAGGCGCTGCAAGTCGCGCTGCAGTGGGAAGGCTTCTACAACGCGGGCATCGACGGCGCCTTCGGCCCCGGCACCCGCGGCTCCATGGCGGCCTGGCAGGAGGCCAAGGGCTATGAGGCGACCGGCGTGCTCACCACGCGCCAGCGCGCGGAACTCCTTGGCGACTACAACGACACGCTGTCGAGCCTGGGCCTCGCCTCGGTCACTGACCGGGACGCGGGGATCGAGATCGTCATGCCCACCGCCATGGTGGAGTTCGACCGCTACGAGGCGCCCTTTGCCCACTACACCGGTGATCAGGGCGTGCGCGTCGTGCTCATCTCGCAGTCTGGCGGTCAGTCCACGCTCTATGGTCTTTACGACATCCTTCAATCGCTCGAGGTCATCCCGCCCACGGGTGAACGCAACCGGGGCAACAACGACTTCACCATCAACGGCGAAGACCGCGACATCGTCTCCTACACCTACGCCACGGTCGTGGACGGGGCGGTGAAGGGCTACATGCTCGTCTGGCCGAAGTCGGGCGACGAGCGGCTCCTCACGATGGCGATGGACGCGATGAAATCGAGCTTTGCCTCGACCGGCCCCACGGCGCTCGACGACAACGCGGGGCTTGATGAGGCGATGCAGAGCGTCGATCTTGTCTCGGGTCTCGAAATTCGCCGCGCCGACCGGGCGATGACGGGCTTTTACGTGGATGGCACAGGAACCGTGCTGACCACCGCCGCCGCCGTGGACCAGTGCAGCCAGATCATGCTCGACGAAAGCTATCCGGCCTCCGTCACGGCGCGCGACGACGCACTCGGCGTGGCGCTGCTCACACCCGAGCAGGCGCTTGCCCCGGCCGCCAGCGCGGCCTTCCTCACCACCGACGCGCGGCTCAAGTCCGACGTGGCCGTGGCGGGCTATTCCTTCGGCGGACGCCTGTCGTCGGCCACGCTGACGTTTGGCCAACTGGCGGACGTGAAGGGGATGGAGGGCGAGGACAACCTCTACCGCCTGGACTTAACCTCCCAGGACGGCGACGCGGGCGGTCCGATCGTGACCAATGGCGGCGCGGTGATCGGAATGTTGAAGAGCCTGTCGGACAGCACCCGCACCTTCCCGCCGGAAGTGTCGTTTGCGGTGAAGTCGAGCGCCCTGACCGGGTTCCTGGCCGAGAACGGCGTCGAGCCTGCTGCAACGGATATGGCCGGAGACCTCGCCCCCCATGCGCTCGCCATGAAGGCGGCGGACATGGCGGTGCTGGTCTCCTGCTGGGAATAAACTTTGTCAGGTAAGAATAGAAACGCCCGGCCCGAAACGGCCGGGCGTTTTTTGTGGATCTTGGGGTAAGGCTTTCGCTCACGGCCTCACCGCTGGACACCCACCCAGCGCGGACTATGTCCCGACGTATTCGAATTGGCCAGAAGCCTGAGCCTGCCTTCATGGATCGTCGCACTTGAACGACGGCTATTGCGGACTTTCCTGCCGTTCGCTGAGACAGTTCAATCTGTGTTGCGATTACGAGAGCTTTTGCCGGAAAGACGAGTTCCGAACCTTCCCTATACGCGCAATCCGAGATTCTCGGGACTAGAGTAGCTGGCTTTCCGCCTCGAATACCCGCGCTTGAGCAAAAGAGAGAGCCTTGACCTTCAAATCTGCAGCATCAATAGCGGATTTCAATCGATCGCTGAAAAAGTAAGTGCTCATAAGGTTCGGATCGCGCCAAATATCCGCCCCCTCACCAGAAGATGCCGACACTGCCGGCACATAAAGTTCGTATTTAGGTGCCCACCTTACGTTCGGTCGTGGCGCCGTTTCTCCGTCAACAATTGGTCTTTCGATATTCTCCGATAATTCTGGTATCAAAGCGTTTTTGGTCCCATAGACGTTCATGACAAAGTGATTGGGCAGACCCGAAGATGTGCCGTTCAAATCTGCTAAGATCGGCACCTCGAACAGTTGCACGCCAGTCATATCAAACTGCACGAGGATGTCCCGCAACGCCGGAGAAATAACCTGAAGGCCGTCGATTATCTTAAAAGCATCTCGCACGCCCGATGGCACTTTCCTCTGGCCATCGAAGTAGAGGAATCGCGGTTTGTCTTTGGCATCTACCTTCTTGTGACGGTACTTGAAAGTACGAACAAATTCGAGCTTGTTTTCGCTATGACAGGACCAGCCAAATGAAACGATATCCAGAAATCTTGGAAAGCGAGAGAACCAAATTTTGGGGTGTTCCACCTGGTGCCAGTCGGTCATTCCTGCACGTCCTTTGGGATTGTCGAGAACTGATTTCATCGAAATTGCCAACTTGCCGTCGGCAGTGGTGAAGATTAGGCGGTCATCATGACAATGTCATCTGAGATGCCGCGCGTGAAAGGCTATCGTTTCCCTCGTGAAGTCGTAACCTGTACGGCATGAGCCTATCATCGCTTTGCATTCTGCACGGCGGATTTCGAAGCCCCCGCGTACGCAATTTAACTTAGGGCTCAAGGCAGCCTATCATCCACCTTCACTTCGCCCCCTCGATAACCCCTTTACCCCAAATGTATCTGCCCCTCCGGATACTTCAGCCGCGGCGTCGTCCGCGTCGCGAGGAAGAACCCCAGCGTGAGCGGCCCCACGCGGCCCAGAAACATGATCGCAGTGATGATCGCCCGGCCCAGATCGCTCAATTCTGCCGTATATCCCCGCGACAGGCCCACGGTGCCAAAGGCCGAGGCGACCTCGAAGGCGATGTCGAGGAAATCGCCATCATGGCTGACCGTCATCACAAAGACGCCGACGAAGACCGTGATCATGGAAATCGCGGTCAGCGCCATGACCTTGAGCACCTGTTCGAGCCCGATGGACCGGCCGAAGGCCTGCAATTGCCGCTGCCGCCGGAAAAAGGCGACCGTGGCGAGGATCATCACGACAAAGGTCGTCACCTTGATCCCACCCGCGGTCGAGGTCGGCCCGCCGCCGATCAGCATCAGGGAAATGAACATCATCACGGTGGAATCGTGCAGAGCGGCGATGTCCGTCGTGTTGAACCCCGCCGTGCGCGTGGTCACGCCCTGAAACCAGCTCACCGTCATCTTGGCTGTCCAGTGGTCGAACTGCCCCAGCGTGCCGGGGTTCGACCATTCGAGCGCGGCGAAGGTGAAAACGCTCCAGGGGATCAGGATCGCGGTGCCCAAAAGCATGATCTTGGTGTGGAGCGTCCAATGGGCGTAGCGTCGGCGGCCAAAGACGTCCTGCAAGACGACATAGCCGATCCCGCCCACGATGAAGAGCGCCGGGATCACGACGTTCACGACAGGATCGGTGGCAAAGGGGACAAGCCCGGTGGGAAAGGTCGAAAATCCCGCGTTATTGAAGGCCGAGACGGAATGAAACAGCGCCTCCCACAGCCCCGGCACCAGCCCGAAACTCGGCACGAAGGTGATGGCGAGGAGCAGCGCGCCCACGCCTTCGCAGACCAGCACCACCTTGAGGATCGTCTTCACGAGCTTGGTCAACTGGTGCATCGACGACTGGTTCAGGTCCTCGCGCAGATAGGTCTCGCCGGTCAGGCCCAGCGGCATGCCCAGCGCCGCCAGCACGAGGACGGCAAAAGTCATCAGGCCAAGGCCGCCCAACTGGATCAGCACCATGAGCACCGCCTGGCCAAAGATCGTCAGGTCCGATCCGATGTCGAAGACGGCGAGCCCGGTCACCGTCACCGCCGAAGTCGCGGTAAAGATCGCGTCGGACCAACCAAGCGGCACCGTGCGTGAAACGGGCAGCATGAGGAGCACGCTCCCCACCACGACGAGGGCCGCATAGAGCAGCGCGAGCACGAGCGGTGCGGGCACCCCCGACAACCGCCGCGCGAGGCTCAGACGCTTGCGATAGCGCGGCATGGCCATGGCTCAGAGCCGGTCGCCGAACTGCTGCAGGTCAGCCCGCCGCCCCAGCAGGATCAGCTTGTCGCCCTTTTCGAGCGTCATGGGGGTTCCCTCGGTTCCCTCCGCCGCGACCGCCAGATGCTCGGTGCCCCGCATCATGCCCAGAAGCCTCAGGTCGTGTCGCTCGCCGATCCCGAGAGACCCGAGCGCACGACCATCGAGCCGCTCGGGCACCACAATGTTCACGACCGAGAACCCGTTGCCAAGGCTCATGTAATCGGTCACGGCGGGGTTGTTGAGCATCTGCGCGGTGTGCCGCCCCATCTCCTGCTCGGGCAGGATGATCCGGTCGGCGCCCAGCTTGGACAGGATGCGGTGATGCGTCTTGTTGTTGGCCTTGACCCAGATGGTGTCGACCCCCAGCATCTTGAGGTTCATCGTGGCAAGGATCGACGCCTCGAGGTCGGTGCCGATGGCCACCAGCGCCACGTCATAGCGGTCGATGCCCGCCTCGCGCAGCGCGGTTTCGTCTCGGGCGTCAAGGATGACAGTCGAAGGCAGCACATTCGCGGCGCGCGCCACATGCCCCTCGTCCGCGTCGATACCGATGACGTGATTGCCGAACCGTGCCAGTTCCGCCGCGACCGTCGCCCCAAAGGCGCCCAGTCCAATGACCGCGAAGGTCCGTTCTTCTCGTGCCATGATCCCCTTCCGGACCGTAACAATCCCTGCTCAATACATCAGTGCCCGGGGAAGTTCCACGGGCACTGTGCTGCAAAGCAGAAATCGTGATCAGGCGGCCTCGGGTTCCGGCTGCTTGGCCCCTGTCATCAGCGCCACCGCATCCGACATGGAATGCGACTTGGGGTCGATGACACACAGGCGGCGGCCCAGACGGTGAACGTGGATTCGGTCCGCGACCTCGAACACATGCGGCATGTTATGCGAGATGAGGATGATCGGCACCCCGCGCGAGCGCACATCCTGGATAAGGTCGAGCACCTTGCGGCTTTCCTTGACGCCCAGCGCGGCGGTCGGTTCGTCAAGGATGATGACCTTGGAGCCAAAGGCCGCCGCACGGGCCACGGCGACGCCCTGCCGCTGGCCACCCGAAAGCGTCTCGACCGGCTGGTCGATGTCCTGAATGGTCATGAGGCCCAGATCGTTGAGCTTTTCGCGGGCAAAGGTGCGCATGCGCCCGTGGTCGAGCTTGCGCAGATATGTCCCGGCAAAGCCCGGCGCGCGCAGCTCGCGGCCCATGAACATATTGTCCACGATGGACAGTGCGGGCGAAAGGGCCAGCGTCTGGTAGACTGTCGCGATGCCCGCGTCCTGCGCTTCGAGGGGGGACTGGAACTGCACCTGTTTGCCGTCGAGTTCCACCGTTCCCTCGTCGGGGCGCACGGCCCCCGAGAGCGCCTTGATCAGTGTCGACTTGCCCGCCCCGTTGTCCCCGATCACCGCGAGGATTTCCCCCGGCATCAGGTCGAAGTCGCAATTGTCGAGCGCGGTGACACGGCCATAACGTTTGGTAAGCCCGCGCGCCTTGAGCATGGGTTGTGTTGCGTCCGTCATGCCGAAACCTTTCTGATCCACTGGTCGATGGCGACCGCGATGATGATGAGCCAGCCGATGGCAAAGACCTGCCAGAGCACGTCCACGCCAGCGAGCCTGAGCCCCGAGTTGAACACACCCACAATGAGCGCGCCGAACAGCGCCGCGCCGATCAGCACGATCCCGCCCGCAACAAGGACACGGCCGAGCTTCTTGTAGAGATGCTGGCGGCGCAGCGCGACGCTCTTGGTGCCGATCGGTCGCCGCCGTTCGCGCGAGCGTTCGATCGCGGCGTTGCCGAGCGCGCTGATCTTGTCGACCTCGCTCATGCTCATCCTAGCCCTCGATCGCCGCCAGCGGGCTGTCGGCGCCGCCGACGCTAGCCTGCGCCTGGCTCGCGCCTTCGGCGCGCGCGATATAGCCCTTCGA
>LUOO01000071.1 GCA_001626765.1 Maritimibacter sp. REDSEA-S28_B5
CCTTTGGGGTAGCTCAAGTGGATGAAACGCGGACCTTTCTATGCCAACTGCGATAAAGCGCAGGCGCCCCGAAGCGACTGGATCGGCCAAGAGGTTGTTTGAGAGAAGCGCGTGCAAGTTGAGAAGCGTGTAAGTGTTGAAGTCGACTTCCTCGACTGAGCCCACCAGAAACTCGATGGCGTCTTTGTGGTTAAGGATCATCTGAGCCTCAACATGCTCTCGTCCAGTGGCCTCCTCACCAAATTCGATCAGTCGCTTCGTATCGAGGAGCGAGTAGGTGTTGCCTTCCAAGCGGCTGGAGTTCCAGGCAAGATCAATCAGTAGACGATTGAGAATGAGTTTTGCGTAAGTACCGGCGGGCTGCGTGGACGTTTGTGGCTTGCCGATCCGTTCCAACCGTTCGCGATCCTCGTCTCCAAGATAGAAGGATGTGTTTGGCTGATATTGGTTCAGGAACTCTTGATTGTAACCGACTGGCTTGCGTGCCGCGACAGGCTTTTGGACGTAGTCCCGAATGCGCTTTCCCTCTTCCGACAAGGGAATGAGATCTCTATAGTCGAGTGCCTCGCCATCCAGTTCGGTCCTGGCCAGACTATTCTTAGTTGCCAGACGATATCGCGCCCACCTACCGCTGCCCTCCATATGTAGCTGTCCCTTGGCGACAAGCTGCTTCAGCCGGTATTGCAGGGTTCGGCGAGGGATGTCCTCCGTCAGTCTCTCAGCAATGCCAGGTGCAGCGATGCCGTCCGGATGACCGGCGACGACGTCGAGCAGCTCATTGAGGGCATCGTTCGGGACTTTGTTGGCCATCGTCGTCTTTCTTGCGCGCATGCTATAGACGCAACTATGCTGGTTTACGCGCAATTTTCAAGTATAGGCGCAAGAATCGCTTGTAGGCGCAACCATTGTTGCGCGTAGCAGCATGCACAACGAAGGCGGAAAACCGCGAGTTCGCCCAGAAAGGCCGCAATGGCAGACGATGACGACAGACTGATACAGGAGGTGCTCGCAGAACTTGGCAGGGACGCCAATCCAAGTCATATCGCTGAGCAAGTCCGCCGCCTGGATCGCGGGCTACCAGCAGAGGACGAGTTCATTGCCGTTTGCAGTTGGCTTGGCGAGACACGCCTGATCCACAAACTTGACCAGCACCAAGCGCCGAGTAAATCGCGTGAAGACTATCAGGTCCCCGATCTCCTCGCGATGTACGAAAATTCAGGGCCAGTGCTTATCGAGGTCAAATCGAAGAAGACCCCGACGCTTTCATTCAAACCCGACTACCTTGGACGATTGCAAGCCTATGCGGACGTCTTGCAGATGCCACTGCTCATAGCTTGGAAATATCACGGCATCTGGACGCTCTTCGAGGCGCGGCACCTCACCAAGGCGAAAAAGAACTTCAATATCCGGTATGAAGCAGCGATCAAAGAAAGCCTGCTCGGCATTCTCGCGGGGGATGTCGCCTATAAGATAGCGCCTGGAGCAGGTGTTCATCTACGCTTCAAAAAGGAGAAACTCCTCGCATCAGAAGAGACGGAGGATGGCCTAAACGAACAATGGCAGATGCGTGTCGATAAGGTCGGCTTCACTTCTGCAGGCGGGACACCTGCAGATGCACTGGATAACGATGTCACAACTCTTTTTACCACATGGGATTTGTCGGAGCATCAGGTTCATTCCGAGACCCACACCGAGATGCAGTTCGTCGCCGGAGAAGATGACGGCATGATGTTTGGCCATATGGCCCTGGTTCATCTGCTGAATTGGCCGCTTCAGGACGGCGAGCAGATCAATTGGAGGCATGCGATCAGGCGTGAATCTGTCGTCAGCAACATGACCAACTTTACTCAAGCCCTGCAACGTGCGCTTGAGCAGAAAGTGGTTCGCATCATTATCAACCAGCAACCCCTTAGCTGGCCGGAGTTTGTGCCTCGATGAACAGCGCAAACGAAGGCCCACACACGCTGAAGCTTCTGCCGCGGTCGCTCTTCGATCTCTACGCCCTTGCTTTGCCACGCGGTCATGGTTTCGGCATGCGGCCTCCCATTGGAGCGTGGCAAAGCGAAGATGGCATTGCCTACGGTGTCATCACCCAGCATGTGCAAACACCGGATTTTGGTGTCCTTGTCATGCGGCGACGGGTTGACGGCGTGTGGGTGGAGGTTGAGGCAGAGACCGGCATCGCATCACAGAACGCGGCCCTCGAAGAGTTGGAGCGACTACTTGGCTGCAATCAGCAAAAGGAAGCACTCCCAGCCAACACCGCCCCTCGGCCGGCATTGCACGACATAGGCAATCGTCAGCCGAGCAAGGTGTTTAGCGCACTGAGTACACCATCCCATCACGTGGCGGCTTGGACACTCAATCAGCTGTACCTAGCGATGCCAAATCCGGACAAAAACTGGGCTGGAGATTGCCAGACAGGCAACTTCCACACGCGCCTCTGGGAGGCGCAGCTATTGGCGAGTTTTCGCGAACAGGGTTTGCTCGTGGAACAGCCGCATCCTTCCCCTGATTTTCGGATCGAAAACCGCAAAGGCGGACCGGCGTGGGTGGAAGCCGTGACGGCCAATCCACCCGTCCCGTATGACCACGTGAACGCTGCACCGAGTGTCCAACCAGAAGCCCGTGAGGAGCTTTTCTTCGGTACAGCCGCGGTACGATTTGCCAAGACTTTGGGAAGCAAACTGCAGAAGGGCTATCATCGCCTTGCGCATGTCAAAGACATGCCTTTTGCGATTGCCCTCGCTGATTTTCACGCTCCCGCGTCGATGATCTGGAGTCGCGAAGCACTCGTGGGCTATCTTTACGGCCTAGGCGCAGAGCCAAAAGACATTGATGGTCAGCGAGTGGCTGTGCCGACTGAAAGAACCGAACTTCTGGGTGAGAACCCGTTTCCGGCCGGCCTGTTCACCGATGAAAGGCACGCTGAGTTGTCGGCTGTGATCTTCTCGAATGCGTGCTCTATCTCAAAACTGAGCCGGGTTCCGATCTCGGCGGGAGCGGACACCAAGGGCTTTCGCTACTTTCGGATCGGAAATTTTCTTGATCGAACACCGGGCGCGTTGAAAGGGATACCGTTTTGCCTCGATGTCACGAGCGATGAGTATCGATCGCTCTGGCCACAAGGTTATGAACCCTGGTGCGCGGAACTCGAGGTATTTCACAATCCACATGCTCGGCACCCACTTCCGGAGGCTCTGATCCCCGAAGCAACACATTGGGTAGAAGAAAACGGGGAAGTGGTGTGTCGTGCATTCTATGAGACATCAATTCTCTGGTCACAGACACGCATTCTGAACGAGGATGATCGCATCCCCACACTGGAAGACTTCTTGCCAGATCCAGACAGTCGTAGGTAATCGCGAACCCGTCAGGCGCTTTGCCCATCCTCGGTCAACTTGAGACGCTGGAACGCACCTTCCGGGAACAAGACATCGAAGACAGAACCAGCCAACAATTCGTAAGCGCCACGCTGATCCCCTCCTGCCGCGTTGAAGCTGGCTGTGCGAGTCCTGCTGTCGAGGTGAGACAGGATAGGACGGCAAAATGGACGTCTCTTTGGACGGCTCGACGGGTGGCTACGCGGGCAGGATCGAGGTTCTCGAGGGCCGGTCAGGCCGACGGTTTCGAAGCGAGGCGGAGCGGGCGCGGATCGCGGCGGAAAGCATGATGCCCGGAGCGAAGGTCGCCGACGTCGCGCGGCGGCACACGGTGACCCGCTGGCAGGTCTACGATTGGCGCAAGAAGCTGATGGCCGGCGCGCTGGCTTTGCCCGCCGAGACGGCTGACGCCCCGATGTTCGCGGCGCTTGTCGTTGAAGCGAAGCCGGCGGGTCCGACACCCAGCCCGAAGCGGAGCGGCGGCGCGGTCAGGTCCGGCAGGATCGAGATGGTGGTCGATGGCGTGACCCTGCGGTTGGCGTCGGACATCGACGAAGCGCACTTGACCCGGTTGATCCGCGCGATCCGGGCGGCCTCGCGATGATCTCGCCGACCGGCGGGTTGCGCGTCTACGTGGCCACGCGCCCGACGGATTTCCGGAAGGGCATAGACGGCCTGGCCCTGCTGGTTCAGGAAACGATGGGCCTCGATCCGTTCAGCGCGGCGGCCTTTGTGTTCCGCGCCAAGCGGGCCGACCGCATCAAGGTCCTGGTCTGGGACCAGACCGGCATCGTCCTGGTTCACAAGCGCCTGGAGGGCGCGAAGTTTGTCTGGCCCAAGGCGCGGGACGGCGTGATGAAGATGTCGCCCGCCCAATTCTCGGCACTGTTCGAGGGGCTCGACTGGCGGCTTGTGCGGCCCGAACGCGTGCGGCGGCCGGAACTGGCGGGATAGCTGCGGCTTAGTGACTCAGTATCGTTTTGTCGGTGGTGGCGACTTCACCCATGTGCTTGGTCCGGGTCATGACGAACACCGCCCTGGCCGAAGAAAACGCACGCCTGAAGGCTCGCCTCGCCGAGACCGAGGCGGCGCTGGCGGATGCGGTCGAGGCCCAGAAACGGCTGGAGAGCATCGTCAGCGAATTGCGACGGGAAAAGTTCGGGCGGAAATCCGAAAAGCTTGATCAGGAACAGTTCAACCTGCCGCTCGAGGATGTGGAACTCGCGCAGGGCGTGCTGGAAGCGGCGCAGGAGAAAGCGCGGCGCGCCCTGAAGGGACAAGGCCGTGTCGAAAGCGGCACGCCGCACCGGAACCGCGGGCACCTCCCGAAGCATCTGCCCCGTGTCGAACGGATCATCGAGCCGCAGAGCACGTTGTGCCCCTGCGGGTGCGGCGAGATGGCCAGGATCGGCGAGGATGTCTCCGAGCGGCTGGATGTGGTGCCGGCCCAGCTTCGCGTGCTGGTGACCCGCCGTCCGAAATACGCCTGCCGGCGCTGTTCCGGCGCGGTGGTTCAGGCGCATGCGCCGGAACATGTGGTGCCCGGCGGTCTGCCGACCGAGGCTTTGATCGCGCAGGTCATGGTGGCCAAGTTCGGCGACCACCTTCCGTTCTATCGCCAAGCAGAAATCTACACCCGGCAGGGGATCACATTGGACCGGGCGACGCTCGGCAACTGGGTGGGGCGTGCTGTCACTTAGCACTTAAAGATGATAATCTGATCTTCCTTATTTCAATGACTTAGCTTTGCCCCTAAATGTGAGAATTGGCACTTAAATTAATAATGGA
>LUOO01000072.1 GCA_001626765.1 Maritimibacter sp. REDSEA-S28_B5
CGACATGAGGATGCCGATGGGGATGCCGATGGCGATACACAGGAAGGTCGCAACCGAGATGATCGCGAGGGTGGACATCGTGTCCTCCCACATTCCAAAAAACCCGATGGCGATGAAGGCCAGGACCGAGCCGATGGTGATCTTCCACGACCGGGAGCCGAGGTAAGCGAGGCCGCCGACGATCAGGAGGATGATCGGCCAAGGGGTGGCCAAAAGCACGTCCTCGAACCACACGAGGAATTGCAGGAGCGGGTTGAAGAAGGCTTCAAGCGCCTCGCCGGTCGCGCGGGTGAACTCGCGGAAGTTGCCGTCGATGAAGCGGCGCATGGCCGACAGATCGGCGCGTCCCAATGACGGGAAATCTGTGAAAAAGGACATCCCTGTTCCCCCTGTGGATGTATCGTTCTCGTGACCAAAAGGCCCGCGACGATGCGCGGGCCTTTCGTTACCGTGTCAGGCGCAGATCAGAGCGCGTCCTTGACCTTTTGTGCGACATCCTCGGGCACCCACTGGGTCCAGACGTCTTCTTGCGTCAGAAGGAATTCAAAGGCGGCATCTTCGCCGGTCGCCTGGTTTTCGTTCATGAAGACGAGCATCTGGTTCATCACGTCGCCGGGGAACACGCGGGCCTTGAAGTAATCCGCCGCGACGCCGCCCTTGTCCATGAAGTCGTCCGTGACCACGGTTTCGACCTCGGACACGGTCCAGGCGGTCGGCTGCGGGTCAAGGCAGTCCTGTTCGGCCAGCGCGATGCAGCCGTCCCAGTTCTCGCGGCCGGCGAAGTCGGCCTCGAAGGGCAGCATGACCATCTGGTACTTGCCGATCATGGACGTGGGCGACCAATAGTAGCCGAACCAGGGCTCGCCCCGGTCGGCGGCCTTGGCCATCGAGCCGTCGAGGCCAGCGGCCGAACCCGGATCGACCAGCACCCAGCCTTTTTCTTCCATGTCAAAGGCGCGGAAGAGGTTGGCGTTCACGAGCTGGCAACCCCAGCCCGCCGGGCAGCCGACGAAGGCGCCCTTGCTCTCGTCTTCCTGGTAGGGGAACAGGTCGGGGCGCTCGAGCAGTTTCTCGACCGTGTCGAGCTCCGGGTGTTCTTCTGCGAACGCGGGGGTGACCCACCAGCCTTCACCCAGCCCGGTGATGGGGCCGTCGTTCAGAGCAACGAGCGAGCCCTCTTCCTTTGCGGCGTTGAGCGGATCGCGAACGGCGTTGATCCAGAGCTCGGGCGCCACGTCCGGTTCGGCCTTTTCCGACATTGAGGCGAAGGTCGTGTTGGTCGCGCCAGGGATGAGCGAGACGTCGCAGCCGTAACCCTCTTCCAGAATGATGGCGTCGACATTCGCCATGAGCTCGGCCGAGGCCCAGTCCATTTCGGCGATCGAAACATCGCCGCAATCCTGCGCGAAGGCACCGGTGGCGAGTGTCGTTGTCAGAGCCAAGACCGAGATGGCGCCGAGCGTTTGAAATTTCATGATAAGCTCCCTGTGGTATGCCTTTTTTGGTATCGTGTCCCGTCCCAAAAACGACATTCATTTGGTGTCATGTCGGAAAGAGACCATAGGCTCCTGGTGTTGTAAACCGTTAGCGTAACCACATGGTGAGCATTTGGTTCCGCGGTCGCGGCGCTTTTTGCGACAAATGCTTGAAGCCGCGCCCGCAAGCGGCTACATCGCCGCCAAGTGCCCCTATAGCTCAGCTGGTAGAGCAACTGATTTGTAATCAGTGGGTCCGCGGTTCGAGTCCGTGTGGGGGCACCAGACGTCTTAAAGATGTATGTGTTTTCGGGGCATTGGCCGGCACATCAGGGCGCCAGTGCTCCGCATGATTTACGCACCTGGGTGCGGCTCCGGAAGAACTTCCACGCTATCGACCTGAAAGGTGGCGTTGAGCCGCCGTCGCGGGGTCAGCCAAAGCGACTGACCTTCGCAGGGCAACCGCGCCTCCATTCTCCCTCACTGGACCCCGATCGGGGGCGGATCGACGGCCGCGCCCCTGCGGTGGTTTTCGATGTGGGACCGATGGGCGACGCCGGCGACGCGGCTCAGTCTTGCGGCAGGTCGGCGGCGGCCAGCGCTTGGGCCAGGACCTCGCGGTCGCCGATGTGGTTCGCGAGGATCAGGATGAGCCGCGCGTTGAAGGCGTCGCTCTCGGCCTTGGATTTGCCCTCATGGGCCGTGAGCAGGTCCGCATAGACGTCATCGGCCTTGTCGAGGTTCGGAGTCAGGATCAGCTTCGACATGCTTCAGGCCTCTTCTTTCACGGTCTTGCCCAGGGCGCGCGCATGGGCTGCCCGGATCGTGTCCGCGTCCGCGCTTTCCCAGCGCGCCGCGACATGCTGGTCGGGCCGGATGAGATAGAGCGCGCGGGGCGCGGACCCAAGGTAGCGTTCGGCCATCTGCGGTGTCGCGTTGGCAAGGTTCACGGACCGAAGGCCCTCGATCTGGGGGGGCTCCTGCCCGATGGCCAGAAGGGCGAAGTCGCCACCGATCTGCGACAGAAGGAACCCGTTGCCCAGGGGCGCATCGGGGCAGGGCGCACCGGGACGGCTGCGCGCCGGGCCGCCGGGCAGAGCGTCGGGGGTATTGAGCGGTGAGCCGTCGTGGACGCAGGGCACCGACAGGCGGCCCGAGTTCACCAGCGGACGGGCGAAGGCATAGTGTTCGGACAGGTCGAGCACGGCGTCACGGAACAGCCGGCTCATTTCCGACTTGGGCGTGATGAAATCGGTCGAGCGCGAGGAGTTGAGGATGTTCTCGTCCGCCCCCTGCACCCGTTCCACGTCGTAGCTGTCCAGCAGCGCTTCCGGGGCATCCCCCGTGATGACGGCGGCGAGTTTCCAGCCGAGGTTGTCGGCGTCCTGCACGCCGGAGTTGGCCCCGCGTGCGCCGAAGGGCGACACCTGATGCGCGGAATCGCCCGCGAAGATCACCCGGCCGTGACGGAATTTCTCCATCCTCCGGCATTGGAAGGTGTAGATCGAGACCCATTCGAGCTCGAATTTCACGTCCTCGCCCAGCATCGCCTTTAGGCGCGGGATCACGTTCTCAGGCCGCTTCTCGACCTCCTTGTCGATGTCCCAGCCCAATTGCAGGTCGATGCGCCAGACACCGTCCGGCTGTTTGTGCAGAAGCGCCGATTGCCCGCGATTGAAGGGCGGGTCGAACCAGAACCAGCGCTCGGTCGGGAATTCTGCGTCCATGCGCACATCGGCGATGAGGAAGTTGTCCTCGAAGACGCGCCCGACGAAATCAAGCCCCATGAGGCTACGTGTGGGCGACCCGGCCCCGTCGCAGGCCACGACCCAGTCCGCCTCGATCGCGTAGGGTCCATCCGGCGTCTCGACCGTCAGGGACGTATGGTCCGCGTGTTGGGAGAGCGCGCTGACCCGGCTGCCACCGCGAATCTCGATCGGCGCGCCCTGGGCTTCGACCTCGCGGATGCGGGCGATCAGATCGTGTTCGAAGTAATATTGCTGCAGGTTGATGAAGGCCGGAAAGGCGTGACCGTCTTCGGGCAGGAGGTTGAAGTCGTAGACCTGGCGGTCGTCGAAGAACACCTTGCCCAGATTCCACACGACGCCCTTGTCCACCATCGGTTTCGCAGCACCCAGCCGGTCGAGGATTTCAAGCGGGCGTTTGGCGAAGCAGATCGCGCGGGACCCGAAGCTCACCTTGTCGTTGTCGTCGAGGATCAGCGTCTCGATGCCCTGAAGCGCGAGATCGAGCGCGAGCGTCAGTCCCACGGGACCGGCACCGATGATGACCACCTTGTGGCGGGCAGGCGCCGCGGACTGTTGATCCGCCACGCGGGTGTAGGGGTAAAGGGGCGTCTCGAAGATCGCGTTCATGGGTACTCCTCCTGTCGCAACCGCGACCATAGAAGAAGTTCGTTTCATTTGCAACGAAATCCGGGCCGCGCGTGAACGCGACCCGGGTCAGGTCTGGTCAGATCAGGCTGACTTGGTCATCAGGCCCGCGAATTTCTCGCTCACGATGCCGAAAAGCGCGCCGATGACCATGGACGCCACGGTGCAGATCAGCGGGTTTGCGAGGTTGAAGGTCGCGATGTCTGCACCGGACAGCAGGCCGTAGCCCGCGATCGAGGCGTAGCCGTAGACCGAGGCGGGAATCGCCCCCAGCGCCGGCACCTTGGCACCAAGGACCAGAACGAAGGCGGTGATCGCCACCACCACCGAAGGCCAAAGCACGCCGGGCAGGGGAACCGCGACCTTCATGATGAGCAGAAGCGCCACGAAGCCCACGATGGCACCCCAGACGTTGGCCACGACGGATTTCCTCAGCCCATCCGTGCCACCGCCGCAATGGTAAAAGCTCGCCCATGCGATGAAGGCGATCCAGATCTGTATCGTGCCGACAGTCAGGAAAAGGTAAGTAGACACACCACCCAATAGGCCGATGGAGACGGCGAGTGCGAGAACGAGATCCATGTTGTTCCTCCCTTGGATCAGTCAAACCTCCGTTCGGGGGAAGCCACTATCCCAGTCCTCCGCCGCCCCCACGGATGCGTGAGTATTGAGCGGTGGGGCAAAAAACCTCATAATTCTTTGGTCTTACGACCGTCGTAAGACCAATGTCCGGCTGGTCACGAGACGAAAGTCGCGTGTTGAATGGGCAGGGAGGATGCCGACACAACGGCCCGGAGACAGTTCACCCGAAGTAGGGTTTCGCGGTCTCAGCGCGATCATATGTCAGAAAGAATTCATCGAGTTGCGGGGGCGAAATCCCCGCGTCGGAAAGTTGCACATGCGCTTGTCCGCGATGGTGAATCTGGTGCTGGACAAGATGGGGCAGGAGCATGCCCACGGTCTCGGCCATCGGACCCTCGGGCCGGTCTGTGATCACCTCGCGGGCAATGTCGGCGTCGGTCAGGGTCTGACAGAACATGGCGAATCGCATGTCCGCCTCGGACTGCAACCGGCCCAGCCCCGCGGGGTCCTCCACGGGCGTTCGGTCGAAGACGGCGCGGCCGAGCCCGCCGCCTTCCAATGCGTCGAGGTAATAAAGATCGACCTCGTAGATATGGTTGAGCGTCGCCGCGAGTGACGGAAAGAACCCCGGCCGGGTCGCGGCGAAGGCCGCCTCGTCCAGACCGCCGAGCGCCTCGTAGAGGGTGCGGTTGGCATAGGCGTTGTTCAGCGCGAAACCGAGCCAGGGGTTCTTGAAGCTCATCCTTGCAGTTGCTCCCACATTTCCAGATCGCGCTGGGCGGTCCAGATGCGCGGCGTGTCGATGCCGCGTGCCTCGTCATAGGCGCGCGCGACGTTGAAGGGCAGGCAATGCTCGTAGATCGCGTAGTCCTTGAACTTGGGATCGCATTCGGCGCGGATCGCGTCCCACGCGTCCTTGAGGCTACCGCCCCGTGCTGCGACACGGGCCGCGGGCGCGTAGGTCGAGGCGACGAAATCGCGGGTGTTTTCGAGCGCCGCGTTCACCATGTCATGCCCGACGAGCGCATCGCCGCGTCCCGGCGCGATGGCGTCGACGTTGAAGGCCTTGATCCGGTCCAGCGTGGCGGACCAGTCCTTGAGGTGCCCGTCGCCGCAGTAGCAGGCGGAGTGGTATTCCACGATGTCGCCGGTGAACATGACGTTTTCGTCGGGCACATGGACGACGATGTCGCCCGCCGTGTGGGCGCGACCAAGGTGCATGAGGTCTACGCGGCGGTTGCCGAGATAGACGGTCATCCGGTCCTTGAACGTCGTCGTGGGCCACGTCAGGCCGGGGATCGATTCATGTCCTTCGAAGAGGCGCGGGAAACGCTGGAACTCGCTGTCCCAGTCCTCTTGCCCGCGCTCGACCACCTGGCCGCGCGTGGTTTCGGACATGATGATCTGGTCGGCGCCAAAGGCCGAGGCGCCGAGCACGCGCACGGCATGGTAGTGGGTCAGCACGACGTGACTGATCGGTTTGTCCGTGACCGAGCGCACGCAGTCGATCACCTTGTTGGCAAGGCGTGGGGTCGCCTGCGCCTCGACGATCATCACAGAGTCGTCGCCGATGATGACGCCCGAATTCGGGTCGCCTTCTGCGGTAAAGGCGTAAAGCCCGTCGCCCACCTCGGTGAAGCTGATCTTCTTTTCGGTCATGTCGCCTTGCGACGCGAATGCCTTGGCCATGGGGTTACTCCTTTGCCCAGTCTGGGATCGTCGGGGCGGCAAGGGTTTTCCCCGTGCAGGCCCCGAAACCGACCCTGTATCCATCGCCCTGCGCATGTCCGCGCAGGGTCACCGTATCGCCGTCCTCGATGAAGGACCGCGTCTCGCCCGTGTCGAGCGTGACCGGCTCCTTGCCGCCCCACGCCAGTTCCAGGAGCGCACCGCGCGCGCCCTTGTCGGGGCCTGAAATCGTGCCCGACCCCAAGAGGTCGCCCACGTTCATCGGGCAGCCGCTCGTCGTGTGATGCGCCAGTTGCTGCGCCGCCGAGTAGTACATTTCCCGGTAGTTGGTCCGCGTGATGACCGTTTCCGCCTTGCTCTCGGGGGCGAGCGTCACTTCGAGGTCGATGTCGTAGAGCATCGGGCCCGGTTCCTTGAGATAAGGTAGCAGCGGACGCTCGCGTTCCGGTGTTGATGTGCGGAATGGCTCGAGCGCCGCCTTCGTCACGATCCAGGGCGAAATGCTGGTCGCCGTCGCTTTCGCCTGAAACGGACCCAGCGGCTGATATTCCCACGCCTGAATGTCGCGCGGGGACCAGTCGTTCAGATCTCGAGCTCGAAGTCCCAACGCGCGCAGGGGCCAAACCGGGGCAGGTCGTCGTTCGGTCCCTTGAGCTGACCGTTGGGTCGCACCACGTCGGTCCCCGACACGACCACAGATGACGCGCGCCCGTTGTAGCCGATGGGAATTGACAGCCAGTTTGGCGGCAGCGCGTTCTCCGGTCCCCGGAACATCGTCCCCACGTTCGAGGCGTGGTGCTTGCTCGCGTAGAAATCGGTGTACTCCATGATGTCGAAGGGCAGGTGCATCGTCGCATCCGCTTGCGCATCGAGGAACTTGGACAGGGCCGTTTCGGCTTCGGACCCTTCGCGCAACATCACCATGAGCCAGGCGCGCAGTTCGTCCCAAGCATCCTGTCCGGCCTCCATGAAGACCGACCAGGTGCCCCAGCCAAAGAACTGGCCGGTTTCCAGATCGAGCAGCCCCTCTTCCTCGAGCCGGGTCAGGTTCAGGATGCGATCCCCGATCGCCACGCCGCAAAAGAGCAGCTCGTCGCCAAGGTCATAGACGCCATAGGGCAGGTTATTGAGCGGAAAATCCGTCTCGGGGGCGTTCGCGCTCGCCACCCAGCTTTGCATCAGGGGCATTGGTCCTCCTCTTCGGCGCTCACTTCGCCGTGCTTCGGTCGGAGCCTATCATGATATTCGTTTCAAATGCAACGACATGGGTTTGGGCCCGTATTTATATCGCATGAACCTCGTGCAGATCGGCCAGATCGGGCCGCGGGCAGGCCCTGAGCAGCGTCATGACGCCGGTCCGCGCAATGGCCCCGGGCCAGTCAGGCCCGAGCAGCAGGTCGGGCAGGGGGCCGTGTCGCAGGCGAAGGCGACGGTAGTGGTGAAAGGCGGCGAGTCGCAGGATCGTGCGCCCGGTCGATCCTGCCGCCGGGTCGCCGGTCAGCGCGTCAGCCAAGGCCCGGTCTACTGCCTTCGCAAGCCTGGCGTATTCCGCGCAAAGATCCGCAGATGCGATCGCATCCCGTGCCCAGTCGGGCAGGGGCGTATCGCCCAGCGTGGTCACCAGCGTTCCCGCGGGCAGCGCCAAGAGCGGGCCCGCCAGCAGCGCCGTGCGCGCGGGCAGTAGAATGGCGTCGTCCGGCAGGCCCTCGGCCCAATCGGCGACCGTGGCATCCGGGGCCGGGGTCAGTAGATGCACGGGCTGGGCCGGGGAAGGCCCCTCGGCATAGATAAGCGCCCTTACGCTTTCGGTTCGACCGCGCCCCTCGGGTGTCAAAGCATAGTTTGACCCGCGCCCGTCGCGCGTGGCCTCGATCCAGCCGTCGCGCTTGAGCCGGTGAAGCGCCGTGCGCAGCGCCTGGTTGTTGATCCCCATCGGACCCATGAGCCGGTCGAGCACCCGGCCAGACAGCCGGTCCTCGGGCGCGCGGCATAGATCGCCCATGACGGTCACGACGACCGACCAGACCTTTACGGTCCCGACGGCCATCAGCGCGTCGATCCGGGCTTGGGTGGGGGAAGAAACCTCGGTCATCGGGCGGGAGGCTACCCCCGCCCGCATCCTGCCTCAATAGGCGTTCATCGTCAGCAGTTCGTATTCCGCGACCTTCTCGTCGGCCTCGTCAAGGATCGTGACATGCCAGCGCACTTCGCCATACTCCCCCGTGCGCCGCGTCTTGCGCTTGACGGTCAGGACAACGTGGATCGCCGCGCCCGCCACCACCGGCTTCATGAACCGCAGGTTATCAAGACCCGTGTTTGCCAGAACCGGGCCTTCGTTGGGTTCCACGAACAGCCCCGCCGCGAAGGACAGAAGCAGGTAGCCATGCGCCACGCGGTCCGGAAAGAACGGGTTTCGCTTGGCGGCATCGGCGTCCATGTGTGCATAGAAGGTGTCGCCGGTGAAATGAGCGAAATGCTCGATGTCGTCCATTGTGACCACGCGCGGCTCGGTAATGATCGTCTCGCCGATCTCGATTTGGGTGAATGTCCGCGTGAAGGGATGCGCGGGGGCCGGTTTCGGCGTGGACCCCGGCACATAGACCCCGGTGATCGCCTGCAGCATGTCGGGTGAACCCTGCACCGCGGTGCGCTGCATGAAGTGCTTCACGCCACGGACGCCGCCCATCTCTTCGCCGCCACCCGCGCGACCGGGGCCGCCATGGATGAGATGCGGCATGGGCGACCCATGCCCGGTCGATTCCTTGGCCGACACGCGGTCGTTGATATACACGCGGCCATGCCAAGCCGCCGCGCCCATGATTACCTCGCGCGCCACCTTGGTGTCATGGGTGATGAGCGAGAGCGCGAGCGAGCCTTGGCCACGATTGGCAAGCGCGACGGCATGGGCGGTGTCGCGGTAGGGCATGATGGTCGACACGGGACCAAAGGCCTCGGTCTCATGCACCTTGGTGGCCGCATCCGGATCGGCACAGTGAAACAGCATCGGCGGCAGGAAGGCGCCCTTGTCCTTGTCGGCATTATGCACGTCGAAGCGGTCCGGGTCCCCGATCACGCGCTTGGCTTCGCTGCTGAGGATGGCGACCTTTTCCAGCACATCGGCGCGCTGGTCGGTGGACACGAGCGCCCCCATCCGCGTGGCCGGGTCGGCAGGGTCGCCGATCACGGTCTTGGACAACCGCGCCTCAAGAGCTGCGATGACGTCGGCCACCCGCGCTTCGGGGGCCAGAATCCGGCGGATCGCGGTGCATTTCTGCCCTGCCTTCGTCGTCATCTCCCGTGCGACTTCCTTGATGAACAGGTCGAACTCCGGCGCGTCCGGCGTCACATCGGGGCCGAGGATCGAGGCGTTTAGGCTGTCGGCCTCAGCGGTGAACCGTGTCGCGTTGCGTAATAGACGCGGGTTCGACCGGAGCTTCAGCGCGGTCTCGGCGGAGCCCGTAAAGCTCACCATATCCTGCGGCGTGAGCCGGTCGAGCAGGTCGCCGGTGCCGCCCGCGATGAACTGGAGCGCCCCCTCAGGCAGCACGCCGCTGTCGATCATCAGGCGCACGGCGAGTTCGGTCACATAGGAGGTCGCCGTCGCCGGCTTCACGATGGCAGGCACGCCCGCCAGAAGGGTGGGCGCGAGTTTCTCCAGCATCCCCCAGATCGGGAAGTTGAAGGCGTTGATATGTACCGCGACGCCCTG
This sequence comes from Maritimibacter sp. REDSEA-S28_B5, assembly GCA_001626765.1. Lineage (GTDB taxonomy): Bacteria > Pseudomonadota > Alphaproteobacteria > Rhodobacterales > Rhodobacteraceae > Maritimibacter. Next base: position 9,849 of record LUOO01000072.1, read on the forward strand.
AAGCGGCGTGTAGATATGCTGGCCGAGAAAGACCCCGGTCTTGCCGAACTGTTCCACCTCGCCATCGACGAGAACATGCCCGTCGGGCAGCTCGCGCTTGCCTTTCGAGGCAAAGACGAACAGCGTCCCGATGCCCCCGTCAATGTCATAGGCATGGTCGGCCTGCGTGGCGCCGGTGTTGAACGACAGATCGTAGAGCGCTTGTTTGTGCTCGGTCAGATGGAGCGCGAGCTTTTTTAGCATCGAGGCGCGCTCATGAAAGCCCATCTCTCGCAAGGCAGGGCCGCCGACAAGTCGCGCATGGTCGAGCATGGCCTGCACGTCGAGCGCACCGCCCGCCCGCGCGATGACCTTGCCCGTCACGGCCGAAGCGATGGGGCGGGCCTCGTCCCCGGGCTGTATCCATTTGCCTGCGGCAAAGCTCGCCACGTCGATCATCGTCATCTTCTCCTCCCAAACTGCCGGATTCGGCGCTTGAAACATTATTGACCGTCCGGTCGGTTTAAGCAACAGTAACCCCAACAGGGAGGACAAGATGGGCGACACGATTCTCGTGGCGGATCAAGGTGACTGGGTTGAAGTGACCCTCAACCGCCCCGATCGGCTGAACTCGTTTACCGAAGAGATGCATCTGGCGCTTCGCGCGGCTTTGGACAGTGCGGCTGGCAAACGCTGCGTGCTGCTGACCGGGGCCGGGCGGGGGTTCTGCGCAGGGCAGGACCTTGGCGACCGTGACCCGCGCAAGATGACCGACATCGACCTTGGCCATACGGTGCGCACCCTCTGGGCCCCGCTGGTGCGCCAGATCCGGGCGCTCGAAATGCCCGTGATCTGCGCGGTGAACGGGGTCGCGGCGGGGGCGGGATCGAGCGTCGCGCTGGCCTGTGACATGGTCTTCGCGGGCGCGAGCGCGAAATTCATCCAGAGCTTTGCCAACGTGGGCCTCGTGCCCGACACGGGTGGGTCGTTTTCGCTGACCAACCTGCTTGGCCCCGCGCGGGCGCGCGGTCTGTCGCTCACCGGCGAACCGCTGAAGGCAGAACAGGCCGCCGACTGGGGCCTCATCTGGAAATGCGTGCCCGATGAAGAGCTTATGGACACGGCGCGGGCACAGGCCGAGGCTTTTGCCAAAGGGCCGACCTTTGGATACGCCCAGACGAAAAAGGCCATTCAGGCGGCCGAAACGAACACGATGGATGCGCAACTCGATCTCGAGGCCGAGCTTATGTTCCAATGCGGACGCTCGCCTGACTATGCCGAGGGCGTCGGTGCCTTCCTCGATAAACGAAAGCCCGTTTTCACGGGGAGGAAACCCGAATGACGCCCAAGGACATCGCAGAGCGCGCCTGCAACATCATGTGGGCCAATGACGACGCGTCGAAATGGTTCGGCATGGAATTGGGCCAGGTCGACGCGGGCCGCGCTGTCCTGACCCTCACCGTCCAGCCGCACCACTGCAACGGGCACAAGATCTGCCACGGCGGCGTGATTTTTGCGCTGGCCGACAGCGCCTTTGCCTTTGCCTGCAACTCGGGCAACCAGAACACGGTGGCCCAGCACAACCTGATCAACTTCCTCGCCCCGGGTCGCGAGGGCGACGTTCTGACTGCCACCGCCGAGGAGCTTTACCTCAAGGGGCGGGGCGGCATCTACGACATTCACGTGGAAAATCAGGACGGTGTTCGGATCGCGGAAATGCGCGGCATGTCGCGCGCGATTCCTGGACATCTGTTTGAGGAGGAGAGCAAATGAAGGACCTGACCCCGGATCGTGCGACGCTGGACGCGATCGAGATCGCCTCGATCGACGAAATTCGCGCGCTGCAACTGGGGCGGCTGAAATGGTCGCTGCGTCATGCCTATGACAACGTGCCGATGTATCGGCAGCGGTTCGACGAGGCGGGGGTGCATCCCGACGATCTTCACACGCTGTCTGACCTCGCCAAGTTCCCCTTCACCTACAAGAGCGACCTGCGCGACAACTACCCCTTCGGGCTTTTCGCGGTCCCGCGCGAGAAGATCGTACGTGTGCATGCCAGTTCCGGCACGACGGGCAAACCGACCGTCGTGGGATATACCGCGGGCGACATCTCCAACTGGGCCGATCTCATCGCGCGGTCGCTGCGTGCCTCGGGCGTGCGACCCGGCGACATCGTGCACAATGCCTATGGCTATGGCCTCTTTACCGGCGGTCTGGGCGCGCATTACGGGATCGAACGGCTGGGGGCCACGGCGGTCCCGGTGTCGGGTGGGATGACCGAGCGGCAGGTGACGCTCATTCAGGATTTCGCGCCCAAGGCGATCATGGTCACGCCCTCCTATATGCTCAATATCCTTGAGCAATATCATAAGCTTGGTCTGGACCCGCGAGGCTCGTCGCTCGAAGTCGGCATCTTCGGGGCCGAACCCTGGACCGATGCGATGCGGCGCGAGGTGGAAGAGGCGTTCGACATGCACGCCGTCGATATCTACGGGTTGTCCGAGATCATGGGGCCGGGTGTCGCCAACGAATGTGTCGAGACGAAAGACGGCCCGGTCATCTGGGAGGATCACTTCCTGCCCGAGATCATCGACCCGGAGACGGGCGAAGTGCTGCCGGACGGGGAACTGGGCGAGTTGGTGTTCACGACGCTCACCAAAGAGGGTCTGCCGATGATCCGCTACCGGACCCGCGACCTTACGCGGCTTTTGCCCGGCACCGCGCGGTCGATGCGGCGGATGGAGAAGATCACCGGGCGGTCGGATGACATGATGATCCTGCGCGGCGTGAACGTGTTCCCGACCCAGATCGAGGAACAGGTGCTGGCCACGGGTGGCATCGCGCCGCATTTCCAGATCGAGCTTTACAGGGCAGGTCGCATGGACGGGATGCGCGTCCATGTCGAGGCGCTGCCGGATGCCGCCGACGAGGCGTCTAAGAACGCTGCCGCGCGGATGTTGTCCAAGCGGATCAAGGATATCGTCGGCGTCTCGACCGACATCGTCGTGGGTGATCCAGGGCAGGTGGCGCGGTCCGAAGGCAAGGCCAAGCGCGTGGTGGATAACCGGGGGAACGGCTGATGGCGCGGAGCATCGCGCGGGACCATGACGAAAAGCGTGCGGCGATCCTGCGGGGTGCCGCGCGCGTCTTTGCCCGCGACGGGTTCGACCGGGCCTCGATGACCCAGCTCGCGAAAGAGTGTGGGATTTCAAAGGCGAACGTGTATCACTACTACACCTCGAAGGACGCGATCCTCTATGACGTGCTGGACGGCTACCTGTCGGATCTCGCTGAGCGGGTGACCGGGCTCGACCTGACCGGGGCCTCGCCCGAGGATGCGCTGCGCCGGGTCGTGGTCGAAATCATGCTGGCCTACGAGGGCGCGGACGATGAACACCGGGTGCAGATGTCGGGGGTGGACCTGCTCCCGCCGGATCAGCAACGGGTGCTCAAGGGCTACCAACGCCAGATCGTCGATCACGTGTCGGGGCTTCTGGGCCGCGTCGCGCCGGGGCTGGACACCGACAGGACCAAGCTGCGGCAGGCAACCATGGCGCTTTTCGGTATGCTCAACTGGTACTACATGTGGAGCGCCGGGGCAGGGCGCGAGGCACGTCTCGAATACGCCGAACTCGTGGCCGAGATGACGCTGGGCGGTGTGCGCGCGCTGGTCCCGCCTCTGGCGTGATCGCAGCGCCGCCGCTGTTTCAGGACAGCCCGTTCTTTTCCAGAATAGGACGTAGACGTTCCATCCAGCGCGACTTGAGCGTTTCCGTGTCCTCGTGACGCAGGCCCATCGCCTTGAGCTGATCCAAGCGGCCGGGCGATCCAATGCCAAAGCTGGTCGCCACGCGCGGCATCCAATAGTCGAGCGAATCCCGCAGGTTGACCCCCTCCGCCACGAGCCGCGCGACACCTTCTTCGGCAAGGGCCGCATGGGTTTCCTCGCCCCGGGCCACGTCGCGCAGGACCTCCGCGAGCGGCTGGTAGCTGACCCAAGACATTTCCCCCAGTTGAACGCAAACGGCGTGACCCATGAGAAGGTTCATGACCACCGCGTCGGCCCAGTCGGTCATCGGGTAGTTGAGCACCGCAAGCCGCATGTCGGTTTCGACCCGGCTGGCCCCGATGTCGGCGTCGCGCGCGAGCCGCGTGTGCCACGGGTGCTGGTCCACGTAGCGCGCCGTATCGGCCCCGAAATCGCCCATCAGCGCCAGAACCGCGCGGGCATTGGCGAGCTTTTCGGCAACGATCCGCGCCGAGGCTTCCCGTGCGGCGATCCCCGGTCCGCCGTTGATCTGTTCGGAAAAACCGGCGGCCCCCGCGAGGTTCGAGTCGACGAAGGTTGACATGATCTTGAGCAATTCCGCCCGGTAGCGCGGCGGCACGTTGCCGGGCGAAGTCAGGCGTCCACCTGCGGCGAGGTAGTCGGCCAGCCTCATGGTGTCGAAATCACTGGTCATAATCGACCACCACGCGGTCCGTGACCGGGAAGGATTGGCAGGACAGGATGTAGCCCTTTTCGACCTCGTAATCTTCGAGTGCGTGGTTCGTGGCCATCTCGACCTCACCTTCGATGACGCGGCAGCGACAGGTCGAACAGACCCCCGCCTTGCAGGAATAGGGCGCGTCGAGGTCACCGGCACGGGCGGCATCGAGCACGGAAAGCTCTTTCGACGCGTCCACCGCGCGCGTGGCACCGTCCAGCGTCACGACGATCTGCGCCTGATTGCCGCCCTTCGCGGCCTCTTTCGAGATGACGCGCTTGGCGAGGCGACCGGGCTGCGACGAGGCGAAAAGCTCGAACTTGATCTGCTCTTCGGCAAGGCCGGCGGCCTTCAGCCCGGCGGCGATGCCGAGCATCATGGGCTCGGGCCCGCAGATGAAGGCGGTGTCGATGCCCTCGGCGTCGAGAAAGCCCGACCGCATGAGCGCACCCACCTTCGCTTCGTCGATGCGGCCCGTGAAGAGGTCGATGTCCTGCGCGTCGGTTTCAAGCACATGGATCACGGCCAAGCGCCCCATGTAGGTGTTCTTTAGATCCTCTAGCTCTTCGCGGAACATGATCGTGGCCACCCCCCGGTTCGCGTAGACCAGCGTGAAGGTAGAGCGCGGTTCGCGGGCGAGGGTGGACTTAAGGATCGAGAGCACCGGCGTGATGCCGGAGCCACCGGCGAAGCCCACGTAGGTCCTGCCAGCGTCCGGGTCGAGAGGCGTGTGGAAGCGGCCCATGGGCGGCATCGCCTCGATCCGGTCACCGATTTTCAGGTCTTCATTCGCCCAAGTCGAAAACGCCCCGCCGTCGACGCGCTTGATGCCCACCTGAAGGATGCCGTCATCCAGCCCCGCGCAGATCGAATAGGAGCGGCGCAATTCCTCGCCGTCGAAATCGCGGCGGAAGGTGAGGTACTGGCCTTGGGTAAAGGCAAAGGCCGCCGCGTCCGCCGGCTTCAACGTCACCACCACCGCGTCGCGGATGGTCTTCTTGATGTCCGTCACTTCAAGCTCGTGAAACCGTGCCATCAGCGCCTCCCTAGATGCACTTGAAATAGTCGAAGGGTTCGAGGCAGTCCTTGCACCGCCACTGCGCCTTGCAGGGTGTCGATCCGAACTGGCTGAGCTTTTCCACATTGGAACTTGCACAATTCGGACATTTATCGGGGCCCCCGGCCGGTTGAGGCGGGGCAATACCGTAATTTTCCAACTTTTCCCGCCCGCGCTGGGTCATCCAGTCGGTGGTCCATGCGGGCGAGAGCTGGCGTTTCAGCCGGATGTCCTCCAACCCGTGACCCCGCAGCGCCGTCTCGATCTCCAGATTGATAATCGAGGTCGCCGGGCAGCCCGAATAGGTCGGCGTTACGGTCACGACGCAGCTATTATCCTCCCACGCCACGTCCCGGATGATGCCGAGGTCCGTCAGCGTGATGACCGGGATTTCCGGGTCAGGGATGGTGTCGAGCCAGTCCCAGATTTGCTCCACCGAGGGGCGCATCGGTCTACCACGCGTTGCCCGGATAGGCGCGTTGGAGCCACTGCATCTGCGTCAGCAGGTGACCCAAGTGCTCGGTGTGCATCTTGCCCGTCTTGCCCGCACCCCGGTGGCCGAAATGCGCCTCGGGCTTCTCCAGCGTCGCCTCGGCGATCACGCCGTTCACCAGCGCATCATACTCGGCCTTGAGCGTGTCCGGCGAAGGGATCACGCCCGCCTTCGCCATCTCTGCGTCGACCTCGTCCGTGATGAAAAGCTCCATCGCGTAGGGGTAGAGAAGGTTCAGCGCGTCCTGCATCCGGCGGTGGCTTTCGTCGGTGCCGTCGCCCAGCCCGATCACGGTGCCCGACGAGCGGTCCACGTGATAGGCGGCCTCTTTCGCGGCCTTTTCGGCAATCTCGGCGATGCGCGGATCGCTCGACCCGGTCAATGCCCGCAGATTGAGCAGGTTGAACGCATCGAAAAGGAACTGGCGCAGGATCGTCTGGCCAAAGTCGCCGTTGGGCAATTCGACCAAGAGCACGTTGCGGAAATCCCAGGCGTCGCGCAGGAAGGCGAGGTCATCGGCGGAGCGGCCCTTGCCCTCGACCTCGCCCGCGTATTCGAGCCAGAGGTTGGTCTGCCCGAGCAGGTCGAGCGCGGTGTTGGCCAGCGCAATGTCCTCTTCCAGAACCGGCGCATGGCCGCACCATTCGGACACCCGGTGGCCCAGGATCAGGGCGTTGTCGCCCAGCCGCAGAAGGGCTTCGAACTTGGCCTCCATCACATGTGACCTATTTCGTCGGGGATGTCGTAGAAGGTCGGGTGGCGATAGACCTTGGTCTCCGACGGCTCGAAGATCGGGCCCTTGTCACCTGGCGCGGTGGCGGTGATGTCGGCGGCCTTCACCACCCAGATCGACACGCCTTCGTTGCGGCGGGTGTAGACATCACGCGCATTCAGGATCGCGGTCTCGGCATCGGGCGCGTGAAGCGATCCCACGTGCCGGTGCGACAGACCGTGCTGGCCACGGATAAAGATCTCCCACAGGGGCCATTCTTTTTTCATCTCTCTCGCTCCCTATTCCGCCGCGACCTTGCGGGCGGCTTTCTTCTCGGCATGGGCCATGAGGCCCTCGCGCACCCAGGCGCCGTCTTCCCACGCCTTCTGCCTGTCGGTCAGGCGTTGGGTGTTGCCGGGACCGGCACCGCGCAGCACGTCGAAGAACTCGTCCCAATCGGGTTCGGAAAAGTCGTAGCCGCCCTTTTCCTCGTTCCACTTGAGGTTCTCGTCGGGGACGGACAGGCCCAGATATTCGGCCTGCGGCACGGTCTGGTCGACGAATTTCTGGCGCAGCTCGTCATTGGTGTTGATCTTGATCTTCCAGGCCATGGATTGTTCGGAGTGCACGGAATTGGCGTCCGACGGGCCGAACATCATGAGCGAGGGATACCAGAAGCGGTTCAGCGCATCCTGCGCCATGCGTTTCTGCGCCTCGGACCCTCGGGCCATGCGCATCATGATGTCGTAGCCCTGTCGCTGGTGAAAGCTCTCTTCCTTGCAGATCCGCACCATGGCGCGGGCATAGGGGCCATAGGAGGTCCGCTGGAGCGGCACCTGGTTCATGATCGCGGCCCCGTCGACCAGCCAGCCGACCGCGCCGATGTCGGCCCATGTGAGCGTCGGGTAGTTGAAGATCGAGGAATACTTCATCTTGCCGGACAGAAGCATCTCGGTCATCTCGTCGCGCGTCACACCAAGCGTCTCGGCGGCGCAGTAGAGGTAAAGGCCATGCCCCGCCTCGTCCTGCACCTTGGCGAGCAGGATCATCTTGCGTTCGAGCGTGGGCGCGCGGGTGATCCAGTTGCCCTCGGGCAGCTGACCGACGATTTCCGAATGGGCGTGCTGGCCGATCTGGCGGATCAGGGTCTTCTTATACCCCTCGGGCATCCAGTCGCGCGGTTCGATGCGGATGTCCGCATCGACCTTGTCCTGAAAGTCGCGTTCCTCGGCGCTCATCTCGTCACGGGATTTCACGCCTTGGCCGGTGGATTTGACCATCTGTGCATACATGTCGTCGGTCCTCCTAAGTCGGGATCACACCCGTTCGATAACCATCGCAGTGCCCTGACCCACGCCCACGCACATGGTGCAGAGCGCATAGCGCCCGCCCGTGCGTTTGAGCTGATAGGCCGCCGTCATCACGAGCCGCGCCCCGGACATGCCAAGGGGGTGGCCGATGGCGATGGCGCCGCCCAGCGGGTTCACGCGCGGGTCGTCGTCCGCGATGCCAAGTTCACGCAGCGTGGCAAGGCCCTGCGCCGCGAAGGCTTCGTTCAATTCTATCACATCCATCTGGTCGAGGGTGAGCCCCGTGCGCTCGAGCACCTTGCGCGTGGCGGGAACCGGCCCGATGCCCATGACGCGCGGTTCGACGCCCGCTGCCTGCATCGCCACGACCCGCGCCATGGGGGTGAGGCCATGCGCTTTTGCCCCGGCCTCCGACGCCATGAGGATCGCCGCCGCCCCGTCGTTGACGCCCGAGGCATTGCCGGCGGTCACGGTCAGGTCGGGGCCGTTCACGCCCTTGAGCTTGGCAAGCTGGTCGAGGCCGGTGCCGGGACGGGGGTGTTCGTCGGTGTCGACGATGGTCGGATCACCCTTGCGGTTCGGGATCGTCACCGGAGAGATTTCCTCGGCAAAAAGACCCGCCTCCTGCGCGGCGGCCCAAGCGGACTGCGACCGCGCGGCGAAGGCATCCTGATCTTCGCGGCCTACCTTGTAGTCGGCGGCGACGTTATCGGCGGTCTGCGGCATCGAATGGGTGCCGTATTGCGCCTCCATCTTCTTGTTCACGAAGCGCCAGCCGATGGTGGTGTCATAGACCGCGTTGGCGCGGGAAAAGGCGCTCGTCGCCTTGGGCATGACAAAGGGCGCGCGGCTCATCGACTCGACGCCGCCGGCGATGGCGAGGTCATAGTCGCCCGCCTTCAGCCCTCGCGACGCCATGCCGACCGCGTCCATACCGCTCGCGCAGAGCCGGTTCACCGTGGTGCCGGGCACCTCGACCGGCAAACCCGCGAGGAGCGCCGCCATGCGCGCAACGTTGCGGTTGTCCTCGCCCGCCTGGTTTGCGTCGCCATAGATCACGTCATCGACCCTGGACCAGTCCACACCCGGATTGCGCGCCATGAGCGCGGCGATCGGCACGGCGGCCAGATCGTCGGCGCGCACCGATGACAGGGCGCCACCGTAGCGTCCGATGGGCGTGCGCTGTGCGTCACAGATAAAGGCGTCTGACATGGATCCTCCCCGTTCCTCCGCGGACAGCGGCCCGAATATTCTTCGACCGCACGGTCGAGATAAGACCTGTGTCGATTCGACGCAAGGAAAATGTTACCAAATCGTTGTCAGTGGCATCTTTGTGTAACGAAGTCCTTGGGGCGGGACGGGACACTGACGAGCGGACCGGGGCAGGGCGTCTTGTCCTTTCGGTCGGGAACCGTTTGCATGGTTCGCCCGCTTTACTCATAGTGAGGCAGGGAAGTTGGCTTTGGTTGCCGAAGCGGAGGGACAGTATTTGAGGTCGCCATTTTATGACCGCCTCGCGGAGGCGGTGGACGCGCTCGGGGGCTATCACAATGCCCATGTTCACCTTGACCGCGCCAATACGCTCGATGACGGATTTGTCGATCACGGGCGGGTGCGGGTGCTCGAAAGTTCGCATATCTCGTTGCAGAAGAAGCACAAGCTCATCGCGAGCGTTCACGAGGGGCCAGCCTATGATCCCGACAACCTCGAGGCGCGGGTGCGCGGGGTTCTCGATCACATGGTCGAGGTGAACACCCGCCGCGTGGACACGATGGTGGACGTGACCCCGGACCGTGTGGGGACTTCGGCGCTCGAGATCATGCAGGGCATCGCCAAGGACTATGGCAACCGGATCGAGTTGCGCGCCGCCGCCTATACGCCGCTTGGCTTTCGCGATGACCAGCCCGAAAGGTGGGAGGTCTTCGAGCGCGGCGTCGCCAAGGCCGATTTCATCGGCTGCCTGCCCGAGGCGGACGACGTCGACGACTACCCCGACAACATCGGGTTCGAGGAACACTGCGTGCGGATGCATGACCTTGCCCGGCGGTCGGGCAAGATGCTGCATGTCCACACGGATCAGCTCAACATTCCGCAGGAAAACGGCACCGAGCGGCTGATGGACGTCATCCGGCGCGAGGGTGTGCTCGAGGGTGACGAGCCGCAGATCTGGGCGATCCACGCCATCTCGCCCTCGACCTATGACGATGTGCGGTGGGAGGCCTATGTGAACGGGCTCATCGAGACTAATGTCGGCATCGTGTCCTGCCCCTCAGCCGCTATCGGGATGCGGATGCTCAGACCCGTGATGACGCCCACCTACAACTCGATCGTGCGCGTGCTGGAGCTGGCGGTCGCGGGCGTGCCGGTGCGGCTTGCCTCCGATAACATCGCCGACATGTGCTCGCCCTCGACAAGCGCCGATCTGGGGGACGAGGTTTACATGCTCTCGGCGGCGGTTCGGTATTACAAACCTTCGATCCTTGCGAAATTCGCCTGTGGCATCGCGCTCAACCGCGGCGAGCGCGAGGAACTGGCCGAGCATCTGGTGCAGAACGATGCGGAAATTGAAAAGCTGGTTCGGCGCTGGGCGTAAGCCCGCGCCAGTCCACGTTGAACCGGCGCTGCCCCTCGACCTGACCGATCCCGCGTTCCTCGCCGATCCCGCGCCGATCTATGCGTGGCTGCGGGAAAACGCGCCGCTCGCCCCGGTCGCGTCGGGCGGCTATCTCCTGACCCGCGCGGCAGAGATCGAAGCGGCCTTTACCGACCCGCGTCTGGGCAATGCGCCCTCGCGGTTTTCCATGCTCGCGGGCAAGAACCGCGACCGCTACACCGCCGCCGCGGTCGCCGGGAACATCCCGCCCTTCCTCGACAAGCCGCGCCATGTGGCGATCCGCAAGCCCCTGTCGGCTGCCTTCTATGACACGCTGTCCGGGGCAGAAGCATGGCTTCCCGCGCTGGCCCGCGACATGCTCCCGCCCGGTCCGTTTGAGATTATCGCGGATTACGCCCGGCCTTATGCCAGCGCCGCCATGGCGCAGTTCATCGGTTTGCCCCCGGACATCGACGCCATGGCCCGCGCCAGTGCCGCGCTCTTCAAGCTTTTTGCCCCCATCACCGACCGGGCCGGGTTCCAGTCGGTGAACGACGGGCTCGACGCGAGCCGGGCGATGATCCTTGCCGCGCTCGAGCGGGCCAAGGCCGCGCCGGGCCATGATCTTTTGTCCCATCTCCGCGGGACGGAGAGTCTCAGCGACACCGAAATCGCGGACAACGCGCTGCTCGTGCTGGCCGACGGGATCGAGAACATCGAAGCCGCCATCGCCAACGTCCAGCTCCTGCGCGCCCGCTTCCCCGAGGCAGAGGGGACGCCCGCGCAGATCGTGGACGAGGCACTGCGCTATGAGACACCGGCGCAGACCATCCCCCGCGTGGTGCGCGAGAGCCACGAGCGCGACGGCGTCACGCTGGCCGAGGGCACGCCGGTTTTCCTCGCGCTGGGCAGCGCGAACCGTGATCCGGTGCGGTTTGCCGACCCTGACCGCTTTTGGCCCGAGCGTGACCCGTCAGGCACCCTGTCCTTTGGGCTTGGCCGCCACCGCTGCATCGGCGCACCGCTGGGCCGGATGCTCGTGATCTCCGCCACCGAGGCGTTGATCGATGCGGGCTGTCGCGTGACCCAGCCCGCCGGGGCGCTGTCCTTCCACCCCCGCATGGGCCATCGCTGGCCAATGGCGGTGACGGCTCAGCGCGCGGGCCGCCGGTAGACCTTGTCGCGCAGCCAGCCGGGGCGAAGCCCGTCGAACCGGCGCGCGCCGAAGTGGCCGAATCCGCTGTCGCCCATCCGGATTTTCAGCCGAAACGGCCCCTTCCGCCCGACATGCGGCCATACGAGGTCCATGGTCACTGTGATCGTCTCGCCGGGCGCCACCGCACGCTCGAGCGCGACCCATGGCGCGCGAAACCGGATTGGGCGCCACCCTCGGGTGAAGAAGTCCGCCGTCACGAACAGACCCGAGATGTCTGACGGCGGCCATGTCTGGCCGCTTGTGTTCGTGACCCGGACTGTGACCGGCGTCGGTGCCTTGTCATGCAGCCAAAGGGGCGTGCGATAGGACAGCCGCGCGGACCACCGTGCCTTGCGCGCCTCGGGTGTCAGGTCCTCGGTCGCCGCGTGGCGCTTGGGTTGTTTCGTCTTGGCGAGATAGGCGTCCACCGTGGCGGCGTGCCGGGTCAGGAGCTTCTCGCTTACCAGCCGCCGATGATAGGTGCGCCAGAACAGATAGGTCACGCCAGCCGGGTGGTCGGTATGGGCCGCGCGCTCGGGCCAAGGGTAGCGAGCCGGGGCGGAATATTCTGCGTTCACCGAACCGATATGCAGCACGGGATAGGGGGTCGGCGCCTCGAAGGGCACGTCGAAGGCGACGAAGACGTCGATGGGGTGCCCGGCGGCGATAAGCAGCGGCGCGATATGGGTCATGAGGAGCCCCCCGCCGCAATAGCCTGACAGAATTATCGGTTCGCCGGGGGCAAGGATTGCGGTGATCTCGCCCGCGTAAAAGGCTGCAAGCTCGGGAAAGAATGCGTGGTGATCCTCGCCGTAGCCGCGCATGGTGCTGACCATGTAGACCGGATGCCCGGTGCCCGCGGCACGGCCAAGCGCGGCCTGATTGCGGTCTGAGTGGTCAGCGTAGAAGATCTTGGTCCCGTCCTGCACCGTGTTGCGCGCGACGAGAAGGCCCGACGGCCCGACCCGCTGCCCCATCCAGCCTGCGATCCGGCGGCGCAGGAAGGGCATCCATTCGGGTGCCTCGGCGGCGTCATCCTCGACTTGCGGCACCCTCTCGAGCTGGGCAACCAGGGCGCCGAAGCGGGGGGCATCGAACAGGAGGTTGGGCGACACGGGCCGGCCCAGATCGGTTTCGAGCGCGATGAGGAAATCCGTGGCCGACAGGCTGTCGCCGCCGTCGTCGAAAAAGTCGGCATCGTCATGGGGTGGGCGCACCGACAATACTTCGGCCCATCGTTTCGATGCGATCCGGGCCACACCTGTGCGCTCGTCCGACGCCGGGGTCTCTTCTCGCCCAGCGAGCGCGACTCCACGCCGGTCGACCTTGCCTGAGGGCAGTTTGGGAAGTGTACTTACGAATTGCACGCGCCGTGGCTGTTCGTGATCGGCGAGGTTGCCGGATAACGCCCCCAGAACAGCCTCTTCCGTCACGTCCTCATCTGCGACGACGGTCAATCCCACGTGCTCGCCAAGCGTCTGATGGGGTAGGGCATAGGCCACCGCGTCCTGCACGCCCAGCACCGCCTTGGCTGCCCGTTCCACGGTCAGCGGGCTGATCTTCTCGCCGCCACGATTGATGAGTTCCTTCACGCGCCCCGTTAGGAACAGGTAGCCGTCCCCGTCCAGATGCCCGAGATCGCCGGTGCGCAGCCATTGGCCGAAGCGGGGAGTGGCATCGCTTCCCTCGTATCCCTCCATGACTGTCGAACCACGCACGCAGACTTCGCCGTCCTTGCCAGTGGGCAGGCTCGCGCCATGCGCGTCGATGATCGCGACCTCGGGGCCTGCGGGAACCCCGACCGACAGCTGCTTCGCCTGACCGGGCGGCAGTGGGTTCGACGCGATCTGCCCGGCGGTTTCAGTCATGCCATACATCTGGATGATCGGCACGCCGAGAGCGACCTCGGCCCGCGCCTGCAAGTCCGCAGACAGATCGGCCGAGACCATGCGGACGAAGCGAAGGTCATGGTCCGGCGCGTCACCTTCCAGCAGGTGACCCAGGGCCGTGGGGACCAGTTGCAGCCAGGTGCCGCCCATAGCCATCGCCTCGCGCAATGCCTCTGCCGACAAGTCCCGCGCGACGATGACGCTGCCCCCGGCCAGAAGCGGCGCGGCGAGAAGGTCGACCACCGCGCCCACGTGGAACATGGGCAGGGCATGAATCGCCACGTCATCCGGGCCGAGCGACAGGTGCAGCGCGATATTGCGGGCCGATGCCACGAGCTGCCCGGTGGAGAGGGGCACGCGCTTTGGCGTGCCGGTCGATCCCGAGGTCTGGAGGACCAGCCCCGCCGCACGGATCTGCTGCGGCGCGGGCGCCTTCGGTCCTACGAGACGATCAGCCAGCCGGTAGAGCGGCACGTGATCCGGTAGCGCGGGCGTCGCCCCCTTCGGCACGATGACCGCATCCACGCCGCCAGCCGCCATCTGATCGGCCCATTGCGTTGGCGTCGCGCCGGGATTGAGCGGCATCAGGTTCACCCGGCCCATGAGGGCGAGGAGGGCAACGGCTGTCTCGATTCCCGTGGGCAACACCGTCGCGACCCGGTGCGACGGCCCAAGCCCAAGGGACGCGAGACTCTCGCGGATCGTGGCGATCCGTTCGCACAGTGCAGCGCGGGTCAGTGTGGCGCCATCCGCCCCGCGCAAGGCCACGCGAGATGGGTCGGCGGCCAGCACTGCATCGACAGCCCTCCAGTCGTCAATCTCGTGTTGATCTGCGTCCATTACCATGTCCCCGCTTCAGTAAAGCAAGAGCGCAGGCGCCGGGGAAGCCTCAGGAGAGGGAAAGCCCCGCGATAAAATCGGCTGCGACCGAAATGGCACGGCCCATATCGTCGGGGGCGGCGTATTCCTCGGGCACATGGCTCACCCCGTTCCGGCAGCGGACAAAGAGCATGGCGATGGGGCAGAGGTCGGCCATGGCCGAGGCATCATGCGTTGCGCCGGAGGCAAGTTCGCGCCCCGCGCCGCCATGGGTGACGTCGGCAGCCAAAAGCGCCCTGCGAAACGCGGGCGCACAGGGCTGGGCAGGTTGCGCATAGGTCCGGCGCATGTCGAGCATGAGGCCACGCGCGGCGGCGATCTCGCCCGCCCGTGCGGCGAGCTGCGCGCCGATGGTTTCGCGCAGTCGATCCTCGGGTGCGCGGATTTCGAGCGTGAGCCGCGCCTCGCGTGGGACAGCATTGACCACATTGGGGGCCACGTCGATCTGGCCCACGGTGATGCGCAGGTCCGTGTCCTGCAGGCCGAGGTCATGAGCAGATGAAATGAGGTCCGCCGCCCCCACGAGAGCATCCTGTCGGCCTTGCATGGGCAGCGTTCCGGCGTGGCCCGTGCGCCCGGTGAAGGTGACCGTGTGACGTTCGATCCCGCAGATCGCCGTGACGATGCCAAGCGCGTGACCCTCTGCCTCGAGCACCGGCCCCTGTTCGATGTGCATCTCGAGATAGCCCAGGGTGCGTGCGGGGTCGCGGGCGAGAGCCGCAATTTCCTGGGGATCGCAGCCAAAGCCGGTCAGCGCTGCGCGCAGCGTCACGCCGTCGCGGTCGGCAAGGTTGAGCACAGCCGGGTCGAAGGCTGTCTCTTATACACATCTAGACAGGCGAGCGCCACCCCCATGATTCCGTCATAGGCCCCGCCCTCGCGCACCGAGTCCTGATGCGATCCCAAATAAAAGGTGTCCGCCTGCGTCGGCCCGATCCGCCCGATCAGCGTGCCCGCAGCGTCGAGGCTTACGGTCATCCCCGCGGCTTTCATCCATGCCTCGATATGCGTCAGTGCCGCGCGGTGCTCATCACCGAAGGGAAGCCGCGTGACGCCGGGACCGGGGCGCGAGCACGTCGCGATCTCGGACAGCCGCGTGGCCGCCAACGTGCCCCAGTTCACCGGCGCCTCAGTCAAGGGCCCGCTCCGGTTCCGCAAGCGTGGGCACTTGCCGCGCCCAGAAGGCATAGTCCCCCGACGTCGCCCGCTCATGCAGCGCGGCCAGCGCGCGCACGGGATCTTCATTGTAATCCACCCGCAGCGTGAGCGGTGCATGATGACGCGACACGACGAGGAGGGCGGCCGACAGCAATCCCCGCTTGTCCGATCCCGCCGATTGCCCCGCGAAAAGCGCGGCGAGAAGCCGCTCGGCGAATGACCCCATGCCGGTCCGAAACGCCTCGACCGTGGCCGCAACGACGTCGTCCGAGGCGAGCAGGTTGCCCGCCGCCACGCCTGTATCAAAGACCATATCCGCGGTGTGGGGCGTGTTCGAGGTGCCGGTAAAGGCGGCGGCGTCATCGGGACCCAGCACCGACAACTGCCGGAAATCGCGCCCCGCATCCATGCCCGTGAGCGCTGTGACCGTGGCATGTGCGCTGTCGCCCGAGGCGAGCCGCACCAGCGCCTCTTCCCCCCAGAGCGTCGAGGGCGAGGCACCTTGGGAGGCGCTTATGCCCACGCCCGCGCGCCCGCGCAGGACCCAGCCACCGACGCAGAGCGATCCCGTGGCCGCGGCCCCCCCGAAAGCGCCCGTTTCCGGGTCGCGGGCGAGAATGGAATAGGTCATCGGGCCTCCCTGCCATGTGGCGTGTCTGCGTCCTGTAATTATCATGATAAATTGACCGACGCAATTTATCATGATAATTTGATTCTCAATCAACGATAAGACCTACCGTCCAACAGACATCACACAGGGAGCCTCACATGACCCTTCTCACCCTTGCACGCCGGTCGCTGTTTGCCGCTGCGGCCAGCGCCGCGCTCGCCACCGGCATGGGGCTGGCGCCGACCGCATCGCTCGCCCAGACGCCACCCGGCGTATTGATCGTCGGCCAGATCGCCGAGCCGAAATCACTGGATCCTGCGGCGGTGACGGCGGTGAATGATTTCCGCATCCTCGTGAACATCTACGAGGGGCTTGTCCAGTATGCCCCCGGCACGCTCGAGGTCGAACCGGGCCTCGCCGAAAGCTGGGAGGTGTCCGACGACGGGACCGAATATACCTTCAAACTGCGCGAAGGTGTGATGTTCCATGACGGCACGCCCTTCAACGCGGACGCGGTCAAGTTCAACTTCGACCGGATGTTGAACGAGGATCACCCGTTCCACAACACCGGACCCTTCCCGCTCGCCTTCTTCTTCTCGTCGGTCGCCTCGACCGAGGTGGTAGACGATTTGACGGTGAAATTCACGCTCAACGAACCCTACGCGCCCTTTCTGTCGAACCTCGCCTACCCCACGGGGCTGATTGTGTCGCCCGCCGCGGTCGAGGCGAACGGGGCCGATTTCGGGCGCAACCCGGTCGGCACCGGGCCGTTCAAGTTCGCCGAATGGCGCTCGAACGAAGCAGTCGTGATCGAAAAGAACCCGGACTATTACGGCGAGGCGGCGGGCACCGATGCGGTCGTGTTCCGCCCGATCACTGATGCCAACACCCGCGTGGCCGAGATGCTGTCGGGCGGCATCGACATGATGGTCGAGGTACCGCCGACCGCGCTGTCGGAGTTCCGCGGCGAGGGCTACAGCGTCGTCGAACAGGCCGGACCCCACGTCTGGTTCCTGATCCTCAACGCCAAGGAAGGCCCCTTTGCCGACAAGCTCGTGCGGCAGGCCGCGAACTACGCGATCAACAAGGAAGCCATCGTGAACGACGTGCTCGAGGGCACGGCAGAGGTTGCGGCAGGCCCGACCCCGCCAGCCTTTGCCTGGGCCTATGACGAGAGCCTTGAGCCCTATCCCTATGACCCGGAAAAGGCCAAGGAGCTGCTGGCCGAGGCCGGGGCCGAAGGCGCGGAGCTGACGTTCTACGTGACCGAAGGCGGCTCGGGCATGCTCGACCCGATCCCGATGGGCACGGCCATTCAGGCGAATTTGAACGCCGTCGGCTTCGACGTGAAGATCGAGACCTACGAATGGAACACCTTCCTGGGCGAGGTGAACCCTGGGCTCGAGGGCAAGGCGGACATGGCCGAGATGGCATGGATGACCAACGACCCCGACACGCTGCCCTACCTTGCGCTGCGCACGGATGCCTGGCCGGATCAGGGCGGGTTCAACTCGGGCTATTATTCCAACCCCGAAGTGGACGAGTTGCTCGAGAAAGCCCGCGTGGCCACGTCGCAGGACGAGCGCGCGACGCTTTACAAGGAAATGCAGGCCATCGTGCAGGACGACGCGCCCTGGGTATTTGTCGCGAACTGGAAACAGAACGCGGTGACCACGGACCGGGTCGAGAATTTCACGCTGGAGCCGTCGTTCCTGCTCGATTTGTCGGGTGTCGTGAAGAACTGAGGTTTCGCCCCGCGCTTTGGCGCGGGACGACCGTTTGGGGAGAGGCCAGCCTCTCCCCAAACCCCTCTCCGGGATATTTATGAACCAGAGAAGGGGGCGGCGTTTGCGTAACGAGTGATTGGTTTCGCCTGGGCGTCGCGCGCCTGACGGGGAAAGGAGAGCCTGATGGGGTCCTATATTCTTAAGCGACTGATCTCGGCGGTGCCGGTGCTGATCGGGATCACCGTGATCGTGTTCCTGATCATGGCGATGATCCCCGGTGACCCGGCCACGGCCATTCTGGGCAGCTATGCGACGCCCGACAATGTGGCGAAGCTGAACCGCGATCTCGGCCTCGATAAGCCCCTCGTGGCGCGGTATTTCATCTGGCTCGGCAACATGCTCACCGGCGATTTCGGGCGCAGTTTCAGTCTGAACCGCCCGGTTCTGGACGAGATTCTGGAGCGCTTCAACGCGACGCTCATTCTGGCGGGAACCTCCTTTGTCATCTGTTCGGTGCTGGGGGTTCTGGCGGGCGTGGTGTCCGCGGCACGGCAATATGGCCTTGCCGACAAGGCGATCACCTTTGTCGTGCTGATCGGCATTTCGATCCCGTCCTTCTTTCTCGGCATGATGATGATCCTGCTCTTTGCCGTGAACCTGAAGTGGCTCCCGGTGTCGGGGATGTATGCGATCTATGGCGGGGGCGATCTGCCGGACCTGCTGTCGCATCTGATCATGCCGGCGGCGGCATTGTCGGTGGTGGCCACGGGTGTGATCGCGCGGCTCGCACGCTCGGCCATGCTCGAGGTGCTGCGGCAGGACTATATCCGCACCGCGCGGGCCAAGGGTGTGGGCGAGGGGCGGGTCGTCTATGGCCACGCGCTGCGCGCGGCGATGGTGTCGATCATCCCGGTGCTGGGCATTCAGGCGGGCTTCGTGCTGTCAGGCTCGGTCTTTATCGAAATCGTGTTCCAATGGCCGGGCGTGGGCCGGATGCTGGTCGACGCAATCCTCAAGCGCGATATTCTGCTGGTGCAGGGCGGCGTGGTTTTTGTCGCGGCCTGCTACGTGTTTTTCAACATCTGCGTGGACGTGGCCCAGAGCCTCCTCGATCCGAGGATCAAGACATGAGGTTCCTGTCGCTGCTCTTTCGCAACCGGCTGGCGGCGATGGGTGCCGTGGTATTGAGCCTGATCGTCCTCCTCGTGCTCCTGATCCCGGTGCTGCCCCTGCAGGATCCCGATGTGACCAACACCGCGGACCGGTTCCTGCCGCCCCTGTCCGAGGGGCATCTGCTCGGCACCGATCACCTGGGGCGCGACCTCCTTGCACGGCTCCTTTACGGCACGCGGCTGTCGCTTGCCGTGGGCCTCTTCGCTGCGCTCATCGCCGGCACCATCGGGTCTGCCGTCGGGATCGTCGCGGGCTATTTCGGTGGCCGCATCGACAATGTCATCATGCGTGGCATCGACATGCTGATGGCCTTTCCCTACATCCTGCTCGCGCTCGCCATTGTCGCGGCCCTGGGGCCGGGGCTTTTGAACGCGCTCATCGCCGTGGCTGCCGTCAACATCCCCTTCTTTGCCCGCAACATCCGGGGGATCACCGTGGGGTTGGCGGGGCGCGAGTTCATCGACGCGGCGCGGCTGTCGGGGATGGGGCATGGACGCATCATCCTGACCGAGCTTCTGCCCAATGTGCTTTCCACCATCGTCATCGCCATGTCCACGACCGTGGGTTGGATGATCCTCGAGACCGCGGGCCTGTCGTTTCTGGGTCTGGGCAGCCAGCCGCCTCAGGCCGATCTGGGGTCGATGCTGGGCGAGGCGCGGTCGTCGATGATCACCAATCCGCATACCTCGATCGTGCCGGGGATCATGATCTTTCTCATTGTCATGTCGATCAACCTTCTGGGCGACGGGGTGCGCGATGCGCTCGACCCTCGCCTGCGGTCCGGCGCGCTGGCCCGGCCGCAGGCGCGCACCATGGTGCGGCGAAAAGCGCCGTTGCCGGCGGATGACGGCAAGGGCCTGCTCAACATCCAGCGCCTCGAGACCCAGTTTCATGTGGGCAAGCGGGTCTACCGCGCGGTGAACGACGTGTCGCTGCATGTGAATGCGGGCGAATGTCTTGGCGTCATTGGCGAAAGCGGCTCGGGCAAATCCGTCACGGCGCTCTCGGTCATGGGCCTTGTCGCCTCGCCGCCCGGTGTGATCACGGGGGGCGCGGTGCGATACGAGGGCGAGGATCTGCTGGCCGCGCCCTATGAGAGCCTGCGAAAGAAGCGCGGCGAGAAGGTCGCCTATATCTTCCAGGATCCGCTCTCGACGCTGCATCCGCTCTACCGCGTCGGTGACCAGCTGGCCGAGGCCATTCAGGTGCATCATAGGGTGTCGGATGCCGAGGCGCGGGCGAAGGCGATCGAGCTTTTCAGATCCGTGCGCATTCCGAACCCGGAGAGCCGCATCCGCAACTACCCGCACGAGATGTCGGGCGGTATGCGCCAGCGGGTGGGGATCGCCATGGCGCTGGCCAACGACCCCGACGTGATCATTGCGGACGAGCCGACCACGGCGCTCGATGTGACAGTGCAAGCCCAGATCCTGTCGCTGCTCGATGACCTCAGACGCGAGCGCGGGCTGGCCATCGTCTTTATCACCCATGACTTCGGCGTGGTCGCGCAGCTTTGTGACCGGGTCGCGGTGATGTATGGCGGCCGGATCGTCGAGCAGGGGACGACCACCGACATCCTCGACCGTCCCGCGCATCCCTACACCAAACGCCTCATGGCCTGCGTGCCCGAGCTGGGCGGCGGCAAACGGGAACTGGCGGCGATCCCCGGCCTGCCGCCCATCGTGTCGGATCTACCGCCCGGCTGCGCCTTTGCGCCCCGGTGTCACAAGGCGACGCCGGCCTGCCGGGAGGGCGAAATCGCGCTCGACGGCGGCGACGCCCGCGCCGTCCGCTGCATCCACCCCGAGGAGGAGATCGCATGAGCGCTGCGCTGAAAGTGACGGACCTGGCCAAGACCTTTCCCATCTCGGGCGGGCTCTTGGGACGGCAGAAGGCCGGCGTGCGCGCCGTGCGCCCGATGAGCTTCGAGGTGGCCCAAGGCGAAACGCTGGGCATCGTGGGGGAATCCGGCTGTGGGAAATCGACGCTCGCGCGGATGCTCGTGGGACTTCTGGACCCGACCGAGGGCAGGATCGAGATCGAGGGCAAGGCGCTCGACAATGCCGACGCGGCGGCCTTCGGGCGGCTCATCCAGTATATCTTTCAGGACCCGGTGTCCTCGCTCAACCCGCGAAAGACCATACGGCAGATCATGGAGGCGCCCCTCAAACGGCTCTACGGCATGAAGCGGGCCGAGCGTGACACGCGGATCGCCGAGATATTCGACAGCGTCAACCTGCGGGAGGAATTCCTCGACCGCTATCCGCACGAGTTCTCGGGCGGGCAGGCGCAGCGGATCGGGATCGCCCGTGCGCTGGCCGCGTCCCCCCGGATCATCATCCTGGACGAGCCTGTGTCCGCGCTCGACGTGTCGGTGCAGGCGCAGGTCCTGAACCTCATGCGCGACCTCAAGGCTGCGTTCGGGCTGACCTACCTGTTCATCTCGCACGACCTCGCGGTGGTCGAGGCGGTGTCGGACCGGATCGTGGTGCTCTATTTCGGGGCGGTGGTCGAGATCGGGCGCGCGCAAGAGGTCTTTGCCAATCCGCGCCACCCCTATACGAAGCTGCTGGCAGACAGCGCGCCGGTGGTCGGCCGACCGCTCACCGCGCCGGAACAGACGTCGAGCGAATTGCCGGATCCCCTGAACCCGCCGCCCGGCTGCGCCTTTGCCACCCGCTGCCCCCGTGCCACAGATATCTGCCGCCAGAGCGACCCGCAGCTCGAACAAGTTGGAGACGACCAGTATGCCGCCTGCTTCCATCCGCTCTGACGGCAAAGCCGCGCTCGACCCGAAGCTCAGCCGCCCCGCGCAGGTGGCCGAGGCAATCAAGGACTACATCGTGCGCGAAAGGCTTCAGCCGGGGGACAGGCTGCCGTCCGAGCCGGAACTGATCGAACGCTTCGCCATGGCCAAAGGGACAATCCGCGAGGCGCTGCGTCTGCTCGATGCTCAGGGGCTGGTGAAGTCGCGCACCGGGCCGGGGGGCGGGACATTCGTGCATGAAGTGTCGCCGGAGCGCGCCGCCGCGCTTCTCGCCAATTACTTCTATTTCAAGGACCTGACGATTTCCGACATCTACCAGCTGCGTCGCGTGCTGGAGCCGGAGCTTGTCGCCTCGCTCGCCGGAAAGCTGCCGCCGCGCGTGATCGACCGGCTGCGGGCCATCGTTGCGACCTATTCCGCCCCGGCGGAAACGGACGAGGAGGAGCGCGATCAGCACATCGCGACGCTCAGGTTCCACAAGCTGCTGGCGGAGCAGTCGTCAAACCCGCTCCTGTCCTTCCTGATCGGCTTCATGCTGACGATCCTGACCGACATCACGGTCTACCGGCGGCTCTACACGCCGATCAACCGTGACTTGTGGAAGCGGGGCCTCGACTTCCACCTTCGTCTGATCGAGGCGCTGGAGGCGGGCGACAGCGGCGCCGCGCGGGCGATCATGACAGCGCACATGCAAACGGCACAGCCGCTCATGGAGGGGCAGGAGGCCTATTCCTTGAAGCGTTTCATCAACGACTAAGGTTAACGCCGTTAAGGTTTCAAGGTCGTTCAGTCGGCGTAACCGACTGATTCCCCTATCATATCCGCAATACCAGGATTCTAGAATTCTAGAATTGTGGAATCCTCGTCCGGCCTGATCACGACCCTTTGACCCCGCAGGGCGCGTGCCTCGTGTCACGCTCTGACCATGCTCAGACCCACGCACGCCTTCACCCTAATCGCCCTCGCTGCCCCTGCCGCCGCGCAGGAGCGCACGCCCTCCCACTGCCTCGCGCTCGCCGAACGCATGGAGGTCCCGCATGTCCAGCTTGCCAGCTACACAGACCCGCTCCCCGCCGAGACGGTGCGCATCAGCTTCATCGGCCACGCGAGTTTCCTGATCCAGACGACCGGCGGGCTGTCGGTCATCACCGACTTCACCGGCGACACCGGTGGGGCGGACATCGTCCCCGACGTGGTCACGATGAACAACGCCCATATCAGCCATTTCACCACCCAGCCCGACGACCGCATCCCCCATGTGCTCGAAGGCTGGGCCGAGGGTGGCGAGGAGCGCGGCCATTCCGTCGACCTTGGCGAAATGCTCGTGCGCAACGTCCACACCGACATCCGGGGCTACGGTGAGGGCGACATCGTCACGGACGGCAACTCCGTCTTCGTCTTCGAAGTGGCGGGGCTTTGCATCGGCCATCTGGGCCACCTGCACCATATTCCCGACGCGGGCCAGTATGCCGAGATCGGACGGCTCGACGTGGTCATGGCGGCGGTGGACGGGGGCGTGTCGCTGGATACCGCTAGCATGACGCAGGTGATGGATCGCTTTCGCGCTCGCCTCGTCATTCCGATGCACTGGTGGGGGCGCTACACGCTCGACCGGTTCCTGACCGAGATGTCGGGCGATTTCGACGTGGTCGAGGCCGGGATCGGCGAGATCACAGTCTCGACCGACACGCTTCCGTCGCGCCCGACGGTCATGGTTCTTGAACCACGACCGCTCGAGTGACTTGCGGGGCGCGTGACCCGGTGCCAAACACGATCCATGACGCTCAACGCCGCTGATACCGCCTTTGCAAGCCACCTGCGCGACGACCTGCCCGACGCGGTGTTTCGCCCGCTCGAACCGCGCTATCTCGAAGAGCCGCGCGGCCGCTTTTTCGGTCAGGACGGGCTGCTTCTCGCCCCGCGCACGACCCAAGAAGTCGCGACGATCATCCGCGCCTGCAACCGGGCGCGGGTCGGCGTGGTGCCCTATGGCGGCGGCACCGGGCTTGTCGGCGGGCAGGTGATGCCCGGGGGGGCGGCGCCGGTCATCCTGTCGCTCGAACGGATGACGGCGCTGCGCGAGACCTTTGCGACCGAGAACGTGCTGATCGCCGAGGCCGGTGCGATCCTTGCCGATGTGCAGGCGGCGGCGCGCGCGGCGGGGCGGATGTTTCCGCTGTCGCTCGCCTCGGAAGGCTCGGCGCGGATCGGCGGGCTGTTGTCCACCAACGCGGGCGGCGTGAACGTGCTGCGCTACGGCAATACCCGTGACCTCGTGCTGGGGATCGAGGCGGTGCTGCCCGACGGCAGCATCTGGAACGGCCTCAAGCGTCTGCGTAAGGACAACACGGGCTATGACCTGCGCGGTCTGCTGATCGGGGCCGAGGGGACGCTGGGCCTCATCACCGCCGCGGCCCTGCGTCTCGTCCCACCGCCCGCCGCCATTGGCACGGCGCTCTTCACCCTGCGCGACCCGCAGGCCGCGCTTGACCTCCTCGCGCTCGCGGGCGCGCGCATCGGGCAGGGGGTGAGCGCGTTCGAACTCATCTCGGGGCAAGGGCCGCGGTTCCTGATCGAGACGGATTGCCCCGCCCGCTGCCCCATTGACCCGATCCCCGACTGGATGGTGCTGGTCGAGGTGGGCGTCTCTAGTCAGACCGACGCGCAAGACCTGCTCGCAGATCTCTTCGAGGCGGCACAGGACGAAGGCCTCGTCTCGGACGGCGTCATCGCCTCGTCCGAGGCGCAGCGCAGCGCGCTCTGGGCCATGCGCGAGGATATTCCGCAGGCCAACCGCCGCGTCGGCGCGATTTCGTCGCATGACATCTCGGTGCCGCTATCGCTGATCCCTGCGTTCCTCACTCGCGCCGATGCCCTCATCGCTGAAATCGGACCGTTCCGGATCAATGCCTTTGGGCATCTGGGCGACGGCAACCTGCACTACAACATCTTCCCGCCCGAGGGTGAAACGCGCGAGCGTTACGATGCGCGCCGCGAGGATGTGGCGGAGACGGTCTATTCCCTCGTCCACGAATTGGGCGGGTCGTTCTCGGCCGAACATGGCGTGGGGCGGCTGAAGCCCGGCGATCTGGTCCGTTACGGCGATCAGGCCAAGCTCGCGGCGATGCGCGCGATCAAGGCGGCGCTCGACCCGAACGGGATCATGAACCCGGGTGTGATTTTCGGCTGACGCAAACGCGGGGCTGGACTGGCCACGACCCGTTCCACTCGCACTCGTGGCGGCTCACCAGACAAAGAACGCCCCGCCCTGGGGAAGAGGCGGGGCGCTTGCACCATTCCGTGCGGTTCACGTCATTTCGTGCGTCACAAGCAGCGGCCGCGCGTGTCGGCCATGCCCTGATTACGCCACGAATCTGAACAAATCATTTACGCGCGCCCTCAAAGCCCCTCGAATTCGCACAGGACATGCACGTCCATGCCCATCGCCTCGAGCTTCTTGCGCCCGCCAAGCTCCGGCAGGTCGACGATGAACACGCAACCCATGACTTCGCCCCCGAGACGCTCGATCAACTGTATCCCCGCCGCCGCCGTGCCGCCGGTGGCGAGCAGGTCATCGACCAGCAGCACCTTTTCCCCGGGCTGGATCGCGTCGTCGTGAATCTCCATCACCGCTTCGCCGTATTCGAGCTGATAGGCCTGCGAAATCGTGGCGCCCGGCAGCTTTCCCTTCTTGCGCACGGGGGTGAAGCCCACCGACAACTGGTGCGCGATGGCGCCGCCGATGATGAAACCCCGCGCCTCGAGCCCAGCGACCTTGTCGATTTCCTCGCCCGCGAAGGGGTGGAGCATCTGGTCGATGCACATTCTAAACCCGCGCGCATCGGCAAAGAGCGTGGTCACGTCGCGAAACATGATCCCCTCATGCGGGAAATCCACGATGGTGCGGATGTAATCCTTGACCGTCTTCCTGTCCTTCATCGTCCCTCCAACGCTCCCTCATAATGCCGGCGCAGCGCCACAACGTCCTGGTATCCGAGTTCCTTCGAGTCGTTCGAATCCTCGGAAAACACCGATTTCCCCTCGTAGTAGGGGTTCTTGATGTCCGACATAAGCCCCATCGCCTGCGTCAGTTCCTCGAGCATCACGCTCTCATAGGCGCGGATTCCGAGCGTGGTGGAAAAGACGATGGCGGCATGGCGGATCGCCCCCGTTTCGCGGGAATAGCGCACCCTTGTCGTGGCCCCGCCCAACACCGCACCGTCGACGCCGGGCACGTCGGTACCCGCGATCCGGCTGCCGGTCTCCTGATTTATGAAATAGATGTCGATATCTGCCGCACCCTCGACCGCGACCAGCGTCACGCCGAAATCGACCGCGTTGATGGCCTGCACCGCGCGTTCAAGCGCGGCATAGGCGCGGGCGCGTTTGCCGCCGAGATAAATGTCGTCCAGTCGCCGGATCGTGACACGCACTTCGGGCTTGTCCCAGCGTTTCGTGTCCTTCTGGCAAGGCCCGCCACCGGGCGCGGCCCCGCAGGCCACGGCGCGGTAGAAGTCCTCGTCGCTCATCCGCCCGTTCGAGGCAACGTATTCCTGACCGAAAGCTGGGCTGATCGCGGGCAGGGCGGCAAAGGCCAAACCCGCGATCCACAGCGTCAGAGGCGTCCTCACAAGACGCGGCCCGCCACCACTGACAGCCGGCTCACGACCTCCGGGTCGCGCTTGTCAGGCGCGGTCATCACGGCGAAATCGAGCGCATGGTCGCAGCCCGTGGCGCAGGGACCGTTCACGCCCAGGAGCCGCGGCAGCGTGGCGATGAGCGCGCGCGCGTTGTCCGAGTTGCCCTTGAGCGTTTCGATGATCTTCGTGACATCCACTTCCCCATGGTCGGGATGCCAGCTGTCGTAATCCGTAATCATCGCGACCGAGGCATAGTGAAGCTCCGCCTCGCGCGCCAGTTTCGCTTCGGGCATGTTGGTCATGCCGATCACGTCACAGCCCCAGCTGTCCCGATACATCCGGCTCTCGGCCAGCGTCGAGAACTGCGGCCCCTCCATGGCAAGGTAGGTGCCGCCGCGATGCGCCTTGATCCCCACAGCGCGGGCCGCCGAGAGACAGGCCTCGGCCAAGAGATCGCAGACCGGATGCGCCACGCTCACATGGGCCACACAGCCGGTGCCGAAAAAGCTTTTGTCCCGCGCGAATGTGCGGTCGATGAACTGGTCCACGATGACGAAA
The DNA here is from genome assembly GCA_001626765.1 of Maritimibacter sp. REDSEA-S28_B5. GTDB lineage: Bacteria > Pseudomonadota > Alphaproteobacteria > Rhodobacterales > Rhodobacteraceae > Maritimibacter. The sequence goes on from LUOO01000072.1 coordinate 37,076, forward strand.
TCGCCCGGCGCCATATCCTCGCGAAACGACCCGCAGGCCGAGACGCTGACCACATGGGTGACGCCCAGAGCCTTCAGCGCATGGATGTTGGCGCGGTAGGGGACGGTGCTGGGCGAATGCACATGTCCGCGCCCGTGACGCGGCAGGAACGCCATGGCGGTTCCTTGCAGTGTGCCAGTCAGGATCTCGTCCGAGGGGTCGCCCCAAGGCGTCTCGACCCGCTGCCAGGTCGCATTCTCCAGCCCGTCGATCTCGTATAGTCCCGAGCCGCCGATCACACCGATCATCCTGTCCATGCTCCGCCTCTTCGCCTGTTCCTGCCACGCATTTTTTCCAAGTGAACCAGCGTTATTCCCGGAAAACAAGGAAGGATCGGCGCGTCGGGGTGGCCATTTTCGCCGGTCGGCGCTAACAGGACCCAAACACGACATCGCGACAAGAACCCGCCATCAGAACTGCCAGGAGGTCACGCTTGGCCCAATCTCTCATGTCCCGTTTCGCAACCCGCGTGAAGGGCGCTGATCTGAGGCTCGCGCCCACCACCGATCTCGGCCCCGCGCGGCTCCGGATCGAAGTGCTCTCGGGTCTCACCGTGGCGCTCGCCCTGGTGCCAGAGGCCGTCGCCTTTGCCTTTGTCGCGGGCGTGCATCCGCTCGTCGGTCTTTACGCAGCCTTCCTCGTGGGCCTGATCACGGCGGTGCTCGGTGGCCGGCCCGGCATGATCTCGGGCGCGACCGGGGCGCTGGCGGTGGTCATGGTGGCCTTGGTGGCACAGCACGGTGTCGAATATCTCTTTGCGACCGTGGTGCTCATGGGGGTTCTGCAGGTTTTCGTCGGCGTCATGCATTGGGGCAAGTTCATTCGTCTCGTGCCGCACCCGGTGATGCTGGGCTTCGTCAACGGTCTGGCTATCGTCATCTTTCTGGCCCAGCTCACCCAGTTCAAGGTGCCCGGCACCGCCGAGGTGTCGGGCCACGGCACCGCCGGGGGAGAATGGCTGTCCGGGATGCAGCTCTGGACCATGCTGGGGCTCGTTGCGCTGACCATGGCGGTCATCTGGCTCATGCCGCGGATCACCCGGATCATCCCGGCGCCGCTCGCGGGCATTGCGGTGGTCGCCGCCGTGGTGATCGGCTTTGGCATCGACGTGCCGCGCGTGGGCGACATGGCCGACATCAAGGGGGGCCTACCGCCCTTCCACATTCCGGCGGTGCCGCTGACCTTCGAGACGCTGCAGATCATCCTGCCCTATGCGGTCATCCTCGCGGCCATCGGCCTGATCGAAAGCCTGCTCACGCTTAACCTCGTGGGCGAGATGACCGGACAGCGTGGCGGTGCGTCGCAGGAATGTATCGCGCAGGGCACGGCCAATGTCGTCACCGGCTTCTTCGGGGGCATGGGCGGCTGCGCCATGATCGGTCAATCGATGATCAACGTGAAATCGGGCGGGCGCACCCGCGTCGCGGGCATCGTCGCGGCGCTGTTCCTTCTGTCCTTCATCCTTTTCGCCTCGCCGGTGATCGAGCTTATCCCTCTCGCGGCCCTCGTGGGCGTGATGTTCATGGTCGTCATCGGCACCTTCGCGTGGAACTCGGTGCGCATCCTGACCCGCGTGCCCCGGATCGACGCCTTCGTCATCCTGCTCGTGACCGTGGTCACGGTCTGGCACGACCTCGCGGTCGCTGTCGTCGTAGGTGTCATCGTCTCCGCACTCGCCTATGCCTGGGGCAACGCGACGCGCATCCATGCCTCGACCCGCGTGACGCCCGAGGGGGCCAAGGTCTATGCCGTCCAGGGGCCGCTGTTCTTCGGCTCGTCCGAAGGCTTCACCGAGCTCTTCGACATCGCGAACGATCCCCAGATGGTCATCGTGGATTTTGCCGACAGCCGGGTGGCCGATCAGTCGGCCCTTCAGGCGATCGAGGCGGTGGCGGCGAAATATGAAGCCGCCGGCAAGACGCTCCAGCTTCGCCACCTGTCGCGCGATTGTCACCGGCTCCTCAAGCGGGCCGGGCATCTGGTGGTGGATGCGGACGACGATCCCGATTACGGGCTGGCGGTGGATTACTCCGTGCGCACCGGCATCCTCGGGTCGCACTAGAGCGTCAGGTGATTGACCCGGTGGTCGGTGGCGGATTTCATCCCGTAGCCGACCGCCCGGTCAATCCCGATATGGGCAAGCCAGATTGCGGTGAAGGGGGCCGCGTCGGGGACCGCGATCCACAGGAGCGCAGGCCCCACCAGGCTGTGGGCGGCGTTGTAGGTCGCAGCGCCCACACGTTTCCCGGCGAAATAACCCAGCCCCGAGAGGTCCGGTGCGAGGATGAGGGCCGCGAAAAGCCACCATCCCGCCCCGGACTGGTGAAAATGCACGAGCGCGAGGGCGAAGATCGCCGCCCCTTCGGCCCTCAGGTGCAGGATTTGCGGGCGGTCGAGCGGCTGGCGGTTGGATGTGATCATGGCGGTCTCCTTGGTTGTTCCAAGGATCGCCTCCACGCCCACATTGCGGTATTCCCGAAATTCGAGGCTCAGCCATTCAGGAGTGAATAGGATTAGTCGTCGGGTCGGCCCAGTTCAAAGGCATCGCGCACGACCGAATAGTCGCGATATCCCAGCCGGGTGACCATGCCGAAGCGCGTGATGTCGAACTTGCCATCGACGAGGCAGTCGTCGCGGATATGCACCCCGACGACGCGCCCGATCACCATGTAGTTGTCTTCGCCCTCGAGCGGCACGAGCTGGCTCAGGCGACATTCGAGCGAGGCGGGCGCCAGTGCCACACGCGAGCAAGGGATCTCGGTGCAGGCGACTTTGGTCACGCGGGCGAAGGCAAATTCGTCCTCGCTCGCGGGCAGGGTGGCCGACGAGCGGTTCATTTCGTTGATCGCCTCTTCCTCGACCACGTTGACGCAGAACACACCGGTCTGGTCGATGTTGCCAAGGCTGTCCTTGCCGCGCGCGCGGTCGGCCTTGCCGCTGGTCGAAGCGAACATGACCTGCGGCGGGGTGTAGGCGACGGCGTTGAAGAACGAATAGGGCGCGAGATTGTCCACCGAGCGCGTGGAGCGGGTCGAAATCCAGCCGATGGGGCGGGGGGCGACGATGGCGTTGAAGGGATTGTGCGGCAGGCCGTGGCCGTCTTCGGGGCGGTAGAACATGCGTGCTCCTCGTGTTTGTCCCTTGCTAGCCCTTGAGGCGTGGAATGGGAACGCGCGCCGTGTCATGTCCGCCGTTTTTTCCCAGCCCGACCGACAGGGGCCAACCCGCGCAGGTCCTGTTCGGTGTGACACGATATTGCCCCGTGGTGCCCCATTTTGTCCCAGCGCGCGCCACCGCTCGCGCGCGCTAATGACCACATCCTGTTCCTGCCGCGCCGCGTCGCGGGCGCAAGGCAACTTCTCGCCCCATCGGGGGTTTATCCACGCGCGCAATTCGATTAGGCGAAGAGCGAAACAGGAGGCAAGCCGCTGTTCAAACTGGCCGAGGAAACCGCCGCAGACTGGTGGGAAGTGGAAGCGCTATACGATCTGTGCTTTGCGCCGGGGCGCGAGGCGCTGTCGTCCTATCGCCTGCGTGACGGGGTCGACCCGGTCGCGGGGCTGTCGCTCGTCGCGCGGGATGGCGAGGGTATACTCGCCGCCGCGATCCGGTATTGGCCGGTCCGGCTCGAGCCACTCTGGGTCTCGCGCACCGCCGCGCGATTGGCGACATCTTGTGAAGAAGCCGCGGAGTTGCCCCCCGAACCCACCCGTGAGGCGCCCGATCCGACGACATTCAAGGTGGCGCTGTTGCTTGGCCCCGTGGCGGTCCACCCGACCCACCAAGGCGAGGGGTTGGGGGCCTATCTGATCCGCGAAAGCCTGATGCGGGCTCATGCGTTGGGCTGGCCGCGCGTGATGTTGGTGGGCGATGCCCCCTATTACAGCCGTTTCGGGTTCGAGAAACTGACCGATGTCGAGATGCCGCCGCCAACGAATCCGGATCGTGTCCTTGGGTACGAGCTGACCGAAGGCGCATGGGATGGCGTCACGGGCCGGGTGGTCCGCTGGAGTGCTTCCTGATAGCCGGACCGGGCGACCAGCAGGGCCAAGAGGCCCGCGATCACGACACCGCCGAATGTCGCCGCGACCACCGTGCCTGCTGGGAGCCCCGACGTGACCAGGCAAAAGACCCCGACGGCGCCCAAGCCAAGGCTCAGGGACAGCCCCATGAAATAACGCATCCGCGCCTCCCGACAACATCATCGGGACCATCATGGCAGACTATCTGCTAAATCCTGGTTAACGCTCGCGCGTCAGCTGTCGCGGCGAAACAGGTAATCCATCACCGGTTCGCGCACACTCTGCTTGCCGGAGTTGCGCGCCTCGTCCATCACCTCGCGCAATTCGGAAAGATCTGTGCGCCTGATCAGATGCTTGACCGGGCCGACACTGGCGGGGCGCATGGACAATTGCCGCATCCCGAGGGCCGCGAAACAAACCGCTTCCACCGGCCGCCCGGCATCCTCGCCGCAAAAAGACAAGGGTGTCTCCGCTTCATCGCAGCGCCGCACGATCATGTCGATCATGTTGAGAAACGAGGTGTTGAGCGTGTCGTAACGCCGGCGCACCCGCTCGTTTTCGCGGTCGGCGGCAAAAAAGAACTGCTTCAGATCATTGCCGCCGATCGAAATGAAATCGGCCTCTTCAAAGAACTGGCGGGGCGCAAAGGCGAGCGAGGGGGTTTCCAGCATCGCGCCGACCTTGAACGACGAGGGCATTACGTGACCCATCCGCTGTTCGCGTTCCATCTCGCGATAGAAAAGATCCCGCGCGTCGAGGAACTCGTCGAATTGCGCGACGAAGGGGAACATCACGGTGAGCTCACGTCCCGCCGCCGCCCGGATCATTGCCTGCAACTGCATCCGCATCACGCCGGGCTTGTCGAGGCCGACGCGAATGGCCCGCCAGCCAAGCGCCGGGTTCGGCTCTTCGGTCGGCTTCATGTAGGGCAGGACCTTGTCCGACCCGATGTCGAGGGTGCGGAACACAACGCGCTTGCCCGCCGCAGCGTCGAGCACGCGGGAATAAAGCGCCGCCAGCTCGCCGCGCTTGGGCACGTTCGAACGCACGAGGAACTGCAACTCGGTGCGGAAAAGCCCGACGCCCTCGGCCCCCGAGCTTTCCAGCGACGGCAGGTCCGCCATCAGCCCCGCGTTCATGAAGAGCGATACGGTCTGGCCGTCCTCGCTCACCGCCGGCTTGTCGCGCAGATCGACATAGCGTTTCTGCTGCTCGGCCTGCATCGCCATCTTGTCGCGGAAGGCGCCCTTGACGCTTTCTTCGGGCCGCAGGTGCACGACGCCCTGATCGCCGTCCACGATGATGGCGTCGCCGTTGAGCGCCTCGGCAGTGATCCGGCCCGCGTTGACGACCAGCGGAATGGCGAGCGCGCGGGCGACCACGGCGGCGTGGGAGGCGACGGACCCCTCCTCCAGCACGATCCCCTTGAGCGAGCGGCCGTATTCGAGCAGTTCCGCAGGGCCGATGTTCTTGGCGATGAGGATCGGATCCTCGGGCATCTCGGCGCCTGTCTCGCCACCTTGTCCGGTCAGGATGCGCAAGAGGCGGTTGGACAGGTCGTCGAGGTCATGGAGCCGCTCTCGCAGATACGGATCGGGCACCTGTCCCAGCCGCGAGCGCGTGTTGGACTGTTCCTTCTCCACCGCCGCCGCGGCGGACAGGCCCCGATAGATGTCCTCCTCCATCCGCCGCCGCCAGCCCTTGGAGTTGGCGAACATGCGGTAGGCTTCGAGCACCTGAACCTGGTCCTTGTCCGCGTTGACGCTGGTGGCGATGAGTTCGTCAACCGATACGCGCAGGGTGTCGATCGCCGCGCGGAGCTTGCGCGCCTCTTCGTGTGGATCGTCGGCGATGGGGTTCGTGACCACCACGCGCGGCTCATGGAGCCAGACATGCCCTTCCGCGATGCCCTCCTGGCCCGAGCCACCCCGGAAGAGCGCCGGGCGCTGGTGGAGCGCGGCGAGCGCGGCGCCTTCGCCCACGAAGGCGCCCAGTTCGGTCATCTCGGCCAGCACCATGGCCACGACTTCCATCCCGTAGACCTCGTCATCGGAATAGGCGCGGGCCTGCTTGGACTGCACGACGAGCACACCGAGCGTCTCGCCAAGTCGCTGGATGGGCACACCTAGGAAGGACGAAAACACCTCTTCCCCGGTCTCCGGCATGTAGCGGAAACCCTTTTCAGCGGGCGCGTCCGGCGTGTTCACATATCGTTTCGTGCGCGCGACCCGGCCCACGAGACCTTCGCCGATCCGCATCCGCGTCTGGTGAACGGCCTCGGGCTTCAGACCCTCGGTCGCACAAAGTTCGAGCGTATCGGCGTCGCGAAACAGGTAGATCGAGCACACCTCCGTGCCCATCGAGGTCGCGATGATATGCGTGACACGGTCAAGCCGTTCCTGCCCCGCCGAATCCCCGGCGAGCGCATCGCGGAGCCTCCCCAGGAGCTTTCTGCTCTCCGTCGGCTCGCCTTCTGGCGCGGTTTCGCGGTTCACGTGGCCTCCCCGTCGTCGAAGGCCATGGTAAACCACATCGGGGCGGTGGCGCGATAGGTCATTTGGTATCTATTTCGGACATAGGACAAAAAACGCCCGCGATCCGGTCGGACGCGGGCGGCTTTCGCTGCGGAAATGAGCGGCGTGAAACTACGCCTTGTGAAGCTCGAAGGCGTCGTGCAGCGATTGCACGGCAAGCTCCATGTATTTCCGGTCGATAAGCACCGAGATCTTGATCTCGGAGGTGGTGATGACCTTGATGTTGATTCCTTCGCGGGCCAGGACCGAGAACATCTTGGCGGCGATCCCCGCGTGGCTGCGCATCCCGATGCCGACGACCGACACCTTGGCCACATCCGTGTCGCAGACAACCTCGCGGTAGTTGATGGCACCGGCGTCCTTGGCCTTGGACAGCGCTTCTTCCGCCCGTTTCACCTGATTGGTGGGGCAGGAAAAGGTCATGTCGGTGCGACCCTCTTCCGAGATGTTCTGCACGATCATGTCGACGTTCACGCCCGCCTCGGACAGCGGCGTGAAGATCGCGCTCGCGATGCCGGGGCGGTCGGCCACCGAGATCAGGGTCATTTTCGCTTCATCGCGGCTGTAGGCCACACCGGAGACGGCATTCTGTTCCACGATTTCCTCCTCGTCGCAGACCAGCGTGCCTGCATTGGGGTCATATTCTTCAAACGACGACAGCACGCGCAGCTTCACCTTGTAGCGCATGGCAAGCTCGACGGACCGGGTCTGGAGCACCTTGGCCCCGAGCGACGCAAGCTCCAGCATTTCCTCGAAGGCGATCTTGTCGAGCTTTCGGGCCTTGTCCTCGATCCGGGGGTCGGTGGTGTAGACACCATCCACGTCCGTATAGATGTCGCAGCGTTCCGCGCCAAAGGCGGCGGCAAAGGCGACGGCGGTCGTGTCCGATCCGCCCCGGCCCAGCGTGGTGACGCGGCCCTCGGGGCTGATGCCCTGGAAACCCGCGACTACGGCGACCTTGAAGCCCTCTTTGAACTTCTGGTTGATCGCGTCGGTGCCGATTTCCTCGATCCGCGCGGTCGAGTGGGCCGAGGTGGTTTTCACCGGCACCTGCCAGCCCTGCCAGCTGCGCGCGGGGATATCCATTTCCTGAAGGCGCAGCGCCATGAGGCCCGCCGTCACGATCTCGCCGCTCGCGACGACCGCATCGTATTCGCGCGCGTCGTAAAGCGGCGAGGTCTCTTCGACCCAGCCGACAAGCTCGTTCGTCTTGCCGGCCATTGCGCTGACCACGACGATCACGTCATAGCCGTTCGCCACTTCGCGCGCGACGCGTTTGGAGGCCCGCGCGATGCGGTCCACTGTGGCGACAGAGGTGCCGCCGAACTTCATGACCAGAAGCGGCATTTGCGCCTGTCCCCGTCGGTATTTCGATCCCGCGCCTGATAGTGCGCGGCGCGGGAATAGACAAGAGGTTACGGGGGCAGGGCGCCACGCCTGATCGCCGTCTATGGCGCCTCGACCAGACGGTCGGTGACAGAAGCGATCTGCGCCGGGGTCAGGCCATTGAACACGAGCGCGATGGACACGACCGGCGGGGTGCCCGCGCTGTGGAGCAGGTAGAGCCCGTCGGCGCCGCCATCGGTCACCGTGTATTTTGCAAGTGTGCCTGCGGGTACGGTGATGAGGTCCGAGGTGGTGTCGAAGTCATGGACCGTCCGGTCGCCTTCCGCCGTGCGGCCATCGTTGTTGACGATCTCGAGCGTGTCGACGCCCGCGTCGAAGAAGATGTCGCCGACGCCCTCCATCGCGACCGTGTCGTTACCGCCGCCCACATAGACGGTGTCGAACCCGGGGCCGGTCACGATCAGGTCGTTGCCCGCGCCGCCCTCGATCAGGTCGTTGCCCGTGCCGCCAAAGAGCAGGTCGTCGCCCGCATCGCCGTTGAGGTAATCGTCGCCGTCCTCGCCATCCAGCGTGTCGTTGCCGTCCTCGCCGTAAAGCTGATCGTCCCCGGTGCCGCCCCAGAGCGTGTCGTCCTCGGTCCCGCCAAAGAGCCCGTCGTCACCGTCGCCACCATAGATCGTGTCCATGCCCGCCTGACCGTAGGCCTCGTCATTGCCCAGAGCGCCGTCGAGGAAGTCAGAGCCGTCGCCGCCGTCGAGCAGATCGTCGCCGTCCTCGCCGCTCAGGGTGTCGTCGCCCGCGTTGCCCTCGATGATGTCGCCGCCGTCGCCGCCGTCGATGCTGTCATCGCCCGCGCCGCCGTAGATCTGGTCGAAGCCCGCGCCGCCCAGAAGGCGGTCGTCGCCCTCGCCACCGTCGATCTCGTCGAAGCTGTCGCTTCCGATCACGGTGTCGAGGCCGGCGCCTGCGTTGACGATGCCACCGCCCGGAGCCGCGGAAACCGTGTCGTCGCCGTCGCCTGTCTCGATCACCAGCGCGGCGCTGCCCTGACCGGTGACCGTGTCGTTGCCGGCCCCGCTCGTGAAATCTGCCGAGGGCAGGAAGGTCACGTCGATGTCGTCCGGGGTGAGACGGCGTCGCGCCAAGCAGAACGCTCGCCCCGGTGCCGTCGATGAAATCCTCGACCGTCACGCTGTGTCCATCGGTGAGCGGTCCGGCATAAACGTCGATCTTGAGCGTATCCGTGCCAAGCTCGAAATCGGTGATCGAGGCCGCAGAAGGCTGACCGTCAGCATAAGTGATCTCGAACTGGTCCGCGCCCGCGCCGCCGGTCATCGTGGCATCGCCCGCCGTGCGCAGGATGTCGTCGCCGTCGCCGCCGAACAGGCTGTCCTGCGCGGTCAGCCCGCCGATGGTGTCATTGCCCGAACCGCCATAGATCTGGTCGTTCGCGGTCGATCCCGACAGAATGTCGTCGCCGCCAAGCCCCGCCAGCATGTTCCTGCCCGGTTCGGTGCCCAGCGTATCGGCGTTCTCGGTGCCCACCACGGGATCGGGATAGGCCTTGAGGAAATCCTCGATCCCGATGTCGCGTAAAAGGACGCGGGTGAAGGCATTGCTGTCCATCTGGCCAGTCGTCGGATCGGCGACATACGAATAGACCGTGCGCAATTCGACGTCGGCTCCCACCTGAACCGCCACGTTCTGCGCGCTCGCCCCCGGCACAGTCGGCTGCTCGAACCCGCCCGAGACGAAAAGGCTGTCCTCGGACGTCAGGTCCGTGACCTCGATCAGGTCGGGCCGCACCCGCGTCGCCATTTGGGTCTCGGTCATGTTGGAGAGGTTGATCCGGAACGTATCAGCATCCGCACCGCCGTTGGCCGTGTCGCCGTCCGCCAGTTCGAGAAAGTCGCGCCCGGCAGCGCCCATGAGCATGTCAGCGCCCGCGCCGCCCTCCAGCCCGTCGTCACCGTCGCCCCCGTCGAGCTGGTCTTCGCCGTCGCCTCCGAAGAGGTCGTCATCGCCCTCGCCACCGTCGAGCGTGTCGCGCCCGTTCAATCCGTAAAGCATGTCGCTGCCGGATTGGCCCATGAGCATGTCGTCGCCGTCTGCACCGTGGATCAGGTCGTGGCCCGCATTGCCATCGATACGGTCGTCGCCTTCGCCTCCCCAGAGGGCATCCTGTCCGGCGCCACCATCAATAACGTCGTTGCCCCGGCCGCCGCCGGTGATGTCATTCCCATGCCCGCCCAGCAGGGTGTCCTGGCCCGGTCCGCCCTGTATCTCGTCGTTGCCCGGTCCGCCATAGACCTCGTCGTCACCTGCACCGCCGTCGAGGTCGTCCTGACCTTCGCCCCCGGTCAGAACATCGTCGCCATCATCCCCCCGCAGCAGGTCATCGCCGTCAAAGCCGCGCAGGCGGTCGTCGTCCATGCCGCCGAAGAGCTTGTCGTCGCCCTCCATGCCGTTGAGG
>LUOO01000073.1 GCA_001626765.1 Maritimibacter sp. REDSEA-S28_B5
CGAAAACGTCGCAATGTATCTGCAGCGGTCAGATTCATAAATGTACGCCTTTTGTTCTTCTAAATGCGCAAATATGCAGCTTCGGGCCGGCCAGGCCAATTGGGTGATGCCTCGGGAACGGAGGTAGGTCTCAGCAAGCGTGCCTGTGATCGGGTTCGAGGCAGCAAACAAGCGCGCCGCCGCCGCAGGAGTGCCACCGGGCACCTTGGCCTTCCTAGGCTCTTGCCTATCCGGGACGACCGGCTGCGGACGGCCAAGATGCGCTCGGGCCTCGGCGAGAAGGTCGGGGAAGCGCGTGATCCCCGTCCGGGCGCGGATGATGTCCAGGAGATCGCCATGCGCGCCTACGGCAGGGTCCTGCCACTTACCTGCCGCCCCCGGCCCTGACGTGGGCCCGGTCAGCCGCACGAAGAGCGACCGGCCGGGGTTGTTCTGCAGATCGCCCACGATCCAGTAGGCTCCTTCCCGCCTCCCCTTGGACAAGTAGGCACGACAGACGCCTTCGGCATTTTCTGCCAGATCGCGAACAAGGTCTTCGGTTTCAGAATACATGGGTCAACAGCCTCCGCGATCATGTAGACTTGCGACAAGACAACGTGCAAGCAAACGATCCAGTATCGCGACGCCATCGGCGTCGGTCGGCAAGAACAGCCGAAGCTTCCAACTGATGATCTCCGAGAAGAAGCCATCGGCCTTGAGCCGATCCTTGGCTGCCTCCGAGAAGCCCGAGAGTTCGATCCGGTTCACGCCCATGACACGGGATCGGTGCAATTCCATCCCTTCGGACAGGCACACCACGGTCTTGCCTTCGAGAACCAGGGCATGGACCTGCGCGGCCGAGAGGTTGGGCGCATCGGCGGCCAGCGTAGTCGCGACCCAGGCGGGCGAGACTCGTCGACCGATGATGCGCTGACCGCCATCAGTCTGCAGGCGGTAGACCCGGGTTTCATCCTGGGGAAGCTGCATCCAGATCGGCAGCAGCAGACCTGCTACGATATGCAGCGTGGCTTCGGAGAACTCCGGCACCTCGGCCAGTTCCGCAGTCCACGCCGCAGTGAAGGCCGCGCGGTCGGCCTCGAGCCAGTGGGTGTCCTCCATGACCTTGGCCGGGACCGTGCTGGCATCAAGCGGGCGGATCAGGCGCAGGCGCGGCTCGATGGTCCCATCGTCCAGCATGTGACTGGTGGCGGGCACCTGCACGGCAGCCCGGCCCGAGCGGCTGTTGACAAGCAGGCGCGCCTTCGGATCATCCAGCCAGTCGAGCGCATCCGCGAGCGAGGTCGGCGTGTTGCGCCGCTTTTCCTCGATGGTGAGAAGCTGGGTTTCCGCGCCGGAGCCCGGATGGGTGTAGATGACCTGTGCGTCGGTCACCCGGAAGCTTTCGGCACGGAGTGTCTCGAGCCCGATGTCGTAGACCCCGGCGGCGATGGCGCCCTCAATTCGCTGATCGAGCAGCTCCTCGAAACCCGCGAACAACACGGCCTGCATGTCGATCGTCAGCGCCAGCAGTCGATTGAGGAAGGTCGTGATCGGGGGAAGGTCGTCCTTCAGCCCGTTGTCATCGGTCAGGCTGAGCCCGGTCGCATCCTCGAAAGCCCCGAGCGAACATCCGGCCAGATCGCCGCGATAGATGCGGCGGTAAAGCTGGCGCAGGGCATCGCGGGCGTAGGGAGACTCGAGGTTATCCTCGGGGCGGAACAACCCCTGCCCCCCGGTCTGGCGCTGGCCGCGCGTGATCGCGCCAAGCGTGTCGAGACGGCGCGCAATGGTCGAGAGGAACCGCTTCTCCGCCTTCACATCGGTGGCGACGGGGCGGAACAGCGGCGGCTGCGCCTGATTGGTGCGGTTGGTGCGGCCAAGCCCCTGGATCGCGGCATCTGCCTTCCAGCCGGGCTCCAAGAGGTAATGGACCCGCAGGCGCTGGTTCTTCGCCCCGAGATCGGCGTGATAGCTGCGCCCGGTGCCGCCGGCATCCGAGAAGATCAGGATACGTTTTTCGTCATCCATGAAGGCTTGGGTTTCCGCGAGGTTCGCGGCTCCGGCCCGGTTCTCCACCACGAGCCGTGCCGAATGCCCTTCGCCCTTCCGCACAATGCGCCGCGAGCGCCCCGTGACCTCGGCCACGAGATCGGTGCCGAAGCGCTGGACGATCTGGTCGAGCGCACCCGGCACCGGCGGCAGCGAAGCCAGTTTCTCGATCAGCGCGTCACGACGGCGGACGGCTTCGCGGCACTCCACCGGTTGGCCGTCGCGCGTGACGGGGCGCGACAAGAGGTTGCCCTCGCTGTCGGTGAAAGGCTCGTAGAGCTGGACCGGGAAAGAATGGGCGAGGTAGTCCAGGACATACTCCCTGGGAGTGATGTCACAACGGATATCATTCCATTCGTCGGTTGGGATCTCCGTCAGGCGGCGATCCATCAGTGCCTCACCGGTCGAGACGATCTGGATGACCGCCGCGTGACCCGCTGTCAGATCGGCATCGATGGATGCGATCAGCGTGGGGGTCTTCATCGAGGTGAGCAAATGGCCGAAGAAACGCTGTTTGGCGGACTCGAAAGCGGACCGCGCGGCGGATTTCGCCTGACGGTTCAACGTGCCGCGCTCGCCAGAAATGTTCGCCGCCTCCAGCGCCGCGGTCAGGTTGTTGTGAATGATGGCGAAGGCCCCGGCATAGGCATCGTAAATGCCGCGCTGCTCGGGGCTGAGCGCATGTTCGAGCATCTCGTATTCGACACCGTCATAGGACAACGACCGCGCCGTGTAGAGACCGAGCGCCCGGAGGTCGCGGGCCAGAACCTCCATCGCCGCGACACCGCCAGCCTCGATGGCTTCCACAAATTCCGACCGGGTCTGAAAGGGGAAATCCTCCCCGCCCCAAAGCCCGAGACGTTGCGCATAGGCAAGGTTGTGGACGGTCGTCGCGCCCGTGGCCGAGACATAGGCCACACGGGCATTCGGAAGCCTGTGCTGCAGGCGCAGACCCGCCCTGCCCTGCTGCGAGGCCATGGTATCGCCCCGCTCGCCTTTGCCGCCGGCGGCATTCGCCATGGCATGGCTTTCGTCGAAGATGATCACCCCGTCGAAATCCGCCCCGAGCCAGTCGACGATCTGGTCGACGCGGGATTTCTTGGCACCCCGTTCTTCCGAGCGCAGCGTCGCATAGGTGGTGAAGAGAATGCCCTCGGTAAGCGGGATGTCACGGCCTTGGGCAAAGCGCGACAGCGGCGTGACCAGCAGGCGCTCCTGCCCGAGTGCCGACCAGTCGCGCTGCGCGTCCTCGAGGAGCTTGTCGCTTTTCGAGATCCAGAGCGCCTTGCAGCGGCCTTGGCACCAGTTGTCCAGCAGGATCCCGGCCGACTGACGGCCCTTGCCCGCCCCGGTGCCATCGCCGAGGAAGAAGCCGCGGCGGAAGCGGACGGCGTCAGCGGCGTCCTCCGGTGCAGCGGAGACCACGTCTCCGGTCTCATCGACGGTCCAAGACCCCGCGAGATGCGCGCCATGCGCCTCCCCCGCGTAGATGACGGTCTCGAGCTGCGCGTCTGACAGCAGGCCGTCGCGCAGGATGGTCGCCGGAAGCTTGGGGCGATAGGAGGGTTTCGGAGGTGCGACAGAGGCCATGGCCGCCGATTGCACAAGCTTGGTCGGGTGCGATGCGGCGTCTGGGATGTCGATCGCCTGCAGACGGAAGGTCTCGTAGATCGCATCGGACAGCCGTGCGGCGTCTTCGTCCTCGGCGGCGTCGCGGAGAGCGTAGTCCAGTTCCTCGGCTTCAATCGGCGTTTCATGTGTCGCCGGTTGAGCTGCGGAGGTCGCGCGCGATTGGCTGACGGGTTTGCGTGTGGTTAGGGCGGGGTTTCCCGGGAAGTGGGAAGAATGGCCCTGCTCCATTGCAGCTGCCTGATCCAGCTCTAAGCGCAGCGGGACCTCTGCGGTGATCCGGGACAGAATATGTGCGACGTCCGGGGACGTGGGCTGGCGCAGGTCAGCGGTGATGCCGCCCGGCTCGCCGCCGCGGCATTTATCGAAAACAGAAATCCGCGTCTCGAAGCTGGTGCCGTGCTTGGCGAAAGCTGCGCCAGACACGGCACCCGTGAATACGAGATGGGCCGTCTCGGTCAGACGGCCGAAGGTCTCGGCCCAAGCAGGCGCATCCGGCGCGAAACCGGCCCCTGTGATAGCCACGAGCCGCCCGCCGGGGGCCAGCCGGGCCAACGCCGAGCGCAAATGCCGCGCCGTAGCGTCAGTCGTCCGGCCATCGACATTGGCCATAGCCGAGAAAGGTGGGTTCATCAGGACGACGCTCGGGCTTGAGCAGACATCGAGATGATCGTCGATCTGCGCGGCATCGAACTGTGTGACCGGTCGACCTAGGAAAAGCAGCCGAAGAAGATCGACGCGGATGTCGGCCAACTCGTTCAGCGCAAGGCTGCCGCCAGCGATCTCGGCAAGGATCGCCAGGAGTCCGGTCCCGGCCGAAGGCTCGAGGACCAGGTCGAGGGGCGTGATCTGTGCTGCCGTCAATGCCGCGAGTCCCATGGGCAAGGGCGTGCTGAATTGCTGAAAGCGCTCCATCTCTTCAGAGCGGCGCGTATGCGTGGGCAAGAGGCCTGCCACCTTGGCGAGGATCGGCAAGAGCGCTGCAGGCGAGCCGGCACGCGCAAGCAGCGCCCGGCCGAACTTTCGCAGAAAGAGGATCAGCGCCACCTCGCCCGCTTCATAGGCGAGCTTCCAGTCCCAGGCACCATCGGCATCGGAGCCGCCAAAGGCATATTCCATCTCGCGGCGCAGACGCAGCGCGTCGATCTGGAAGCCCTGCGCCAGATCAGGCTGCAGCGCCTCGGCGACGGAGAGGATCGCGGGCGCGGGATCGCGAGATGGAGCGGGTATGGGAGGCGTAACAGGGGCGAGATAGGTCATCGGGAAACTCCGGAATGGGGGACAGGTTCAGGCCCAGGCACCCTCTCTCGGGCACCCTCAGGCCTGATCTTTCCCGGCCCCTCTCTCCCTCTCGCACCGAGGTGTTCCCGACGCTTGGCTTGATTTTGTTCTTGTTATGTTCTATTTTCAGAACCAAGCCAGAAAGGGGGTTCCACCATGGAAAGCACCACGCACGCCCTGCCCGTAACACCCAAGCAGATTGCCTATGCGCGGTCGCTCGCGCAGCGCAACCGGACGCTCCTGCCCTGGGAGGTTCAGCAAGACCGGCGATCTTTGAGCGCTTGGATCGAGGCTCAGGCCCGGCTGAAGCCGGTATCGGACATGGACCGGCTGCCCACCTCCAAGCAGGTAGCCTTCGCTGAGAAACTCGCCCGGATCAAACGGCGCGCCGTTCCGGACGAATGCTTTCGCGACAAGGGGCTCATGTCGAAGTGGATCGACGGGAACAGGTGACGGGTGTCAGCTGGTGGATGGCTTGTCGGCGCAAGAATCCACCAGAGTTTCCCTCCGCCTACGAAACGCTGCTCGTAGTGCGTCGGTCGGTGGGGGCGGACAGTCCAACGCCTCAAAGAACGGCTGATGGTCACATGGCTTCAAGTTCGTGACGTCCGCGCTGTTGTCGTTTGCCTGTTTCATTTCTTCGGACCCCCAAAGGCGCATGCGCTGTAACTTGTCAGCCGACAGCCGCAATCGAGTAGTGCGGTGTACCAACCCACACAAGATCCCAAGACGCGCCCGGACGAACGTTCTGAATTGCGCGGGGCTCGAAGCAGACCAGGCAATTCCCGCCCGGTGCAGGAGCCCGGACCGAAGGGTAAATCAGGCCCTTGGATCCGCCCCGACGCAGATGCTGTGCCAGGCTTTGGCCCTCGGGATACCCGACAGCCGGATCCGGATGCAGCGCCGGATGACCTGCCTCACCGGTCATGTCATCGAAGACGCCGATGAAGTCGGCCAGCAATTCCACATAGCGGGCGCTGTCCTGGAAGCTGCCGGTAAAGCCGAGTTCGCGTGTGCGGTGCCAGGCCACTTCGCTGACAGAAACCATCACATCCCATGCGCAGTACCACGCGCCGCGCTCCTCCGCGTTGAAGCGGTTTCCGCCGACGCGGGTGTAAGTGAAGGCTGCGTTGACGTGACTGTCCCCATAGATGCGCAGATCGCGGCTGCGGCGTTGCCAAGCGAGTTCGCGCGGGTCCAGATGCGGGTTGCGCCCGCGTTCGGCCTGTAGACGCCCACTGGTCAGGCCCTCGATCTCTGCCAAGACCTCCATCTCGTCATCGGTATCGACGAGACCGCGCAGCGATGGTGGCTTGTGGTAGGTGGCAGGCAGGAGACGAACGAGACCGCGATCGGAAATCTCGGTCTGCTTCATGCCCCACCACGCAACGCATCAAGATAGGTCCGAACCGCGAGGATCTGCGGCAAACCCCCGTCGATGGCGGTGTCGACTGGTCGGCTTCCACCAAAGAGCGGCCCCTTGTTCGGTCGGGTGAACCAGCATTTTGCCAGAGGCTCCGAGAAGTAGAGTTCGAGCGACTTGAAGATGCCAATTACAGCGCTGAGCCGCAGCAGTTGGTCCTTGGTGAGCTCTCCGGCGAAATCCGGCTTCTTGGCGCGCTTCCACGTGCTCTCTGACATGTCGGCAAGGCCAGCCGCTTCCTTGAGACTGAGACCCCAAGCATCGGCCACGCGTGCATAAGCTTTCAACGCGACGGCGTTGATCTGTGCGGGTTCCCGGATTTTCTCTGCAACGTACATGGCGTCCTCCATTGGCTTCAATATAGTCCATATGGACTTACTGTAAAGATCAAATGAACCTTGCGCTTTGATCTCTGTTACCCGAACCGCCGCCCTCCTTCCGTGAACGTATATGCGTTGACGATGATCCCCTCCTCGATGGCCTCGTCCGAAGTGAGGTGGTCGTATTCGTCCTCTAGCCGGCGGTAGAGCCAGCGGGCCAGATCACGCAGCGCCTCGGTCACGATCTCTTCCGCGTCCTCGGTCGGCGGCTGCCAGGTCGCGCTGTCCCGCGTGACGTCCACCGACATGGTGTATTCATGGTAGTAGCGGCCACGATGGCTGACCTCGGCGGCGAGCTGGTAGAAGTTCCGGCGCTGGATGGCCTGCAGCCGGTCGGCGATGCCGTGCAACGTCGCGTCCGTGGGCGCGTAGTCCCGAATGCGCGCGGCGGCGCCCTTGGCGTGGGACCAGTAGCCTTCGAACGAAGCTCCATCACCCTGGCTCCAGAAGCCGGAGAACCAGATGCAGGGCTTGGCCCGCGTCCCGCCGCCCATCAAGCGGACGGAGGTGGTTTTCAGACGGATGCCGAGGATCTCACAGACCCGCTCGAAATCTTCATAGACCGCGTCCCACCAGTCGTCTTGGGGTCCGAAGTCGCGATACCAGTTGCGGGCCTTCTCCTTGGCGGCATCCGAGAGCTCAGGGAACTGGTAGACGGTTGTGCAGATGACCTCAGGCATCGGGGTCCTCCCCGTTCAGCGCGGCGGCCAGCCATTCTTGCGTGCTGGTCCATCCGATGGATTTGCGTGCCCCGAGATCGATGGCATGCGCGCCGCCACCAAAGGCGTCGAGCCGCGGCCAGGAGCAGGTCAGAGCATATTGGAACCCCCAAAGGCCGGTGAGGTCGAGGTCTTCGGCGAGGCGCAAGACGAAGCGGATGACGGCTTCGACATCGCCGTGTTCGTCATCATGGATCCAGAGACTGCTGCCCTCGGGCGCGTCCTGGCGCACCAGGTCGAAGCCCGCGACCTCCGGGTCGTCGGCGTCCTGATCCGCAGCCTGCAGATCCTGAAACAACGCGAGTGCACGGCCCGCCTTGTCGGGAGTGCCGACGTCAATCAGGCACGAGAAATGGGTGAAGTAATCCGCCATGGGGACCTCCTGAATTGGAAAGACCCGGCCAAGAGGCCGGGCGCTGGATTGGGATGAAGGGTTGGCCGGGAGCGATCAGCCGGTCGGTTTGTCGCCCGCTGCCTGTCGCGCGGCATGCGCGGAGAGCATCTGCCGGTAGAAGCGTTTGCGCGCGGCCCGGAAGCCGCGCAATGCGCGCGTGTCGGGGTGGAGCGCCCGGACCGCTGCGCGCAGGACGGCAAAGGGCGAAGCCGTCGCTGGCAGGCCAAGGCGCTGATAGGCTGGGTCGGTCATGTCAGGTAACCTCGACCACGGGCGAGGCGAGATGCGGATCGACCTGTGCCTCGATCCGTTCGGTTCGACCCATCCAAGGCTCGGGCCGAATGGCCTTCACCCAATCGGCGAAGCCCGGGATGAAGCCAAGGTCTTCCCTTACATGCTGCTCGCCGACCCACCGGGTCGGGATGATGCGTCCGGTCGAGAGCGTGAGGGTCTGGCCGAAGATCGTCTCGGCCATGAAGATGCCCTCGGCATGGTGGCGCAGCGCCCGGTGCCGAAAATCGGCTGTGATCTCCTTGCTCTGGTCGAACCAGGAATGCACAGCGAGGTAGTCGTTGACCGTGCCGCCCCATTTCTTCACCGAGGACAGGGCGTGGTGATACGGATGTGCCATCGCCGCCCCCTTACAAATCGTGTTTGTAGAGTTCGGACGAGGTGAAGCGCTCGTTGAACTCAAGGTGGATGCAGCGGGCGGCCGCGTCGAAACAGAACTCGCCCCAGGCACCGTCGTTGTTCTCCCAGCCACAATGGGTGTCGGAGAGGAAGTCGTAGGCCAGTTGCTCGACGACATCTTCGAGCGAAAGCGCCCGCATCTCGACCTCGGGGTCGTCCCA
The DNA here is from genome assembly GCA_001626765.1 of Maritimibacter sp. REDSEA-S28_B5. Classification (GTDB taxonomy): domain Bacteria; phylum Pseudomonadota; class Alphaproteobacteria; order Rhodobacterales; family Rhodobacteraceae; genus Maritimibacter. The sequence continues at coordinate 8,706 of LUOO01000073.1, forward strand.
AGTCAGTGCGGCATAGGCGATCTGGGTCTTGGGGAAAGCGACCTCGGTCTCGCCCGCGTAGGCTTCGATGCTTTCAACCTGGCCGCTATCGCCATAGCCGTCGAAGCTCACGGTAACATGGGTGATGCCTGCGGCAGTCAGGCCATCGAAGAGGCGCTCCTTGTTGGCCGGACGCAAAGCTGCGATCCGCGCGTCGCGCTCGGCCTGGCGGGCCAGCACGGCGGTGAAATCAATTCTGGACGGCGCCATCGGCGCGGCCAGAGTGGGTTCGATCTTGGACATAGGAAACTCCGGAATGAGGGAAAGGAACTGAACCCCAAGGCTCTCTCGTCCTCGTAGGTTCAAATCCTCCCCTGCCCTTCTCTGACTCTCGGGCGTCACGCCGCGATCTGCAGGGCGCGAGACGCGAAGACGCGCCAGAGCGGATCGACCAGACGGGCATCGAGAAGTTCGGCATGGTGCCGGAGCCGTCGCGCGAGGCCATATTCCTGCCAGTCGGCCGCTCGTATGGCCTGCGCGCGGGTCTGGCTGGCCTCGGACACGACGGCGCGGGCTTCGGCGGCATCCAAGACCGGGTGGCACCATGCGACCCCGCCATCATTGGTAGCCCCGGCCAGAACGAGGCGGCCCTCCCGATCCAGGATTGCCAGGATGCGCGGCGCGTCTTCAGATGTGATATCTTCGGCGTGAACGATTGCACCCTGCATGGCTTCGGCCAGCGTGGCAAACCGCTCCAGTACCGTGGGGTGGGCCTGCCCGGACATGAGAGCCGAGGCCGCAAGGCAAGTCGTCGTGAGCGAAAACGGCAAGTCTTGATCTGTAAAATCGGTCAGGAGGCTCGGCGGCAAACTTGTGTTCTGCGTTTCCGGCTGAGTTTGGCAAAGAAGGTCGAACATGGGCATATCTCCGACGGTGCAGAAAGCCTCTCTCCCCGCTTCAAACCGTCAAAGACCGAACCGCCGCCCTCTTCCTCGAATGGGCGACGGCGGCGGGTACGAAAGGCGCGTCAGAGCTTGCCCAAGGCCCGCAGGCTCAGTTCCGTCCCGGCGCCGACGATGATGTGGTCGTGCAGCGTGAGGCCGAGATAGCGACACCCCTTCTGGATCTCCTTGGTCATACTGAGATCAGCCTCCGACGGCGTTGGATCTCCCGACGGGTGGTTATGGATCAGGATCAGGGCGCTGGCGTTCAGCATCAGAGCCCGTTTGATCACCTCGCGCGGATAGACCGGGACATGGTCGACCGTGCCGATCGACAAGAGCTCATCGGCGATGATGCGGTTCTTGCGGTCGAGATAGAGAACGTGGAACCGCTCGAGCGGCCCGCGCACCGTCAGCGCGCAATAGTCAAGAAGCGCCTGCCAGCTGTCGATGACGGGGTTTCGGCTGAGATAGCGGCCGAGGATGTCGCGGGCCTCGAGGACGATGGTTTCTTCCTGGGGAGTCATGGGCGTCTCGCTGACTGGCACGCACCGAGGCCCCCTGCCCTTTCGGGGCGGGGCCAGTGGCATGCTTGTTGAAGGGAAGTGCGCGACCGCCGCGAATGTAGGCGGTCGCTGTGTCGGGGTCCGCGTCAGCCGACCCGGTCGAGAAGCTTCTTGGCGCGCCCTTCCATATCAAGGCGGGCGTCCTGCTGCGTCCTGTCGCGCGCAAGCCGCGTGATGCCCTGCACGAAGTCGAAGATGCTCTCGGGCGGGCGGCCCTCTTCCATCAGCACCTTCTCGATGATCTTGCCCGACTCCGCCTTCGAGAAGCCCCGCTTGCGCAGGAAATCCGCGCGGTCCTCGTCCGTCCGCGCGACGATCTGCTGCCGCGCGGCCTTGATGCCGTTCACGAAGCCCTGCGGCGAGGAATTGGCGAACCGCGTCAGCGCCGGGGCGGCCTCATGTGCGAAGCGCGAGGCGGCGTATTTCGAGTGGCGGATCTTGATCTCCTGGAAATCCTCCACGCCCCAGAGATTGCGGTTCTGGCACACCGCTCGCAGGTAGAAGCTCGCCATGCCGAGGGTCTTCGCGCCCACCTCGGAATTCCAGCAATAGAAGCCCCGGAAATAGAGATCGGGGGAGCCGTCGGGCAACTTGCCTGCTTCGATCGGATTGCGATCGTCGACCAGAAACAGGAAGACGTCGCGGTCCGAGGCATAGAGCGTGGTCGTATCGCGGCTGATCTCGACATCAGGGTTGTAGACCCCAGTCGACCAATCCAGCACACCCGGCACCTTCCAGCGCGTGTCGCCCGTGCCATTGCCCGCGATGCGCTGCACCGCCTCGACAAGCTCGAAGTCATGGATGCGGCCGTAGTCGGGACCGGTCACGGCGCGCAGTTCGGTCCGGCCGTCTTCCGTCTCGAAAGTCTTCACCTGCTCGGCGCGGTGGTTGGTCAGGCCGTATTGCAGGTTGATCCCCGCCAGCGGCGCGGGCAACTGCCGCAGGTAGGAGGCCGGGGCACCGACGATGCTGGCAAGCTGGCCGAAGGCCCAGTGCGTGGGTGCGACCGGCTCATGCGCTTTCGGCAGGACCAAGTGCAGCCGCTCTGCACTGTCGCGCGCTGCCTCGACACGGATGTCGGCGGTTTGCACCACCCGGCTGCGGCTGCGCTCAGAGCGACCCTTCACATTGGCCCAGAGATCGTCGAGCGACAGGTACCGCTCGTCATCCGGCCTGTTGAACCATTCGGACGACACCCGCCCATTCCGGTCACCCCGGCTCACATCCACTTTCCAGCCACCGGCCCGCGTCGGCTGTACCGCATCCAGAACTTCCACAACGCCCATCGGCATTCCTCCGCGACAGGCGCCGGGAGCCACTCTCCCAGCCTTCAACCTGTCGCGGCGAAACCGGCACTCCTCTTACTCTAGCCGACGTGAAGGGCGGTGAGCGGCCTCTGATGTCGCGGCACTGCGGGCGCAGCAATCGGCAATAGCCGCGGTTCACAGCGCGGCCGCAAGCCGGGCGATCAGGGCGCGGTGCTTCTCTCCGGGAGGGTCGCGGTGGCGACCGCCTCGGCCAGTTCCGGCAAGCCGTAGAGCGTTCCGGCGGCGGGCAAGGTGGGGGATTGTCATCGGGGGCGAGCTTCGCGGTCATCGGTCGGTACTCACAGGTTTGAGGGGCCGACGCGCTGCCACTGCGCTGTCAGGGTCGCCATCACCCCGGGATGCGCAACTATAGCGCGAGCCGTTGCGGCGGCAGAGCGGTAATCGTTGCTTTTCAAACCCAAAAATCGAAGTAAGCTGCGAATTGGCAGAGGGCACTTCCAGAACCCAAGGGGCAAGGTAGACGAATGGACTTGTCAAAACTAATCCAGCCTCAGTGGGTTTTTCATTCAGAAACCGCCGGAGACTGGGACGTCTATTTCTATTCCGTCAAAGCCGCCAGAATCATCGAGAAACATCAAGATAGAGACGCACCAAACGCAATAGAAGCGATCCGGGCGATCATGGGCGTGATGCTCAAGAGCCATGTCGATGATCAAGAGGACGGCGAGAAATCTAGCGAGCCGACAGAAGCCGAGGTAGCCGCATTCACTGATGATGACGTAATCAGATTCTCACGCGAATTTCTTGAGAACGACAAATCGTTCGAACCGGACCCAGAAATCGAAAGAAGAGAGGGGCAGTCAGATGCGGATTACTTGCTCAGCGTGCTTGCCGCAGAAAACAAAAAGCAGAGTGCTAAGCTGGGGGAAATGTTCACAAGCCTAAAGGGATCGCTGGGGGGACTTCTCGGCAGCAAGAACCTCGGCATAAGGAGCGTCAGCGAAGATCTCCTCAAGCAAAGCGAGGGACTTGAGAGCCTTTACGGCACAAGGTCGGGTATATGGGGTCCCTCGCCCGCTGTGCTCAAACCAATAGATATTCCGCCGAACCCAATCCATGAGACCAACGAGCGTCTGGGCGACATGACCGAAAGGCTCGAAAACCTAGTCGGCTTCGGGGAAAATGCTCTCAGGATCATGAATGGCCTTCAGGTCGCGTCGGCAGAGTTCCTAGAGAATTTTTCCAAGGAGGCCGAGAAGAACAGCAAGGCCGCGAACAAGGCCATCCTCGTTGGCATCTTCGCTATTGTCTTCTCGGTCGCGCAAATCGCCTACACCGAGTATTGGCGGGTGCCGCAGGATTCGGCGGCCATGGACGTGGCGCTTACAACTTTGGGCAGTTCTCAAGCCGCAATAGAGAGCGTTTCCGCCGCCATGGCGGAAGCGGTTCAATCGACCGGCGATACAAACTCCGCACTGCTACAGACAATCGAACAATTGCTTCGGCAACAACGCGAGCGGGATCAGGCTATCCTCGAAGCGTTAGAGGGGATAGCTGCGACCGCGACTCAACAACCCGAATAGCCACCCTTGGGCATCAATCGCCGCGCTTTGTCTCAGGGTCTAGAACATCCTCAATGGTGCGCTGGCCCGGGATGCGCTCCACCGCGTCGGGCCGGATCGGGCTGTCATTGAGCCCGGCCTGTCGCTGCGCCTCTAAAAACTCTTCCATCGTGTTCTTGTTCGGCACGACGATCACCCCGCCGGTGTTCACGCTCAGGTTCACGTTCGCCTCGAAGGCATCGCCTTCCCGGTACGAGTGGCGGGTTTAGGGAAGTTGCACCGCGGTGCCGATCCGTGGGCGAATGACCGAAATGGGCAGAGAACGACAGAACCCGGCGGGAGTCCCCGCCGGGCCCGAGGGGGAGATCCCGTTCCTCAGAACGGGATCTCGTCGTCGCGGTCGACAAGTTCGGGGTTTTCGTTCTCGGCCGACTTCGGGCGGCTCAGGAAGTCAACCTTCTCGGCGATGATCTCGCAGCCGTAGCGGTCGTTCCCCATGCTGTCGATCCATTTGGTGTAGTGGATGCGGCCATGGACGAGGACCTTCATGCCCTTTTCGCAATGCTCGGCGACCGTCTTGCCGAGACCGTTGAAGCAGGTGATGCGGTGCCATTCGGTGTCCATGACCCGGTAGCCGTTCTCGTCGCGCATTACTCGGCCTTCCGAGAGGCGGGGGCGCGAGGTGGCGAGGCTGAAGTTGGTGATCTTGGTGCCGCTCTGGGTGGTACGGACTTCGGGGGTCTGACCGATGTTGCCGGCGAGGATGACGATGTTCTGCATGATAAGCTCCTGTGTTTCCTGTCTTCGGGACCGTCCCTTCGACAAGACCCTGAAAAAGCCCGTCGGGTGACGCGTGCACGGTGGACAGCATGGGCACCGGACACCCCCAGAGGACCGGGGTGGAGCGGGCAGGACGCCAAAGGCGGCCAACACGGCCCGGACTGACGCGGGGTTGCGCGCAGGAGACCGAACGGGATTAGGGGATTGTCAGTCGAAGGGATGGCCCAGGAGACAGAGAGATGCGGGGAGCCCATGCCAGACCATGTACCCTTGCCTATCGCGACTGCTTTACTCCAAGCCCAGCACACTGCTAGCGGCCTAAGTGGCTAATACCAGCATTCGCCCCCCTGCCCTCCCAGCCGGGAAATGCAGGGCTCTGCCACGAAGGGATATCGATACTGGGAAATCGAGGACACGGACCGCACCAACGGCTGATTTCGATATCGAGGCACTGACGCTCGGCGAGCTGAAGAAGCTGCAGAAGGACGTCGCTGAGGCGATCTCCACGCGCGAGGATCGTTAGAAAGCGGAAGTCCGCGCCAAGGTGGAAGCGTTCGCCTAGGACCCCGGCTACTCGCTGGCCAAATTCGTGGGTACCGAGACGACTATCACGTGCGCGTCTGGCTCCGGACAGATGAGGGACTTCAAGCCTGGGCGGAACTGATAGACACTGCACCGACAGCAGATCAGATGAACGCCGTGGGCTGAGCCATGGCAACGAATGAGCAAGATCGTTACTCCTGCAAGTCGATGTCTGAGCGAGTTTTCCCTCGAGAATTCAAAAAACCTCGGGCAAGAGCGTCTTGCTAATCTAACATTGGCCGACCAATGGCGTGGCGAAGCAGAAATCCCCGTTCCGGTATCTGGTCATAGATGAGGAAGGGAGGATGGACCTTCTGCTGCCAGGTTCTTCCGAACTCGATCGCGCAGGCCGCGGGAGCGGCAGGAAAGACAAACAAGTCTAGGTCCATCCCGTGCTGATCCTTGATGGCATCGAACGTCCTTCCGACGAGTTCCCGAAAACGGGAGAGATCATCCTTGTTGCGAAGCTCAGACGCGCCCAGCCTGCTGCTCCGGATCTCCCAGAGTGAAACAGGCTCGTCAGGCAGCGCCTGAATCACACGATCATCTGCAATCCCGGCGGTCACTGAGAGTTTCAGCGCTACCTTCTTCGGTCCGGGGGCCCCGGGGACGCAGGTGAACTCGAGAGGTTCACGATCGTTCGGCCAGGCCCAGCCCGGCGTTGGCTCCCTGTGCCTGCCGTAGACTGAAACGGCCGACAGGTCTGAAAGCAGTCGACCAAGCTCCATAAGGACCGGCATGGGCGCGAAACCGAACACCGCGAGATGCTCGAGATCACCGTCCGCGAACCTTCCGTCGATTTCCCGCTCGATCTTCTTGCGAAGTGCGTCGATGACGACGGGGTAGTAGTCGGAATCGCTGTCCTTCTGCGCAATGTCGCGGATCTTGATGTCGATGGGACGCCGATCCGCCGGGGTGAACTCCGGCCTCATTGCCTCGATACAGTCCCGGAGCGGAACGGCTGTCTCGTTGTCACCGATCGCCGCAGCAATCCGAAGGATATGTGCGGGCGTTGCATTCGGGTTCTCGAGGAGCCGCTCGATCCGCTCCTCGTTGGCACGCTTCATCTCCTGCAAGACGTCCACGGTGTAGCGATCGATCTTGGCGGGATCGTCGATCTCGCGGTGGTGCGGATCGCACATCAACATCAGGTTGTCAGGATCGTCCGCGAGCTGGTGCGACAGGACCGGGTGGCCACGTTCACCGCCCGGGTCAGAGGCGATGATATGAGCCAGGTAGGCATGGTTCTTAGCCAGATCGCCCGTCACGAGGTCGCCATCGAGGCGTTTGCCACAGCCGTGATACTGGCATCGGCCGGCGGCGCGACCCCAGACAAGAATTCTTGTCTTTTGCGATGGACTACGCCCTCGTGCCATCCGGAGCCTCCTGCCGCTGCCTGAGGATCTCGCCCACGGAGATCGGACCCGGCGCGTTCGAGCCGCGCCAGACGCCGTCGAGATGCCAGATTTCATAGAAATGTAGCCACTCGGATGCCCATGGGACGATCCGGTCGGCGATAAGCATCGTGCTGTCCCATTCCCCGGCATCGGGATCGAACAGGCAGAGCGCCGAGTCTTCCGGAGTCTGATGATCGTAGTTCAGGTGCGGCAGATCGATGAAATCGGTCCCCGGTCGGGGTTCTATTGGCGGGTCCAGAACATGGACCAGGGGAACGGCTTTCAGGTTTTGCCATTCCCAGATGACGGCCACCTCATATTTCATCTGGAAGCCCCGGAGAGGTCCGATCCACGCGATGACCCGACCTTCTTCCAGCATCCGCGGCCGGAGGACCGGCCAGCGGTGCCGCATGCGGTTGAGCTGGACCTGAGCGGAGCGCGGCTTCCGGGGCTGGGTCTTCATTTGTCGCGGAAGCCAGGATGGAAGTGGTGGGCAGGGGCCTTCGAGACCTGGGTTGCGTTTTTCGGTGCGGCCGCGATGAGGGCAGGATTGGCCACGAAGCCTTTGTTGTGCTCGTAGTGTGCAACGCCGGCGGTCGAGGAAAGGCCGTCGATATAGGCCCGAACCGCCTTCTCGCTGACCCGTTCGCCGAACAAGCCGTCGAAGATCCTGCGCGTATCGGTCAAGCTGGAGGACCGGGCGCGAGCCAGTTCCGACACGAGATGACGCAGATCCATCCGGAACAGCTTCATCTCCCGATCGTGCTTCGGCCACCGGTCATTGAAGTTCTCCTCCCACAGCGCGGGATTGCGTTCCTCGGGACGGCGACCGGTTTCCAGCGCGGCCGCCATGCGCTTGTCGAGCTCTGCGGCGTAACTCTCAAGCTGCGCGCAAATCCCGAAGGGAGAGAGAGGGACTTCGGCGGCGATCTTGGAAAGGTATACGGACACCGGACGCTTCTCGTCCCGGTTGGCATAGCGCAGGTTGAGGTATCGCTTCATGAGCTTTAGAGCGATGACCTGCGGCGCATCCCGGATTGGATCGATGGGCTCGGGGAGCGTGTCTATGTCGGCATCGGCCATGATGGTGCCTGGCACCAGGCGATCCTTCATCTGCAGCTTCGATCGCACATCGCGGACATGATCCTGGAAGCTCCGGCTCGGCATCGCGATGCGCGCCCTGAAGTCTTCCGCAAAGCCGTAGGGGTTCACGCGGAACCGTTCATCACGCCCTTCATCGGGGCTGTGGTAGATCTCGCCGACGCGTTCGGGCCGAGGATCACGGTCCGGATCCATCGGCGTGACGTCCAGGTGCATGAATGCGAACTGGAGCTGGATACAGCGCGTGCATCGCTCGATCTTCTTCACGTCGGGAAAGCCCTCGAAGGCGGCGCGCAGCTCATCGAGCACTCGCCGCGGCGTCCATCCGGCCGGGGTGCGGAATTCGAGTATGGCGTCGAGGTCGAACCTGTCGTCGTCAGCGCCATGAACGATGGTGGCGCCGATGGCGCGGGAGCCCTGAGGATAGACGAGGGCTGTCTCCATGTAACGGCGGATCGGACTGTTCGGCCGCTGGAGATGTTCCGGGATCAGGTTGTATCGTTTCGATGCGACCTGGTTGTCTCGCGGGCTCAACTCCATTTCGAGAACGGTTCCGAGCAGTAGGGCATCGAGTTGCGGTGCGGTATCGTCGAGCGGCATCGAAAAGGCCTCCTCCGGTGTGGTGCCCGTCCGATTGCCTCCCTTCAACCTTCCGCGCCGATTAGCACAATATATGCCATGCCCAGATTCATTTCAACACTACAGGGTGTATTTTGTTCTTGGTTTACCCCAAACTTGTTAAATGCGGGGTTTCGTCCGACATGGCGAGGCGCCTGCCGGTGTTTCAGGAACGAGGAAGCATGATGGTTGGCGGCTGCCAACCTGCCGCGAAAATGCGGAGTCCGAAAGATGCAGGGGATGCCTTGTCTTGAGAAGGCGATACGCCCATATCAATGGCACGGCTCTGGTGATCCGTTCCGCCCACAGTGGAGAAGCATGCGTGCGCACCGCAGGACGAAAGACCTTGCTCTCTTCATCCAATCTCTTCGACGCATCGCCGTCGGCACAGTGGGCACCCAATACGGCATCTGTTGAAGGATCATCACCTTGTCTATTCATTCTCCCGACCAGCACGCGTTCAAGCGTGCAGCGCAGGCTCTCTCGAAACTGCCGGGCGCAAGCTCGCTGAACGCGTGCCAGACCGCTCTTGCCCAGGCGAGCGGCCATCGCGATCTGCATCACCTACAAGCTCTCCAAGCGAAGACTCCTCATCTGACAGAGGCGTCTGTCGTCACCCAGGCCAACATTGTTTCTCGGCTTCACCGGACCAGCAGCCTTCGGATTGGTGACATCCTCGATGCACTGACCCGAACGAGGTTTTTCGGCGGCAGTCCGGACCCTGAAATCACGCTCACCGTTCGGGAAGCACTGTTCGCCACAGACTATCCGGATCGCGGGCGGCATGACATTGGAGCTCCGTGTCGTGTGAAGGCCCCCGGCTATGACTATGCGCGCGCCTTGCTTGTCGAGCGCGGCGAGGGGCCGGAGGGGCTCACGCGCGTCATGATCGATCATAGCATCATGACCTGCGTCTCCCGGGAAGCCCCTACGCATCGCGCCGGGCGCCTCTTCGTGCCGCTTCGCTTCTGGATGCCATACGGATTCTGGACCGAGGCGGATGGCACGAAGGTTCTTTTCTCGCGCGACTACTGCCCGCTCTGGAGAGTCCAGGAGGGGCGAGCCCCCGTGCGGGACGATCCGGATCGCGACGTGAAATTCGTCAAGCAGGAGTGGTATTTCGACGAGGGCTCCTTCCGCGGGACGGTTGACACGGTCATGTCCCGGGGTTTCGAAATTCTGAGGGAACATCGGGTGGTCTCACTGCCCCGACTGGCAGAGTGGTTTCCCGAGTGTCTCGCGACAGGACGATGGATTTCCGACCTGAAGCGGTGGCCGGGAGGTCCCGAGATGGTCCGCGCAGGGTAAAGCTTGTTGGAAGCCGAGAGATCGCCTGCCATGAGCTCGGATCAAGTGGAGGTAGCCCAACCAAGTATTGGTGGCAAGGCAGGACGGAGGCGGCATTTCTCAAGCCGCGACCGGAACGTACTTCCCGGTCCCACTGACGAGCTTCGGCACTATCCTCAACGAACGGTCGTCGGATCATACTGAATGCGCTTGGCCACAGCTCGGCGCTCGTTGGAACGGCAATGCCGATCGCAAGACCGTCGACAGGCCCAGGGGCACACCTGTGCCACGCCTGGGTCCTCGGGAAGTGAGGCCGAAGCCTCACCCGAAGGGATCGTATTCCGAGACGATCACGACCTCGTCTCCGTCGATTTCATCGGCGGGGACGGCGCCATAGGTTCCATCACCGGCCTGGAAGACGACGATCGAGACCATGAGCGTGGCGGCGAGAGAGGCGGCGAAGGCGTGAGCATCTTTGCGGGACATCTGTTTGGCTCCTGTCTTGGAGGCGGAGGACCATCCCCCGCGCGACAGGACCCCGCAGGCCCGAAGACTGGCTGACATCACCGGGTGCGTTCGGCCAAGAAAGTGAAACGTGGCCGAATCCACCCGGCGGCACGGGCTCGCCCGTAGTCCGACCCCTCGCGGGTTGATCTCGAAGACGGGATTCGGGGCAAGGAAGGGAATGGCGAGCGGGGGATGGTGCGACCGCTGACTGGAGCCTGATGTTCCGCTGATGCTATCGCTGCCAGCCTCCCGGGCAGGCTCTTGGGTGAAGATCTCTTTCCGTGATGGATTGAATCCTATGGTGCTCGCGATCTCGCAGGACAGGGTCGTGATGGGTGAGAGGCCCGCGCTTGGGCGGGCCCCTTGGGTTCTACACTGGCTCAGGCGGCAAGCTCCGCCTCCCCTGCCCTATCGCCGTCCTCGCTGCCGACAATCTCCAGCCGCGCGTTGCGATAGCCTTCCCTAGAGATCCAGAGTTCGGCAGCCGTGACAGACTCGGCCAGGTGGAGCAGCTCCGTGCAACTGCCGAAATCCAGCAGAACACGCACCTGCCCAGGCTGTGGTTCCTCAGCGACCTCGAAGGTCAAGGCGCTATCCGCCGAATGGGTCCGCATGATCGTCACGAGTATGACCCCGTCCGAGGAGAAGTTCCCCTCGTGCAGCGTGAACGACGCCGGCGCCGTCCAGGTCGGATAGGGTCGTGGCGGCTCCTTCTTGACGAGACGGCCAACGCCGTTCGAGCGATCCCAGGCCGCGAGTTTCTTCGTGAACCGCGCAGGCGGTTTCGGACTGTTGTCGGTGTAGCGAATGAGCGCGCCCAGGGGCGCGGTGTCGAGAATGGTGGTTGCAGACATGATTCCTCATCCTGAATGCGTCGTTTTGCATTCATCATATTGATATTGTTGACTTTTATGTGATTGCGGGCGGGGAAACCCGCCCTCGGATGGCGCGGATCACTCCGCAGCCATCATCGATGCATCATCACCCGGCAGGTCAGCGGTGAGGAAGGCGGGAAGGTCGACATCTTCGGCTTGCTCGGCGTCGGAAACGAGCTCAGGCGCCCCCTGCCCTTCCGCGCCATCGAGTGCTGCCAGGTCGTGACGGCGAAGAACCTCCGGCAACCAGCCGCTGCCTTTCAGCAGACGCTCGGCTTCACTCGCCATCTCGCCCTTCTTCAAATGATCGAGGAGTTGCGCCGTCCCCTCCCCTTTCGCCTCGCGCACGGCCTCGAGGATCCGGGCCTTGGGCACACGACTCAGATAAGTATCGACCGTCGGCTCCCAGCCCGCCTCGACCATGTCGAGATCGACCGCCTGTGCGACCAAGTCGGACTGTGTCATCCGCTTGGTCAAACCGCCGGCGGAGATACCGGCACCATAAGGGTTCACCTTCTCATGGAGCGCGTTGATCCCGAAGCTGAGGCAATGCGCGAGTAGCGACAGCCGGCTCCCTTGATCAAGGGAGGTCAGGTAGTCCCAGAGCGCGGCATCGTCGCCGAGCGGCAAGTCGGCCTCCCATTCCGCGTGGCGATCGTCCACCAGCTTGGCCACCACGCTGTCCTTCAGATCGCTCGCCTGCGCCGACATGTAGACGTGACGCACCGAAGCCTCGAGGCAGCTGCCGGCTGAAGTGGACGTCCGGAAGGTGTCGCTGACGAGCTTCAGGAGCAGCAAGGTCAGGGCGACGTCAGGCGAACGCCCGACAGCTTCCCGCAATGCCAGGGTGCGGTGCGCCGTCAGTTCCATGATCAGCCGCTCGGGCAAGGGCTTCAACGCACCATCGTCCTCGTCGTCGGGCATGTTCGCGCCAAGCGCTTGACCGGCAGAGGTGATCACCGTGCCATGGCCGATACCATCCACTTTGCTCCCCGTTGAAAGCTCAACGCCCTGCCCGTCTGCCGCCTGTTCACCGCTGTGGACGTCGGCATCTTGCCGAGGTTCATCCTCGGGCCGGACAAAGCCCCGACAAACTGCAAGCTCGCCATAGCGATCAAGCGTCACGAAGGCCCCTGCCCTCGCGATCTCCTCCGCGTCGAAGATCAGCGGCCTGGCCTCGAGCTTCTCCATCGCGACTTCCAACTCGCCAAGACGCGCGTCGATCTCTTCGGGGAACTCATCCTGACCCTCGTATTCCTCTTCGAGCGCTCGGTATTCGGCAAGCAGCTTGGCATGGGCCGCGCCCTCGTCATCCGTCATCGGCGCCGGGTCTCCGCTCAGCCGCCGCAAACCGTGGCTGTAGCCATAGGGCAGGTCGAGCGAGACCTCGATCCATTTCCAACCTTCGGTCGCGATCGCTTCGGCTTCAGCCTGGAGCTTTTCGCTGACCAGACGATCCAGCACGGCAGGATCTTCCAGCCAACCTCCGTCGTCCCCCTGGAAGAGGTCATGCAACATGGTGCCGCCAGCAGCCTCATAGGCCTCGACGCCGACAAAGACGGCACGACGGTCAGAGGCGCGCACAGAGGTTTCCGTGAGCATGCGCCGGATCTGATAGGGCTCCTTGTTCCAGGACGACCGGATCGCCTCCCAGACCTGAACCTGGCGCTCATGATCCGGATTGACCGTGAAGGCCATTAGCTGCTCCAGCGTCATCTCGTCCTCGGCATAGAGCTCAAGCAGGGCAGGGGCCACGGCGGCGAGTTTCAGGCGCTGTTTCACCACCTGCGGCGTGACGAAGAAGGCGGCTGCGATCTCTTCATCGCCTTGACCCTTCTCCCGCAAAGCAACAAAGGCGCGGAACTGGTCGAGCGGATGCAGGGCTGCACGCTGCATGTTCTCAGCGAGCGAGTCGTCTTCGGCGAGGATCGCGGAAGTGGCATCCCGTACGATGCAGGGGATGGGCGTCGTCTTGGCCAGACGCTTCTGCTTCACCAGGAGCGAGAGTGCTTGGAAGCGCCGGCCGCCAGCGGGGATTTCGAACTTGCCGGTCTCGGACCCGTCATCCGCCAGAACGGGCCGAACGCTTAGGCTCTGCAGCAACCCGCGGCGGGCGATGTCTTCGGCCAGTTCCTCGACCGAGATGCCGGCCTTGATGCGCCGGACGTTGGACTGGCTCAGCACGAGCTTGTCGAAGGGAATGTCCCGGGACGGGGACAGGGTGACTTTCTGGGCAGATTTCGCCATCAGATCTTCTCCACGACGGGCGCCGGAAGCCACTCTCCCGATCTCACTTCCCGTCACCCCTTTCACAGCCCATCTCTATCTCTCAACATGTCCACCGCGGTGGACATCACGCGGTGGCTGCCCCAGAACGAGAAAGCCTCTCCAACAACAGTGATGGGTTGAAGTCAGTTTCTCTGCGACCGAGCGTGATGCTGTGGAAATAAGCTCCAAAGTCTCGGATGCGATTGCTCATCTGGAGAATTATGAAGATGGCGCATGATGCTTTTTGAGAGCCTATCTTCCTAGCAGCCTTTTCGAAGGTGCTTTCGTGGATTCCCATCATTGGAGCGAGCGTTCTCGCGTGGCTTTCGACATCGTGCCAGTTCCTAAGTGAGTTCGTCGCGAACGATGTAGCCTGGTCACAAACGGTTGTGAGCGTTTGCAGGGGAAGTGTTTCGCTGTCGGTCCCGCTTTCTAAGTCTTTTTGTTCTTTTTTAGACTTAGAATGGTGGCGGACAGTTTGCCCGTCATTGGCGGGCAGTTTCATTGTTTCTGGTGCGTCCACCGCGGTGGACATCTGTTTGCATCGAGCTTCCAGTTCGCCGAGCAAAGTACGATACTCCGCGATCGAGAGCTTCCTCCGAAGAACTCGGCGTACCTGATGAGTGAGTTCGTTCTCGGGGTCAGCTTCGTCGATCTGAGCGAGTTTGGTTAGGATTTGCTTTCGCAAAAACACGCGATCCCGACGAGCGTTTTCCATCGCTTGGGCTGTCGCAAGTAGTTCGCCGGCACGCGCGAGCAACGGAGCCAGCGACAAGCCATAGCTAATGGACTGACCTTCGGAGGACTTCACTCGGTATCTTTTGCGATTTGGGCTGTCGTGGCGTTTCATGAAACCGAGTTCAACAAAGCGATCGATGTGCCTACGGAGGGTTCGTTCATCGATCCCGCCAACTCGACGGCAGATCTCGTCGTTGGAAGCGAAGACTGTGTCTCCATGCCCAGGCTTGAGAAAGCTCAGCATCGCTTGGAGCGTTTGAACATGTCCTGGACGGAGACCGAACAGACTGCGAGTATCTCTGAGCGCGCGGAAGACTGCCCAGATGTCGGTTTCAGGTGTTGACGTGGCGGGGGTGCCCTTGCCGACGCCAAAGGTCTGAACGGAAAGCTTTGTGAATGCCATGTTTGTTGAACGACGACCGTTGCGGCCCACAACTTCCCCGGCTCTTCCCGCTGTTTTTGGCGAGAAAAGGCAACAAAAAGACGTCCACCGAATCGGCGACTCTTGACCGGTATGTCGGAGATTGCTACATCACAGGTGCTAATCAGATGATGAGGGCTCTCCGGGGGAAACCTTGGGGGGCTCTTTTCTTTTTGGTCTTCGCCTTTCTCCTCTGCTCGTGTTCTTGGTTTTGACCGGGGATCAGCTCCCCGAGCCTCTCTCATCCTGCCATTGTTCAAAAAGCTGTCGCAGTGTGGTTTCCGCGCGCTCTTCGAGCCATTGGCCGAATTCCGGGTTGTCCTTGCGGGTGATCTTGATGGCGATCGACTTGCCATCGACTGAAAGTGTGCCGACAGGGCTACCACTATTGTCCTTTACCACGGTCGTTTGGCCACGGGCGTTTTGGTTGGCTGCGCCACGCGCCTTGTTGGAGCAAGCGACATAGACGGCTTGAAACTTGTCCGAGCTTGGAGTGGTGTCAGGCAGAGAGGCAAGTGTCTCACGCGCAATGTCGACAAGCGGAACCTTTTCTGAAAGTGCAGCAAGATCACCCCATTGGCGTCGACCTACGCCATGAGCCGGGCCGATAAGCCGGACAAGTTCGTCAGGCAGCTGCTCGATGACTACACGATGGTTCGACACACCTTGCCGGGTGAGGCCCAGGGCATCCTGAATGACGCCAGGCCTGTAACCGGCCTCTTGCATCTCTTTGATAAAAAGAGATTTTTCAATGAAGGACGGATCCAGCCGCAGGTTGTTTTCCTGACCTTGCGCGATCAGAGAAGCATCATCATCGAGCGTTCGAACGATCGCTTTGACGGTTCCACCAACTCTTCGAATGGCTGCAAGTCTGCGACGCCCGTAGATGATGCGGTATCGATCCGGTTGGTCAGAGGGGCGAACCATGATCGGCACTTGCTGACCATGCTTGCGAATGCTATCGGCGAGATCTTCAATGCTACTATCTTCCAGGATCAGGCGATCCCGGAGACCATCCATATCGATCCGGTCGGGCTCGATATCTCGGATTGAGTTGGCAGTGATTTCCCGGAGAGAATCCCGCAATCCGCCAACCGAGCCAGGTAGCTTCGAGGATTTGGCCGGGGCAGGGGAGGGGGCTGCCGACTCTTTCTCGTCTTTCGGTGGTTGGTTGAAGATATTTCGAGCCATCAGCGACGCCCCCATGCCATTTGGATTGTCTGCTCCAGCTCATCGGCAACGCTGTTCACGCTGGTCAAAGCCCGATCAATGGTCTTCCGAATGAGCTGGCTCGGGTCTACCTCGTAGATGGTTTGCTGAGTCATGCCGGCGTCAGAAATGGCTGTCGACTTCAGCATCGGTTCAGTCATGACTTGGCCAGCAAGGATTGAACGCAGGTACCCGGCCATTTGCGTTTGTGGTCCGTCCGACGGCTCGTAGCGTGTGATCAGGAACTTTACGAAGTCCCAAGTGACATGTCGTCCAATCGCCTCTTCGACGGCTTTGACCGTTTCCGAAGCAAGCTTGAGAAACTGGCTCATAGAAGCGATGTCGAGCATGCCGGGGACCACCGTCACGAGCAGGCCCGTGGATGCTGCCAATGCTGTCAATGTCAGGAAGCCTAACTGCGGAGGGCAATCGATCAGCACGATGTCGTAGTCGGAATCGACTTCCTCTAACGCTAGCGCAAGACGCTCCGCGAAAATCGGCTGAACCCTGCGCGCAAGGGCGTTCGCTGTCTCGGTTTCATACTCGGACAACATCAAGCCAGCCGGGACCATGTCGAGCTTGTGAAAGTACGTTTTCTGGATGACCTCCGCGAGCGGAACCTGATCATCGTATCTCAATGCGTCGTAGATCGTGCCGCCTTCGGCAAATTCGAGCTCAGGCCGGAAGCCGAAGAATGTCGTCAAACTGGCTTGCGGGTCGAGGTCCAGCACAAGCACGCGGTACCCACGCAGGGCATACCTGTGTGCCAAATGGATCGTCGCTGTTGTCTTCGAGCTGCCGCCTTTGAAATTTACTACCGAAATGACCTGAAGACGGTCGCCGTCTCGGCGGCCAGGTCTGTACGCGTCAGCATTTTTGCCTGTCCGCGCCAAAATGTTGCGGAGGTCGTCAACTTCTTCGGCCGTGTAGAACCTATGACCACGACCGTCAGTGTGTACTTCTGGGAAGCTGCCATCTTTGTGGCGGTTGCGCAGGTTCGACGTACTGACGCGCAGCAACTCGGCGACCTCGGTCGAGCTGAAGCGGCGCAAGGACTTGCGTTCTTCTGGCTCGAACGCAACTTTCATCTGCCGGTCAAGCGACTCAGCAAGACTGTCTGCGAATGCTCCGATGTCGGAAGAGCCTATGCCTTGCGCGTAGCCCGTATTTCGATCATCCATGTTCTGCCGCCTCTCGTGGCCTTTGCTAAGGCTCTTTGTCGTTCTGACGGTCGAAGCCACGTCTGACGCGTTTTGCCGTCAGAATGGAGATGCCACGAACATCTGAGTCCGGCAAGAAGAATCTAGATGTAGTGGAAAAGTTATCCACAGCACCAATTTGGTCGCGCGGGGCTTGCGCTAGATAACGCATTGATTACCAACGATAAAGACCGTGTCTGGCGAAGCCGATACCCTTCGAGATATTTTCTGCTCGCGCGAACTAACCCCAAGGCTTTGTTGGATATTTACGTGGTTTTCGTCCAATTGAGGCGATGATTCTGGAAGATTTGGGCCGAGCGAACAGAGCGGTTTGCCGACCATTAGCTCCTACAAAAGGCCGAGGCGCTCTGCACGCTCCAGCAGCATTCTGACTGAGGAAGGCTGCCAGCTGGTGCGGCCGCGAGGGGTGCGCTCACGCATGGATTCGAGTCGGTCGCAGATTGCCTGCAAGGTGATCTCGGGGTCAGCACCTTTGATTGCGGCGACGATCGCAGGCAGGCGATCGTCGGTTTCGCGACGTCCAGCGCGTCTAAGTACTTCGGCGGGTAGGAATCCGTCCCCCACATAGGCCTTCACGGCGCGGAGTAGCCGGCTTTGCGTCCAGTGGCGGTTGTGGGGCAGGGGGCCATTTATGATCCGCAGCACGTCTTCCCAGGCCATATCCGGCCGCAGGCGCCGTACATGCGGCACCCAATCTGGCGCGGTCTCGTTCAGGCGCTCCATGTAGCCATCCTGTCGGGCAAGCCGTACCTTTCGAAGCGCGGCGGGGTCCTTGGAGCGAAGCCCAGGGTTGCCACCAACGCGACCTTTGGCGCGCGCTGAGGCAAGACCCGCCTTGGTCCGTTCGCGGATCAACGCGCGTTCGAACTCGGCCGCTGCGCCCAGAACCTGCAACGTGAACTTGCCTTGCGGCGATGCAGTGTCGATCGGATCCTGGAGCGAGCGGAAGAAGGCCCCCTTGGCATCCAGGCGCTCGATCACTTCCAGCAGGTGCGACAGAGACCGCGCAAGCCGGTCAATCCGCACGACGACTAGGGTGTCGCCCTTGCCAATCCGCTCCAGCACACGCGCAAGCACCGGCCGCGCGCGATTGCCGCCCGAGGCGTGCTCTTCAAAGATCTCGGCGCATCCCGCAGACTGCAGTGCCTCAGACTGGGGCAGGGGGGTCTGATCCTCGGTGGATACACGTGCATATCCTATCAGGGGCATGAAAACCGGCCGTTTGTAATTTTACATATCACCAATAAACGACCGTTTGTAAACGAATGCAAGAGCGTGCTCTGTGGCACTGCTCATCAGAAACCCCTTAGTTTGCATAGGCTGAGCGCGATCAGAGAGTTCTGGCAGACCGTGCCGCGCGCATGCAATATAAGGAGCACGGGCGCATTCCGACAAAACCCTTGGGTAAAAAGCAAAATTCCAGTATTTTGCACATATGAAGCCTCAAGTGCCTGCCTTTCATGATGAATCGGACGCTCTCTTCCTCGACGCTGAGGAGGTGGAACAGTCGTCCGAAGACGATCTTTGGTTCCTGCCCGGTCCGATGGAAGAGGAGCCGGATTACTTGCCACCAGGACCACGGGCCGAACTGCGTGAAGGCGAGGTCCTCGACGATTGGCGGAAAGCAGAGGCAGGTCATGCCGCGCGTCTTGCCCGTGTGGCCGGTCGCGTCGGCGCGCTGGACGACCGCCTGAAGCGCAGCCCGGAAGGATGGCGGCACAGGCTTGCCCTGATCGAGGCTGCCGACCTCAGCTGGTTCGCGGGTGACCGCATTGGCCCGGATCGCATTGCTATTTGGATATCCATGCGCCTGTCAGGCGTTCAAGAGGACCCCGCAGCACTGGCGCGTGTCGGTTGGGCGGTACGTCGTCTGACAGGGGGACCAGGCCCAGAGGTGGACCTTTCTGCCTTCCTCGATCGTCGCGATCCCGAGAACATGGTCGATGACGCCGAGCCTTTCGCGGATCGCGCGGGCGGTTGGCTGAACCTGATGGCGCAAGCCGCCGAGCTGCACCCGATAACCCGTGCCTGCGCGGGTTATCACCTCTGGAGCCTTGCGGGCCTTGGGCAGCAGGGCGATCGAATGGAAGCGGCAGTCACGGCCGCGCGGATCGCGGCCAGCGAGGGCAAGGGAGCAGTCTTTGCACCTCTGGCCATGGGTGGGGCAGGGGGGCTGCGCGCTGGCGGCCCACCCGCTGATCGTTTGGCGCGTTGGCTTGAGGGGATGGAGACGGCATGTCTGACAGCAATGCGGCACCTAGACGATGTCGAAGCATGGTCAGCGCGGGCGGAAGCCGAAATGACACCGCTTTCGGGCAAGACCCCGCGCGCCTTGCGCGCTGTGCTTACCGAATGGCCCCTTGTCTCTACCCCGATGGGCGAGGTCCTGACCAACGCTAGCCGTGCCGCCGTTCAACGCAATATTGCCTGGATGGAAGCGCGAGGCCTGATCCGCGAGGTGACCGGCCAGGGGCGATTCAAGATATGGGTAGCGGCACGATCTTGAATCTTCCAGTTCGATGCATGGGAGCTTCAAGAGTTCGGGAAGTTCGTGTCATAGTTTTCAGTTTCCAGAAATCGCGTCGAGCACCGGACAGTTGGGGACTTCGGCGCCAGAACACCTGGATGCCGTTGCAGCGAGGACGGATTCGATCCGCCGGTGTCGCGTAGCCCTTAAATGCGGTATACGAAAGTCAACAAAAACAATGCGGCGGCTTTGCCATTAAATATGGTATCTTGCCTTTAAATCCGACATTCTTGCCGTTAAATCTGACACAAGGTTCACGGGGTTGGGCGGTTGGTAGCGATGGAA
>LUOO01000074.1 GCA_001626765.1 Maritimibacter sp. REDSEA-S28_B5
CGCCGCGCCTATGCCCCTGCGATCCGGGCGGCGGCGGACATCGGGGATCATGTGTCGGACCTGAGCGCCTTCGACATCGCCGTGCTGGCCGCCATCGCCTATCACCAGCCGATCACGCGGGAGGGGCTGAAGGAGATTTTCGGCAAGGACATCAGCCGCGAGCTGATCGGGCGGCTGCATGACCGGGGCCTGATCGGCACGGGGCCGCGCGCGCCGCGCCGGGGCGCGCCCTATACATTTGTCACGACGGACCAGTTCCTTGTCGCCTTCGATCTGCAAAGCCTGCGCGACCTGCCGGACCGTGAGCAATTGGCGGACGCGGGCCTGCGCCGGGACGATTGACCGCACCCTCAGCGCCGGATGAACGCAGCGGCGCTCTCGACATTTCGAGGCGGATCATGCGCCATGGGAGGGTGACGAAGGCAGGTTTGGGGACGGAGGACGACATGACCCGGAACGCACGCAGCGGTGGGCGGATACTGGTGGATCAGCTCCTCATCCACGGCGCGGACCGGGCGTTCTGCGTGCCGGGCGAAAGCTATCTCGAGGTGCTGGATGCGCTTCACGACGTGCGCGACCGTTTCACGCTGATTAACGCCCGGCACGAGGCGGGCGCGGCCGATATGGCCGAGGCGCAGGGCAAGCTCACGGGGCGTCCCGGCATTGCGATGGTGACGCGCGGGCCGGGGGCCTGTCATGCGGCGATCGGGGTGCATATCGCGCAGCAGGATTCGACGCCGATGATCCTCTTCATCGGGCAAGTCGGTCGCGACACGATGGACCGCGAGAGCTTTCAGGAAATCGACTATCGGCTGATGTTCGGATCGGTCGCAAAATGGGTGGCCCAGATCGAGCGGGCCGACCGTGTGCCCGAGTATATCGCGCGGGCGTTCCGGGTGGCGACCTCGGGCCGGCCCGGTCCCGTGGTGCTGGCGCTGCCCGAGGACATGCTGACCGATGTGGTCTCGGTGGACGATGCGCAGCCCTACGTGCCCGCCGTGCCCGCGATGGCGCCGGATGCGGCGCAGGAAATCGTCGCGGCGCTCGCCACGGCCGAGCGGCCCCTGATGATCGTGGGCGGTTCGGGCTGGACCGATGCCGGGACCGCCGATCTCGCCCGGTTTGCCGCCGCGCAGGGTCTGCCGGTCGCGACCAGCTTTCGGCGGCAGGACCTGATCGACAACCGCTTGTCCGCCTATGTGGGCGAATTTGGCACGGGGGTAGCCCCGAGTCTGGTCGCACGGGTGGCGGAGGCTGACCTCCTGCTCGTTGTCGGTGCCCGGCTGGGCGAAATCACGACCAAGACCTACACGACCCTCGCGGTGCCCACGCCGGCGCAGCGGCTCGTCCATATCCATGTGGACGCAAACGAGATCGGGCGAGTCTATGCGCCCGAGATCGGCGCGGTGTCCGGCCCGGATGCTGCGATGGCGGCGCTCGCCTCCTGCACTGTTCCGGCGCGAGACACCGGGTGGCGCAATGCCCTGCGGGTCGAATATTTGGCCGATATCGAACCGCCCGCGCATGATTTTCCCCTCGACATGGGGCAGGCCATGGCGGCGCTGCGCGACGTGCTGCCGGGCGATGCGATCATCACGCTCGACGCCGGCAACCACACCGGCTGGCCGCAGCGGTTCTTGTCCTTTGGCGGCGCCGGGGAGCGGGGCAGGGGGCGCGAGATCGGATCGACCTGCGGCGCCATGGGCTATGCCGTGCCTGCTGCCGTCGCCGCCTCGCTTGCCGACCCGTCGAGGCAGGTCATCGCCTGCGTGGGCGACGGGGGATTCATGATGAGCGGAATGGAGATTGCGACGGCGGTGCAGCACGGGGCACGGCCCATCGTGCTTCTGTTCAACAACGGCACCTATGGCACGATCCGGATGCACCAGGAGCGCGAGCATCCGGGGCGGGTGTCCGGGACGGACATTGTCACGACTGACTTCGGACGGATCGCCACCGGGCTGGGCGCTGCGTTTCACCGGGTCGAGCGGACCGAGGGGGTTCTGCCGGCAGTCACGACAGCCATGTCGCACGGCGGCCCGACAGTCATCGAGCTTGTCACCGATCCCGAGCAGATATCGACGCGAACCACGATTGCGAGACTGAGGGGGCGTTGACATGACCAGGCCGATCATCTTGGCGCCGCTGTTGCTGGCCATCTGCCCGGTCCTGTCAGCCCGCGCGCAGGGGGCCGATCCGACACCATCGGAGGTGCAGGCCTGGACGATGGCGGATGCAGATCGCAGCGGCGATCTCACACGCCCCGAGTTCGAGGTCTTCATCGCCGCCATGGCGGGGTCCGGCGCCCGGCTGTCGGGCACGATCCAGAGTTTCGGGGTTCATGACCATGCCTTCAAGGTTGCGGACACGAACCGCGACGGGCGTGTGACGCCCGACGAGCTGCGGCGGGCCGACGAGGCCGAGGCATACGGTCGATAGCGCCCGGCGCGCTCGGCGTGCGGGGGCGCGGTCTGTCCCGCGCCCCACGACGGTTTATTCGGCCGCGTAATGCGTCGCCCAGTTCTGGTAGCAGTCGTAGCTTTCCGGGTAGTCCGACACACGGCGGTCGCCGTAGGCGCGCATCCGTTTGTCCGACCCCAGGGCTTCGCCGTATTCCTCGACCGGGACGTAGTAGAGGAACTTCAGGAGCCGCGACTGGAACTGCCATTTGCCGTTGGTGCGGACATATTCGTCCTCATACCGGAGCGAGCCGACGAGCGTCTGGCCGTTGCGGTGCGCCTCGGCGTGGCAGAACACTTCGCCGGTGCCCTTGTTGGGGTCGTTCGGGTCGATCTCGATGATAGCGTCGTGGGTCCAGTGGACCGAGATGTCGAGCACCTCGAACCGCTTGCGATACATCTCCATGATCCCGTCGATGCCTTCACCGACCATCATGCCGTCCTTCGATCGCACGGTCGCGGTGTCGGTAAAGATCGAGCGAAGCAGCGGCACGTCGCGGTCGTCGCAGGCTTTGCAGTATTGCGCGATGATGTGCAGGATCGCGTTGCGGCTTTCGAGCCGGTCGATACGGTCCAGTATCTCGTCTGACATTTGGTTCTCCTCCCAATGGGTTGCTATTGCCGGGTCAGAGTGTCGCCTCCGTCCCGAAAATGAGTGTGGCCTGTGACGACAGCACGCCGCCGTTGCCGTGGCTCACGGCGATCTCGGTGCCGGGCACCTGACGCTCGCCCGCCTCGCCGCGCAATTGCCGGACCGCCTCGACCATGGTGAAGAGCCCATACATGCCGGGGTGATTGCACGACAGGCCCCCGCCGTTGGTGTTTACGGGCAGTGTGCCGCCGGGGGCGATGGCGCCGGACGACACGAAGCGCCCGCCTTCGCCCTTGGGGCAGAACCCGAGATCCTCGAGGAAGAGGATCGTGTTGATGGTGAAGGCGTCGTAGAGCTGCACCATGTCCACATCGCCGGGGCCGATCCGGGCCGCCGCCATTGCGCGGGGGCCGGAGATCGCCGCGCCCGTCGTGGTGAGGTCAGGCATCGCCGCAATTTCCTTGTGCGTCACGGTAGCCGCGCCACCGAGGAGCGGGATCGGCGCGCGGGTCGAGCGGGCGCGGTCCATCCGGGTCATGACGACCGCCGCCGCCCCATCGGTGACGAGGCAGCAGTCCGAGACGGACAGCGGGGTTGACACCATCCGCGCCGCGAGCAGCGCCTTGATCGTCGTGTCGTCGCGGGCAAAGGCCTCGGGGTTTTTCTGCGCCCATTTCCGGGCGGAAAGCGCGACGTTTGCGAAGTCTTCGCGCGTCGTGCCGAAGTCGTGCATGTGGCGGGCGGCGGCGAGCGCGTAGCCCCCCACGGGCATCCGCGCTCCATGCGGCGTCTCGTAGGGCGAGGCCCGGAGCGCGGAGACGAGCTTGCCCGCGTTCGAGCGTTGGTTCGAGCCATAGGTGATGAGCGCCACGTCGATCAGCCCCGCGTCGAGCGCGAGTGCTGCGTGGATCGAGTGGCAGAGGAAGGACGAGCCGCCGGTGCGGTTGTTGTCCACGATGGCGGGGGTGATCCCGAAGTATTCCGCCATGGCGAGGCCGCCGAGATGATCGTCGGGCAGCGCCACGAAGAGCCCGTCCACGGCAGCGATGGTCAGGCCCGCATCGTCCAACGCGCGGTATCCCGCTTCGGCTGCCATTTCTAGGGCGGAGTAGCCGGGGCAGAGGCCGAGGCCAAATGTCGAAGCCCCGACGACGGCCGTGCGCCCACGGGGGAAGGCGTCGGACCAGCTCATGTGGCAGGCTCGAAAACGACCGTGGGCACATCGCCCTCGGTCACGATCCGGGCCATGACGACATCGTCGATGGCCACACTGTCCGGGTCCGCGCCAGGCATGTGCGACAGCATCCGACCGCCTTCTTCCAGATCGACAAGCACTATGACGCGCGCCGGTTCCGGTGGGCGTCTGGGCTGTATCGTCACCGCGTGGACGGTGCCTCGTCCCGAGACCGGCTCAAAATCACCAAGCACACCGCCATGCCCCGGTGCCCGCAGGCGCGGCGGGAACACGGCGCAACCCGATAGCGGATCGCGCTGGAGCATGAACCGCCCCCCGGCCAGATGGGCGAGGTAGGCGGATTCGGGTGCTGTATCGGTCGCGGGTTCAGTCACGGGCAGGCCCTCAGATGATCTTGTTGGCCCGCAAGTCTTCGATCTGGGCGTCGGTCATGGTCAAGCGTTCCCTTAGGATCGCCTCGGTGTTCTCGCCCACGAGCGGCGGGGCGTTCGGATAGACCACGGGCGTGTCCGAGAATTTGAGCGGGCTGCCGACGACCTTGACCTCGCCCATGACGGGGTGCTCGAGCGTGACGAACATGCCGCGCAGGGCAAGCTGCTCGTCGCGTTCGATGTCGGCCATGTCGTTGATCGGCCCGCAGGAAACCTTGGCTCCGTTGATCGTGTCCATCCAGTGCTTCTTGCCGTGATGGGACAGCGCCTCGGTCATGTCGCGCGACAGGTCATGCCGGTTGGCCAGCCGGTCGCGCGAGCGGGCGTATTTCGGGTCGGTCGCCCATTCGGGATGTCCCAGCGCCTCGGCCAGACGGGCAAATTCGCGGTCGTTGAAGGTGGCGATGAGGATATGGCCATCCTTGACCGCAAAGACCCCGTTGGGCACCGCAGTGGGGTGGTCGTTCCCGGTGCGCGGCAGGGGGGCGCGGGCGTTCAGCCAGGCTGAGAGCGAATTGAGAAGCAGCGCCACCTGACTGTCGAAGAGCGCAATGTCCACATGCTGACCGGTGCCGGACGTCTCGCGGTGGAGGAGGGCTGCGAGGATGCCGATGACCGCGTTGTTCCCCGCCGTGATGTCGGCGATGGGCACGCCCACCCGCATCGGTCCGGCACCGGTCATGCCGTCGGGCAGGCCGGTCACGGCCATCTGGCCGCCCATCGCCTGCACGAGATAATCGTAACCCGACCGGTCGCTATACGGACCCGTCTGTCCGAAGCCGGTGATCGAGCAATAGACGAGCCGGGGGTTGATCGCCTTGAGGTCCTCGTAGCCGAGGCCGTATTTCGCGAGCGTCCCGGTGCGGAAGTTTTCGATGAACACATCGGTCTCGCGGATCAGACCCTTGAGGATCTCGGCCCCTTCGGGTTTTGCGAAGTCGAGGGTCAGCGATTTCTTGCCCCGGTTCACGGTCTGAAAATAGGTCGATTGTTCAAGCTCGGTGGTGGGCGAGGTGACCCAAGGCGGTCCCAGCGTGCGCAGGTCGTCGCCGCCGTCCACACGTTCGACCTTGATCACGTCGGCGCCGAGGTCGGCGAGGGTCTGTCCCGCCAGCGGCCCCGCCACCACGCGGGAAAGGTCGAGCACCCGGGTGCCGGCAAGGATGCCCGAGGCCGCAGCGCTGTTGCCCTGCGACCCGGACATGGCGGTGCTTTTCGATCTGTCGTCCAACATGGTCCTCCCAGTCATTCCCGTGGCGTCCTTGGGTCGCCGGCCCTTCGAGGCGGTGCTCGCAGGCTTTATGCGTAAACGTGTTTCTGGGTATACAATAGGACGGTGCTGATATACATGTAAAGCCGGATCGTAAGGAATGGACATCTTGGCGGCAGGCGCGGACGCTGCCGGGGTGAAAAAGGGAGGCGATAGGCCATGGATCTGGGCCTTAAGGGACTGAAAGCCGCCGTATCGGGCGGGTCGCGCGGCATTGGCCGGGCGATTGCGGGATTGCTCGCCGAGGAAGGCTGCGACGTGTCGATCTGCGCGCGCGGGCAGGAAAACATCGATAAAGCGGTGGCGGAGTTCGAGGGTCACGGCGTGCGCGCCATGGGCCGGGCGCTGCAGGGCCGGGACGGCGAGGCGGTGCGCGGCTGGATGCGCGACACGATCGAGACCTTCGACGGGCTTGACCTGTTCGTTGCAAACCTGTCGTCGGGCGGTGGCACCAACGACGAACGCTACTGGTATCGTAATTTCGAGATCGACGTGATGAGCGCCACGCGCTCGGTTGAAGAGGCCTATCCGGCGCTCAAGAAAAGCGACAACGCGAGCATCCTGATCATTTCGACCATGGCGGCGGCGGAAACCTTTGTCGCGCCGATGGCCTATAACAGCATGAAGGCGGCGCTGATCACCTGGTCCAAGCAGCTTGCCGAGTTCTACGCGCCCAAGGGCATCCGGGTGAATTGCCTGTCGCCGGGGCCGACGATGTTTCCCGGATCGAACTGGGAGATGATCAAGGTCGCCCGGTCGCGCACCTACACGAGCGCGCTGCGCCAGCAACCCACGCGCCGCATGGGCGAGGCGGAGGAGATCGCGCGCTCGGCCGTGTTCCTTGCCAGCCCCGCGGCAAGCTGGTGCAACGGCTCACACCTCTTGGTGGACGGCGGGTTCACCAAGGGCGTTCAGTTCTGAGGGAGGATGAGATGACCATTCACCGTATCAAACCCGGCGACTTTACCAAGACGCCCGTCGAGAAAACCGTCGACCCCGATTTCGGCTCGGAGATGATCCCGAAGGAACGCTATACTTCGCGCGACTTCATGGCCCGCGAATGGGACCGGATGTGGACCAAGGTCTGGCTCTGGGGCTGCGCGTCCGAGGATATTGCCGAACCGGGCGATCATATCGTGACCTCAATCGGCAAGGAGGAAATCCTGCTGACCCGCCAGCCGGACGGGTCGGCGCGCGGGTTCTTCAACGTCTGCCAGCACCGGGGGAACCGGCTGATGGTAGGGCAGGGGAATGCCGAGACGTTTCGCTGCAACTACCACCATTGGGAATACAAGCTGTCGGGCGAGTTCGAGAACATCCCCGACATCGAGACCTTTCCCCAAGGCGCGCCACCCTGCGGCGGGTTGACCCAGGTGCGGGTCGAGGAATGGAACGGCTTCGTGTTTTTCTCGATGGACCCGGACGGCGAGTCGTTTGACGATTTCATCCATCCGCTGAAAGAGCACCTCGGCCCCTATCACTTTGACCGGATGGTGAAGGTGACGGACTGGACCGTGGAATGGGAATGCAACTGGAAAACCTCCGTGGATGCTTTCAACGAGAGCTACCATGTGCAGGGCATCCACCCGGAGCTTCTGTATTACATCGAGGACAAGTTCCTTCAGATCGACACCTACGAGAAGCACAACCGCTATCTCATTCCCTTCACCACGATCAGTCACCGGGTAAACGAGACGACGGAAATTCCGCATCTCATCAAACACGCGATGAAAGAGGCTGGGATGGACCCCGCCGATTTCGACGGGCGGGTGAGCGAGGTGCGCGGTGCGCTTCAGAAGTTCAAGCGCGAGAACGGCGCGTCGATGGGGGTCGATTACTCGGACCTCAACGACGAGCAGCTGACGGACGATTATCACTACATGATCTTCCCGAACATCACGATGAACACCCATGCGGATGATTTGATGCTGTTTCGCCAGCGCCCGCATGAGACGGACCCAGACAAGATGTATTTCGACGTCCAGATGTTTCGGTTGCTGAAAAAGGACGAGGAGCGCCCGCGCAAACCGCGCAACGAACGCTTCAAGCATGGCGAGCGGTCGATGGGTCTGGTCATTGATCAGGACGCGGCCAACCTGCCCGGCGTGCAGCGGGGCATGCATTCGGCGGCATACGAGGGGCTGTGGCTCGGCGATCAGGAGCTGCGCATCCGGCATTTCCACAAGGTGCTGATGGACTATGTTGGAGAGGACTAAGTCGGACGTAAGCCCCGAGCGGAAGTGGGAGGATCTGGAGATCGGGGAGGAAACCCGGTCTTCGCCTCTGAGCGTGAGCGCCGAGGACATCATCGCCTTTGCCGGGCGCTATGACCCGCAGTATTTCCACAACGACCCCGAGGCAGCGAAACAATCGCTGTTCGGGGAGCTGGTAGCGAGCGGTATCCATACCGCCGCGCTCTGGCGGGTCATGGATCACGAGGTGAACGGCAACGTGGACTGGGTCTGCGGGGTGCAGTGGGACGAGGTGCGCTGGCGCAAGGCTGTGCGGGCGGGAGACACGCTCACCGCCGCGTCGCGGTTGGTGTCCAAGCGGCCGTCGAACAGCCGACCGGGCGTGGGGATCGTTGTGCTCGATCATTGGGTGACCAATCAGGACGGCGACGTGGTGTTTTCCTTCACCTCGACCGACCTCGTCTATCGGCGGGCGGAATGAGCAGGGTCGATGTGCTGCTGATCACCGGGGGTCCGTGGCACGACATGGACCACGCGCGGCTGGAGCTTCTGGGCTTCATGGCCGAGGTTGAGGCGCTGCGCGTAGCGGTGCGCGACCGTTATGACGCGGATGACATCGCGGCGGCGGATATGGTGGTGACCTATACCTGCGACCTGATGCCGGACGAGGGGGCGCTGGCGGCTTTGCGCGCGTTCCTCGATGCAGGCAGCCGGTGGTTCGCGCTGCATGGGACCAACTCGCGGATGGTGCTTGACGGGGACAAGCCGGTTGTCTGCCCGCCGTTGCCAACGCCGCTGCGCGCGATGCTGGGGAGCCAGTTTGCCGCCCATCCGGCACCCGGTACGTTCAAGGTCACGCCGACCGATGCGGACCATCCGCTGATCGCCGGGATCGGGCCGTTCCGAGTGGCCGATGAGCAATACCTTCAGCATCACGAGCCGGGCAATCATGTGCTGCTGACGACCAAATTCAAAGGCGAGACGCCCCTGTTTGAAGAGGCGGAATGGCACGACGCCGAACATCAGGTCATGTATCTGCGCGAGGTCGGGGCGGGCTCTGTTCTCTACCTCACCCTCGGCCACACGCGGGGGCGCTATGACATGCGGCCGCTGACCGAGGACTATCCGTTCGTCGAGCGGGGATCGTGGCCGCACCCGGTGTTTCGTGAGCTTGTGCGGCGCGGCATCCGCTGGGCCGCGAAGGAAGGGATTTACGCATGACGCTGATGTGGGTCGAAGACGGCGCCACCGCGATGGAGTGGCGCATGGATGACGGCGTGCGGATCGTTGGCGAGGCCTTTGGCGACCCCGACGCCCCGTCCGTTCTGCTCGCCCATGGCGGCGGGCAGACGCGCTATGCCTGGAGCCGAGTGGCGAAACGGCTGGGCCGGGCGGGGTATTACGCTGTCGCCATTGACCTGCGCGGGCATGGCGAGAGCGACTGGGACGAGGGGCAGGACTACACCACCGAACGCTTCGGTCGGGACACCGCCGCGATTGCGCAGACCTTCGAGGTGCCGCCGGTGCTGGTCGGGGCGTCGCTGGGCGGCAATTCGGGGATGCTGGCGGCGGGGCTTTTTGCGCCCGAGGCGTTTCGCGGGTTGGTGCTGGTCGACATCACGCCGCAGATCGACGCGAAAGGGGCCGAGAAGGTCACCGGATTTCTGGGCGAGCGGATGGACGAGGGCTTTGCGAGTTTCGAGGAAGCCGCCGCCGCGATTGCCGCCTATCTGCCCGAGCGGCAGGGGCGGAAATCCAACATCGACAGCCTCGCGCGCTATCTGCGCCAGCGGCCCGACGGACGGTATCGCTGGCACTGGGACCCGGCCTTCATCGAGGGGCGCATGTCGTCCCGGTTGAACCCCGCGACGGTCGCACGGCTCAACGACGCGCTGGCGGCGGTGCCGGTTCCGGTGCTCCTCGTGCGCGGGTCCAACAGCGAGCTGGTGAACGACGAGAGCGTGGCAGAGTTCCTGCGGGTGAAGCCCGAGGCGCGGTTCGTCGATGTGACCGGGGCCGGGCACATGATCGTGGGCGACCGCAACGACGTCTTTGCCGAGACGCTCGACGGGTTCCTGAAGGATCTGTGAGGATCAGCGGGCGGGTCTGACGAGAACCCGCCTGCCTTCGACCTTGACCTCGAACTTCGGCAGGTTCGGGCAGGAGGTTTTCGCCTGCCCGGTGCGGAAGTTGAACCGCGCGCCGTGATGGGGACAGATGATCTCGTCCCCCTCGACCGGCCCGCCCTCGAGCCTGCCCATGCTGTGGGTGCAGAACCCGGAAAAAGCGACGATGTCGCCCGCAGCGTTGCGGGCGAGCATCACGTCCTGTGAGCCGATGGAGGTGAAAAAGACTCCCTTCTGCGGCACCTGCATGGTCGAGCAGGCATCTTGGAAATCTTTCGGTCCGGTCGGAATCATTACTTAGCTCGCACGTTGGTTGAAGCGCCGCCCGACCATGGCCGCGGCGATGTTCACTTTCTGAATGTCGATGGCGCCCCCGGCAATCCCCCAACCCCAGCTATCGCGCAGGCGACGCTCCATCGGGTATTCCTTGGAAAAGCCGTAGCCACCCATGAGCTGCACGGCGGTCCCCGTCACCTCGCGGCTGATCTCGTTGGCGAAACACTTGGCCAGCGACGAATCGAGGATCGAGGGCATCCCGTCCTCGGCGTTCTTGGCGGCGCGGTGGATGAGCAGCCGGGCGGCTTCCACGCGCAGTTTCATCTCGGCCAGCTTGATCTGCACACCCTGAAATTCCACGATGGGGCGGCCGAATTGCTTGCGCTCCTGCACGTAAGTCAGCACGTCGTCGAGCGCGCCCGAGGCTTGGCCAAGCGACATGGTCGCATTGCCGCAGCGTTCAAGGTCGAAGGCCTCCATCAGCTTTTTGAAGCCGCCGCCGGGGACGATGATGTGGTCGAGCGGCAGTTCGATATTGTCGAAGTAGAGGTCCGAGGACGGCACGCCGCGAAAGCCCATGAGCTCCTCCTGCGGGCCGAAAGACAGGCCGGGCGTGTCCTTTTCGACATAGACCGCGCCGATGCCCTTGGCCCCCGGCACGTCGTCAAAGCGGCAATAGACCACGTAACCATCTGCGTGGCCCCCGCCCGAACACCAGCGTTTGGTGCCGTTGAGGATCACCTTGTCACCGACGACTTTCGCGTTGGTGCGCAGGTCGGTCAGCGCCGAGCCCGCGTCGGGTTCCGACATCGACACGGCGACGACGATTTCACCGGCACAGACGCGCGGGATGACCTTTTCGCGCAGGGATTCAGGGGCGAAATGTTCGATGGCGCGGACGGGGCCCACGCAGCTCTCAAAGACCGGGAAGGCCACGGCGGAGGAAATCTTGGCGAACTCTTCCACGACCAGCAGCGCCTCGAGGTTGCCAAGGCCGAGACCGCCGTATTGCTCGGCCACGTTGATGCCAAGGAAGCCCATGTCGGCATAGCGTTTCAGCCAGTCATGCGGCACCGGTTCGCATTTTTCCTCAAGCTCCTTGGCCAGCTCCGGCAGTTGCTCCTGGGCGAAACGGCGCGCGGCCTCTTGCAGGCTTTTCTGATCTTCGGTCAGCTGGAAGTCCATCTGGCCACACTCCTCCCGGTCTGTGAATACAAAAACAGGTCTTTTCATATACAAGAAAATCTGGGATGAGTATAGGCAATCGCGAAACAGGCGAATTTTTGTGCGCGTCCGTCGCGTGATGACCGGACCGAATGGGAGGACGACATGCAACAAAGCCCGGAACAGATCCGGCAGGCCTATCGCCAGATGCGGCTTATCCGCGAGTTCGAGGAACGCCTGCACATCGAGAACCCGAAAGGCGAAATTGCCGGGTTCACGCATCTTTACTCGGGGCAGGAAGCGATTGCGGTCGGCGTCTGCGAGAACCTGCGCGATGGGGATTACATCATTTCGACGCACCGGGGGCATGGGAATTGTCTGGCCAAGGGCTGTGATCCGCGCGGCATGATGCACGAGATTTACGGGCGCGCCGATGGGCTGGGCAAGGGTCGGGGCGGGTCCATGCACATTGCCGACCTCGACAAGGGGATGCTCGGGGCGAACGGCATCGTCGGCGCTGGCCAGCCCATCGCGGTCGGCGCGGCGCTTGCCTGCAAGGCCAAGGGCGACGGGTCGGTGTCGGTGAGCTTCACCGGCGACGGCGCATCGAACCAGGGAACGGTGTTCGAGGCGATGAACATGGCGGTGGTTCTGAAGCTGCCCAAGGTGTTCGTGCTCGAAAACAACGGGTATTCGGAACATACGGGGGCGTCCTACGGCATCGGATCGGACCTGAAGGTGCGGACCGAGGGCTTCGGCATCCCGGTCTACGAGGCGGACGGCTTCGATTACTTCTCGGTCTATGACGCGGCCCGCGAGGCGATCGAAGCGGCGCGCAGCGGCAAGGGGCCGGTCGCCGTGCTGGCCACCGCGACGCGGTATTTCGGCCATTTCGAGGGCGATCCGCAGAACTACCGAGCCAAGGACGAAGTCAAGAACTTCCGCGAGACCGTCGATGCGATGAAGACCATCCGGGAGAAGGTGACGGGTGCGGGCATCTTTACCGCCGAGGAACTGGATGAGATCGACGCCGAAGTGCTCGCGCTGATCGACAGCTGCGTGGAGAGCGCCCGTAGCGGGCCGGTTCCGGGCGCGGACATCATGATGTCCGACGTCTATCTGGACTATTGAGGGGGACGACATGGCACAGTTGTCGATGCGCGACGCGCTCAATCAGGCGTTGCACGAGGAAATGGAACGCGACAGCCGCGTGATCGTGATGGGGGAGGATGTGGCCGGTGGCTCTGGCGGCACCTCGGGGAACATCGAGGCGGCGGGGGGCATCTTTGGCGTGACCAAAGGGCTCAAGACCAAGTTCGGCGGGGATCGGGTGATCGACACGCCGATTTCGGAAAGCGCCATTGTGGGGCTGGCCAACGGGGCCGCCCTTGCGGGCCTGCGGCCTGTAGCCGAGTTGATGTTCGCGGATTTCGTCGGTGTGTCGCTTGACCAGATCTTCAACCAGATGGCCAAATTTCGCTACATGTTCGGCGGCAAGGCGACGACGCCGGTCGTGCTGCGGATGGCGATGGGGGCGGGGATGAACGCCGCCGCCCAGCACAGCCAGACCATCTATCCGATGCTGTCGGCGGTGCCGGGGCTCAAGGTCTGCGTGCCGTCTACGCCGGCGGATGCGAAAGGCATGATGAAACAGGCGATCCGCGACGACGATCCGGTGATCTTTTTCGAACACAAGGCGCTTTACTCCCGCAAAGGCGAGGTGCCGGAGGGCGAGTTTCTGACTCCTTTTGGTGAAGCGGCGCTGGTGCGCGAGGGCAAGGATGCGACCGTGGTGACGCTCGGGCGGATGGTGCCCTTCGCGATGAAGGCGGCCGAAAAGCTCGAAGCCGACGGAATCACTGTGGACCTCATCGACATGCGCACCACCTCGCCCATCGACGAGGAGACGATCCTTGAAAGCCTGTCCCAGACCGGGCGGCTCGTGGTGGTGGATGAATCGAACCCGATCTGTTCGATTGCCTCGGAAATCGCTTCGCTTGCCGTGACCAAGGGCTTTCACGACCTGCGCGCCCCCGTGCAGAAGATCACCGCGCCGCATACGCCGGTGCCTTTCGCGCGCGAGTTGGAACGCATGTATGTGCCCAGCCCCAACGATATCGAAGCGGCGGTGCGCGCCGTGCTGGAGGTGTGAAGATGACCCAGATTACGCCGATCACACTGCCCAAATGGGGTCTCGAGATGTCCGAGGGCACGGTCACGGGCTGGCACATGCAGCCCGGCGACAGCGGGGAAAAGGGCGCCGAGCTTGTGGATGTGGAAACCGACAAGATCGTGAACTGCGTCGAGCTGGACGCGCCGGGCACGTTGCGCCGGATACTGGTGCCCGAGGGCGAGGTCGCCCCGGTCGGTGCGCTGATCGCCGTCATGGCGGATGCGAGCGTGGACGAGGCGGCGATCGACGCTTTCGTGGCGGAGTTCAAGCCGGTAGACGCGAGTTTCGAGCCGTCGGACGGTGGGGACAAACCGGCGAAGACGGAGCCCGCGCCGGAAGCGCCGAAGGCCGAGGTGAGAGCCACGCCGCTCGCCCGTCGCACGGCGGAGCAGTCGGGGGTCGACCTGACCGGCGTGCAGGGCTCGGGCCACAAGGGCAAGGTGATGCGCGACGATGTGGCCAAAGCGGGCGCGCCTAAGAAGTCCGCCGAAGATGTACGTGCGGAAAACTCGGGTGTCTATGCCAGCCCCATCGCGGTGAAATTCGCCAACGAGGTGGGCCTTGGCCTGTCGGGTCTAAAGGGCACCGGGCGCAAGGGCCGCGTGTCGCTGGGGATGCGGAAGAGGCCGCCATCGGCGCGGGCCTCTGGTCGCGCCCGGCCAAAGTCACGCGCGGCGTGGGCGAAGTGGCGAGTCCGGCATCGGGCAGCGAGCAGCCCTTCACCGGGATGCGCAAATCCATCGCCAGGGCGCTGGTCCATTCCAAGCAGACCGTGCCGCATTTCTATACGACCGTGGACCTTCGGATCGACGCGCTCATGGACCTGCGCAAGGGCATGAACGCGAGCGGGGAGGGGGCCAAGATCTCGGTCAACGATGTCCTCATTCGCGCCTGCGGCGTTGCTTTGGGGCAGCATCCCGGTGTGAACGTGCATGTGTCGGACAGTGGCGTGACGCTGTTCGAGAACGCCGATGTCGCGGTGGCGGTCGCCATCGACGGCGGGCTGATCACGCCGGTCCTGCGCAATGTCGGCGGGCGTGGTCTGCGCGACATCGCCGCCGGGGCCGCGGATCTGGCCGCCCGTGCCCGGTCGCGGGAGCTGACGGCGGAGGAGCTGAAAGGCGGGACGTTCACGCTCTCGAACCTCGGCATGTTCGGGGTGCGGGAGTTCGACGCGATCATCAACCCGCCGCAGGGGGCCATTCTGGCCGTCGGAGGGCCGCGGCGCGAGGCGGTCGAACGGCCGGACGGTGGCGTGGGCTTTGCCACGATGATCTCGGCCGCGCTGTCCGCAGACCACCGCGCCATCGACGGGGCGCTCGCCGCACAGTTCCTCGCCACGCTCAAGGGGCTGGTCGAGGACCCGATGCGGCTGCTGCAGTAAGGTTGATACCTGCGAAGAGCGGTATATATTGGCGGTAGACCTTTAGGGGAGTGCCGCCAATGCCCGTGTCCGCCAAACGCAAAACGTCGCTGTCGCTCGATGCGGCGGCGCTGGACGAGGCCAAGGCGCTCGGCCTCAATGTCTCGGCCTTGGCCGACGAGGCTTTGCGCGAAGCCGTGCGGCGGGAACAGGCCCGCAAATGGGTCGAGGAAAACGCCGAAGCCTTTGCCGCGCAACGCAAATGGCATGAGGAGCATGGGCATCCGCTCGCCGATATTCTGGCCGGGCCGGGTGCCGAGACGTGGCAGCGTTGAACAAGTTCGACATTGTCGAGACGCGGGGTCGACTGGCGCTTGTCGTCGAGAGCGAGCTTTTGCCGCCGGACCGGACGGTCGTCGTTATCCCATTGCTTCAGGGCTATCCGACGATCAAATGGCTGAATCCGGAGATCTATGTTGACCGAGAGCCATACACGCTCGTCACCCGCCTGATCGGATCGGTAGGCACATCGACGCTGACCGTCATCGGCAGCGCGAAGGCGCAGGGCGACGAGATCGCCCGCGCCCTCGACATGCTGTTTTACGGGTTCTGACGCCTAACCGGCGCTGGCGGCTTTCGCCTCGCGGTCGCCCATTGCGATATATTCGGCCAGCACGTCGCCCTGCACGTTGGTGTGCTTGCGGAACAGTTCCGCCGCGTCTTCGAACTTGCCCGCCACGATGGCTTCCATGATCGCCTCGTGGTCGCGCAGGTTGTTTTCCGACCGACCCGGATAACCAAGCTGGAAGCGGCGATAGGGCACGAGCTTGATGCCGAGACGATTGGTCGTCTCGATCAGTTCGTGGTTATGTGTCCCCTCGATCACCATCAGGTGGAAGCGGCGGGACAGCGTGTAGTACTTGTCATGGTTCCCGGCCTCGTAGGCCTCGACCGACTGCTCGTGCAGCTTGCGCAGCGCCTGACGTTCCTGCGGGGTCATGCGGCGGGCGGCGAATTTCGCACAGATGCCTTCGAGTTCCGACATCACCTCGAACAGTCGGATCATGTCGGAAAGGTCGATCTGGGTGACGATGGCGCCCTGACGCGGCTTTTTCTCGACGAGACCCGATTGGATCAGTTGCAGCATCGCCTCGCGCACCGGGGTGCGGGAGACCGAGAAGCGCCGCGCAAGCGCCTCTTCATCGAGAGAGGCGCCGGGCGGTAACCGGCCCGTGAAAATGTCGTTCTCCAAGGAGAGTCTCACGGATTCGGCGTGGGTCAGGCCAGCGGTCTTTGCCATGTCAGTGCGTTCCTTCTGC
Source organism: Maritimibacter sp. REDSEA-S28_B5 (assembly GCA_001626765.1). GTDB lineage: Bacteria > Pseudomonadota > Alphaproteobacteria > Rhodobacterales > Rhodobacteraceae > Maritimibacter. The sequence continues at coordinate 16,561 of LUOO01000074.1, forward strand.
GAGGCACCCGGATTTGGACAGAGTTTCCGGTGTTTCGTATTTTTAGAATAGCAGTTCACATACCGGAATATCTAGCCTTGGATTCGCAAAAATGGTTAGCCAATGGTCTGTATTGCACGGCAATACGACGGTTGGGCTGGCAAACACATGTCCGAGCCGCAAGAAACTTTCCCATTCTAAGTATGTGAATGACATGCTACATGTATACAAAAGGGAGGGTAGTGATGAGCCGTATCTTCGAAGAGGTGCGCCAGATCGGTTACGTGACTGACGACATGGGGCGCACGCTCGATTTCCTGCACCGCACGGCACGGATCGGCCCGTGGTTCGTGGCCTGGGATATTCCGGTGCCCGAATGTCGCTATCGGGGACAGCCGCTCGACATCCGGATCGACGCGGCGCTGGCCAATTCGGGCGGGCTTCAGATCGAGGTGATCCAGCAGCACAGCCCGGACCCCAGCATCTACACCGAGTTCGCGGACAAGCACGGGTTCGGTCTCGCGTCGCAGCATCTGTCGTCGTGGTCGGATCGCTATGACCAGGTCATGCGGGATGCGCTCGCCGCCGGGTATGAGAGGGCCCAGGAAGGCCGGTCGGTCCATGGGCGGTTCATCTATTTCAGCCACCCGGACGAACAGGATTTCGTCTTTGAAGTGTCGGAACTGACGCCGGGGCGCAAGTCGATGTTCGACCAGATCCGAGCGGCGGCCGAAGGCTGGGACGGCACCGACCCGATCCGCGACGGCTGGCCGGAACCGAAGATCTGAGGGAGAAAGACATGCGATTGAACGGAAAACGGGCGGTCATCATCGGGGCCGCGGGCGAGGGCAATCTCGGTCAGGTCGTGGCGCGGCAGTTTGCCGCCGAGGGCGCGACGGTCATGGTGGCCGGGCGCCACGAAGAGCCGTTGGCGGCCATCGCGGGCGAGATCGGGGGGCATCACGCGCTGGCCGACATCTGCGACGAGGCGCAACTGGCCGCGCTCGGTCAGGCGGCGGTAGACAAGATGGGCGGCGTGGATATCGCGGTGAACGCGACCGGCTGGGGTCTGCTCACGCCGTTTCTCGACACGACGCGGGCGGAGTTGGAGCGGATCACGGCGCTTCAATTCATCGGGCCTTACCAGTTCTTTCAGGCCATGTTGCGCGTGATGAACGACGGCGGCTCGATCGTTCAGGTCTCATCCGCGACGGCCAAGATCATGATGGAGGATCACGCGGCCTACATGGGCACGAAGGCCGGGATCGACCATGTGGTGCGCTGCATCGCGAACGAATTCGGCGCGCGGGGCATCCGGGCCAATTCCGTCGCGCCGGGCTTCACCGCCTCGCCCATGACGGAACGCGCCGCGCGTAATCCGGCGGTCGTCGGCGCGTTTGCCAAGGAATATCCGCTGGGTCGCGTCGGCACGCTCGAAGATACCGCCGAGGCGATCACGTGGCTCTGCACGGACGGGTGCTTCATCACGGGCGAGGTGCTGCAGGTGAACGGCGGTGTGACGCTGCGCCGCAATCCGACGAATTCGGAAATCGTGGCGGCGGCGAAGGCGGCCAAGGCCGCGCGCGAGGGGTAAGGCACCTAAGTCCCGGGCCTGACCCGGGACCTTGACCTGTTCTTGAACCGCGAAAGGCCCCGGATCATGTCCGTGGTGCGGTCAGCGGACGGCGGTCAATCGCCCTTGAGCGGATCGGCCTGCGGATCGGGCCGGTCGATCTCGTCCTGGGTGTCGCGCGGCTGGCTTGCCTGGAAACTCGGGCCAGAGCGTTTGCCCACGCGCGATTTGCGCGCGCCCACGGCGGCGGGCTTGTCGAGGAACTCGGCAAGATCGAATTTCGGTTTCATGGAAAACATAGCCATAGTCGGTCCCCGTTCGGTTGCGGCGACGGACGTGACGCTTATCCATACATGGGGACGATGCGCCCGGAATGTAAGGGCGGGGACTGAAAGCCAGTGATGTTGGCAGATTTTCTCTCAACTCGCCTTGGCGCGTTGTTTCGGGTCGATCTTCTCGGACGCGGCGAAATCGCGCGGCAGTTTGAATTTCTGGATCTTGGTTGTGGACATGGGCCAGTCGGCAACGATGCGCACATACCGCGGGATCTTGTAGCTGGCGATCTGGCCCAGGCAGAAATCGACCACCTCGTCCGGCGTCAGGGTCGATCCGGGGGCCAGTTCGACAAAGGCGGCGGCGACCTCGAACAGATGATCGTCGGGAACACCGATGACCTGTGCGATCTGGATGTCGGGATGGGCGCAGAGGAAAGTCTCGATTTCGAGCGCGGCGACGTTTTCACCGCCGATCTTGAGCATGTCCTTCAGCCGCCCGTCATAGACGATCCGCCCGTCGGGGCGCACGATGCCCATGTCGCCGGTGCGGAGCCATCCGTCCACCAGCGTGTTGTCCGTCTGTGCCGCGTCTTTGTAATAACCGTCGAACAGCGCCCAGCCCGAGAGCCAGATCTCGCCCCGCTCGCCCGCTGGCAGGTCGGTCAGCGTCTCGGGGTCCACCGCCTTCGCGCCCAGCCCGTCGAAGGGACGGCCCGAGACGATCGCGGCGTCGGCCTGCGGATCGGCGGGGTCAGTGTAGCAAGGCACGCCGGTCGCCTCGGTCAGTCCATAGGCGTTGATGTAATGGGACTGCGGAAAGAGCCGCATGTATTTCTCGATCGTCTCGGCGGGGCCGACCGTATGCAGGTATTTCAGCGCCGACAGGTCGCGGGTTTTGAAATCCGGGTGGTTGATCACGCCGTTCACGAGGGTCGGGAAGGACAGATAGCCGAAGGTCACATGCTCCTCCTCCATGAGGCGCAGCGCCTCGCCCGGCTCGAAATGCGCGGTGCCGATCTAGGCGGCACCCGAGGCACGGCAGGCTGCCATGGGGAGCATCGTGGACATGTGAAAGAACGGCAGCGGGTTCATCACGCTGTCGCCGGGTTTGAGGTCGAAGCGTTCGGCAAAGGCCGCGCCGATCATGCCCAGCGTCCGGTGATTGATCATGCAGGCCTTGGGATGCGCCGTGGTGCCCGAGGAATACATCATGAGGACATGCGCGTCGGGAGTCACGGCATCGCGGGCGGCGTCGATCTGGGTGTCGGGGATGTCGGCCCCTGCGGCGAGGAACGCAGCCTCGTCCGGCCAGCCGTTATCGCGACTATCACCGATGTTGAAAATCCGGCGCAGCTTGGGCGCGCCGGGGAGGCTCAGCTCGCCCCCGGTCCAGTCGTCCAGTGACGGATACATACGGCACAGCATGGCGTGGAAATCCATGTGCGGCAGGGCGTGCGCGCCGATGAACAGCACGTCCATGTCTGAGTGCATGATCGCATAGGCGAGGTCATCGTCCTTGAACCGCGCGTTGATGGTCAGCGCCGTGGCCCCGACGATCCCGCAGGCATAGAACAGCCGCACGTAATCGACGCAGTTGGGCATGAGGATGCCGACATGGGCACCGGGTTTCACCCCCGCCGCGATCAGCCCGCGGGCCCAGTCGCGCGCGTCGACCTCAAGCGCGGACCACGTCAGCCGGGTGCCGTCGATCAGGACGGCGGTGGCGTCGGGCCATTTGCGCGCGGTCTCGGCGAGCGTCTGGGCCGAGGTCAGCTTGCCCGCGGCCACCACCGCGTCGGAGGGGGTCGTCATGCGGATACCTTTTCCCCGCGCGCCCAGTCGGCGGCATCTTCGCTGGTCACCCAGTCGATCGCGTTGCGCAGCAGGCGGCGGAAGTTGTCGTTGCCGAAGGTCGCGCCGTCATTGCCCATCTGGATCGTCACGGTCGGCGCATTGCCCGACCGTTTCGCCCAGGCGACGAGGTTCGTGCCGGGGCCATGCGCCCAGCCGTCGCGGGTCCACATCCGGGCATTGAGCGCGTTCCTGGCTGAGTAGAAGTTGTCCTGGGTAAAGTCGAAATCGGCGGTGAGGAGCGGAACGATGTCGTTCTCCAGCGTCTCGAAGAGGTAAAGCTCGTCGGTGATCTCGAACCCGCCCTCTAGCTCCGCCGTCACGGGATGCCTGCCGACGGGCGTTGCGCGGTAGGTTGCCGGAAAGACGTAGCCGGAGTCCGGGTAGTCGCGGCCCTTGTAGGTGCCGGGCTGATAGAAGAACCGTGCGCCGATCGCCTCGGCGTACTCGTCCCACGTGGGCCAGCCGGCGACCGCGTGGTGCAGGAACACCATCGGCTTGCCTGCGTCCAAAAGCCCGCGAAACCCGGTCTTCATTGCCTCGGGCGGGTCGACCATGAGCGGCGGTTTGGGCGTTTTGAACGGCAACCCCGGCACGTCGTAGAACACCAACGCGCCGAAATGCGCGCACCCCTCGGGTGAGAGGAGCGCGGTGGTCGCGGGCTGTTCCACATTGGTCCAGGTCATCCCCCGCATCGCGTCCCACATCGCGAAGAAGGCGCTCGTGTCGAAGGGATGCCCCTTGGTCGACACGAGCACGTTCAGGGGCGCATCGTAGCGGATGACCATGATCTCGGATCCGCGATCGGATCAGAACTGGACGCGCTTGGTAAAGCCGCCGTCCACGATCAGGTTCGTGCCGGTGACCCAGCTTGCCGCCTCCGAGGCGAGGAAGGCGATGCATTTGGCGACCTCGTCGGCCTCGCCCATCCGCCCGTCGGGCTGCTGTGCCATGATCGAATTGAAGAAGGGCTCGTCGTTCTGGCGGATCTGGTCCCAGCTGCCGCCCTCAATCAGGATCGGGCCGGGGGAAACCACGTTGAGGCGGATGCCGCGCTTGGCGTGGGCCTGGCTCAGTTGCTTGGCGTAGGTGATGAGCGAGGCCTTGATCGCGTTGTAGGGCATGGGCGCGATGAAGGTTTCCACGGCAGCGGTGGTCGAGATGAAGACGACGCTCGCGTTGCCCGATGCCTTGAGGAAGGGGAACAGCGCGTCGAAGCCGCGCACGCAGCCCATGAGGTCGATCTCGAAGGCCTTGTACCAGGACTTTTCGCCCTCCATCCCGCCGCCGGCCGACACGCCGGGGACGAAGATGTCGCAACCGCCAAGTGCCTCGGCGGCCTCGGTCAACCACTTCTGGTAACCCTCGACGTCCTTAACGTTGGCGGTGCCGCCGATGACTTTCGTGCCGTAGCCTTCGAGCGCCTTGGCGGTGGCGTCCACATCGTCCTGCGAACGGGCGCAGAAGGCGATGTCGCAGCCTTCTGCGGCGAGAATTTCGACGAGCGCGCGGCAGATGCCCTTGGTCGCGCCGGTGACGATGGCTTTCTTGCCCTTGAGGCCAAGGTCCATGATGTTCCTCCCATGCTCCGGCCGTATCGGCCTGATAGATCATTCGTATACAGAAAGCCGAAAGGGAACCGGTTTTGCAACCCCAAATTTTGGCCGGTGGTTTGCGAGCGCCTTGGGTAATGCAGTGGATTGCTCAATGAAACATAGGGTATAGGCGGATAACTGACTGTATGCAGAAACATGTCTATTTACACACAAGACTTCATTTACCTATACAGGTCGGCGGGAGGATAGCGCAGAATGACGATCACACCCGATTGGGAGTCGCGAGCGGGCCGGGAAACTTCCTCATGACCGGCCAGCTTGTCAAAACCACCGTTGACGGAGCCGTTTTCGAGCTTCGTCTCAACCGCCCCGATGCGCTCAACGCCCTTGACCTTCCTTTGGCACGGGCCTTTGCGGCGGCGGTGAGCGAGATTTCCGAACGGGACGACATTCGCGCTGTCCTCATCACCGCCGAGGGGCGGGGATTCGTCGCGGGTGGCGACGTTAGCGCCATGGCCGCCGACCCGGACCGGGGGCACGAGGTGGTAGGCGAACTGCTCGCCGTGCTGAACCCGGCCATACTGGCGCTGCGGTCTGGTCCGCCGGTGATCGCCGCCGTGCGCGGGGTGGCCGCCGGGGCCGGGCTGTCGCTCATGGCGGGCGCGGATTTGGTCGTGCTCGACGAGGCCGCGAAGCTGGTCTTTGCCTATGATCAGGTGGCCGGAGTCGTGGATTGCGGCGGGAGCTGGTTTCTGACCCACAAGATCGGGCGCGGGCGGGTGATGGAGATGATGCTTCTTGGCCGTCCATTGTCGCCAGGGGATGCGCTGTCTCTGGGTCTCGTCACCGAACTTGCGCCCGCCGATGCGGTCGATGACCGCGCCCGCGAGATGGCGCAAAAGGTCGCCCGTGGGCCGACCGCCAGTTTCAACCGGATGCGCGCGCTGGTCGATGCAGCCGCGCACAGGACGCTTGCCGAGCAGTTGGACGCCGAGCGCGCGGGCTTTGTCGCCGCAGCGCAATCAGACGATTTCCGCGAGGGCGTTGCCGCCTTTACCGCGCGCCGCAAACCGGAGTTCAAGGGACAGTGAGATGGCAGACTACGACGTGATCATCATCGGCGGCGGGCCGGGGGGCTATACCGCCGCAATCCGTGCCGCGCAGCTGGGCCAGAAGGTTGCCGTGGTGGAGCGTGAGCATCTGGGCGGGATCTGCTCCAACTGGGGCTGCATCCCGACCAAGGCGCTGTTGCGGTCCGCCGAGATGCTGACCAACGCGGGCCACATGGCCGACTACGGGATCACGCTGAGCGGTCAAGCC
>LUOO01000075.1 GCA_001626765.1 Maritimibacter sp. REDSEA-S28_B5
TCCTCATTGCGCTTGCCGCGTGGTTCTATGAACGGGCGACGAACGAGATCAGCCTCGTGAAAACAGGGATCGGGGGGCGCAAGGTCGTCATCGACGGCGGCACGCTGGCGATCCCCTATTTCCACGAGATCAACCGCGTGAACATGCAGACGATCCGCATGGACGTGGTCAGGCGCGGCAACTCCGCGCTCATCACCAAGGACCGAATGCGGGTCGATGTGGGGGCGGAGTTCTACGCCTCGGTCGTGCCCGAACCCGAGGCCATCGCGCGCGCGGCCCAGACGCTCGGGCGGCGTACCTTTCAGCCCGATGAGTTGAAAAGCCTGATCGACGGCATGATGATCGACGCCCTGCGCACCGTGGCCGCGCAGATGACCATGGACGAGCTGCACGAAAACCGCGCGCGTTTCGTCGGCGAGGTGCGCAATACGCTGGGCGAGACGCTCGCGCGATACGGCCTGCAACTCGACAGCGTGTCGCTGACCGATTTCGACCAGACCCCGTTCAACTCGCTGGACGAGACCAACGCCTTCAATGCGGTCGGCATGCGCAAGCTGGCCGAGGTCATCGCGAAGTCGAAACGCGAACGCGCCCAGATCGAGGGCGACAGCGAGGTCGAGGTCCGGCGCACCGCGATGGAGGCTTCGCGCCGAAAGCTCGAAATCGACCTCGAGGAGCGCCGGGCCGAGATCTCGCAGGCGCAGGAGATCGAAACCCTCATGGCCGCGCAACTGGCCGAGGTGGCGAGCCGGCGGGCCGAGGCGGAACGCGAAGCCGCCCACGCCCGTATCCGCATGGAGCAGGACATCCAGGCCGCCGACATCGCCCGCGAGCTTGCCATACGCGAGGCCGAGATTTCGCAGGAACGCGCGCTCCAGATCGCCGAACAGGAGCGGCAGATCCAGATTTCCGCGAAGTCGCAGGAGGAAAGCCGCGCCCGGGCCGATGCCGATACGGCACGGGCCGAGGCGGTCAAGGCGGAAGAGGCGATCCAGACCGCCCGCCAGATGGCCGAGGCGGAACGGCGGAAGGCGGTCGCGCTCTTGGCTGCCCAGCAGGACGCCGAGACCGCCGCCACCCGCGCGCGGATCGCGGCGGAAAGCGACCGCGCGACGGCCAAGGACCGGACCGAGGCGAAACGCGAAGAGGCCGAGGCGATGAAGCTCCTGAAACTGGCCGAGGTCGAGGCGGACCTCGCCCGCATCAACGCCCAGAACGCCCGCTCCGAGGCGCTCGCGGCGCTCGAGATGGAGCGGTTGCGGCTCGAGGCGATGCCGGGAATCGTGGCCCAGATGGTTAAGCCCGCCGAAAAGATCGACAGCATCACCATTCACCAGCTTGGCGGTCTGGGTGCGCGCGGGCAGGGGGCCGAGGTGTCGGGAGAGCGGTCCTCGCCCATGAGCCAGATCGTCGACTCCATCCTCGACCTCGCCGTGAACGCGCCCACGATGCACCAGTTGGGCGAGGCGATCAGTCGGCAAGTCGCCGGGGCAGGGGCCGATGGAACCGGGAAGCCGGCGGGTGGCAAGTCTGGCTAGGACCACGCATGAGATACTTGCGGCGCGCGACCGTGATTGCGCGCCCCGCGTCAGGCACCGCCGGTCAGCGCCCGAAGGTAACCCTCGACCGCGTTCCTGACGCGCTCTGCCAGCCCCACTTCGGGCAACTGGCCTTCCCCGGCGGCATTGATCAGCCCTCGCGCGATCAGGACGGCGGTCAAGAGATCCGTGCGGTCCAGCGCCCCGAATTGCCGTGCAAGCAGGCTTGCGGACATCCCCGCGATTGCCTCCGCCATCTCCGCCGCCTCGGCATCGAGCGCAAAGCCGATCTCGATGCGTTCGAGCGCGGACGCGAGCCTTGGTCGGACGAACTGGTGGCGGATCGAGGCCGCGATCATCTCGCGCAGGGCATCCTCGGCGCCGTGGGGGATGGCCCGCAACTCTGCCAACAGCACCTCGCGTTCGCGCCGGATGAGCGCCACGAGGATGGCGTGCTTGTCCGGGTAATACTGGTAGAGCGTCCCGACGCTGACCCCGGCGCGGTCCGCGATGAGATTTGTGTTCACGGCCTCCGCGCCCTGTTCCTCGAGAATGCGAGCCGCCGCCTCGACAATCGCCGCGCAGGTCTCGACGGCGCGGCGCTGGACCGGTGTCTTCCTTGGTTCGGGCGCGGTCACTGGCCGGGTCATCCTATGCGAGTATGAAAGTCGAGCAATTGCTCGGATATTACGGATATGTTCCATTCTCGCAAACGGAAACCGATCCGATGTCCGACCATGACACCGCTTACAAACCCATGACCCTGTTCATTCTGGTACGCGCCTTGCCCGCATGGCTTGCATTGTCGCGTGACGACCGCCGGACCATCGCCCGGACGGCGGCGCCGACGGACGGGACCGTGGTCCGGCAGTTCGACTGCGAGGCCTTCTCGGCCCTGTGTTCGGACATTTGGATGCTGACCGGGTCCTCCACCGGTGTCCTCAACAGCGCCATGGAGCGGCTGCGCGACACACCGCTCTTTGCCCATCCCTATTTCGAATTCGTGGCGATCCTGCCCGCCATCGAGG
>LUOO01000076.1 GCA_001626765.1 Maritimibacter sp. REDSEA-S28_B5
TCCTCATGTCGCGCTCCGACCGGATGCAGGCGATCATCACCCCCATCCTCGACGTGATGCAGACGATCCCCTCCTTCGTCTACCTGATCCCCGTCGTCATGCTTCTGGGCATCGGCAAGGTCCCCGGCCTCATCGCCGTTTGCATTTATGCCATCCCGCCCATCGTGCGCCTGACGAACCTCGGCATCCGGCTGGTCGACGCCGACGTGCTCGAAGCCGCCGACGCCTTCGGCGCCTCGCCCCGGCAGAAGCTCTTCGGCGTGCAGGTGCCGCTCGCGCTGCCCAACATCTTTGCCGGCGTGAACCAGACCATCATGATGGCGCTTTCCATGGTCGTCATCGCCTCGATGATCGGGGTGCAGGGCCTGGGCGTGCCCGTGCTGCGCGCGATTTCGAACCAATACCTCGCGCTTGGCCTCATGAACGGCCTAGCCATCGTGGCGCTCGCGATCATCTTTGACCGCGTGTCGCAGACCTACGGCAAACGGCTACAGGCCTACCGGGGGAACTCGAAATGACCGAGACCACGAAAGTCCAGATCAGGAACCTCTACAAGATCTTCGGCAAGCGCCCGCAAGAGGTGCTTCCCCTGGTGCAAAAGGGCATGGGCAAGCCGGAACTTCTTGACAAGCACAACCACGTGCTTGGGATTCAGGACGTCTCGCTCGACATCCCCGAAAAGCGCATCCAGGTCATCATGGGCCTGTCGGGGTCGGGCAAGTCCACGCTGATCCGCCACATCAACCGGCTGATCGAGCCCACCGCCGGAGAAATCCTCGTCGACGGTGAGGACGTGATGAAAATGTCCGAAGAGCGGCTGCGCGACCTCAGGCGCTTCAAGATGTCGATGGTGTTTCAGAAATTCGGCCTCCTTCCGCACCGCAAGATCGGCGAGAACGTCATGTATGGCCTCCAGATCCAGGGCGTGGACGAGGCCGAGGCGAAATCCCGCGCGGGGACATGGATCGAGCGCGTGGGTCTATCGGGCTACGAGGAACATTATCCCGGCCAGCTCTCCGGAGGAATGCAGCAGCGTGTGGGCCTCGCCCGCGCGCTCGCCACCGACGCCGACATCCTCCTCATGGACGAGGCCTTTTCGGCCCTCGATCCGCTCATCCGCTACGACATGCAGTCGATCCTGCTCGACCTTCAGGAGGAACTGCACAAGACGATCATCTTCATCACCCACGATCTTGACGAGGCGCTGCGTCTTGGCGAGAACATCGCCATCCTGCGCGACGGCGCGCTCATTCAGGAGGGCGATGCACAGGAGATCGTGCTCAAACCCGCCGACGACTACATCCGCGACTTCACCAAGGACATCAACCGCGCCAAGGTGATCCGGCTCTACGGCCTCGCCGACCCCGTGGCGGCGGGCTTCTCCGGCCCCACGCTCGACGGCGACACCGTGCTGTCCGACGCGCTTCCGACGATGAACGAGGCACCGGACGGGACCGTGGGCGTCACCGACGAAACGGGCAAGGTCACCGGAACGGTCAGCCTGACCACGGCAATCCGGGCGCTCCACGCCTGATCTTCACCGCTTCTCAAATACCTTGGGGGGATCGAAACGGCGCAGCCGCTTCGTATGGGGGGCAAAGCCCCCCACCCGCTTGGTCCGGCACGAAGTGTCGGACCAAGCGCACACAGCATGGGCGGCGCACGCCGCCCATTCCGCATCACAGCTCAGGCAAAGGCCTCCGCTTCGCCCTCGCCTTCACGCCGCCCCACGCCAAGCCCAGAGGCCATGACCACCAGCGATTGGATCGGCTGGCCCCGGTCCATGCGAAGCACAACCTGGCGCAGGGCCACCTCGCCGAAACCCGCCTGGGCGAGCAGCCCCGCGATATAAGCGCGGGAATGGGCGAAGCGGCGGCTTTCGCGCAGCACCACCGGCTCGGCCTCGCTCAACTCGACCGAGAACACCAGCCGTCCGCCGGGCGCCAGGGACCCCGCGCACCAGCCCACCACCCGCTCCAGCGCTCCCACATAGGCAAAGACATCCGCAGCGACGATCACGTCCCAACGCGTCCCGCCCAGATCGAGCGCCGCGATGTCGCGCTTGTCCAATGCGTCGTAGATCGCCTTGCCCTCGGCCTCCGCCAGCATCCGCGTGGACAGGTCCCAGCCTTCGAGCCAATCCGCCTGCCCGCGCAGTTCTGCGCCCATGAGCCCCGTGCCGCAGCCCAGATCGAGCACCCGGCCCATCCGGAACGTGCCAAGCTCCGCCATGATCTCCTGCGGCCCGCGGTAGGACAGGCCCTCGACGAGCGAGGCATCGAAGCGAGGGGCGTACTGATCGAAAAGCGTCTCGACAAAGGCCGCTGGCATCTGCTCGACCACCGATCCCTGCCCCCCCAGATCGCATTTGAGCGACGCGCCGAAGGGGTCGGCGGGGTCCGCCGCCAGCGCCTTTTGCCAGCACGACACCGCACCGGTCATGTCGCCCGCCCGCTCGTGATACTCGCCCAGCCGGAACCAGCCCGCCGCCCAGTCCGGCGCCTGCTCCAGCGCCTCTGCCAGCACTTCGATGGCCGCGTCAAGATCGCCCAGATAGGCCATGGACTCCGCAAAGCCCGCGCGGCGATCCACGTTCAGATCGCCAGAGGGAAAGATCATTCCCGTCATGTCGTTTGTCTCAGAAAGGTCCCGCGCACAGGCGTCATCGGCCCGGGGAGAGAGGTCACGACGCACCAATTCTGCGCCGCAGCCGCCCGATACGCCCGAAGGCGTCACCTGTCAATCGGCCCCGTTCAGCGGTTCGCCCTTGCCATGAAACCGACCGCCAACAGCCCCACGAGGATGACGAGGATCGCCGCTGGAGCCGCCTGCCCGATCTGCTCGAGACTGGCCTTTTCATAGACCCGCGTCGAAAGCGTGTTGTAGTTGAACGGGCGCAGCAGAAGCGTCGCGGGCAGTTCCTTCACGCAGTCCACAAAGACAAGGAGCAGCGCGGTGCCGACGGACCCCCGGATCAGCGGCACATAGACCTCGCGCAGCGCGCCGCCCGCGCTCCGTCCAAGCGACCGCGCGGCCATGGGAAGCGACGGCGACACCCGTCCCATCGCCGCATCCGCCGCCCCCTGCGCGATGGCAAAGAACCGCACGAAATAGGCATAGACCACGGCGACCGCCGTTCCGGTGAGCAAGAGTCCCGGATCCCAGCCTGTGAGCGCCAGAACCCCGTCGGCAAACCAGTTGTCAGCCGTGGCGAGCGGCACGAGGATGCCCACCGCCAACACCGCGCCAGGCGCAGCGTAGCCGATGGTCGAAAACGGCAGCACGGCCTTGGGCAGGCGCGAACCGGTCAGCCGCACGCCGTAAACCAGCACCAGCGCGAAGAACACCGTCAAGATCGCCGCACTTCCCCCGACCACGACCGTGTGCCAGAGCGCGAGCAACAGCCCCGGCGCCACCCATTCCTGCGCGTTGGCCAGCGCGTGCCACAGGATCACCCCTGTGGGCAGCACGAAACCCACCGCGAAGGGCAGCGTGCAGGCCGCCGTGGCGAGCCAGCCCTGCCAGCCGGTCAGCCGCACCTTGGTCACCGGGCGCTGCTGGCGTTCGATTTTGTAGAATTTGGACCGCGACCGGCTCGCCTTTTCCAGCGCGACGAGCAGCAGGACAAGGCCGAGGATCACGAGCGCGATCTGCGCCGCGCCGCCTGCATTGCCCATCTCGAGCCAAGTGGTGAAAATCCCGGTCGTCAGCGTCTGCACGGCAAAGAAATCGACCACGCCGAAATCCGACACCGTCTCCATCATCACGATGGCGCTGCCCGCCGCGATGGCGGGCCGCACGAGCGGCAGGCCCACGCGCCAGAACCGGCCAAAGGGCCCCGCGCCGAGCGCGCGCGCCACCTCGTAGACCCCGCCCGACTGTTCGCGAAACGCTGCCCGCGTCAGGAGATAGACATAGGGGGTGAGCGCCGCCGTCAGCACCACGATGGCCGCGCCGCGCGAGCGGACTTCGGGAAACCAGTAATCGCGGGCGGATTGCCAGCCAAAAACCTCGCGCAGGGCCGTCTGGAGCGGGCCGGAGTATTCCAGGAAATCGACCAGCGCATAGGCCCCGACATAGGCCGGGATCGCGAGCGGAAAGAGCAGGAGCCACTCGAGCCACTTCGAACCGGGAAAGCGATACATGACGATGAGCCAGGCCGCCCCCGTCCCCACCGCCGCCGCGAGCGCGGCCACCGAGGCCGCAAGGATCGCGGTATTGGCCAGATAACGCGGCAGAACCGTGCTCATCAGATGCGGCCAGACGTTCTCGGCCGGGTTGAACGCCATCCAGACCACCGCGAGGATCGGGCCGATCACGGCCAGCGCGACAACCACCGCGCCCACCGTCCAGGGGCCGGGCCAGACGAGGCGGGCACGACCCGCCCACGATGGAACCTGAGTGTTTCGCTCAACCATGGCGAGGCCATATCCCGAAAGCGGTTTAACTGTCCAGAAATCCCGTTATATTGCGACAGGTTGATAGAAGGAATTATCCGGACCCATGCAGATAGCCTTTCACGTCGGCGCCCATTGCACGGACGAGGACCAACTCCTCAAATCGCTGCTGAAGAACCCGAAAATTCTGCAGGATCACGGCGTTGCCGTGCCCGGCCCGTCGAAATACCGCAAGCTCCTGACCGATGTCTTCTCGAAACTCGACGGCGGCCGTGCCACCGAGGAAACGCAGGACGTAGTGCTGGAAGCTATCCTCGACGGCGAGGACCCGGACCGGCTCGTGTTGTCGTTCCAGAATTTCATCTGCGGGCCGCGCCGGATTATCGAGGACGGGATGCTCTATCCGCTCGCGGGCGAGCGGACGCACAACTTGCGCGCGGGCTTTCCGGCCCATGACGTCGAGTTCTTCATCGCGCTGCGCAATCCCGCAACCTTCGTTCCGGCCATCATCTCGGCCTTTCCCGACCTCGACGGCCACAAGATCGCGAGCGAGCTCAGGCTCGAGGGGCTGATCTGGTCCGACGTGGTGCGCGACATCCGCGAGGCGAACCCCGATTGCCCGGTCACGGTCTGGTGCAACGAGGACACGCCGCTTATCTGGCCCGAGGTCATGCATGACATCACCGGCATCGACATGCGCATCCTGTTCAAGGGCGGGCTCGACATCATTGCCCAGATCATGGAGCGCGAGGGGGTCAAACGCCTGCGCGCCTACATGGCCGAAAACCCGCCGGTGAGCGAGATCCAGCGCCGCCGCGTTCTCGCCGCCTTTCTCGACAAATACGCCATCGACGAGGCGGTCGAAGAAGAGGTCTCGCTGCCCGGCTGGACCGACGAGGTCGTCGAACGCCTGAGCCAGTCCTATGACGACGACATGGACGAGCTGTCGCATATTCCCGGCGTGAATTTCATAACAGCTTGATACTAAAAAAAAAGGCGCGGGGTTACCCGCGCCTTGGCATTGGTCCGCTGCGGCCCCGCTCAGGCCATCCCGAGCGCCTCTTTATACATCTCGAGGATCGCTTCCTCTTCCGCGATATCGTCGCTGTCGCGCTTGCGCAGCGCGATGACCTTGCGCATGACCTTGGTATCGTAGCCGCGCGCCTTGGCTTCGGCCATGACCTCTTTCTGCTGGTCGGCGAGGTCCTTTTTCTCCATATCGAGCCGCTCGAAGCGTTCGATGAACTGGCGCAGCTCGTCCGCCGTGACGCGGTAGCTCGTCGGTTTGTGCTCTTCCATATCCATCACGTCGTCCATGCCGGTCCTCGTTTCCATGCTCGAAGGGGTCCCTTCACCTAGCCGCCACGCTCGCGCCGTTCAAGACCGATTTGCCCGCAGCCTCCCCCGCGAACGCTGCGGTTTCCCCCTTGCGGCAGGCTCTTGCGCAGGCTACCTCCCGGCCCATGGACTGGATGATCTGGATCGGTGCGGCCATTTCGGTCGTCGGGCTCTTGGGCCTCGTGACCTCGGCGATGCGCGTGGTGAAGGCCAAGCGGGCGGGCCTTGACGACGACGCCCTGCGCGATGCCGTCAAATCCGCCATGGTGCTGAACTTCGGCGCGCTGATGCTGTCGGCCTTTGGCCTCATCCTCGTGGTGGTCGGCGTCATCCTCACCTGAGTGGCGGGTCCGACGGCCTAGTTCAACGCGTCGAACGACCCGCCCGATTTGATCAGCTCGCGCCAGATCGGCTGCGGCTGCCAGAAGTCGCTTTCGTCCGCCCAAGCCTCCAGCGCCTTGCGCACCGCCACTGGACCGGCGGCATCCGCCACCGCCATTGGCCCCCCCGCGACCCGCGGGAACCCGAGCGCGAGCAGCATCGCGGCGTCCACATCCGAGGGACGTTCGACCGTCCCCGCCTCGACCAACCGCGCACCCTCGTTCGCCATGGCATAAAGGCAGCGTGCGCGGATTTCGTCGGCCCCGATCTCGCGCGCCGTCACGCCGCGATCGGCCCGCACCTCGCGGATGAGCGTCAGAACCTCGGGCGCGGCGCGACCGCCCTTTTCGCCCTCGTCGTAGCGATAGAACCCCTGCCCCGTGCGGCTGCCATACCAGGCGTTCTCGATCATCTGGAGCGGCAGGACACTGGCGCAGTCCTCTGCCCCCAGCCCCCAGACGGCGTCGAGACCGGCAAGGTCCTGCGCCTGAAACGGCCCGAGCGGCATCCCGTATTCCCGCATCGTCGCATCGACCTCGGCGGGCATCGCGCCTTGTTCGAGCGTCAGACAGGCCGCAGTGTAATAGGCCCGGAGCAGTCGGTTGAACACGAGGCCCGAGCGCGGCGCGACCGTGATCGGCACCTTGCCCATGGATCGCATGAGGCCCAAAAGCGTGACCATCGCCTCGGGCCGCGTCGCCTCGGTCCCCGCGACCTCGACCAGCCGGTTGCGGTCGGCGGGGGCGATGAAATGGCAGGCGGCAAAGCGTTCGGGCCGAGTGACGGCACGGGAGAGCGTTGGGATGTCGCATTCCGCCGTAGAACTCGCGAGGACCGCCTCCGACAGCACGACCTGCGACAGGCGGGTAAGGGTCGCTGCCTTCCTGACCGCGTTTTCCGCCAGCGCCTCGATCACCACGTCGCTGTCGGCGAGCGACCTGTAGCTGTCGGAAACCGTCAGCCGGGCGAGCCGCGCGTCGCGGTCCTTGCCGGACATGCGCCCGGTTTCGACCGCCTGCGCATAGACCGCTTCGATCCGCGCGCGGGCGCGCGAGATGGCCCCATCCTCCTCGAGCGCGAGCCGCACCGGAACACCGGTGGTGAGCGCCGCCATGGCGATATCGCGGGCGAGCGGTCCGGCCCCGACGATCCCGATCCCTGAGATCGGGCGCGCTTTGACCCCGGCAAGACGCGGCGAACGCCCGGCCCGCCGCTCGGCCAGAAAGGCATGGCGCAGCCCCCGTGCCTCGGGCGCGTTGACGAGGTCCTCATAGGTGACCTGTTCACGCATGAGCCCGGCGTCGAAGGGCAGAAGCAGCGCGCATTCGACAAGCTCGATCACCCGTTCAACGGCCTGCGACCGCTCCGGCAGCATCGCCCGCCGCGCGGCGACGAGTTCCAGATCGTGCTGCCGCAGATCACCCAGGTCGAAAAGCTGGCGGGGATCGCCAATGCGATCATCCTGAGCCTTGCCAAGCCCTTTCTGATCGAAGGCGAGCGCATCCGCATCGGATCTTCGATCGGCATCGCCATTTCGGAAAGCGACGGCATCGGCTCGTCGGCGCTGGTGCGCAACGCCGACCTTGCGCTTTATGCCGCAAAGGGCAACGGGCGCGGCCGGTTCCGCTTCTATTCGAGCGACCTGCATCAATCGGCCGAGGATCGCCGCGCGCTGGAGGAAGACCTG
>LUOO01000077.1 GCA_001626765.1 Maritimibacter sp. REDSEA-S28_B5
TCATTGTCGAAGGCAATTACCTGCTGCTGGACGAGGCCCCCTGGACCCGCGCCCATCCGCTCTTCGACCTCAAGATCGTCGTGCAGGTGCCCGAGGACGAGCTCGAACGCCGCCTCGTCGCGCGATGGCGTGCTCACGGCCATGCCGAGGAGGACGCCATTCACCGGGCGCATTCCAACGACTTGCCCAACGGGCGCCTCGTGGCGGAACGCTCGATCCGTTCCGCCTTTCGCCTGATCCAGACGATCACCTGACCTATAGCGTCACGAAGCTCTGTTCGACCACCGCTTCCATCGCGATGTAGGTGGACGACGAGGACACATGGGGCAGGGAGGAGATTTCCTCGCCCAGCACCCGCCGGTAATCCGCGATGTCCTTCGAGCGCACCTTGAGCAGGTAGTCGAAGCCCCCCGCGATCATGTAGCATTCTTCGATCTCCGGCACACGGCGCACTGCCTCGTTGAATTCGAGAAGCGCCTTCTGCCGGGTGTCGAGTAGCCGCACTTCGACATAGGCCACATGGGGCAGGCCGAGTTTTTCAGGATCCAGAATGGCGCGGTAGCCTACGATGACCCCGCGCTCCTCGAGCGCCTTCACGCGCGCGGCGACAGGGGTCTTGGACAGTCCCACGCGACGGGACAAGTCCACGATGGACAGCCGCGCGTTCTCTGTAAGAGCCGACAGGATTTTCCTGTCGATGGGGTCAAGCCTGTCCGATTCGTCCATATTTTCCTCGAAAGTCGGGTCAAATGACCATACCAGGAAGAAACATGGTCGGAAAGCCCGCTCTGGCTCTGCTAGACTCGCCAAAACGACCGGAGTTCCCGATGCAGCCCCTCACGCACCCTTTCACATCCGAGAAGTTCGCCGATGAAACGGCTCTTGTTGCCGCCCTGATCGAAGAGGCCAACCTGCCGGAGCCCGCGCGCGAGGCGATATCGCGGGACGCAGCCGCGCTCGTCCGGCGCATCCGCGAGAGCGCGAGGCCCGGTCTGATGGAGCAATTCCTGTCGGAATACGGCCTGTCCACCGACGAAGGCGTCGCGCTCATGTGTCTGGCTGAGGCGTTGCTGCGCGTGCCGGATGCCGAAACCATCGACGACCTCATC
Source organism: Maritimibacter sp. REDSEA-S28_B5 (assembly GCA_001626765.1). Lineage (GTDB taxonomy): Bacteria > Pseudomonadota > Alphaproteobacteria > Rhodobacterales > Rhodobacteraceae > Maritimibacter. Next base: position 1,110 of record LUOO01000077.1, read on the forward strand.
GAGGACAAGATCGCGCCGTCTGACTGGGGCAAGCACATCGGGCAGGCCGCCTCGCCGCTGGTCAATGCCTCGACCTGGGCGCTGATGTTGACGGGCCGGGTGCTCGACGAGGGGCAGAGGGGCGTCGCGGGGACGCTGCGTGGCCTCGTGAAACGACTGGGCGAGCCGGTCATCCGTGTCGCCGTCGGGCAGGCGATGCGCGAGATGGGCCGCCAGTTCGTGCTGGGCGAGACGATCGAAGCTGCGCTGGATCGCGCCGAGAAGCGCGAGGCGCAGGGGTTCACCTATTCCTACGACATGCTGGGCGAAGCGGCGATGACCTACGCCGATGCCGCCCGCTACGAAGCGGCCTATGCCCGCGCGATCGAGGCGATCGGGGCACGCGCGACCAAGGGCAGTGTCGAGGCGAACCCCGGTATTTCGGTCAAGCTCTCGGCGCTGCATCCTCGCTACGAGGTCGCGCAGGAGGCCCGCGTCATGGAGGAACTTGTCCCCGTGCTCGCCCGCCTCGCCCGGCAGGCGGCGGGGGTGAACATCGGCCTCAACATCGACGCCGAGGAACAGGACCGGCTCACGCTGTCGCTCAAGGTGATCGAAGCCGTGCTCGAGGACCCGGCCCTTGCGGGGTGGGAGGGCTTCGGCGTCGTCGTGCAGGCCTATGGCAAACGCGCGGGCGCGGTGATCGACTGGCTCCACGCCACCGCCGAACGGCTCGACCGGCGCTTCATGGTGCGGCTGGTCAAGGGCGCCTACTGGGATACCGAGATGAAGCGGTCACAGGTCGCAGGCCACCCGGACTTTCCTCTCTTCACCACGAAACAGGCGACCGACGTGAGCTATATAGCCAACGCGAAAAAGCTGATCGGTTACGCGGACCGGCTCTATCCCCAGTTCGCCACGCACAACGCGCATACCGTCGCGGCGATCCGTCAAATGGCAGGTGACGTGGCCTTCGAGTTCCAGCGCCTGCACGGCATGGGCGAGCGGCTCCATGACATCGTCGTGGCCGAGGGCGGGCGTTGCCGCATCTATGCGCCCGTCGGGGCGCACCGTGATCTGCTCGCCTACCTCGTGCGCCGGCTTCTCGAGAACGGGGCCAATTCGAGCTTCGTCCATCAGATCGTGGACGAGGACGTGACGCCGGAAGAGATCGCGGCGGACCCCTTTGACGCGGTTGCGACTGCGCGGGCCGCCGTCACCCATCCGGCGCGCATCTTCGGGCCGGATCGCGAGAACGCGGCGGGGTTCGATCTGTCGGACGAAGCCACGCTCGCCCGGATCTTTGCTGGCCGTGAGTGCGCGATCCCGGATGCCGCCCCGCTGATCGCGGGTGAGGCCACGGGCACGGCGCGCGAGGTCTTGAACCCGGCGACGGATAAGCTCGTTGCCCGTGTGACCGAGGCCGACCGGACCTGCACCGAGGCTGCGCTGGCTGCGGCAAACCCTTGGGGTGCCGACCATGCGGAACGGTCGGCGGTGCTGCTGCGCGCCGCCGATCTTTACGAGGAGAACTTCGGTCCCGTCTTCGCGGTGCTGGCGCGCGAGGCGGGCAAGACGCTGGCCGATGCCGTGGGCGAATTGCGTGAAGCGGTGGATTTCCTGCGTTATTACGCGGGCCAGCCGGAACCCGCGGGCGGCCCCCTTGGCACCGTCGCCGCGATTTCGCCGTGGAACTTCCCGCTCGCGATCTTCACCGGCCAGATCGCCGCCGCGCTTGTTACGGGGAACGCGGTCATCGCGAAACCCGCCGAGCAGACGCCGCTCGTCGCCGCCATGGCCGTGCGGCTCCTGCACGAAGCCGGCGTGCCGCGTGACGCGCTGCAACTTCTGCCCGGTGGCGGGAGTGTCGGCGCCATGCTGACTTCGGACCCGCGCGTGAACGGAGTCGTCTTTACCGGCTCGACCGAAACGGCGCGGATCATCGCGCGGGCCATGGCCGATCACCTTGCCCCCGGCGCGCCGCTCATCGCCGAGACCGGCGGGCTCAACGCGATGATCGTGGATTCGACGGCGCTCCCCGAGCAAACGGTTCGCGACATCGTCGCCTCGTCGTTCCAGTCCGCAGGGCAACGCTGTTCGGCGCTCCGGTGCCTTTATGTGCAGGAGGACGTGGCCGACACGATGATCGAGATGCTCAAGGGCGCCATGGACACGCTCGTGCTGGGTGATCCTTGGGCGCTGTCCTCGGATGTCGGCCCGGTTATCGACGCCGAAGCCTGGGACGGGATCGCGGACTACGTCGCGGCGCATGAAGATGCGATGATCCATCAGGTGAACACGCCGGATACCGGGCATTTCATCGCACCTGCGATGCTGCGCGTGCCGGGGATCGAGGCTCTGGAGCGCGAGGTGTTCGGCCCCATACTTCATGTCGCGACCTTCAAGGCGGGCGAGATTGACCGAGTGGTCGAGGCGATCAATGCGCGGGGCTTTGGCCTGACCTTCGGGCTGCACACGCGGATCGACGGGCGGGTCGAGGATGTGACGGGCGCGATCCATGTGGGCAACGCCTATGTCAACCGCAACCAGATCGGCGCCATCGTGGGCAGCCAGCCTTTTGGCGGCGAGGGGCTGTCGGGAACCGGGCCAAAGGCAGGCGGGCCGCAGTATCTGGCGCGGTTTCGCCGGGTTGCCGCCCCCGAGATCGAGGGCGCGCGCGGGGTGAAGACCGGGCGCAGCGCGCTTGACCGGGCGCTGGCGGCGACGCGGTCGCGCATCCTGTCGCAGCAGGACATGCCGGGGCCGACCGGTGAACTCAATCGCCTGACGCTGGTGACCCGCCCGCCGATCCTGTGTTTCGGGCCGGGCGAGACGGCGGCGCAGGCGCAGGTGGCGGCGGTCGAGGCGATGGGCGGCGTTGCCATTGCGCTGCCGGGCGGTTGCGCGCTCGACGTGCTTGCCGCGGCGCAGGGGTTTTCGGGCGTCCTGTGGTGGGGCGACCGGGCAAAGGGGCACCGGATCGCCCAGACGCTTGCCCAGCGCGACGGGCCGCTCGTGCCCCTGATCACCGGCATGCCCGACCTCGCCCATGTCGCCCACGAGCGGCACCTCTGCGTCGATACCACGGCGGCGGGCGGCAACGCCGATCTGCTCGCCGCGCAGGGGTAGCGCGACGGCCCGTTCCGGTTCACGCCCACGGACATGTCGTCATTCTGCGCCGGCGGATTCGGTGCTGTCGACACATGCCCGCGAGGCGCTGGAACCTTGCCTCACCGGCGCTCGTTCTATCCCGGACCCGTCAACGGAGCGCCGCGGATGCTGAAGGCCAAGGACAAACCGGTTTTGACCGCCACCCATGCGGTCGTGAATGCCAATTCCGGCAAAGAGGAGGGCGTGTCGATCCGTGATACGCTGACCGAATGTGTCGAGGCGGCGGGCGGAACGCTCACCTTGCACGAGGTCCACAAGGGCGACGACCTGCCCGCCATCACGCGAAAGGCGCTCGATGCCGGGGCGACGACCGTTGTGGCGGCGGGCGGCGATGGCACGCTCTGTGGCGTGGCGCAGGCCATGGTGGGCAGCGGCGTCGCGATGGGGGTGATCCCGCTGGGCACCTTCAACTACTTCGCCCGCGCCTTGGGCATTCCCGAAGACAGCGAGGCGGCGATCCGCGCGATCTGCGATGGACGGCTGGAGCCTGCCTCGGTCGGGACGATCAATGACAAGGTGTTTCTCAACAACACCTCGATCGGGGTCTATTCCGCGATCCTCAAGCAGCGCGAAGATACCTACAAACGCTTCGGCCGATCCCGCATCGCAGCCTATTGGAGCGTGGTCCGCGCGCTGGTCAAATTCTACGACCCGATGACGATGAAGATCGACGTGGACGGTGAGCGTATCTCGGTGAAATCGCCCTTGGCCTTCGTGGGCAATTCGTCCTTTCAACTCGACCGCTTCGGACTGGCGGGGGCGGATGCGGTCAGAGGCGGAAAACTGGCGCTCTATCTCGCCGATGATGTGGGCCGGATGGGCCTCGTCAAACACGCGGCCCGGCTTGCCGTAGGGGCGATGCAGGAGGGCCGGGATTTCCGGCTGGTGACCGGCACCGACATCGTGATCCACTCCGGCCGGCGCAGGCGGCTTGTCGTGCGTGACGGGGAAAAGTCCCCGATGCGCGGGCCCTATCGGATCAGGCTGGTGCCCGGTGCGCTCGACATCATCGTGCCAGAGGAGAAGGCGGAAGAGGACGCCCGCGGAGCCGCGCGTGAGGCGCCGGAATGAAGCGGATCGTCCACCTGTCCGACCTGCATTTCGGGCGTGCGCGACCCGAATTGCTCAAACCCCTCGTCGCCGCTGTCCAGGCGGTCGAACCGGACATCGTGGTCGTCTCGGGCGACCTGACCCAAAGGGCGCGCAGCCGGGAGTTTCGGGCAGCGCGCCATTTCCTTGACAGTCTTGGCGCACGCTGGCTCGCCGTGCCGGGCAACCATGACATGCCGCTTTTTCAGCCCGTCACGCGGTTCTTCCAGCCCTACCGCAAGTATCGCGAGATGATCTCTTTCGATCTCGAACCCTGCCACGACGGCGGGATCTACCGGGTCGCCGGGCTGAATACGACGGACCGTTTTGCCCATCAGCGTGGCGTGGCACGAAGTGGGGCGATCCGGCGGCTTTGCCAACGTTTTGCCGACGGGCCGAAGGACCGGTTCAACATCGTCGTGGCGCATCATCCCTTCGAACAGGACCCCGCCGCGGACAAGGCCCCGATGAAGGGGCGCGAGGCAGCGCTGGCCCGGCTCAAGGACGGCGGGGCGGACGTGGTGCTGTCGGGGCATCTGCACACATGGCACACGGGGGCCTTCCTGACCCGTCCTGGTGATCCGGCGGGCCCCATTCAGGTCCACGCGGGCACGAGTCTATCCAGTCGCCTGCGGGGCGAGGTGAACGACTTTGCTCTGCTCGACATGGTGCCGGGTCAACTCACGGTGACGCGCATGGCGGTCGAGGCGGACGGCGTGCATTTCACCGAACGGGCGCGGGCGGTGTTCCGGCGCGAGGGGGTGGGGCTGGTCGCCGTGCCGGAGGACAGCGTCTTGTCAGAAGGTGACGTTGACACCGGGAAGGTTCAGCGCCTTCACAAGGTCCCGTAGTTCCTGCCGCGCCGCGACGTTCGAGATGTTCATCTGACCGACGACGCCCACATCCCGCAGGTCGAGAAGCGTGAGGCCACGGGGGAACAACTCTCGAAAGATCACCCGTTCGTTGAACCCCGGTGCCACCCGGAACCCGATCCGGCGGGCGAGGTTATCCAGTGCCGCCGCCATCTTTTCCTTGTTGATCATCGCCTGCGCGCCCAGACGGTTGCGCACCACGACCCAGTCGATGGGCTTCAGTCCCGCCTGCGCGCGCAGCTGTCGCGCGTTCCAGACCATCTCGGAATAAACGCTCGGACCCAGAACCGTGTCGGTGTCGGGCGACACATGGGCGAGCAGGTCGAAATCGACGAAGCTGTCGTTGAGCGGCGTTACCAGCGTATCGGCGAGCGTATGGGCCACCTGGCTCAGGCGAGTATGCGAGCCGGGGCAGTCGATCACGATGAAATCGACCTGCGGCTCAAGCTCGGCCACCGCCTGTGACAGGCGCCGGTCATAAAGGTTCTCACCGGGCGCAAGCGCGCTCGCCTCGATGTTGGGCAACTCGTGATAGGAGGGTGTCGGGAGATCCACCCCCTCGCGCTCGCAAGTCGCGCGGCGGTTGGTCATGAACCGGCCAAAGGTGCGCTGCCTGAGGTCGAGGTCGAGGACGCCCACCCGATAGCCAAGCCGCGCCAGCGCGGTCGCCACATGCATGGACACGGTGGATTTGCCCGCCCCGCCCTTTTCGTTGCCGACGACGATGATATGCGCCATGCGCCCGTACCCTACTTGCCCGAAACCGCGCGTTGGCCGCGCTTTGGGGCACTATATGGCGGTGGGCCGGAAATGGGAAGCGACCTATGGTTGGTGACCTACTCCACGGGGCGCCCGAAAATCGCGATCATGGCACCGAAAACGGCGAGGCCAGCATAGACGGTGGCGCGGCTGCGGTCGCCCGCGACAAAGGCGCGTCGCGCCGCGATCTTCGACTGAAGGGCGTAGTAGGCGGCGAAGGCGCGGCTCGCGTAGGCGATGATCTCGAACACATCAGCCACCCAGGTGAGCGCGCGGCCCGCGCCCACGACAACAGCATAGGCGGGCTTCTGCGGGATGCGCCCCTTGATCAGTTCGGCGATCAGCCCGCCCGACCCGCCCGTGTCGGCCACGGCCGCCGAGAACTGAGCGGTGAGCGCGGCGGCGACAAGCAGCAGCTGCAGGATCGGCGCCACGACGGCCATCATGTCCACGATGGCGGTTTCCGTGATCTCTCCCCCAGTTGGGTCGAAGCTGTAGGCGACGAGGACGATGTAGGTCAGGTAGATGAACGTGGACAGGATCTGCGCCATCCGCATTGACCGGATCCGGGTCGGGGCGTCGTAGGATTTGCCCAGATAACGCGAGGTTTCAAACCGCTGCACCGTGACGATGAGGCCGAAGCCCAGCGTGAGCGCGGCCCAGCCGTGCTCGACCGGGGGCGCGAAGGACAAGCTGCCCGATGACCATTCGCGGGCGTTGAACCAGACGAGCCGAGGATCAGCCCCGCGATGATCGCGAGCTTGGCCGCGACCGAGGCATATTCCATCCGTTCGAGCGCCGCGAAGCCCTTGGTGAAACCCACGATGAGGATCACGGCGTAGATCGCGCTGGTCAGGAGCCGCGCGTTGAGCGGGCTGTCCCATGGCGTGAGGGAGAGGCCGAAGGCACCGAAGAGATTGAGGTAGTAGGCGACCGAAACGATGAAAGCGAAGCCCAGGACGGCCGAGGCCAAGGTTTCCGCCACGTGGCCCGTTGGCGCAGTCGCGGGGGCCAAAGCACAGCACCGGTGACGACCACCGCAACACCGATCAACCGGTCAAGCATCATGTTCAGAAGAACCTCTCGATCACCTTGCGCACTTTCGGAACGCGCAGCCGGCGGGTTCGGTTCAAGTTAATGAAAACGCACTGTTTCCTCAATGAACCTATTGAGTTGCGGCGCGATTGGGGCAAGACTTTCACCAATTCGGGGCGGCGACCGTGACCATATACGGTCTTCGTCATCATCAAGTCCTGCGCTCGGGGGATGCCGCATGAGACTGACCCTCAACGAGCGGCCCGGAACGGGTCTCGTGGTGTCGTCCGAGCTGTTCGGTGGCAACCTGCTTTACACGATGAACGATCTGTCCGGTGACAGTTCGTATACTCGCGCGGTCTCGCAGGTCGGGCAGCACGGGGCACGCTGGCCCGGCGGCACCATGACCGAGACCTGGGGGCAGGCATTCTACGACGATCCCAACGCGCTCGCCGCCCATGTCACCGGGGCAGACACCTTTACTGGTCTCGACGCTTTCCTGGACTGGAGCCGGGAAACCGGGCAGGCGGCGACCATCGTTCTGCCGACGCGCCACATGATACTGGAGACCGACAGCGGGGCGCGGATCGTGTCAGAGGCGGCCATCGCGCAGGCGGCCACCTTCGTCGCCGATCTGGTTCGCGACAATCCAGACGTCCACATTGCCGCCTTCGAGTTGGGGAACGAATACTGGGATGCGACCGTCGGCTTCACCTCGGCGGAATACGGCATGGTCGCCAACGCGCTGGCCGTCGCCATTCAGGGCGCGCTCGACGGGGTTCTGGGGGCGGGGGCCAATCAGCCCGAGATCCTCGTGCAGATGGGCGATATATGGGGGCCTGACTTCGATCCGGGGGGCAGCTTTCACGAAAGCGGGCTGGATTGGCAAGGCAAGATCGCAGCGGCGAACGCCGCGCTCCTTGGCGCGTTCTCGGACGCGGGTTTTGCAGCCATCGACGGGGTAACGGAACACTATTTCTACAACGAGCCCGATGACAGCCTGACCCTTGGCGATGGTCCCCTGTGGCAGGCCGACCGATACTTCAAGGAAATCAGCTGGGATTTCGCGCAGTGGCAGGCGGCCTTTGCCGCCGCCGGTGCCGATCCGCTTTCTTTGCACATCACCGAGTGGAGCCCCGATCAGAACTACAAGCACCAGTGGGGCCTCTACGGCGCGGGGATCGTGCTTGAGCAATTCGAGGCATTGCTCAAGCTCGGCGCGGACGCGGCGCACTACTGGCCCATCGAATACACCGGCCGCGTCGATCTTGCCGGGAATGCCGGAGGCGACGACGGGGAATTTACCGACATGTTGTCGACGCTGGGCGAGGTGTTCCGGCTCATGTCGCGTTACACCATCGGGCTCGAGCTTCTGAACAATGGTCTGTCGGCGCGGGACCGTGCGGTCGACACGGTCGAAGTGAACGCCTTTGGCTCCGACGAGCGCTTCGTCGTCTTTCTTTCTTCGCGCGATGCTCAGTCGCAAGACGTGCAACTGGACGTCTCGGCCTATGTGGACAGTTTCGATTTCGTGACTGCCGAGCGGGTCACGCTTGCCGAAGATGATGCCCATTGGAACGAGGCGCGCCGTTTCGGTGTGGCGGAAGACATCTCGGCGGATGTGCTTGGACAGGGTGCGCTCATCGACGTGGTGCTTGCACCCTATGAGGTTGTGGTGGTCGAGTTCACTCTGCCGCCGCGCGCGGAGCTTGACGACGAGGACTTCGACTTTGATCCCGGCATGTATCTCGAGGGACAGGACAGGGCCGACACTCTACACGGCGGTGCGTCAGATGACACGATAATCGGGCGTGGCGGGAACGACCGACTGGATGGTGGCGCCGGACACGACAATATCCGCGGCGACTCGGGCGACGACTGGCTGTTTGGCCATGAGGGTGACGACGAGTTGTCCGGGGGGGCGGGTCGGGATTTCATTTCGGCGGGCGCCGGGAATGACAGTGTTCTTGGCGGCAGCGGCAACGACCGGATCTTCGGCGGTGACGGAGACGATTTGATCTGGGGTGAATCCGGCGCGGATTACATCGTCGCCGGAAGAGGAAGTGACGTGATTCATGGCGGCAGCAGCAACGACAAGCTCTGGGGCACATGGGGGGACGACCGTCTTTTCGGAGGATCCGGCAACGACAGGCTTTCGGGTGGCAGCGGCGACGACATCATCTGGGGTGGCGACGGCAACGACAAGCTGGGCGCACGGGCCGGCGACGATCTGCTTTACGGGGGCGATGGCCGCGATTGGTTCTACGTCACGTCAGGCGCGGACGAGATCGCGGATTTCCAGAACGGTCTGGACCGGATCAACCTTCATGCCTCGGACCTGACCTACGGCGATCTCGTGATCACGCAGGAACGAGACCTGTTTACCCGAGGAGAATCGCGTGACGGGGTGCTCGTCGATTACGGATATGGCGTCGTGTTCCTGTGGGACATCGAACGGCGGCAGATCGGCGCGGACGACTTTATCTTCTAACGGCGGGCCGTGGCACCGCACAATGAAAAACGCCGCCCGAAGAGGCGGCGTCTTCCGTGATCCGAACGGTCCGGCTCAGAAGCCGAGGCCCGCGTATTTGTTCTTGAACTTCGACACGCGGCCGCCGGTGTCGAGCAGGCGGGAGTTGCCGCCGGTCCAGGCCGGGTGAACGGTGGGGTCGATGTCGAGCGACAGCTGGTCGCCTTCTTTGCCCCAGGTCGATTTCATCTGGTACACCGTGCCATCGGTCATCTTGACGTCGATGATGTGGTAGTCGGGATGGGTATCCGCTTTCATGGTCGTCTCTCCCGTGGCTTACGCGTCGAGCGCTTTGTAGTTGGTGTCTTCCGCGATACGGGCCGATTTGCCGCGACGCGAACGCAGGTAGTAGAGCTTGGCGCGGCGGACACGGCCACGGCGCACAACCTCGATCGAGTCGATGTTGGTCGAGAAGAGCGGGAAGATACGCTCCACACCTTCACCGAAGGAAATCTTGCGAACGGTGAACGAGCCAGCGATGCCTTTGCCGTTTTTCCGGCTGATGACGACGCCTTCGTAGTTCTGCACGCGGGTGCGCGTGCCTTCGGTCACCTTGTAGCCGACGCGAACGGTGTCGCCGGCTTTGAAGTCGGGGATCTCTTTCCCCAGCGAAGCGATCTGTTCCGCTTCGATCTGTGCGATCAGGTCCATAAGGACACTCCTATGATGCTCACGGTTGGCCCGCGAAGTTTGCTGCGCCTCAGAGCTCCGGGCTTCGTTCGGGTCCGCCGTATGGGCGCCCGCCGGAGGTTACAGGACACTGTTCCTGTGCCGGTTCGCGGATGATCCGTCGCCCGGCCTTTCGTTCCCGCCGACCGATCCGCCGAAGAAGCGGAAGCCGATGCCATGTTCATGGCAAAAGAAAACGGTCCGGCAGCCGATTCCGGCTCCGGACGGCCGGGGTATAGGACCCGTGGATGAGCAAATCAAGGGGATTCGTGGCCCCTTGGCCGGCTTGGTCAGTCGTCCTGACCCCGCGCCTGATGCGCCGCCCAGAGGTCGGGACGACGCTCGCGCGTCAGCCGTTCCGACTGCTCCCGCCGCCAGGTCTCGACCGCGCCGTGATTGCCCGAGGTCAGCACCTCGGGGATCTTGCGCCCGCGCCATTCCGCCGGGCGGGTATACTGCGGATGTTCGAGCAAGCCGTTGGAATGGCTTTCGTCCTCGGTCGAGGCCATATTGCCGAGCACGCCAGGCAGAAGCCGCACGGTCGCGTCGATCATGGCCTGTGCGGCAATCTCTCCGCCTGTCATGACGAAGTCGCCAAGGCTCACCTCGAGCACTTCGTAGTCCTCGAGCACACGCTCATCGACGCCCTCGAACCGGCCACAGAGCATGGTGATCCCGTCGGCGCGGGCAAAGTCCCGCGCCATGGCCTGATCGAACCGCCGCCCACGCGGCGAGAGGTAGATCACCGGCCAGCGGCCCCGCGACGGCGGCGCGCCCTCGAGAGCGCGGTCCAGCGCCTTGGCGACGATATCTGCTCGCAGCACCATGCCGGCCCCGCCGCCCGCGGGCGTGTCGTCGACGTTGCGATGCTTGCCCTCGCCGAACTCGCGCAGGTCGATGGTCTCGAGCGCCCAGCGGCCTTCGGTCAGCGCGCGGCCCGTCAGGCTTTCGCTCAGCACGCCGGGAAAGGCGCCGGGAAACAGCGTGACGATCCGCGCGGTCCAGGCGCCCGCCAGCGGGCCGGGGTCGTCCATCAGCGAGCGCGGGGTGAGCGAGGCGCGCGCCTGCAACCGCCCGTGCGATTTGAGCGCGGGGGATTTGGCGGGTTTCGCAGGTGTATCGCGCGGGTCAGTCATGTGCCGGGGCATATCCCTTGGCGCGGCTCTTGGGAAGGCCCAGGTGTCCGCAGGGCAGGGCGGGCTGCACGTCTTGCGGACCGGCGTTCGTAACCGGTGCCGAGGACGGCTCAAGCCGTTTCTGCGACACCGGAAACGGCTCCTGCGAGATCGGCAAAGCCTTCGCCGGGAAACGCATGATCAAGCTCGATGAGCCAGTCGGGGTCGGGAAGCTGTGCCAGCGGTGCATCCTCGTCCAGAAGCGTCCAGACAAGCGACCGCGCCTCGGCCCGTATTCCGGGGTCCGGGGCGTTGAGAAGCAGGGTGGCGGGCAGGCCGGCCTCGCCCCGGCGCATCAGTTGTCGCCGCACGCGGGGCGAGGCGACATATCGCAAGAGCGCGAGGTCAATGCGTCGGTCCTGCACCCCGTCAACCTCACCCGCCGCGTCATACAGTGGATCGAACCCTTCGGCATCCACCGCGGTTTCAAGCCGCTGCACGATAGGGTCGATCTCGCCCACGCGCGCGTCCTTTGGCAGGTCGCGCACCTCGGCCAGCGTGCGGTCGACCGCTGCGTGAGCGCGCGGATCAGGGGCTGGAAAAGCCTCGTCATAGGACATGGCGGTCAAGGTGTCGAATTCGGCCAAACGGGCGAGCGTCGAGTCGAGGAACACGTCCATCTCGGCCCGCGTGGAATAAGCCCAAGCCCCGTAGCAGGTGGCACAGGCGGTCAGCACGAGGGGCAGCCATTGCGGCAGTGCCACCGGAGCGGCGACCGCAATCAATTGGCCCAGGCCGAAGGTCAGCCCGACGAGGATCGCCTGCACGGCGGCCATCATGGCCAGCGTGATCCAACCAGCCGCCTCGTGCAGATTGGGCCTGCGGGTCATGGCGATGAAGAGCAGGAAGAGGAGCGCGAAGACGGGGACCGACGCGGGCGGGTGACCGGCGAGGCCCGCGAGCAGCGGACCGGCATAGAGAGGCACGAACACCAGCGCGAGACCCGTGCGCGTGTATGGTCCTATGCCCAAGTTGTGACCCTCCCGTCCCTCCAAGCTCCAACTCCACTCAAACATCAAAAGCCGGGCGCTTCCAGCCCATCGCGCCGCGACAGTGCGACCAGTCCGCCCGTCGTCGCGCCTCGTCCGTCAGTCGTGCGACAACAGCGCCTCTTTCGCCGCCCTTCGCGCCGCCTTGGTCATTTCCTGTTCATTGAGTTTGCGCAGCGCGTCGCGGGTGGCCCTGTCGAGGCCCGCGTTCGAACGTGGCGCGGGGGTGAGCGTGGCGCGCTGCTCAGGGGGCACGCCGATCAGGTCGAGAAGCACCGATGCCGCCCCCTCACGATGTGCCGCGTGGTCTTCGAGCCGGGCGGTCACGACAGGGAGGGGGGCAAGGTAACGGCGCATCCGCTCCGCCTCGGGTTCCGGGCCGAAGCGCGGCGAGAAGCGCGCGCGGAAGGTGGCGAGGTCGTCGGTCAGGTCGATGGCCCGAAGAAGGTGCCCGTGGACCGACGTGATCCAGCTGTCCCATTCGCGGGTGGTGTAGAAGAAGGTGATCTGAACATCGTCGCCAAAGCGCGCCCGCAATGCGCCCCGGATCGCACGCGCCAGCGGCTTGGCCGCCCGCGTGAACCGGCGGACCCGCCCGCCTGTCCAGGATCGGTGCCCCGGCATGACCCCCGAGAAATGTTCACGCGACAAGAGGATCACGGGCGCGTCGGGAATTTGCCCCAGGTCGTGGGCCAGCGCCCGGCGCACGGCCCTCAGCCGCCAGAGCGAAGGTCTCTTTGCGAAAATGCGGGCAGCGACGGCGGAGCGGTGAAGCGTGTCGCCCTGTCCATGGTATTCCACATAGGGTCTTAGCGCCGCGTGATTTTCGGCGAAGAAGTCCTGCAGGCTCGTCGTGCCCGTCTTGTGAAACCCGGCATGGACGATGACATGCGTCACTCTGGCAACGCACCCTCGGGTGGGTCGATGATGACCCGCCCCGCCGCAAGGTCGACGGTCGGAACGGCAGCCAGCGTGAAGGGGATGAGCGCCGGGGATCTGAGACCCGGCCCCGAAACCTCGAGCAGATCGCCCGCGCCGTGATTGAGCACGGCAGAGACACGACCGACCTCGACCCCGCCGGTGTCCACCACGGTCAAGCCGATGAGATCGGCGTGGTAATATTCGTCATCTGGCAGCGACGGCAGCGCGTCGCGGTCGGCATAAAGCTTGACCCCCTTGAGCGCGTCCGCCTCTTCCTTGCTGCGCACGCCGTCGATCACGGCGGCAAAGCCACCGCTCACGGCTCCGGTGATCCCCACAATGAACTGGCGCGAGCCGTCCTCGTTCCAGAGCGGACCATAGGTCCCGATGTCCTCGGGTTCAGCGCAGAAGCTCTTGAGCCGCACTTCGCCGCGCACGCCGAAGGCGCCGCCAAGGCTGCCCACACAGATGCGATCTTCGCTCACGCTACCCTCCAAGGCTCTTCAAAACACGAATGGCGCGGGAATATTGTGCCCCGCGCCATCCAGATCACAAGCCGTAAGACCGGATTATTCCGCGGTCTCTTCAGCAGCCGCTTCTTCCGCCGGAGCTTCGGCGGGGGCGTTCTTGGCTTCTTCGGCGGCGGCGATTTTCGCGGCTTTCTCTTCGGCGCGTTTCTTCGCCTGAGCGCCCGGCTCGGCCTTCTTCGGGTTGGAACGCTCTTTCTTGGCGATCACACCGGCGGCTTCGAGCATACGGCTCACGCGGTCGGTCGGCTGCGCGCCCTGGTCGAGCCAGTATTGCACGCGCTCCATATTCATCTTGACCCGGTCTTCCGAATCCTTGGCGAGCAGCGGGTTGTAGGTGCCCAGCTTCTCGGCAAAGCGGCCATCGCGCGGCATGCGCGAGTCGGCGGCGACGATCGAGTAGTGGGGGCGCTTTTTCGAACCGCCACGGGCGAGGCGAATTTTCATAGCCATGTTGAGTATCTCCTGAGTTAGCTATGGACGAGGCCTCAGGCCTCGGATTCCTGGTGTTTCTGGTGGTGCTGGATGACTTCGCTGATGATGAACTTCAGAAAAGCCTTGGCGAAATCGGGATCGAGATCCGCCTGGATCGCCAAATCTTCGAGCCGCGCGATCTGGGCCGCTTCGCGCGACGGATCGGACGGGGGAAGGTCGTGGGTGGCCTTGAGCAGGCCCACCGCCTGAGTGTGCTTGAACCGCTCACCCAGCGTGTAGACGAGAATCGCGTCCAGACGGTCGATGGACGCGCGGTGTTCGGCGAGGAGTTCCGCGGCGCGGGCGGCAAGGTCCTTTTCGGCCAGATCGGTGGTCGTCTCGGTCGTCATGCGTAGGCCTCCATCCCGCCTTCGGAGTCGTTGGAGTCCGCGCTGTTCTCTTCCTCGTCGGCGTCATCGGCGGAGCCGTCGTCCAGTGGCGCATGGCGCCAGACGTGGATGTCCTCGAGCATCTGCGCTTCTGCCACCCCATCGCGCACCGCGCCCATCCGTTCGGCCAGATCGGCAGACCGCGCGTTCTCGATCGCCACGTAGGACACGAGCCGGTCGAGGCCAAGAACATCGAGGGCATGATCGCGGGCGGCCTCGGCAGCCTCGAGCGCATATCCCTTGCCCTCGCTCGCGGCGCGGAAAAAGAAACCGAGTTCCGGCTCACGGTCGCCCGGCTCCATGTTGAGAAGCACGAAGCCCAGCGTTTCGCCATTGGAGTTGAGCGTGACCGTCCAAAGGCCAAAGCCCCGCAGGAGCCAACTCGACACCGTCGAGGTGAAGTCGAACCACGCCTCTTCCCGTTCCATCGGCCCATCCATATGGACGGCCCGTTCGGACATCATGATCTCGGCATAGGCCGCGAAGTCCGCGATGTTGGGCGCGCGCAGCGTCAGCCGGTCCGTCGCGATCACGGGCAACAGCCCTTGCAGGCGATCGGCGAACTCTGCCGCCGCGCCCGTGGAGGGGGCTTCGTGAGGATATCCGGCGGCGAAGATCATTTCTTCTTGCCCATCCCGGACAGGTTGCCGGGCAGCTGCGTGCCGCCACCAAGTCCGCCCAGATTGCCGAACTGCCCAAGGTTCTTTTCGCCCAGCATCTTGGCCGCTTCTTCGAGCTTGGCGGGGTCCTGCAGGTCCTTGGCCGAGACATTCTTGCCGAACATGCCCTTCATGGCCTGCTTCAGCATCCCGCCTTTTCCCATGGACCCGAGCTTTTTCATCATGTCCGCCATCTGACGGTGCATCTTCATCAGCTTGTTGAGGTCCGACACCTCAAGCCCCGCACCAGCCGCGATCCGTTTCTTCCGGCTCGCCTGCAACAGGGCGGGGTTGGCGCGTTCCTTCTTGGTCATCGAGTTGATCAGCGCGATATGGTGCTTCAATACTTTGTCGTCGAACCCGGCGGCTTCCAGTTGCTTGGCCGCCTTGCCCATGCCCGGCAGCATCGACATGACCGACCCCATGCCGCCCATCTGGATCATCTGCTCGAACTGGCTCTTGAGGTCGTTCATGTTGAACTGACCCTTGGCCATCCGCTTCATCATGCGCTCGGCCTGTTCGGCCTCGATGGTCTGCTGCGCCTTTTCGACGAGCGCCACGATGTCGCCCATGCCAAGGATACGGCCCGCGATCCGTTCGGGCTCGAACGTATCGAGCGCGTCGAGCTTTTCGCCCACGCCGACGAAGCGAATGGGCTTGCCGGTCACGGCGCGCATCGACAGCGCCGCGCCGCCACGCCCGTCGCCGTCCATCCGGGTCAGGACCACGCCGGAGATGCCGACCTTGGCGTCGAACTCCTGCGCCACTTCCACGGCGACCTGACCGGTCAGACCGTCGACGACGAGCAGCGTCTCGCGCGGGTTCACGGCCTTGGCGACCTGCTCGACCTCGTCCATCAACACCTGGTCGATCTGCAGACGACCGGCGGTGTCGAGCAGATAAACGTCATAGCCGCCCATCGTCGCCTGCTGCTTGGCGCGCTTGGCGATGTCGACGGGCTTCTGCCCCTCGACGATGGGCAACACGTCGACGCCGATCTGCTTGCCCAGCACTTCAAGCTGATGCATGGCTGCCGGGCGATAGACGTCGAGCGACGCCATGAGCACGCGCTTGCCCTCGCGGTCCTTCAGACGTTTCGCGATCTTGCCGGTGGTCGTCGTCTTGCCGCCGCCCTGCAGCCCCACCATAAGGATCGGCGCGGGCGCGTTGTCGATTTTGAGCTTGCCGGGGTCCTCGGCGCCGGTGAGTACGCCCACCAGTTCATCGTGGACGATCTTCACGACCTGCTGGCCCGGCGTCACCGATTTCACGACCGACTGCCCGGTGGCCTTGTCCTGCACCGCCTTGACGAAATCGCGCGCCACGGGCAGCGACACGTCGGCCTCGAGCAGCGCGACACGCACCTCGCGCAGCGCGGTCTTGACGTCATCCTCGGAAAGCGCACCCTGTTTCGTCAGACGGTCAAAGACTCCGCCTAAGCGATCTGAAAGGCTCTCAAACATTGCGGCTCCTTCACTTGGTTGCCGTGGGCGTTTCCGATGATCCGGTCGCCCAAAGGTTTGGTCCCCAGATAGGGGCGGGTGCGGGTTTTCCCAAGCGCTCAAAACGAAACTGCCCCCGTGGGCGCAACGCGCTGACGGAGGGCGATCCCGGCCATAGCCATGGGACCGGAAGCCTGAAACTCCCGGAATTGCGCCCGCGTTTACGCCCTTGCCCCCTACGAGTCAAGCACTACAGCACCAAACGCGCCCTTCCTTCACTGCTTCATAAATTCCTCGGGGAGGTCTGGAGGGGCAGAGCCCCTCCAGGGGGTCGTCCCGCGCGAAGCGTGGGGCGAAATGCCTCTCACTCTTGCGCCTGCTCTGAACCCGTGGCCACATCTCGCCATGAGCCCGACCCCCACGACAGGCGTGATCTACGTCGCCACCGGCCCCGACTACCGCGACCTGGCTCAGGCCTCGGCCCGGTCGCTGCGGCACCATGAACCGCAGCTTGCCATCGACCTCTTCACCGATGCGCCCGACACCATCGCGTCGGGCCTCTTCGACGCGGTCCACCCGATCGAAGAGCCGCACGACCGCTCGAAACTCGACTGCATGGCGTTCACCCGGTTCGAGCGCACGCTGTTTCTCGACTGCGACACGCTCGTCGTGAACCGGCTCGGCGATCTTTTCGACTTACTCGACCGCTTCGACCTCGCTGCCGCGCATGACGTGCGCCGGACCTCGGACCTCATCCGACAAGGCCAACGTCACGCGACGCCCTATGCCTTTCCGCAGCTCAACTCGGGCGTGCTTCTCTATCGGATGACGCAGGCCACCCGCGCCTTCCTGTCCGAATGGCGAGCGCGCTACACGGCGGGGCGCGATCAGCCGATCTTCAAGGACCTGCTCTGGGAAACCGACATTCGCTTCTACGTGCTCCCGCCCGAGTTCAACCTGCGCCGGGTCACGATGCTCGATGCGTGGGAGCCGCTCGACGCCACGCCGACGATCCTCCATTCGCACCGTTTCATGGACCACATGCGTTCGGACTATGCGACGGCGGGCGGCACGCGGATCACCGACGTTGTGGCTCTGATGGATGCCGAACGCGCGGCGCTTCAGGCGGAGTGGGAGGCGGCAGGGGGCAGACCCGATCACCCGATCGCGCGGTTTTCCTCCGGTGGGCCCGCTTCCGACGACTGATCCAGCCAGAGCGTCGCGATCTCCTGAACCTCGCCCAGCCTCGGCTCGATCCCCGGCAGGGCGACGAGGCTCAGGAATCCGGCGGGCAGATCCAGCCCCGGCCGGTAGAGCCGAAGCTTCCAGACCTCGGTGATCTGAAGCGCGACGCCGCGACAGTCCTCGAATCCCAGATGCACGGTCACCGCTTCGCCCCAGAGCGGGTCGCGCGTCAGCGTAATCCGGCCTCGTGCGCGGTCGAAGGTCAGATCCATCCATTGCGCCGAGGCCAGGAAGTACCCGACGCCCGCGACCATCAGGAGGCCGCCAATCAGCATCTCTCCCCAGCCGAAACCCGCAAAGACGATCGCCCCCAGCACGGCGGGACCGGCGGCGAGGCCCGCGCGAAACCAGGGGGTGTCGGTCACGACCAGACGGGTGGGCGTGCGTTCGGTGATCTTCATGCGCCTGCCTTCAGCCAGTCGTTGATGGTGGCGGCGATGGCCGCGTGATGGCTGCCCGAGGTATAGACCGGCGTGATCGGGTGACGGCCCTTGCTTTCGCCCCCGGGGATGTTGAGCACGACGCGGTGACTGTCGGAATAGGCTTCGACCAGCGCGCCGTCGATCTCGGACAGCCTATGGCGCACCCGGCGCGGGCCGGTCACCGTGCGACTGCGCAACTCGACCCAGCCCTCTGGCCGGTGGAACACCGCCTGCGACCGGCGCACGAAGGCCCAGAAGCCGCCGCCCCCGGCGAGCGCCGCGAGGAACAGGATGAAGACGCCCTTGACCGGATTCCCCGCCGCCCATGTGGCGATGCCCGCAACGACGATGAACAGGGTGAAGCCCGTCATGGCAAGTCCGATGAGCCACGGGCGATCCTCGATGATCAGCAGGTCGGGCGTATGGGTCGTGATCTTCACGCCACCTCCCCGGCGGCGTCGCCTGCGACCCCGAGCCACCCGTTGATCGCATCCCGGCAGCGATGGTGCCCGCGTCCGTTCGAATAGACGAGGGTGATCGGGTGCCAGCCGACGCTTTCACCTTCCGGGATGCGCAGCACGACGCGGTAGGTGGAGGTGCCCTCGGACGAGCGGGACGTTTCGATCCCAGCATGGGACAGTTCCGACAGCCGGTAGCGCACCTTTCGGGTCGAAAAGAGCGTTTTGCGCCGGATTTCGAACCACCCCTCGGGGCGGTGAAACACCACCTGCACTCTTTGCACGAAGGCGTAGAAGGCCCCGCCGCCCACAAAGATCCCGAAGCCGGCAAAGATCAGCCCAGCCCAGATGCCCTCGGACAGCATGAAAAGGCCGATGCCGACAAAGAGGAGGATGAAGCCTCCAAGCATGATGGAAAAGAAAAACGGGCGGTCGTCAATGATCAGCAGATCATCGGTGTTCGTCGTCACCTTCATCGCTGATTGTCCGCCGATTGTCCTTGTCCCAGGGGCAAGCGTAGCGGTCCGGGCGCGAGTGGCAAAGCCCCAAAGCCTGTTCCGCCGGGTCCCTCTTGCGTCCTTGCACGGTTTTTGGAATCTTGGCGCTAACATGTTCTTGGGCGCACAGGGCTGCGGCGCGAGGGCGGCGGTCAGGCACGATCCGGGTGACGGATCCGATATGCAGGGGATCAGATGCAGGATTGGGACGCTTTGCGCACGGCCTTTGAAGTCGTGCGGCACGGGACGGTATCGGGCGCAGCGCAGGCGCTGGGGGTCCACCACGCCACCGTCATTCGCCACATCGACGCGCTGGAAACCCGGCTCGGCGTGAAGCTCTTTCAACGCCACGCGCGGGGTTACACGCCCACCGAGGCGGGCGAGGATCTGGCCCGCGTGGCGCAGGCGACGGACGACCAGTTCGCCCAGCTGTCGGCGCGGCTTTCGGGGCAGGGGAGCGCGGTGTCGGGCGAACTCGTGGTTACCACGCTGTCATCCTTCACCCGGCGTCTGATGCCCGTGCTCGCGAGTTTCCAGGCCGAGCACCCGGACGTGCGGCTGATCTACCGGACCGGGCCGCGCATCTTCCGGCTGGAATACGGCGAGGCCCATGTGGCGATCCGGGCCGGAAACCCGCCGCAGGAGCCCGACAACGTGGTCCAGAAGCTCGCCGACCTCGAGACTGGGCTCTATGCCGCGCAATCCTATAT
>LUOO01000078.1 GCA_001626765.1 Maritimibacter sp. REDSEA-S28_B5
CGGCGGGGCTGGTCGAAGGACTGTTCGGTACGCCCGACGAGCCGACCGATGTCGTCATTGTCATTGGCGCCGAACCCGCGGCCAGCGACGCCGCGCGCGCGTATGCCTCGGCAAGCACGGTCTTGCGGCAGTTCGTACTGCCGGATGGGTGGGACAGCGCAGACGGAACCGACGGTTTTGTGTCGCGTTACCGGCTCGCCTATGGCGCAGCGCCCGGCGTAATGGCGGGGACGGCCTATCATTCGGCTCGCAGGCTCGACGCCGCAGTCAGACCGTTGGACGGTGTGGTACCCAAGGAAGCACTGCTAAGCGCCTGGAGGTCAACCGAATCCGGTCTGTCCTGGTGACCCGGGAACCAATGGCGCAAGGCGTCATTGGTTCTGGGCAGTCCTTGCACGACTGAACGGGATCAGGCTGCAGGGTAGCTCGTGAAGACGCTACTGCTGCCGTCCAACCCGACAAGGATGACGTCATAGGCTTCGCGCTCGGTCTCGGGTCCCATGCCGGGTGACCCGTAGGGCATGCCAGGCACGGAGAGACCGACGGCGACGGGTCGTTCAGCCAAAAGACGGCGGATGTCGGCGGCGGGAACGTGCCCCTCGACAGTATAGTCGCCGATGGTGGCGGTGTGGCAGGACGCGAGGTCTTCCGGAATGCCACGCTCGCGCTTGAACGCCGCAAGCTCTTCGATGCTGCGTTCCTCGAAGGATACCCGAAAGCCGCTGTCGCGCAGATGTCCGATCCACCCGTTGCAGCAGGGGCAGCCGGGGTCCTTGACGACGTGGATGGCTTCGTCGCCCTCGGCAAGTGCTGGGGTAGCCGCAATGGCGGCCAGCCAAGGAACGGCGGCGAGAACCTTGCGCCGGGACAGTGTCATGATGTCGGCCTTTCGTTGGAACTTTACGGGAAACATAGCTGCAAGTGCGGGGATCGGCGAGCAAAGTCTGATGAACCCGGCGACTGATCACCGAAATGCTACTCCAGCCGCGGGTCCCCGGCTTGAACCAGCAGAACCCCGTGGTTCTCGTCGGCGTCGTCGTCGGTGATCGTCCGTGCGGAGACGCCCGGCAACTCGGCAAACCCCTCCATCATCCGTTTCGGAAACCAGGTCATCGGCAGGCTTTCAAATCCGGGCACCCCTTCCAGCACCCGCGACAGCGCGATGGTGCAGTTTGCTTTCGGCACCGCGCCATAGGCCATTGCCCGCTGCATGATCAGTGCCGCAACCTCGGGCGATACCTCGATAGTCTGTTCAACCACGTCGTAGGTCTCGCGGGCATGGTAGTCGATGTAGAAATCCACCATCTTCGGGGTGACCCCGAAGTGCACGTCGTTGCGCTCGGGCAGCCGGGGATGCCGCCAGGTGCCAGCCGGATCGAACAGCACGCGCTGCGATCCGTTGATGAGCAGGCCCGCATGCGCTCCCGCTCCGCTGCGTGTCGAGAGGACCGTGAAGAGCGTGACCGAGGTCGGGCCGGGATGCTCGTAGCGGGCGGCGGCCACGGCCTCCTCGGGTGCCCAGATCGGTTCGGCACCGCAGGATGCCAGGCCAAGGATTGCCGCCATGGCGAACAGAAGTTTCCACATCGATTCACTGTCCCGCGTTTTGCGCAGGTTCTGCGCAATCGCGACGGATTCCAGTAAACTCTGCGATAGTGGGGCAGGGAATTCGGAAACTCGGCATTGATGCCGCAGCTTTAGAGATCAGAGTGCCCCTCAGGGACACCAAACTGTCAGGTGATGGAAGCAGGCTATCCTGATAATTGTCCCAAGCATGGCGTTCCTCACATTTCGCATGCATGTCCTGATCCTCGCCGCCTACGTCTTTGCGGCGATCATTCCCGTATTGGCTCTCGGCGAACGGCAGCAAGCTCAGGCTGACCATGCACAGATGATGGCGATGGCCGGCCATCTGGCGCACATGCCCGCGACTGACGGCCCGAAGGACCTGACACAGCAGCTGATCTGCCAACAGCACTGCCTTTTCGCAGCGGCGACCTTTCCTGCGCCGGACCGGGTTGCGGAAACTGTCGCGCGGTCCTCCGATGTGGAGGCTAGTGTCGACATCCTTGCCGCCTCGCTGGCCATTCCGCCCCCAGGTCCGCCTCCGAAGATCGCCGTGATCTGAGCCTGCGGCTGCGGCATTCGCCGGGGACCGCTTGTCCAATTCACGACGCGATACAGGAGAATTCGCATGTCGCCCTTTTCTCGCCGCGGCTTTCTGGCCGCTTCTGCGGCCACGGCCGCTTCACTGATGCTTCCCGCAAAGGTCCGGGCCCAGTCCGGCCGAATGTCGCTGACCGCCACCACCCGCACCATCGACGTGCGGGGGAGAGCCGCAACCGTCTGGGGGCTTCTGGACGGCGCTGGCCGGTCCGGCCTTGTCCTCGATCCGGGCCAGGCGTTCGCGGTCGATCTGACAAACACACTGGCTGAGCCGACGATTATTCACTGGCACGGACAGATCCCCGACAACGCGCAGGACGGCGTCCCCGACCTGCCGATGCCGGTCCTTCAACCCGGCGAAACCCGTGCCTACGACTTTGTGGCACGGCCGGGCACGCACTGGATGCACGCCCACATCCCGGCGCATGAGATGTTGCTGCTTGCCGCACCACTGGTGGTGCGGCGGCCCGAGGACGTTGCCGCTGATCGGCAAGAGGTGACACTGTTCCTGCACGACTTTTCCTTCAAGCCACCTGCCGAGGTGCTGGCCGAGATCACCGGCGGCGCTTCGATGGCCGGGATGGATCATGGCCAGATGGGGCAGGGCGGCATGGACCATTCCGGAATGGACATGGGTGGCATGGGTCAGGGGGACATGATGGCGATGCCGGGGATGGATGGCATGGCGATGGACCTGAACGACTACAACTTCGACGCCTATCTCGCCAATGATCGCACGCTGGACGACCCCGAAGTGGTTCCGATCGACAAGGGCGGCCGCGTTCTCGTCCGCGTCATCAACGCTGCGGCCGCCACCGTGTTTTGGATCGACACTGGCGCGCTGCCGGGACGGCTGGTCGCGGTGGACGGCGATATCGAACTGGATGTGCCGGGCGAGGGCGGGGCCTTCCCGATCCTTGCCCTGCGCGAAGGTGCCAAGGAAAGGACGGGTGTCATCCTTGCCACGCCGGGCGCGGCGGTGACCAGGATCGCCGAGATGTCGGAGGCCGACCATCCGGCCTTCAGCGGTGATCTGGCGCAGGAGGGTGCTCTGCGCGCCGTCACCCCGCTGCCCGAACGCGCGCCAGCCTCGCAGCCGATGCTGATGCTGGGCGGCACCATGATGCCCTATGTCTGGACGATCAACGGCCAGACTTGGGGGTCCCATGTGCCGGTGACTGCGAAATCCGGCGACCGAGTCGAGATCATGTTCCACAACATGTCGATGATGGCGCATCCGATGCACCTGCACGGCCACGCCTTCCAGGTAGTGGGTGTCGGCATGGACCGGATCGCAGGCGCGGTTCGCGACACCGTGCATGTGCCGCCGATGGGCATGGTGACGGTCGCGGTGGACGCGGGCGAGGCGGCGCGGTGGATGCTGCATTGCCACCACATGCCGCACCTTTCGACCGGCATGATGACCGAGTTCGCGGTGTCGGCCTGACGCAGGCCCGGACCCGCAGCCTGTATGCGGGTCCGGGCTCTTCCCCGGAGAGCGGACCCATGCCAAAACCCATCGGACGCCGTGCCGTCCTTGGTGCCCTCGCCGCGCCCTTCCTTGCAGGGTCCGCCGAGGCGCGCCCGCCCTTCCGGCTGCGCGAGGACCCGCAACCGCTGCTGTCCCCGCCGATCCTCGACGAAGCAGGCACAACGCGGAAACTCGACGATTTCGCCG
The DNA here is from genome assembly GCA_001626765.1 of Maritimibacter sp. REDSEA-S28_B5. Lineage (GTDB taxonomy): Bacteria > Pseudomonadota > Alphaproteobacteria > Rhodobacterales > Rhodobacteraceae > Maritimibacter. The sequence continues at coordinate 3,845 of LUOO01000078.1, forward strand.
GCCGGGTGATCCTCTTGAACATCTGGGCGACCTGGTGCCCGCCCTGCAGGGAAGAAATGCCGACACTTGACCGGCTCCAGTCCCGGCTGGGCGGCGCCGATTTCGCGGTGCTTCCGCTCTGCATCGACGACGCGGGGATCGGAAGGGGGCGGCGCTTCTACGACGAGATCGGCCTCGTCGATCTGCCGCTCTATTGGGCCGAGCAGCTGCGGGTTCAGCTTGCCCTTGCCTTCATCGGCTTGCCGACAACTCTTCTGATCGACCGGCAGAGCCGCGAGATCGGACGTCTTCAAGGCCCGTTTGCGTGGGACAGCGAGGACGCCGTTGCCCAGATCGTTGGTTCCTTCTGAGGGATAAGTCGGTGTTGGTCGAAGACCATCAGCCAAAGATCGGACCCTAGACGGATGTGATCTCAGGCCGCCGGATAGCTGGTATAGACCTCAAGCTCGCCATCGCGCCGGATCAGTACCATGTCATCGGCATCGCAGTTTTCTTCTGACCCAATGGGTCTCGGGTAGCGTTTGAACGCGACGCTGGCAACTCGAAAGGATCAACGGTCAAGCGTCGCTCAGTTGCAACATTCTACCTTAGTGCAGCATTCTCTCCTCTATACGTGAGACGAGGTCACAGGGCTGATCAGTCAATGATGAAGCTAAGCAATAACGAAAAAGATGAGAATCCCGTCGCGGAGAGTCCGCGACGGGCATCGATCTTGCGCCGACTGGTCGTGGGCTATTCTTCCAGGCCCGGCAGTTTCGAGAGCTGAAACTTCGCGCTCTGACTTACTCTTGGTGCGCAATCAGATTCTGGAATTGAAGCGTCCAAAAAAACCTTTGTGAGATTCAACACAACCAAGTTGAAAAGTATGTCACAGAACGCCCGTCAATACACTCTCACCTAAGGAAAATCCCCCCTGCCATAACTGAAACCCATCGTTTGGGCTTCCGAGGGTCCTGCATTCTCAAAAAGGTGTATCCTGTCTTGTGCCATGGTACGATCTTGTTGGTTAGGTTGTCCAAAACGAGATCATTGGCGCCAGTGCGCACGACGAGAACAGCATGAGACGCTCTGTTCAAATCAAGAAGAGTTGCGATCAGTAGCTGCTCGGCCGGAAATCCAGCGCGCGTCAATTCGTACTTCTTGTAAAGGGCATAGTCTTCGCAATCACCCTTTCCTTTGGTCGGCAGCGTCCAGCGTTCAGCGATACCGTACTGTTGTAAGTCACTCACCGAACGAACCGACTGATTGATTCGAGTATTAACTTTCCGCAGCTCTCTAAGTTGCAACTCGCCAATCTTCAATGTGCGACCAGATTGCGCGCAAGCCCAAATGTCGCGTAGCCCTTAAATGCGGCATCCGAAAGTCAACGAAATCAATGGGGCTGCTTTGCCATTAAATATGGTATCTTGCCTTTAAATCCGACATTCTTGCCGTTAAATCTGACACAAGGTTCACGGGGTTGGGCGGTTGGTAGCGATGGAA
>LUOO01000079.1 GCA_001626765.1 Maritimibacter sp. REDSEA-S28_B5
TGCGGTCAACCTCGCGCAGGACCAGAACGACCGGGTGCACACGGCGCTCACGCTCTACCTGACCGCCGAGCAGGAACGCGAACGGGCGCGGGCGGCGCAGGACGGCCTCAACCGGATGCGCGAGATGGAGCGGATCATGACCGCGCGGGTCAATGGCGGCGTATCGGACATGTCCGAGCTGTCCGTCGTCCGCTCGAAGGTCGCCGAACTTGTCGCGCGGGCCGAGGCGACGACGCGCAAGGCCGATGCGGCCGAGGCCGAGCTTGCCGCCATGGCCGCGCGTCCGCTGGGTGGGGTGCATGGGCTGTCGCGCGTGGACATTCCCGCCGGGGTGACGCCGCTCGCGCTGCATCTGGCCGAGGCCGAGCAGAAGCGCGACATCGCGCAGGCGACCATCGCGCGGGCCGGGTTCCTGCCGGGCCTGTCGGCGGGCGCGGCGATCTCCAATCAGGGCACCAGCGGGCCGGACGTGCAACTGTCGTCCGATCAGGGTTTCGGATTCTCCACGCCCGACAACCTGCGCGCGGTCGAGGCGTCGAAAGAGGCATCGGCGCGGCGCGTGGACGAGGTGCGAGAAAGCGTCGCCCGGCGCATGGCGGCGCTCACGGCGGAACGCGAGGGCATGGCGGCCAACGCGACGCGTGCCGCCGAACTGGCCACGCAGGGGCAGGCCAACGCGAACCTCTTCCAGCGGCAGTTCGAGGCGGGCACGCGCTCGGTCAATGAATTGGCGTCGGTTATCGAAACCGCCGCGCGTCTGGCAGACGAGGCGATCCAGTCGAAATACAAGGCGGCCATGGTCGAGATCGACATGGCCCAGACCCTAGGCGTTCTGGCAGAGGGGGCGGCGATGTGACCCGGTCCGGCCCCTTTGCCATCACGATCACCGGTGCGGCCATCAAAAGCACCATGGGCGTCAACGCCAACGCGAACCCCGCGCCTGATCCGGCTCCGACCGCCACCCCGATCCGCGCTACGGTGACGTCGGACCCGGCCAAGCGACGGGTCGTGACCTCCACCCGCCTTGCCCGTCGGGCGGCACTGCTCGAAACCTATGCGGGCCTCTTGGGCGAAACCGCCGTGGCGCGGGACATGCACGACGCGATGCTGGCGCTGGGCGACGGCGCGCAGGGCGTTAGTGCCGAGATGATCGCGGCGGGGCTGCGTGCCGCTGGCCTCAAGGCGCGCGTCCCCATCACCCGCACGCCCGATCCGTCGCTCTGGCCCGCCATCGCGATCATGACGAACGGGCAGGCGGTGCTGGTGCTGTCGGCCTCGCCCGACCACGTGACGATCTACGAAGAGGGCGCGCGCGACCGGCAAACGGATGTGCCGATCACCGATTTCGCGCCCTATTTCGGCGGGCAGGTCATCACCGCCGCCTCGACCGCCGCGCAGATCAACGAACGCCACGCGGTGCGCTCGAAGGAACCGCATTGGTTCTGGGGCGAGATCCGGCGTTACAAGAAACATTTCTACGACGTGGCGATGGGCAGCTTCACCGCGAACCTGCTGGCCGTCGCCGTCGCGCTGTTTTCGCTGCAGGTCTATGACCGGGTGATCCCGCATCAGTCCACGCCCACGCTCTGGATGCTGACACTTGGCGCGGGCCTTGCCATCCTGATGGAGGCCGGGCTCAAGATCGCTCGGGCCAAGCTCATGGACGGGGCTGGCAAGGCCATCGAGCACAATATCCAGACGCTGCTCATGGCGCGGATTCTGGGGATGCGATCCGACAGGCGGCCCACCTCGCCCTCGGGCCTCTTCGCTTCGATGCGCGAGTTTTCCTCGGTGCGCGAGTTTTTCACCGCCTCCTCCATCGGGGCGCTGACCGACATTCCGTTCATTGCGCTCTTCCTGTTCCTCGTCGCCTCCATCGGTGGTCCCGTCGTCATCGTCCTGTTCGTCGGTGGCGTGCTCATGGTCCTGCCGGGGATCTTTCTGCAAAAGCGCATGGTCGAGCTTTCGAAGCAGACGCAGGGTGCATCCGCCAAATCCTCGCGCCTCCTGCACGAGGCGATCTATGACCTCGACACGATCAAGACCGCGCGGGGCGAGGCGCGGTTCATGCGGCTGTGGAACGAGCTGACCGTCCTGCAGGCGCTGAAGTCGTCCGAACAACGCAGGCTCGCGGCATGGCTTGGCTTCTGGGCGCAGGGGATGCAGCAGGCGACCTATGTGGCCGCCGTGGTTGTCGGCGTCTACCTCGTCTTTGCCGGGCAGTTTACCGTGGGCACGATCATCGCCGTCGGTATCCTGTCGGGCCGCACGCTTGCCCCGCTCACGCAACTTGCCGCCACGCTCGCCCGCTGGTCCAACGTCAAGAACGCGCTCGATGGCCTCGACGCCATCGCGCTGTCGGATCAGGACGAGGCGACGGGGCGCACCCACCTGCGGCGCGACATGATCCGGGGCGATTACGAACTGCGCGAGGTGCGCTTCGCCTATGACGAGGACGCCGTGCATCTCGAGGTGCCCGCGCTCGCCATCGGGGCAGGGCAGAAACTGGCGCTGCTTGGCACCAACGGCTCGGGCAAATCGACGTTCCTGAAGCTGCTCGCGGGGCTTTACGGGCCCAAGTCCGGGCGGCTGATGATCGACGGCGTCGACATGGCGCAGCTTGCGCCCAAGGACCTGCGGCGAAACGTGGGCTACCTTGGCCAGGACGTGCGGCTCTTTGCCGGCACCCTGCGTGACAACCTCAACCTGACGCTCCTCGACCGCGACGACGACCGGCTGTTGGCCGCGCTCGATTTCGCCGGGATCGGCGCCTTCGTGCGGGGCCATGCCAAGGGTCTCGACCTCGAGATCCGCGACAACGGCGAGGGGCTTTCGGCAGGCCAGCGCCAGTCGATCGGCTGGGCGCGGCTCTGGCTGCAGGACCCGAACGTGGTCATCCTCGACGAACCCACCGCCTCGCTCGACACGACGCTGGAGGCGGCGCTGATTGAGCGGCTGCAAACGTGGCTTGGCCACCGCACCGCGATCATCGCGACGCATCGCCTGCCGATCCTCGCGCTCTGCGAGCGGGTGCTCGTCCTGCAGAACGGTCGCCCCATGCTTGACGGGCCGCGCGACGACGTGCTTGCGCACCTGCGCGGGGATGGCAAACCGGCCGAGAGGAAAACCGCATGACCACGATGGACGCGCCCTTTGACGAGGAATTGAAGCGCCCGTCGCTGCTCATCTGGCTCTCCGCCGGGGCGGTGCTGGTGTTTCTGTTCTGGGCCGCCGTCGCATGGGTCGACGAGATCGTGCGTGCGCCGGGCGAGGTCACGTCCTCGTCCCGCCCCCAGATCATCCAGAACCTCGAGGGTGGCATCCTGGCCGAACTGCTCGTGTCCGAGGGCGATCAGGTCGCGGCGGGCGATGTCATCGCGCGGCTCACGGGGACCGAGTTCCGCTCGACCGTGACGGATTACGCCGAACAGATCGCGGCGCTTCGGATCAAGCGCCTCAGGCTCGAGGCGGAACTGGCCGGGCAGGACACCTTCGAGGTGCCCGAGGAACTGGCGCGGCTCACGCCCAATATCGTCGCCTCTGAAACCGCGCTCCTCGCCGCGCGGCAGGCCGATTACATCTCGCGCCGCGACGGGGCCAAGGCGGTGCTCGATCAGGCCGCGACGCAGATGCACATTCTCGAAGACCTTTACGAGCAAAAGGTCGTGGCGCTCATTGAGGTGACCCGCGCCCGGCAGGCCCATGCCGACGCCAAGGTGAAATACAACGAGATCGTGACCCAGACCGACCTGACGCGGGCCGAGGAGTATTCCGACACGTTGCGCGAACAGGCGACGCTCGAACAGAACCTCGCGATTGCCGAGGACCAGTTGAACCGGACCGTGCTGACCTCGCCCATGGCGGGGATCGTGAACAACCTCGCCGTGACGACCATCGGCGGGGTGGTGCGCCCCGGTGAGGAAATCGCGCAGATCACGCCCTTGGGTGACGACATCTACATCGAAGCGCGGGTCAAGCCCGAGGACGTGGCGAACGTCCAGCGCGGACAGGACGCGACCGTCAAGCTGTCGGCCTATGACTACACGATCTACGGGTCGCTGAAGGGCACCGTGGAACTGGTCTCGGCGGATACGTTCAAGGACGACCGCACCCGCGACGGCGATCCCCATTACCGGGTGATGCTGCGGCTCGACATGGCGTCGCTGACCGACCGGCAGCGCGCGCTGGAAATCCGGCCCGGCATGGTGGCGGATGTGGAACTGCACACCGGGTCCAAGACGATCCTGCGCTATCTCTTGAAGCCGCTTTACAAGTCCAAGGAAGCCTTCCGAGAGCCATAGGCTGTCCTTGTCCCCGTCGCGCGGTGTCCCGTTGACTTATCGCGCTGGAACACGCAGATAGAACGTGTTGACAAATCAACCCGCGGGGAGGCGCGCGTATGCAACTGATCGAAGGTCACAGGGCCATCCTGCCCGCGCCGGGGATACCCACGCTCGACATCGACCCATTTGACGAGGCGGTGCTGGCCGATCCTTTCGAGTATTTCGACAGCCTGCGCGCCCTTGGCCCGGTGGTCTATATTCCGAAGTATGCGATGCTGGCGGTCGGGCGCTTTGCCTCAACCCACAGGGTGTTCACCGACCACGAAAATTTCGTGTCGTCGCGGGGCGTGGGCCTCAACGATTTCAAGATTGGCGAGCCATGGCGCCCTCCGTCGATCATCCTCGAAGTGGACCCGCCCGACCATACGAAAACCCGCCGCGTCATGGCGCGGGCGCTGTCGCCCCGGGTGGTCAAGGACTTGGCGGATGACTTCGCCCGGGCGGCCGAGGTGCTGGTGGACTGGCTCGTCGCGCAGGAGAGGGTCGAGGGTGTGACTGACCTTGCCGAGGCATTTCCTCTGTCGGTCTTTCCGCAAGCGGTCGGTCTCAACGAGCGGAATGACCGTTACCTCGTGGACTATGGCAACTGCGTTTTCAACGCGATGGGGCCGGACAACCGGCTGCGCCGGGCGGCGCTCGACTACACCCGCGAGATTGCGCCTTGGATCACGGCGGCTTGTGCGCGCGACCGGCTGACCCCGGACGGGATCGGTGCTGCAATCTATGCCGATGCGGATGCGGGCGAGATCACCGAAGCCGAGGCCGCAATGCTTGTGCGTTCGCTCCTGTCGGCGGGGGTGGACACGACCGTGTCGGGCATCGGGAACGCGCTTTTCTGTTTTGCCGAGAACCCCGGCGAATGGGACAAGCTGCGCGCAGACCCAAGCCTGATCAAACCCGCCTTTGAGGAGGTGCTGCGCTATTCCTTCCCGGTGCATACTTTCGGTCGCACGGCGGGAACGGAGACCGAGATCGGGGGCCATCCGGTCGAGGAGGGGACCAAGGTGCTCGCGGTCATCGGCGCGGCGAACCGCGATCCCGAGAAATGGGGTCCGGACGCAGACCGGTTCCGGGTGGACCGCCGCCCGTTGGGGCAGATGGGCTTTGGTGCGGGCATACACGGCTGCGTCGGGCAGAACATCGCGCGGGGCGAGACGGCGGCGATCCTGACGGCGCTCGTCGCGCGGGTAAAGCGGATCGAGTTCGACGGGACGCCCCGCTGGCGACCCTCGAACGCCATTCACGCGCTGGACCACCTGCCGCTCCGGCTGGTGCCGGCCTAGGGCCTATCGGGGCGCAGCGGCCCGGCGCAGCCGGTCGTTGATGGCGCGCCCCAGCCCTGTGTCCGGGATGGGTGAAACCGCGATGGGCGCGTCACCCGCCCGGTCCATCTCGTGCATCATGCGGAAAAGGTTCGCGGCGGCTTCGACGAGGTCGCCCTTGGGCGAGAGGTTCCAGTCGGCGGCGACGTGTCCGAACCCCAGAAGCCGCTCACCGGGCCGCGCCGTTTCGGCATCGAGCCGAACCGGCGCGTCGGGCGCGTAATGACTGGCAAGCTGGCCCGGTGCGGTGATCCCCGCGCCCTCGTCGCGGATGGCAAGCGGTGCGCCCAGAGCGGTTTCGAGCTCCTCGGTGGACAGGCCGCCAGGCCGTAACAGGGTAGGGCGAGGGCCGAAGCCGACGATGGTGCTTTCCCCACCCACGCCGCAGGGGCCGCCGTCGAGCCCGGCGGCGATCCGGCCCGCGAGGCCCGTGAGTACGTGGTCCGCCGTGGTCGGTGAAATCCGGCCCGAGGGGTTGGCCGAGGGCGCGACGATGGGCCGGTCGACGGCCCGCAGCAGCGCCTGCGCCACCGGGTGTGCGGGCACCCGCACGGCCACCGTGGGCAGGCCCGCGCTCACCAGATGGGACAGCTCTGCGCCGTCCCGAACAGGAAGCACCAGTGTCAGGGGGCCGGGCCAGAACGCTTCGGCCAACACCCGCGCCTCGTCGTCCAGAACCGCGATCCGCTCCACCGCCTCGAGATCGGGCACATGGGCGATCAGCGGGTTGAACCGGGGCCGACCCTTGGCCTCGTAAATCCCCGCGACCGCAAGGTCGTTGCCCGCGTCGCCGCCCAGCCCATAGACCGTCTCGGTGGGAAAACTCACCAGCATCCCGCGGCGCAAGAGGTCCGCCGCAATCGCGATCCCGTCCGCCTCCGGGTCCAGTCGCCGTGTCTCCAAAGCCGTGGTCATGACGCCGCGTTGTCCTTGTCTCGCATCCCGAAACCCATAAGTTTCAGCCAACTGCCTATAACGGCCCTGTCCGCCTGCGTCCAATGAAAGGTGACCCATGCCCTTCCGCTCGCCCGTCTCCGACTTTCAGTTCATCCTCGACAATGTGGTCGATTTCGACGCCGTCACGGCGACCGAGAAATTCACCGAGGCGACCGAGGACACGGTGACGGCGATCCTGTCGGAAGCCGCCAAATTGGCCGACGAAGTGATCGCGCCCCTGAACCGATCCGGCGATCTGGACCCCGCGAAGCTCGAGAACGGCGTCGTGCGCACGTCGAAGGGCTTCGAGGAAGGCTATCAGGCGATTGCCGAAGGGGGCTGGGTCGGGATTTCGGGGAGCGCGGAGTATGGCGGGATGGGACTGCCATTCACGCTCGCCGCGTCGGTCAACGACATGCTGTCGGGGGCCTGCCTTGCGCTCGGGCTGAACCCGCTTCTGTCGCAGGGCCAGATCGAGGCGCTGGAAACCCATGCCTCGGACCATATCAAGGACACCTATCTGCCCAAGCTCAACTCCGGCGAATGGACGGGCACGATGAACCTGACCGAACCGCAGGCTGGATCGGACGTGGGCGGGCTCACGTCGAAAGCCACGCGCAACGAGGACGGGACCTATTCGGTCACGGGGCAGAAGATCTATATCTCCTGGGGCGATCACGACGTGGCCGAAAACGTCTGTCACCTCGTCCTGGCACGCCTGCCCGATGGCAAGCCGGGGACCAAGGGCATCAGCCTCTTCATGGTGCCGAAGTTCCTTCCCGACGAGAACGGCAATCCGGGCAAGCCCAACGACCTGCGTGTCGTGAGCCTTGAGCACAAGATGGGCCTGCATGGCTCGCCCACTGCCGTGATGAGCTTCGAGGGCGCGACCGGCTGGCTCGTGGGCGAGGAACACAACGGCATGGCCTGCATGTTCACCATGATGAACAACGCCCGGCTTCAGGTGGGCGTTCAGGGCGTGGGGATCGCCGAGGCGGCCTACCAGCACGCGCTGGCCTATGCGCTCGACCGCAAGCAGGGTCGCTCGCCGATCGAGAACGGGCACGGTACCATCGTGGATTTTGCCGATGTGCGCCGGATGCTCCTGCAGATGCGGTCCGAGACCTATGCCGCGCGGGCCATCGCGCTCGCCTGTTCCGTGGCCATCGACATGAGCCATGCCACGGGCGACAAGGAGTGGGAGGCGCGCGCCGCCTTCCTCACTCCCATCGCGAAGAGCTATGGCACGGAGACCGGGATCCGGGTCGCGGAACTGGGCGTGCAGGTCCACGGCGGCATGGGATTTGTCGAGGAAACCGGGGCGGCGCAATATTCCCGCGACGTGCGCGTGACCTCGATCTACGAAGGCACGAACGGCATTCAGGCGATGGACCTCGTCGCGCGTAAGATGATGGACGGGGGCGACATGGCGTTCCGCCTGCTCGACGAGATCGAGAGCTTCAACGAAGGCATCCGCGAGACCCACGGCGAACTGGCCGAACCGGTCTGGGACGCGGCGGAAACGCTGCGCGAGGCGACCGAGTGGCTTCTGGAACAAGACCTCCAGACTCGTTTCGCGGGGGCCGTGCCCTACCAATCCGCCTTTGCGCGGGTGCTTGGGGCCTACTACCACCTGAGATCCGCTCATGCAGAGGGCGAGGCACTGGGCAAACCTGGCCCGCGCACGGCGCTGGCGCGGTTCTACATCGAGCGGCTGCTGCCCGATCACGAGGCCAATCTCGCTGCCGCGCGGGCCGGGGCCGAAGGGCTATATGCGCTCACCGTCGAGGAGTTGTCGGCGTGATGGCCGCACCGCTGTCCTTCCCGTGGGAAACCCCGCCGGACGAAGGCGAAGCGGTCGAGGTCGCGCCCGGCGTCCTGTGGATCAGGATGCCGCTGCCGATGAAGCTCGACCACGTCAATGTCTTCGCCTTCGACGATCCCGAGGGCTGGACCATCGTGGACACCGGGTTCGATTCGAAACGCTCCCGCGCGATCTGGGAAAGCATCCTGTCGGGCCCACTTGGCGGCAAGCCCGTCGCGCGTGTCATCGTGACCCATCACCACCCTGACCACGTCGGGCTCGCCGGCTATTTCCAGCGCCACCACGGCGCGGAACTGGTGACGACGCGGACGGCGTGGCTCATGGCGCGGATGCTGCGCCTCGATGAACAGGAACGCCCCGTCGATGAAACGCTGGCCTTCTGGCGCTCGGCGGGGATGGACCAGGCGCTTTACGAGAAACGCAAGGAAGAGCGCCCGTTCAACTTCGCCGACATCGTGTCCGAGCTGCCGCTGGGCTTTACTCGGATCAAGGAGGGGGACACGATCACCTTCGGCGGGCGCACCTGGGACGTGTGGATCGGCAACGGCCATGCGCCGGAACATGCGACCTTCTGGTCGCGCGACGATGCGCTCGTGCACGGTGGCGACCAGCTTCTCGCGACGATTTCCCCGAACCTCGGGGTCTATGCGACGGAACCCGAGGCCGATCCGGTGGGCGAATGGTTGGAAAGCTGCGAACGGCTCAAGCAATATGCCCGGCCCGAACAGCTTGTCCTGCCCGGCCACAAGCTGCCCTACACGGGCCTGCCCACACGGATGCGGCAGTTGATCGAAAACCACCATTCCGCCTTGCGCCGCCTCGCCACCTTCATCGAAGAGCCGCGCACGGCCGTCGAATGTTTCCCGGCGATCTTCAAGCGAAAGATCGGGGATGCCGAATATGGCCTCGCGCTGGTTGAAGCCCTGGCTCATCTCAACCACCTTTACCAGATCGGGCAGGCCACGCGGGAGCGCGGCGCCGATGACGCATGGATCTGGCAGAGGAAAGGATGACATATGTCGGTAACGGGAATTGAACGGCTGCCGGGCCACGCGGTGCATTGCGACCATGACGCTGGCCCGACTCCGGAGCAGAAACCCCTGCCGCCCGCGATGGCCCGCAAACCCGTCGATCAGAAAAGCCCGGCGCAATGGGCTTATGAAAGGCTCATCCTCTACATCCAGAATTTCGAGGAAAAGCTCGACAAGGACCACGAGGTCGCGATGGGCTTTGTCGGTGGGGACGCGGGTGTCCTGCGGGTCGAGGGGCTGGGGTATTTCGACCCCGATATCGTCACCTTCTACGGCTCCGAGATGAATGGCACCAAGACCCAGCTCGTCCAGCATGTGAGCCAGCTCAACGTGATGCTGAAGGCGATGCCGCGCCCGACCGAAGAGAAGGACGAAGAGCCCTATCGCATCGGTTTCCGCCTTGCGCGCGAGTTCGAGCAGGACCAAGAGGCGACACCCGACACCAAATAGCCGTGAAACGCGCGCCTAAGGCGTGACAGGCTCGCCGGAATCGTCTATCGGACGAAAAAATCGAATGCGAGGGCTACGAAATGGCTGAACACGAACCGGGCACCATGGACATCCGTGTGCAGGAAAAGACCTTTGACGGTTTCATCAAGATCGCGACGCGGTCCGTGATCGCGATCATCGTCTGCCTGATCCTGCTCGCCATCGTCGGCGCCTGATCCAGGACAGATCCCTGGAGGGGCTGCCGGTCGCGCGGCCCCTTTCCCCCAAAAATCCGGTCTGGGTGCATCGTCATGCGTCGCCTGCTCATTGCTTTTTTCCTGATGATCGGCCTCGCCGCCTGTTCCGGCGTAAGCGTCTGGGCACCTGACGAGGACGTGGCGCGCGCCTTCTATCGTCATCCCGGACCGCCGACGCTCTCGCTCTTCACCGTGATCGGGACCAAGAACGGGCAGGGCGGGCACTCCGGCCTGATGATCAATGGGTCGCAGCGGATCATGTTCGACCCGGCGGGCAGCTTCAACCACCCGCAACTGCCCGAACGCAATGACGTGCTCTTCGGCTTCAACGACCGTGCCGTCGCCTTTTACGAAGATTACCATGCCCGCGAGACCTGGTATATCGTGCGCCACGACAAGGTCGTCTCCCCTGAAGTGGCGCAGAAGGCGATGCAGCTTGCGATGAATTATGGCGCGGTGCCCAAAGCCTATTGCTCGAGCTCGATTTCGGACATCCTTCGCCAGCTTCCGGGATTCGAAGCGACGCCGTCCACCATGTTCCCCATCGCGCTGATGGAGGGGTTCAAGCAGTTGGGCGGGGTCACCGAGAGCGTCTATCGCGACAACGATCCCGATTTCAACGGCAACATCGAGGCGCCGCGCATCCGCTAGGCGCCCCGTCGGACAGCGCGATCAGAAGTCGATCGCGATGCCCTTCTTTTCCCAATCGCCATAGCGCACTGGCTCCGGCCCGTTGCGGCCGCCCAGTTCCGTGGGAAGCTCCTGCGCCTTTTGCGTGCGGCGGCGCTCCTCGGCCTCGGCCAGCGCGCGCTCGGCGGCCGGGGGCAAATCGGGAGGCAGGTCGCGGACGTGGTCGTTCGTGTCGTCGGTCATCGGCATCTTCCTAAGGCTGTGGCTATGATATAGGCCCCGGGGCAGGAATTGGCAAAGCATCACCGGGGACCGGGATATGGCAGGCGACGCAACAGAACCGCGCAAACGGGCGCTCGGGCTTCTGGTCGACGTGACCGAGGACAAGCGGCTCTTGTCCAAAGTGCTGCCCAAACGGGTGGCGAGCCTTTCGCCCGAGGACCGCGCGCGGGTGCAGCGGCTCGTAACGACGACGCTGCGCGCCATGGACCGGGCCGATCGGGCCCTGGGGCCGCATCTGAAGAAACGACCCGCGCCCAAGGTGATGAATCTGCTCCGGTTGGGCATGGTCGAGATCTGCGAGCTTGGCGAGGCCCCGCATGGCGTCGTGAACTCCGCCGTCGCCATCACGCGCTCGGACAAAAAGACCGAGGGCATGGCGGGGCTGGTCAATGCCGTGCTGCGCAAGGCGGATGTGGAAAGCTGGCACAAACTCCCCGTGCCGCGCCTGCCGAAGTGGCTGCGCAAACCGCTGGTCGATGACTACGGCAAGGAAATCGTCGCGGGGATCGAGGCGGCGCATTACGCAGGCGCGCCCATCGACCTCACGGCAAAAAGCGACCCGGCGGCGGTCGCCCGCGCGGTCGGCGGGCAGCACTTGCCCAACGGATCGGTGCGCGTGACGGGGCAGGTGCAGGTCACCGCGCTGCCCGGCTACGAGGCGGGCGACTGGTGGGTGCAGGACGTTTCGGCTTCGCTGCCCGCGCGGGTGCTGGCGGCGAAACCCGGCGAACGGGTGCTCGACCTCTGCGCCGCCCCCGGTGGCAAGACGCTGCAACTCGCCGCCGCCGGGGCCGATGTGACGGCGGTGGACATCAACCCCGGCCGTATGGCGCGGGTGCAGGAAAACCTCGACCGCGTGGACCTCACCGCGACCTGCGTGGTATCCGACGCTCTGGAATATGACGCGGCCCCCTTCGACGCCGTGCTCCTCGACGCACCTTGCACGGCCACGGGCACGATCCGGCGGCACCCGGACCTGCCCCATGCCAAGGACGGCTCGGAGTTCCCCGGATTGTTCGAGTTGCAGGAGCACCTGATCGACCGGGCGCTAGGGTTGCTCAAACCTGGCGGGCGGCTCGTCTATTGCACCTGTAGCCTGCTCATCGACGAGGGCGAGGAACAGGTCCGCGATGCGCTAGCCCGCCATCCCGGCCTTCGGCTCGAGCCGATCACCCCCGCCGACACGGGGTTCGACTTTGCCGCCGACGACCTCGGCGGCCTGCGCCTGCGCCCCGATTTCATGGCCGAGCATGGCGGCATGGACGGTTTTTACATCGCGCGCTTCGTCAAACCCTGACGACGCGAGGCGTGAATCGCATGACTCCCGCCTGACCAGCCGCTAAGGTGCGACGAGACCCCGCAAAGGGGCGGCTGCTTGATTTGAGGCGAGGCGCTTTGGCGACGGACATTCCCATGACCGACCGCAGGACGCGGTGGCAGAACCGCTGGCATGCCTGGCGTGCCGGGCGCGCGAGCCCCGCGACCGGATTCGTCTCGCAACCCGATCCACGCACGATCGGCAGTTTCGCCCGTGGCCGCCAGCTCGTCGCAGGGAATTTTCTCTTCGCGGGCAACCTCGTGCAGGCGCCGGATCAAAGTCTCTGGACCATCGCCCCGCCGTCGCCCGAATTCGAAGAGGTGCTGCACGGGTTTTCCTGGATGGACGATCTTGCCGCCCTCGGGGATCGCGAGGCGCGGGCGCGGGCGCAATACTGGACGATGGACTGGATCGACCGCTTCGGGCGCGGCTCCGGCCCCGGCTGGACCCCTGACGTGGCAGGCAGGCGGCTTATCCGCTGGATCAACCATGCGCTCCTGATCATGAACGGCCAGGACAAGGAGGCGACGGATGCCTTCTACCTCTCGCTCGGGCGGCAGACGCTGTTCGTGGCGCGGCGCTGGCAGGCGACTTCGCCCGGACTGCCCCGGTTCGAGGCGCTGACCGGCCTGCTTTATGCCGGGTTGTCGCTCAACGGGATGGAGAAATACGCGGGTCCTGCCGCCCGTGCGCTGGCGAAGGAATGTGACCGCGAGATCGACGCGGCAGGCGGCATCGCCACGCGCAATCCCGAGGAACTGCTCGAGGTCTTTACCCTGCTCAACTGGGCCGCGCAGGCGCTCACGGAAACCGGCAAGGGGCCGGAGCCGGCGCACCGCGCCGCCATCGAACGGATCGCGCCGACCCTGCGCGCGCTGCGACATTCTGACGGCTCGCTCGCGCGGTTCCACGGGGGCGGGCGCGGAATTGAGGGGCGGCTTGATCAGGCGCTCGCAACATCGGGCATTCGCGGCGGCGCGACCGAAGGACTGGCGATGGGTTACGCCCGCCTGTCCTCGGGCCGCACTTCGATCATCATGGATGCCTCAAGACCGCCAACGGGGCCTGCGAGCTATGACGCCCATGCCTCGTCGCTGGCGATCGAGGTGACCTCCGGGCGCAGGCCGCTGATCGTGTCCTGCGGATCGGGGAACTACTTCGGCGCCGAATGGGGCAAGGCGGGTCGCGCGACGCCCTCGCATTCCGTGCTGGGCCTAACGGGGATTTCCTCGTCCCGTCTGGGTCAGCCGGTGCCGACCGCCCACGGCTACCGCGCCCCGATGATCGAGGTCCCGAACGAGGTCGAGGCGCGCCAGGTCGGGGATTTCGACAAGATCGGGCTGGTCGCGGGCCACGACGGTTATGTGCCGCGTCAGGGCCTCGCCTATGTGCGCCGGGTGGAACTGTCGCTCGACGGGCGGCAGGTCGCGGGCGAGGAAACGCTCGCCGCCGTCAGCCCCGCCGAACAGCAGCGCTTCGATGCCGCCCGTGCCCGCGAGCCGGACGGCGTGCCCTTCGACATCCGCTTTCACCTGCATCCCGACGTGGACGCGGCGCTCGACCTTGGCGGCACCGCCGTGTCGATGCAGCTCAAGTCCGGCGAAATCTGGGTGTTTCGCTACGATGGCCCGGCGGAACTGCGCCTCGACCCCTCGGTTTATCTGGAAAAGAGCCGCCTGAAGCCCCGTGCGGCGAAACAGGTGGTTCTATCTTCCCGCGCGATGGATTATGCGACCCGCATCCGCTGGAGCCTCGCCAAGGCCAAGGACACGCCCATCGGAGTGCGGGACTTGTATCGGGACGATGCGGACGAGCTGCCGAACTGACACCAAGGGACACACATGACCTACCTTTCGCCCGTGCGCCGCGCGTTGATTTCCGTTTCCGACAAGACCGGACTGATTGAACTGGGCCAGGCGCTCACGGGACGCGGGGTCGAGCTTCTGTCCACCGGCGGATCGGCCAAGGCGCTGCGGGATGCGGGCGTGCCCGTGCGGGACGTCTCCGAAGTGACGAACTTTCCCGAGATGATGGACGGCCGCGTCAAGACGCTGCACCCGATGGTCCACGGCGGCCTGCTGGCGCTCCGTGACAACGACGACCACGTCGCGGCGATGGAGGAGCACGGGATCGGTGCCATCGACCTGCTCGTGGTGAACCTCTACCCGTTCGAGGCAGCCCTTGCCCGTGGCGCGGACTATGACGAGATGATCGAGAACATCGACATCGGCGGCCCGGCGATGATCCGCGCGGCGGCCAAGAACCACGGGTTCGTCACCACCATTGTGGATGTGGAAGACTACGACGCGCTGCTCACAGAACTCGATGCGAACGACGGCGCGACGACCTATGCTTTCCGCCAGCGGCAGGCGCAGATCGCCTATGCCCGCACCGGCGCCTATGACGCTGCTGTCAGCACATGGATGGCAGATGCCATTGGCGAGGCGAACCCGCGCCGCCGGGTCGTCGCCGGTCAGATCAAGCAGACCATGCGCTATGGCGAGAACCCGCATCAGGACGCGGCATTCTATATTGACGGGTCCGCGCGGGAGGGCGTCGCCACCGCGACCGTGCATCAGGGCAAGGAACTGTCCTACAACAACATCAACGACACCGACGCGGCGTTCGAGCTTGTGAGCGAGTTCCGGCCCGAGGATGGCCCGGCGGTCGCGATCATCAAGCACGCGAACCCATCGGGCGTGGCGCGGGGCGAAACGCTGCTCGACGCGTATCAAAAGGCCTTCTACTGCGACCGCACCTCGGCCTTCGGCGGGATCGTCGCGCTCAATCAGGTGCTGGACGCCGAAACGGCCAAGGCGATCACCGAGATCTTTACCGAGGTCGTCATTGCGCCGGGCGCGTCGGACGAGGCGCGCGCGGTCTTTGCGGCGAAGAAGAACCTGCGCCTTCTCACCACGAACGGCCTGCCCGACAACCGCGCGGGCGGGCAGACGATCCGTCAGGTGGCTGGTGGCTACCTGTTCCAGAACAAGGACAACGGGTTCATCGGGCTCGACGATCTGAAGGTCGTGACGAAAAAGGCCCCGACCGACGCGCAGATGCAGGACTTGCTCTTCGCCTGGAAGGTCGCGAAACACGTGAAGTCGAACGCCATCGTCTACGTCAAGGACGGCGCGACCGTGGGCGTGGGCGCGGGCCAGATGTCGCGGCTCGACTCCGCGATGATCGCGGCGACGAAAGCGCAGCGCATGGCCGACCAGCTGGGTCTGCCGGAAAGCCTCGCCATCGGCTCCGCCGTGGCGTCGGACGCCTTCTTCCCCTTCCCCGACGGGCTGATGGAGGCCGCGCAGGCGGGCGCGACCTGCGTGATCCAGCCGGGTGGGTCGATGCGCGACGATGAAGTCATCGCGGCGGCTGACGAGGCGGGCCTCGCCATGGTGTTCACTGGCATGCGCCACTTCCGGCACTGAACGGGGACGAGAATGCGCACCCTTGGCCTTACCGCTCTGATCATCCTGATCCTCGACCAGCTTACAAAGTATCTGGTCGTGCATCACATGGGATTGCAGCGCGTCGGGGCCATCGACTTCTGGGACCCCTTCCTCAACTTCCGCATGGCGTGGAACGAGGGTGTGAACTTCGGCCTCTTCTCCTCGTCCGAGGAGGTTACGCGCTGGGCGCTCATCGCCGTGGCCGTGGTCATTTCGCTGGGCGTGATCTGGTGGATCCGGCGCGACAATATGGGCTGGAAGGCGCAGGTCGCGGGCGGTCTCATGGTGGGTGGGGCCATCGGCAACATCATCGACCGCATCCTCTATGGGGCGGTCGCGGATTTCATGAACATGTCCTGCTGCGGCATCCACAACCCGTGGAGCTTCAACATCGCGGACATCGCGATCTTCGCGGGGGCCATCGGGCTCGTGTTCTTTGCCGACAACCCGGCGCCCAAGAAGCCGCGCGCCAAGGCAGGGGCGAAAACGGCCCGGCGGGTGACGCCAAAGCTCACCGCCGGGGCCAAGGCACAGCCCGACACCAAGCCGAAAGCCACGCCAAAGGCGGAACCTGCCAAGGGTGACGAATAGGCGCGTGACGGGGCGGGCAAGATACGCTAAACAATGTGCCCAGAGGGTGCAGGAGGCATAGATGCAGCGCGTTGGCATGAAGTTCGCCGCAAAACTAGGTTTGGGTGCCGCCGTTCTGGCGCTGGCCGCCTGTGCGTCGGACAAGGAACCGAATCTGTTCAACGTGCGCTCGAGCACGCCGGACGAGTTCTCGATCCTGCCGACCAAGCCGCTTCAGCAGCCCGAGGATTATGCGAGCCTGCCCGCGCCGACTCCGGGCGGCACCAACCGCGCGGACATCAATCCTTATTCCGATGCCATCGTCGCCGTGGGCGGCACCGAAGCTGCCTATAACCGCGGCGCGACGGCGAGCGAACGTGGGCTTCTGGCGCAGGCCGCGCGCTATGGCGCGCCCGCCAACATCCGCGAACAGGTCGCGGCGGAGGATCTCGAATACCGTCGCCAGAACAACGGTCGCTTGCTCGAACGCCTGTTCAACGTGAACGTCTACAACGACAGCTACAGCCAGCAGGAGCTTGACCAGCACCTCGAACAGGAACGGTTGCAGCAGCGCGGTGTGCGCACGCCGTCGGCTCCGCCCGATCCGCTCCGGTTCTAGGGCAGGGTCTTACGAGGCTCAGGCGGGGTTCCGCCGCTGCCCCCGGTAACCGCCGATCACACACACGTGCAGCAGGGCGTCCGAGGGTTGCGGCAGGTCGCGCAAAGGATACCTTCGCCGAAATGGAGGATTCCTTATGACGCGACGACTTCCGGCCCCCTTCCTTTCGGGCATCCTTTCGCTTGGCATCGCCTTTCTTGCTCTGACCCTGCCCGCGCAGGCGCGAGAGAAAGTGACCGACTTCACCCTCGACAACGGAATGCAGGTCGTGGTGATCGAGGATCACCGCGCCCCCGTGGTCGTGCACATGGTCTGGTACAAGGCCGGAGGTGCGGACGAGCCCTGGGGCCGGTCGGGCATCGCGCATTTCCTCGAACATCTCCTGTTCAAGGCGACCGAGAACATGCCGTCCGGCGAGCTGTCGCGCGTCGTGGCCGAGGTGGGGGGCACCGACAACGCCTTTACCAGCTATGACAACACGGCCTATTTTCAGCGCGTCGCCAAGGAACACCTCGACACGATGATGACGATGGAGGCGGACCGGATGCGCAATCTCCTTCTCACCCCCGAGGATATTGCGACCGAGCGGGACGTGATCCTCGAGGAACGCGCGATGCGCATCGACAACAACCCGAGCGCGCTCTTGAACGAACAGATGAGCGCCGCGCTTTTCATGAACCATCCCTATGGCATCCCGCTCATCGGCTGGCGGCACGAGATGGAGACGCTCGAGCGCGAGGATGCGCTGGCGTTCTATAAAAAATACTACGCGCCCAACAACGCGATTTTGGTCGTGGCGGGCGACGTGACCCCGGATGAAGTGCTCGCGATGGCCGAAACGCACTACGGCCCGCTCGAACCGACGCCGGGGCTGGGTGAACGGCACCGGCCGCTCGAACCCGTGTCGCTCGCCGAACGGCGGCTCGTCATGAAGGACCCGCGCGTGTCGCAGCCCTATGTCATCCGCAACTACATCGCCCCCGCGCGCATGGCGGGCGATCAGACAGTGGCCGCGGCGCTGGTCTATCTTGACGAGATCCTCGGCGGCTCGCGCGCCACCTCGCTGCTCGCCCGGGCGCTGGAGTTCGACACGAACACCGCCGTCTCGACTTTTTCCGGCTATTCGCCCAATGCGCTGGACAGTTCGACCTTTGCCATTGGCGTGGTGCCTGCGGTCGGGGTCAGCCTCGAGGATGCCGAGGCCGCGATGGACGGTGTGATCGCCGATTTCCTCGCCACCGGGATCGACCCGGCGCAGTTCGAGCGGATCAAGAACCGGATCCGGGCGAGCGAAATCTACGCGCAGGATTCGGCGCAGGGACTGGCCAACAAATACGGGCGTGCCCTGACCACCGGGCTCACGCTCGAGGACGTCGCGTCCTGGCAGGACGTGCTGCAATCGGTGACGCCCGAGGACGTGATCGCGGCGGCGGAGCTTGTGCTTCAGCCCGAACGGGGCGTGACGGCCTGGCTCATGGCACCGGACCCGACACCTACCGCCTCCGAGACCCTGATGGAAACGACCGGCGAGGAGACGACCCAATGATCCGCTACGCAATTCTGTTCGTCGCCCTTTTTACCCTGCCGCTCAAGGCCGAGGTGCCGATCCAGGAGGTGACATCCCCCGGTGGGCTCAAGGCCTGGCTGGTCGAGGAGCACTCGATCCCCTTCGTCGCGCTGGAAATCCGCTTTCGGGGCGGCGCGGTGCTCGATGAACCGGGCAAGGAAGGTGCCACCAACCTTATGGCCGGGCTGCTGGAGGAAGGCGCTGCCGACATGGACAGCCGCGCCTTTGCCGAGGCCAAGGAAGAGGTCGCGACCTCGATCGGCTTCGACATCTACGACGACATGATCACCGTCTCGACCCGCTACCTGACCGAGAACGCGGACCGGTCGCTCGATCTGCTGCGCGCCGCGCTGATCGAGCCGACCTTCGACCAGCCCTCCATCGACCGGGTGCGCGGTCAGGTGCTCGCAAGCCTCAATTCGCGCCGCACCGACCCGGACGCGATCGCGGGCGACGCGATGTCTTCAGCGGCTTATGGCGATCACCCCTATGGCCGCCACATCGGCGGCACCGTCGACAGCGTAACCGGGCTGACGCGCGACGACATCGTGACCGCGTTCCGCAATGCCATCGCCAAGGACCGCGCCTATATCGCCGCCGTTGGTGACATCACGGCCGAGGAACTGGGCGCGGTGATGGACCGGGTCCTGGGCGACATGCCCGCAGAGGGGGCGCCCTTTCCCGACGCCGTGCCCTTTGGTGCAGATCCCGGCGTATCGGTGACGCCGTTCGACACGCCGCAATCCGTGGCGCGCTTCGGCCAGCCGGGAATGAGCATCGACGACCCGGATTTCTTCGCGGCCTTCATCCTGAACACCATCATGGGCGGCTCGGGCTTTGAAAGCCGGCTCATGCAGGAGGTGCGCGAAAAGCGCGGGCTTACCTACGGGATCGGCACCTACCTGATCGACAGCGATTATTCCGAAGCCTACATGGGCAGCTTTTCCTCGCAGAACGGCCGCATGGCCGAGGCGGTCGCGGTCGTGCAGGACGAATGGCGCAAGATGGCCGAGGACGGGGTGACGCAAGAGGAACTGGATGCCGCCAAGCTCTATCTCACCGGGTCCTATCCGCTGCGGTTCGATGGCAATTCGAACATAGCCAATATCCTCGCTTCGATGCAGATGGACGGCTACTCCATCGACTACCCCGCGACGCGGAACGACAAGATCGAGGCGGTGACGCTGGAGGAAGCCAACCGCGTGGCCGGGGAGTTCTTCCAGCCCGAGAACCTGCGATTCGTCGTGGTGGGCCAGCCCGAGGGGCTTGAGCCGACGGTCAACTGACCTGCGCTAGCGGCTGTATTTGACGAAAGGGGTGAGGCTCCCGATCCGGTCGTAAAGCTGTCGCGCGGTGGCGTTGAAGTGCTGCGTCATCCAGTAGACCGTGGGCGTGCCGTTGTCGTCGGCCATCTCATAGACCGCTTCGATCAGCGCCCGCCCGACGCCCGTGCCCCGCGTGTCGGGCGCGGCAAAGAGGTCCTGGAGATAGGTCACCTCCTCCAGCTTCCAGTTGTGGGCGTGGAAGATCACGTTGACGAAGCCGACGAGCCGCCCGTCGTCGTCACCGGAGCCAACGGCCTGGTCGGGTCCCACGTGTGCGAGGCCCTCGCCCGGCGCGGGGTGCCGGTCCGCGCCGTCGTACGCCGCCGCGGGACCGCGCCCGTGCTCGACGGCGTCACCGAGGTCGTCGGCGAGTTCACCGACCCGGCCCAGGCGCCGGGGCTGGTGGAGGGAGCCGGTGCCCTGGTGACGACGGTCCACCCGATGGGCGCCGACCGGGCCACACAGGAGGAGATCGGCGTCGAGGGCACCACGACCATCGCCTCGGCGGCCCGGGAGGCGGGCGTGGGCCTGCTCGTCCACCTCTCGACCGCCTCGGTCTACGACCGGCGCGCCGGGGTGGGCGACGTCGACGAGTCCTCCGACCCGGTGCCCGACGACGCCCGTGACTACGCGGTCACCAAGCGCGACACCGACGAGCGGCTGGCCGTGCTCGACGGTCCCACGCGGGTCCTGGTGCGACCGCCGGTGGTCCTGGGGCCGGGGGAGAGCTCGCTGTGGAACACCCTGCGTCCCCGCGCGATGGCGCAGGACCCGACCGAGGCGCACGCCTCGCCCGACCTCACCTTCGCCTGGGTGCACGTGACCGACCTGGCCGACCTCGTCGCCGACCTGGCGAGCGGGGCCGTGCCCGTGGG
>LUOO01000008.1 GCA_001626765.1 Maritimibacter sp. REDSEA-S28_B5
CCCACGACGCGCCCTTCGTCATCCTCGAAGCCGTCGAAATCATCCGACCCGATCAATCCGGTCAGGATGACAACACAAGGAGCCTGTTCTGATGACCAACGTCCTGAAATCCCCCCTGTCCCATCTCTCCATCTCGCGCCTGAACCCGCGCCAGACCCACGACCCGGTCGAGGTCGAGGCCAAGATGCGCTCGATCCTGTCGGTCGGGCTGATCAACCCGCTCGCCGGCCAGATCGACCCCGCCACCAGCACGATCGGCATCGTCGCGGGCGGCTACCGCCTGCTCGCCCTGCAGCGCATCGCCGAAGAATACCCCGAGCGCACCGATCTGATCGACGCGATCCCGGTCAACGTGACCGAGGACGAGGCCACTGCCCGCGCCTGGGGCATCGCGGCCCAGACCCAGACTGACCTGACCCCGGCCGAGGAGATCCGTGCCTACGGCACCATGGCGCGCGACAGCTACGCCGACCCGGCCACCATCGCCCGCGCCTTCGGTGTGACCGAGAAGCGGGTGCGCCAGCGGCTCAAGCTCGCGGATCTGCCCGACCCGGTGATCGACGCCCTCGCCGCCCGCGAGATCACGCTCGACGTCGCCGCCGCGCTCACCACCGCGCCCTCGCCCGAGCGGGCCGTCGAGGTGATGGAGGCGGCGCGCCGGGCCGCTTGGAACGACCACATGGTCAAGCGCGAGCTGCACGGCGGGCAGGTGCGCGGCACCGACCGGCGCGCGGTTTTCGTGGGGGCGGCACGCTACGAGGCGGAAGGAGGCCACGTCGAGCGCGACCTCTTCTCGGAGGACATGTGGTTCCTGGACGAGGGGCTGCTCAACACCCTCTTCGACCGCTGCCTGACCGAGGCGCAGCGCGACGCCGAGGCGGAAGGCTGGGCCTTCGTCTGGACCAACCCCGAACACTACCCGTTTAATGATCCGCGCCTCAAGACGGTCGATGAGGTCGATCCCGAGCCGATCGACCTGCCCGAGGCGGACCAACTCGAATACGAGCGGCTCATCAATCTGTCCTATTCCCAGCGCAGCAAGGAAGATGAAGACCGCCTCGACGAACTCGAAACCCGCGCGCGCGGCACTTATACCGACGAACAGGTCGCGGCCTGCGGTATCCTGCTCTGGGTCGATCATGCGGGCGAACTGCACCGCTCTGATGCGCTCCATCGCGCCGCCGGTGATCAGTCAGAGGACGACGAGAGCCATACGGACGAAGACGCGCCTGCCGCGCCCAAACCTGAAAGCCGCGAGCCGTCGCAGGCCGTGCGCTCGGACATGCACGCCATTGCCACCCGCGCCCGGCAGATGGCGCTCCTCGCGAAACCCGAGCTTGCCCGCCAGCTGCTCGCCTACCAGTTGTCGCTTGCGACCGGGTGGGAGCGGATCTTCAGCCTGACCCCGGGCCATGTCCGCAACCTGCCCGACATGACCGAGGGGATGGAGCCGGGGCAGCGCCTCGACCCGCCGCCGCACGACCACAACGCCAAGATCTCGGCCGAGGGCTTCGCCGCCTTCCGCGCCAAGGGCATGAAGCACACGAACGAGGTGCTGACGCAGGCACTGGCCCGGCTGCTCGAGGGATCGACCAATGACCTGGCCAAGGTGATCAACGCCGAGACCGGCGTCGACGTGCGCGCGATCTGGCACCCCACCGAGGCCTTCTTCAAACGCCTGCCCACCGCAGCGCTGGACGCCGTCATGCAGGACCTCCTGCACGACGCGGACGAAGAGATGCTCGCGAAGTTCGCCTTGATGAAGAAATCCGTGAAGGCGAACGAACTTGGCCGGCTCTTCACCAACCTCGACCTGCGCGAGGCATGGGGCCTTTCCCGCGAACAGGGCGCCCGCCTCGACCGCTGGATCCCCGACGAGATGCGCAACGAGCTGGGGATCGTCGAGGTCGTTGCCGAAGAGAAGGCGGCGTGACCATGGGCCGCGCCATCCCTGTCGTTCCTCCCACACGGTTCCCTGTCGGCCACGCCGCGCACACTGCCGCGCGAGACGAGGCCACAACTGCCCCGGGCCCTTCTGCTCCGGCCCGGGGCCTTTTCTCCACCCTGTTCCGGCGCGTGACCGGACCGGCGGCGGGGGTCAATGCCCGCACTCACGGAACCGACCTCCGCCGCCAGACTGCGCAGGAACACGCCGCCCTCTCCATGGCCATGGACGCCCTCGCAGCCCTGCCGCCCGATCGCCTGCGCGACGTGATCCGCGCCCACCTGACCACGCGAGACGACATCGAGGCCGCGCAGCTGCACGACCTCGCCAACCATCTGAGCCGCCACGCCAACGAGATCGAGCGGCGGGAAAGGGGCGAGCGATGACCCGAGAGCAAGCCCAAGCATTCTTGGCCGCGACCCCGGAGTACATTCCCGGTCCCTGCCCATGGTGCGGCGCAACCACCTTCGAAGAAGCCGCCGGTAGATGCCGACCGATGCAGATGCCCTGCGGCGACTACGTGTGCGGCTCTCCGGATGAAGGCCCCAACGCCGAGAGCGAAAGCGGTCCGCTCTTCCAGCGCAACCCAGCATACGATGAGCTGGATGGCTATCTCTGGGGCTGGTTCGCGGTGGATGAAGGTTTGACTGACACACCGCCCACATGGGGAGCAGACGAATGACCCGCACCCGCATCGCCACTCGCCGCCCTTCCGTGACCCGCGACGTCACCTGGACGACCACGCAGGGCTCGCAGAGCTTCAGCCTGACCTTCGGTCTCGATCCCGAGACCGCCCGGCTGTCCGAGGTATTCTATTCCGACGGCCAGCGCGTCGGCTCGCAGCTCCAGCACGAGATCTCGGACGGCTGCGTCCTGATCAGCCTCCTCCTGCAACACGGCGCGGCGCCGGACGCGATCGGCCACAGCCTGTCGCGGATCCCCGTGCTTGGGCAGGACGCCCCCGCCTCGGTCATCGGCGCGATCGTCGAGGCACTGAGACAGGAAGCCGAACGCACGGACGAGGCGGTGCGCCATGGCTGACCGCACCCCACCCGTGCAGCCCGCCTGCATCCGCATCCGCCGCCTCACCTGGAAAGAGGTCACGCCGCAAATGCGCAAGGCCGACGCCCTCGGCCTGATGTATATCGCGACGACCTGCGGTCTCGGAAACTGGGACCTGACGGTTGGGGGACTCACCATCGCGCGCGCGATGCCGATCTACCTCATCGAGGCCTATGCGCAGGAGCACCTGCAGGCCGAGGTGCTGAAATGGGTGGAGGTGTGATGATCATCGAGACCTACTGGAAGCTCGGGCAGATCAATAGCCGATGCACTCTGGCATTCTTGAACGAGGTTGCCGACTGGGTTCCCGTCGAACATCAACAAGGTATTCGCCCGGCCAGAAAGGGCCCCCTGATCGAGTGGATACGAGCTGCGCGAGAGCATCTTTGGGACAGCGTGCCGCGCGATTACAAAGGCCATGTCAGCACGCCGGCAACGTACGATCACAAGGGCCGAGGAGCCACGCCGGGCCCGCGCGATCAGAATGGTAGCAAGCGCACACAGGGCAATCTTTGCCTTATCCCAGCCAGCGAAGTGAACGCATTCTTGCGCTCTCTGCCCCGAAGGACGGAACCATGAGCCGAACCCCTGCATCCTTCAAACAAGCCGACCTTGCCCGCGCCCTGCGCGCGGTCAAACAGGCCGAATTGGTCCAGGATGTAGAGATCCGCATCGAGGGCGGCACGATCCGCATCATCCCGGCCCACACAGAAGCCGAGCCGAAAACCGTGGACGCTCCAGTGAGGCTACGCATATGATCGACGACATGCCGCGCCGCCTTCCCAACCTGGTCCGCGAAAAGACCCGCCACGGTCGTCTGGTCTGGTATTTTCGCGAAGGCACCGGGCCGCGCACGCGGCTGCCGGACGAGTATGGCTCGCCGGAGTTCCTGAGCGCCTACCGGGCGGCGATGGCCGGGGCCCCACCGCCCCAGTCCAACCGCCCGGACCCGCGATCCCTGCAATGGCTGGTCGATACCTGGAAGCAATCGAGCGACTGGGCGGGCACGCGTCCGGCCACCCGAAAGCAGCGCGAGAACCTCATGGTTCGGGTGATCGACGCGAGCGGTAACCCACCCTTCAAGGCGATCACCAAGGACAGCATCCGCGAGTTGCGCGAGGCCATGCAGGATCGCCCGGCTGCCGCTGACAACATGATCAAAACGTTCCGGGCGCTCTACCGATGGGCCGAGGATGCGGGGCACGTCGACGACAACCCGGCAATGGCCGTGCGATTCATCGGAGCACGCTCGGACGGCTTCACGCCCTGGACCCGCGACGATCTGGACAAATACCGCGAGCACTGGCCCCTTGGCACCCGCGAGCGTGTCGCGATCGAGGTGCTGATTACCACGGGCCTAAGGCGCGGCGACGCCTGTCGTCTCGGCCGACCGCACTTGAAAGCCGGCGTGTTCATGATCCGGACGGAAAAGACAGGCACCCCGGTCTACCGCCCACTTCTGCCGGAGCTTGCCGCGGCGATCGAGGCCGGGCCCGTTGGCGAGCTGACGTTCATCACCGGGGCGAATGGCGCCCCGATGGTGAAGGAGAGTTTTGGAAACTGGTTCCGAAAAGCCTGCACTGCAGCAAAGGTCTCTGGCTCGGCCCATGGGGTCCGCAAGTTGGCCGCCACGATCATGGCTGAGAGGGGCGCGACCGAGTCCGAGCTGAAGGCTGCGTTCGGCTGGACGACCAGCGACATGGCATCGCTTTACACCCGCGCGGCCGACCGCCAGCGCCTCGCCATTGCGGGTGTTCTGAGGCTCGCTTCTGGGGCTGATGAAGGCTGAATTTTCCCGCACCTTGTTATCGGTGCGGTAAACAGGCCCGAAAAACCCAATGATATCAATGATGGTATAGAGGAGAATGGTGGGCGACCCTGGAATCGAACCAGGCGTGGGTCTCCCCGGCGGAGTTACAGTCCGCTGCCGCACCTTGCAGCTCGTCGCCCGAACCGGGGTTGCCCCCGGCTACGTGGGGGGCTGATTACCTGTGCCTCCCGGACCCGTCAAGCCGAAAAGCGGGACTTTTTCGTCCGGCCGCGCCCGGGCCCCGGACAGCCCCTTTTTCCTTGTACTTTCCCGCCTCACCCCCCATCTTCCGGCCCTGTTATCGAGAGGGGCGAACGTCGTGGTGAAGAAACCGCAATGGGTGGTGGACAAGGAACGCGGCAAGCGCGCTGCGGCGGCAGAAACCGTCTGGCTCTTCGGCCTTCATGCGGTGCGCGACGCGCTGGAAAATCCGGCCCGCCAGCGGCTCCGGCTGATCGTCACCAAGAACGCCGCCGACAAGCTCGCCGATGCCATAGCCGCCTCGGGAATGGAGCCGGAACTGGCCGATCCGCGCAAGTTTCCCGCCCCCATCGACCCCGGCTCCGTCCATCAGGGGGCGGCGCTCGAGGTCAAGGCGCTCGACTGGGGGCCTCTGGCCGAGGTATGCTTGGGCGATCCCGACACGCGCGACGACCAGCCGCCGCTCGTCGTGCTGCTCGACCGCGTGTCCGACCCGCATAACGTGGGGGCGATCCTGCGCTCGGCCGAGGTTTTCGGCGCCCGCGCGGTAATCGGGATGCGCCACCATGCTGCCCCCGAAACCGGGGCGCTGGCCAAGACCGCCTCCGGTGCGCTGGAGCGCCAGCCCTATCTGCGGGTCACGAACCTGTCGGACGCGATGCGGGAATTGAAGAACATGGGCTTCACCCTCGTCGGCCTCGCGGGCGAAGCCGAGGCCGACCTCGCCACCACCCTCGCCCCACTCAAGGGCCGCGCCATCGCGCTGGTGCTCGGCGCCGAAGGGCCTGGTCTCAGGGAAAAGACTCGTGAGACCTGCGATCATCTGGCCAAGATCCCCTTCACCTCGGATTTCGGCTCGCTCAACGTTTCGAACGCGGCCGCGGTGTCGCTCTATGCCGCGCGTCACGGCTGAGAACCGGTCGCACACGGCCCGATCACGCGCCCGTCAATTCACAGATATGTTATGCCCTCTTTTTTCCAAACAGGTGCATCATAAATGTCATTCCGAGACCAGGTGGTGGAACGCCTGCAATCTCACTTCACTGTCCCTCGTTCCACAAGACTGGCGCCCAGGGTCCCCTTCCTGGGCGCTTTTTTCTTTTCTCGCCTTGCCCCCTTCCCAGCCGCGGATTTCATCCTATTTCAAAGGCATGGACAAACTCACCGACGACCAGATCCGCGACATTCTATCCCGCACCCGCATCATCGCGCTCGTGGGCTATTCGGCCAATGCGACCCGCGCGAGCAACAGCGTCGCACGGTTTCTCGTGGCGCAAGGCTACCGCGTTATTCCGGTCAATCCGGGCCTCGCCGGTCAGACAGCACTTGGTGAAACGGTGGTGGCGAGCCTCGCCGACATTCCGTCAGACGTAGAGATCGACATGGTCGACATCTTTCGCCGGTCCGAGGACGTGCCGCCGGTGGTGGAAGACGCGCTCGCCCATCTGCCGCATCTGAAGACGATCTGGATGCAACTGGGCATCGTGAACGAAGCCGCCGCCGATCAGGCCCACGCCAAGGGCATCGAGGTCGTGATGAACCGCTGCCCGGCCATCGAAATTCCGCGCCTCGCCGCCTGAGCCGTCTAGCGCGCCGCCTTTTCCGCAATGCCCGAGGTGCCTTCGCGCCGCGAAAGCTCCGCCAGCACGTCGTCGAGCGACACGTCGCGAGCCGCCAGCATGACGAGCAGATGATAGAGCACGTCCGCCGCTTCTGACGTCAGCTTGTCCCGGTCCCCCTTCACCGCCTCGATGATCGCCTCGACGGCCTCCTCGCCGAATTTTTCGGCGCATTTCTCGGGCCCCTTGGACAGGAGCTTCGCGGTCCACGACCCGTCCGGGTCCGCGCCGCGCCGCGCCTCGATCGTCGCGGCCAGTCGTTCCAGAGCGCTCATTCCAACCTCATCGCAATGCCTGCCGCCGCCATATGCTCTTTCGCCTCGCGGATCGTGTAATCCCCGAAGTGAAAGATCGACGCGGCCAGAACCGCGCTCGCCCCGCCCTGGGTTACGCCCTCGACGAGATGATCGAGCGTGCCGACCCCTCCGCTCGCGATCACCGGCACCTCGACCGCATCGGAAATCGCCCGCGTGAGCGGCAGGTTGAACCCCGCGCGCGTGCCATCCCGGTCCATCGAGGTAAGCAGGATTTCCCCGGCCCCTTTTTCGACCACCAGCCGTGCAAACTCGACGGCGTCGATCCCCGTGGGCTTGCGCCCGCCATGGGTGAAAATCTCCCAGCGCCCCGGCTCGACGGTCTTGGCGTCGATGGCACAGACGATGCACTGGCTCCCGAACCGCGCGGCGGCCTCTGCGATCACGTCCGGGTTGGCCACCGCAGCCGAGTTGAAGCTGACCTTGTCGGCTCCCGCGAGCAAGAGCGCGCGCACATCCTCGTGGGTGCGCACGCCTCCGCCCACGGTCAGCGGCATGAAACATTGCTCTGCCGTGCGCCGGACGAGGTCGAACATCGTCCCGCGGTTCTCATGCGTCGCGTGGATGTCGAGGAAGCAAAGCTCATCCGCCCCGGCGGCGTCATAGGCCTTGGCCGCCTCGACCGGATCGCCCGCGTCGCGCAGATCGACGAAATTGACGCCTTTGACCACACGGCCATCGGCCACGTCGAGGCAGGGTATGATCCGGGTCTTGAGCATATCGGGTCTCCTTGCCGCGATCCTTACCCCCGGTGGGAAAGCCGCGCAACGCGAAGGTCACGGGAAAGCCGTTCCCACATGCGCCCACCGCGCCGTCTTTGCCGCAGGCGAAACGGCGCAAGCCCGCCCCATTGGATTACGCCTTCAGCACCGCGAGTGCGGCGGCGAGGTCGATCGCCCCGTCATAAAGCGCCCGGCCCGAAATCGCGCCGTCGAGCGGCGCACCGCAGTCTTTCAGCGCCCGCAGGTCATCGAGCGACGACACGCCGCCCGATGCGATCACCGGGATCGACACCGCATGGGCCAGCGCCGCGGTCGCCTCGACGTTCGGGCCCTGCATCGCGCCGTCGCGGTTGATGTCGGTATAGATGATCGCCGCAACGCCGGCGTCCTCGAACGACTTGGCGAGGTCGGTGACCATCACGTCGGTCTCCTCCGCCCAGCCCTTGGTCGCGACCCGCCCGTCGCGCGCGTCGATGCCCACTGCGACCTGGCCCGGAAAGGCCCGGGCCGCCTCGCGCACGAGATCCGGGTTCTCGACCGCCACGGTGCCCAGGATCACCCGCGACAGCCCCTTGTCTAGCCAGCCCTCGATCGTCGCCATGTCCCGGATCCCGCCGCCCAACTGCGCCGGCACCGAGATCGCCGAGAGGATCGCCTCGACCGCCGCGCCGTTCACCGGTTCGCCCGCGAAGGCCCCGTTCAGATCGACGAGATGGATCCACTCGCAGCCCGCATCCTCGAAGGTCATGGCCTGCGCCGCCGGATCGTTGGAAAACACGGTCGCCGCCTCCATCTCGCCGCGCAACAGGCGCACGCAATTGCCGTCCTTGAGGTCGATGGCGGGGTAAAGGATCATGTCTGGCTCCGGCAGGCTGTTAGGCAAAGATTGATCTGCGCGCTTAAACCATGCGTTTCTATCCGCGACAACCCGACGGAACCCTCAAAGGAACCATCCACGCCCGCCCCCGTTCATACCCCGAAGGAACCCGCGTTTTCAGGAGGACCATATGACTTTGCCGCTTTTCATCACCCGCGCCGCCGCCGCAACCGCACTCGCCTTGACCGCATCCGTCGCCTCTGCCGAGAACCTCTCGGGCATCTGGCGCACCGCGACCTACCAGGGTGACTACGCCCACGTCCGCTTCGGCCCCTGTGCGGACAAGATCTGCGGCGTGGTGGTCAAGACCTTCGGTCCGAACGGCGAGATTCAGGGCGGCTCTCTCGGCAAGACCATCGTGACGAACATGGTTTCCCTTGGCGGCGGCGCCTATGACGGCGGACGCATCCGGCGCCCCGACACCGGCCAGTCCGCGCCTCTGAAGCTCCAGATCAACGGCGGTTCGATGAACGTGAAGGCCTGCGTCGGTCCGCTCTGCCGGAACGATACCTGGACGCGCGTGCAGTAAACGGTCCCTTCGAAGTTGGCCACACGTCACTGTTGAAATGGCGTGAAACATCATGGAGATTGCCCGAAACAGGGAGGTCTCCATGAAACGCATCATTCTCGCCGCGACGCTCACGCTCGGCTCCGCACTCTCCGCGCAAGCTGCCGACCCGGCGATCGGCATCTGGCAAACGCAGGTCGACGAAGGCTCCTTCGCCATGGTCGACATGTATGCCTGCGGCCCGGCCGTGTGTGGCAAGATCACCCGCACCTTCAAAGCCGACGGTTCCGAATACGACTCGCCCAACAAGGGCAAGCAGATCGTGATGAACATGGTGCCCGAGGGCGGCGGCGCTTACGAAGGTCAGGTCCTGCGCCCGGCGGACAACAAGACCTACTTCGGCAAGATGCAGATCAACGGCAGTTCGCTGTCGCTCAAGGGCTGCGTGGCCGGTGGGTTGATCTGCAAGAGCCAGAGCTGGAAGAAAATCCAGTAATCGTGCGTCGCGACCTCTGGTTGCGGCGACCCGCTGGGGGAGGCTAGCCTCCCCCGTCGACATTGTCCCTCGGACCAATGGCGTGACAATGTCGACCACCTCCAGGTTATTTCTGAACCAGAGAAGGTGGACCCGCTCAGGGTTTCCAGCCGAGGAAATTCGCAATCATCCTGAGCCCGTTCGCCTGCGACTTCTCCGGGTGGAACTGCGTGCCCACGATATTGTCGCGCCCGACGATGGCGGTGATCTCTTCGCCATAGGCGCAATAGGCCAGCCGCTGCGCCGGATCGGCCACCCGGAAATGGAAGCTGTGCACGAAATAGGCGTGATCGCCCGTCGCAAGTCCGTCCAGCACCGGGTGCGGATTGTCGATCACCAGATCGTTCCAGCCCATATGCGGCACCTTGCGCGCATGTCCCGCCTCGTCGGCGCCGGGCACGATCTGCACCACTTCGCCGCCGATCCAGTCGAACCCCGGCGTCTCGTCATACTCGAGGCCCCGCGTGGCGAGCATCTGCATCCCGATACAAATCCCCATGAAGGGCACGCCGCGCGTGAGCACCGCGTCCTCCATCGCCTCGAAGATGCCGCGGTGGTCGAAAAGAGCCTGCCGACAGGCCGGAAAGGCCCCGTCACCGGGCAGAACGATCCGGTCCGCGCCCGCGACAACAGCCGGGTCCGAGGTCACCACGACCTCGCCCGCGCCCACCTCCAGCGCCATGCGCTGGAACGCCTTTTCAGCCGAGTGCAGGTTCCCGCTCTCGTAATCAATGAGTACCGTCGCCACCTTACAACGCACCCTTCGTGGAAGGCACCGCATCGGCCTTGCGCGGATCGGTCTCGACCGCCACGCGCAGCGCCCGCGCGACGGCCTTGAACGTGGCCTCCACGATGTGGTGGGAATTGAAGCCGTGCAGCCGGTCGACATGCAGCGTGATGCCCCCGTTCCCGGCAAAGGCTGTGAAAAACTCACGCACCAGCTCTGTGTCGAAGGTCCCGATCTTCTGCGTCGGTATGTCCACGTTCCACACGAGGTAGGGCCGCCCCGACAGATCGAGCGCCGCACGCACCTGCGCATCGTCCATCGGCAGGTGACACTCGCCATACCGTACGATGCCCCGCTTGTCGCCCAATGCTTCGGACAGTGCCTTGCCCAGCGCGATCCCCGTATCCTCGACCGTGTGGTGGTCGTCGATGTGGTAATCGCCCTTCGCACGCACCGTCATGTCGATGAGCGAATGGCGCGACAGCTGGTCGAGCATGTGGTCGAAGAACCCCACGCCCGTGTCATTGTCATAGACTCCGGTCCCGTCGAGATTCACCTCGACCGTGATTTCCGTCTCCGCCGTCTGACGGCTCACCTTCGCTCTGCGCATACGCGAAACTCCTGCCTTGCCCGCGCCTTATAGCAGCCTCTCCCGCCCAGAAAAGCGCCCGCGTCCTCTTCTCTGGTTCATAAATATCCTGGAGAGGGGTTTGGGGAGAGGCAAAGCCTCTCCCCAACCGGTCGTCCCGGACGCAGTCCGGGGCGAAATCTCAACTCGCCTCGTCGAACCACGCCCGGATGACCGCCCGCTCTCGTGGTTCCATCCAGCTCACATTCGCTGGCGGCATCGCGTCGGTCAGCCCGGCCTGCTGGTAAATCCGGTGCGCCCAATGCGCGATGTCGGCGGGGGTCTCGAGGATCACGCCCTTCGGCGGCGACACCATCCCCTCCCATCCCGGCTCGCGCGCGTGGCACATGGAACAGCGGCCCATGACGATGTCCGTCACCTCCGAGAACCCCTCGGCGCTTGCGAACCGCTCCTCGTAGGCCGTCATGGCACGCTCTTCGGCTTCCTCATATGTCCAGCCCTCGGTCCCCAGCGTCGACAGCCAGATCGCGGCAAGAAACAGAAGCGCCGTGACGAGCCAGGTCCACCAGAGCAAGGGCCCGTGCCCGTGGTGCGTGTTGAAAAAATGCCGGATCGACACCCCCATGAGAAACACGAGCCCCGCCACCAACCAGTTGTAATCGCTCGCGAAGGCAAGCGGGTAATGGTTGGACAGCATCAAGAAAATGACCGGCAGCGTGAGGTAGTTGTTATGCAGCGACCGGAGCTTGGCGATCTTGCCGTATTTCGCATCCGGCGTGCGCCCCGCGATCAGATCCGCCACGACAATCCGCTGGTTGGGCATGATGATGAAGAATACGTTCGCCGTCATGATGGTGGCCGTGAAGGCCCCCAGATGCAGCATCACCGCACGGCCCGTGAAGATCTGGTTGTAGCCGTAACCCATCGCCATGAGCAGGACGAACAGGAGAACCATGAGCAGCGTGGGTCGCTCGGCCAGCCCCGATTTGCAGAGTCGGTCGTAGACCAGCCAACCAACGGTCAGTGAGGCCGCCGAGATCACGATCCCCAGCCACAGGGGCATCTCCATCTTGTGCTGGTCGACAAGATACATCTCTCCGCCCACCCAGTAGACGAGCATGAGCAAGGCTGCGCCGGAGAGCCAGGTCGCATAGCTTTCCCATTTGAACCAGGTCAGTTCGTCCGGCATCCGAGCCGGGCTCACCAGATACTTCTGGATAAAATAGAATCCTCCGCCATGCACCTGCCAGGCCTCGCCAGACACGCCCTGCCGGCGGTCGGTCGATGGCCGCAGCCCCAAGTCCAAAGCGATGAAATAGAACGACGACCCGATCCAGGCGATCGCCGTGATCACATGGGTCCAGCGCACCGCGAGTTCGAGCCAGTCGAGAAAAATCGTCATCAGCATGGCTCAGCTCCCGCGATAGGTGGAATAGGCGAACGGCGACAGAAGGAGCGGCACATGATAATGGCTCTCCTCCGCCATACCGAACCGGATCGGCACCACGTCAAGGAACAGCTCTCCGCCATCCGCCTGCCCGCTGGCCCGAAGGTAGTCGCCCGCGTGGAACACGAGCTCATAAGTTCCCGGTTCGAACTCGGGCTTGGGCAGGATCGGTTCGTCCGTGCGTCCGTCGTCATTGGTGACGAGGCTGCGCACATGGGTCCGCACCTCGCCCACCAGCCGGAAAAGGTCGATCCTCAACCCCTGGGCAGGGCAGCCCCGCGCCGTGTCGAGCACATGTGTCGTCAGATATCCGCTCATTGTCCGGTCATCCTGTCCCCTGAATGACGATATGTCCCGCCGATCATGGCGTCAGCCTT
This sequence comes from Maritimibacter sp. REDSEA-S28_B5, assembly GCA_001626765.1. Taxonomy (GTDB): domain Bacteria; phylum Pseudomonadota; class Alphaproteobacteria; order Rhodobacterales; family Rhodobacteraceae; genus Maritimibacter. The sequence goes on from LUOO01000008.1 coordinate 12,734, forward strand.
TCTCTGAGTGAAAACCGTTTCCAAAGCATTCACAAGCGCTTAACTCTTGGGACGGAATTTGCCCTCCACTTGGGCAATCCGCCGGCACCGCGTCGACAGGAAGGGCAGAGCATGAACCGTTACCCGCGCAACCTCCGTGGCTATGGCCAGACCCCGCCCGATCCGAAATGGCCCGGCGGCGCGCGGATCGCGGTCCAGTTCGTCGTGAACTACGAAGAAGGCGGCGAAAACAACATCCTGCATGGCGACGCCGCCTCCGAGGCGTTCTTGTCCGAGATTGTGGGCGCGGCCCCCTGGCCCGGCCAGCGCCACTGGAACATGGAATCGGTCTACGACTACGGCGCGCGCGCCGGCTTCTGGCGGCTTCACCGGCTCTTCACGCAGGCGGGGATCAAACCGACGGTCTACGGCGTCACCACGGCGCTCGCCCGTTCGCCGGAGCAGGTCGCGGCCATGCTCGAGGCCGACTGGGAAATCGCCTCCCACGGGCTCAAGTGGGTCGAACACAAGGACATGCCCGAGGCCGAGGAACGCGCCGCGATGGACGCGGCCTATCGCCTCCACACCCTCGTCACCGGCAGTCCGCCGCGCGGCTGGTATACCGGGCGCTGCTCGATGAACACCGTTCGCCTGGCCGCCGAGATGGGAACGCTTGATTATGTCTCCGACACCATCGACGACGACCTGCCCTACTGGCTGCGCGTCGGCGAGCGGGATCAACTGGTCATCCCCTACACGATGGACGCCAACGACATGCGCTTCGCCACCGCGCAGGGCTTCAACACCGGTGAGCATTTCTCCCAGTATCTCAAGGACAGCTTCGACTGCCTCTATGCCGAGGGGATGGAGGGCGCGCCCAAAATGATGTCGGTCGGCCTTCACTGCCGCCTCGTCGGGCGTCCGGGCCGGGTCGTGGGCCTCAAACGCTTCATCGACTATATTCAGGGCTTCGAGGGCGTCTGGACCCCGCGCCGCATCGACATCGCGGAACACTGGGCAGCTACCCATCCACCACTTGCACAAATCGAACCTTTCGTTATGGGAAGAGCCGAGTTCATCGCCGCATATGGATCAATATTCGAACATTCCCCCTGGATTGCCGACCGCGCGTGGGAGGCCGAGATGGGACCCGCTCACAATAGCGCCTTGGGCCTGCACGCGGCCCTCACGCAGCAATTCCGCGCGGCCTCGCCCGAGGAGCGCATGGGCGTGCTCACCGCCCACCCCGACCTCGCGGGCAAGCTCGCCGCCGCCAAACGGCTCACTGCGGAATCCACACAGGAACAGGCCTCCGCCGGTCTCGACTCGCTCACCGCCGAGGAACACGCGGCGTTTACGGCGCTGAACGACGCCTACGTCAAGAAACACGGTTTCCCCTTCATCATCGCCGTGCGCGAGCATGACAAGCAGGGCATCCTCAACGCCTTCCGCCGCCGGGTGGACAACGACACAGAGACCGAATTTGCCGAGGCCTGCCGACAGGTCGAACGCATCGCCCTTCACCGTCTGAAGGCGCTGCTTCCATGAGCGTGATCCAGATCCAGCCTCTGACGCTCGAGGCCTTCGCCCCCTTCGGCCAGATCCTCGACGCGACCGGCGACCCCGACAAGATCATCAACCAGGGCAAATGCGGCCGCTACCAAGACCGCGCCACGCTCGATTTCCAAGACGGCCGCGCCGCGATCTCGATCTTCAAGGCGGAACCCCGCGCGCTCCCCTATACGCTCGACCTCGTCGAACGCCACCCGGACGGCTCGCAGGCGTTCCTGCCCATGTACGAGGCCCCGTTCCTCGTCATCGTCGCCCCGGACAAGGACGGCACCCCCGGCACACCGCTTGCCTTCCGCACGCAACCCGGCCAAGGCATCAATCTCAATCGCGGCACATGGCACGGCGTGCTCACGCCGCTCGCAGGCCCCGGCCTCTTCGCCGTCGTTGACCGCATCGGCCCCGGCGCAAACCTCGAGGAACACTGGTTCGACAGGCCCTATACCATCACCGACTAAGCACGCCCGCCCCTTTCATCTTTCCCCAAATACGCAAAATCCGACGCCACCACACAGGGCGACGCCCGATCTTTAGCGTCTCAATCTCAAGATGCTCCGAGCGGGGGGTGCGGGGGGCGCAGCCCCCCGCCTACCGCGTCCGGGGCCAAGCCCCGGACGCAATCACTCAGGCGAACTCGATCCCGTCATCGACCATCGGCAGACGCATCACGCGTTTGCCCATCGCCGCATAGATCGCATTGGCGACCGCAGGCGCCGCAGGCGGCAGCCCCGGTTCGCCGATGCCCGTGGGCGCCTCCGCCGATTGCACGATATGCACTTCGATCTTCGGCATGTCGGAAATCCGAAGCGGCTCGTAGTCGGGGAAGTTCGACTGGTCGACCTCGCCATCGGTGAAGGTGATCTTCTGGCGCATCGCGTGGCCCAATCCATAGCCGATGGCCCCCTCCACCTGCGCCCGGATCACGTCCGGGTTGACGGCGACACCAAGGTCCACGGCGGCCACGATCCGTTCGATCTTGACCACGCCATCGGTGACCGAGACCTCGGCCACCTGCGCGACGCGGGTGTTGAAGCTCTTGTGAACCGCCACACCGCGCCCCCAGCCGTCGGGCAGATCACCGCCCCAGCCGGCCTTTTCCGCCGCCATGTTCAGAACCGCCAGAGTGCGCGGCTCGTTTGCCAAGAGCGTCTGGCGGAACTCCACCGGATCGCGCCCGGCGGCCTCGGCGGCCATGTCCATCGCGACCTCCATCGCGTAGCCGGAGTGAGAATGGCCCACCGACCGCCACCAGAGCACGCTCACCGGCGTTTCCATGTTGCGAAGGTCCACGGCGAGGTTCGGGATGGTATATTCCGTGTCCGCCACGCCCTCGACCGAGAACACGTCCACGCCGTTCACCACCACCGCATCGCCCATCGGCGTGCCGGTAAAGATCGACTTGGTCGCGATCGACGAATGCCAGGCGTCGAGGTTGCCCTCTGCCGTCACGCCCGCCTTCACGCGATGCACGACCATCGGGCGGTAGTAGCCGCCCCGCACATCATCCTCGCGCGACCAGACGAGTTTCACGGGGCGACCGTCGCCCAGCGCCAGCGCCGCCATCGTCGCCTCGACCTCGTAGTCCGAGTTGAAGTTCGCCCGCCGCCCGAAAGACCCGCCCGCATAGACCGTCTCGATCGAGGTGTTCTCGGCCCCCACGCCCGACACGGCGCCCACTGCGCCCTGCGTGACCGTGTGGAACTGGCAGCCGTCCCAGACCTGGCACTTGCCGTCCGCGATCTGCACAACGCTGTTCAGGGGCTCCATTGGCGCATGGGCAAGGAAGGGGAAATGGAACTCCGCCTCGATGGTCTTGGCTGCCGAGGCCAGCGCCGCAGCCGCGTCGCCGTCGTTGCGCGCAGGCAGGCCCTCGCCGTCCAGAGCCGCGAGATACTCGGCCTCCATATCCGACGTAGACCGGGTTTCCGCGTTGGTGAAATCCCACTCGACCGTCAGCGCCTGACGGCCCTGTTCGGCGGCCCAGGTGTTGGTGCCATAGACCACCACGCCCATCGGCGTCTGCTTCACATCCACGACACCCGGCACGGCGCGCGCCGCCGTGTCGTCAAAGGACACGACCGTGCCGCCGAACTTGGGCGAACGTTGCATCACCGCATAGACGACACCCTCGGGCATCACGTCCATCGCAAAGGTGGCGGTGCCCGTCGTCTTGGCCACGCTATCCTTGCGCGGAATGTGATCTGTGCCGATCAGCGTGAACTGGCTCGGGTCCTTGAGCACGGGGTTGGGCGTCGCACCCTCCTTGACCCATGCCATCGCCTCGCCGTAGCTCGCGGTATTGTCGCCGGAGGACAGCGTCCCCTTTTCGGCGGTCACCGTGCCTGCGTCGACGCCCCCTTCTTCCGCAGCCGCCATGACGAGCAGCGATTTCGCCGCCGCACCCGCCTCGCGATACTGCATGAAGCTGTTGGCAATCGCGGTCGAGCCGCCCGAGCCCTGCACGCCCATGAGCGTGTTCATGTAGGTCACGGTATCCGCAGGCGCGAACTCGATCTGGATCGTCTCCCAATCCGCGTCCATCTCCTCGGCGATGAGGGTGGTGAGGCCCGTTGACGTGCCCTGCCCCATCTCGAAATGCTTGAGGATGACCGTCACCGTCCCGTCCGGGTCGATGCGGACAAAGGGGTTGGGCACGAAGGCCCCGCCATGCGCGGCGGCCCACGAGCCGTTGGGCTTCAGCCCGACGACGAGTGCGGCGCCGGCGGCGGCGGCACCGGTGAGAAACCCACGACGTGTTGTGCGAATGTTCATGTCATGCCTCCATCCGGCTCGATGCTTCGTGGATTGCGGCCCGGATGCGCGTGTAGGTCGCGCAGCGGCAGACGTTGCCCCACATGTAATCGTCGATCGCCTGATCATCGGGCTTGGGGTTCTCGGTCAGCAAGCCCACCGCGCTCATGATCTGACCCGACTGGCAGTAGCCGCATTGCACGACGTCGAGGTCCTGCCACGCCGACTGCACCGCTTCGGCCACCGGACCCGAAAGCCCCTCGATGGTCGTCACCGCCGCCTCGCCGACGCTGCCGATCGGCGTTTGGCAGGCCCGCGTGGGTTCTCCGTCCACATGCACCGTGCAGGCCCCGCAGGAGGCCACGCCGCAGCCGAATTTCGTTCCCGTCATGCCAAGGACGTCGCGTATGGCCCAGAGGAGCGGCATGTCCTCGGGCGCGTCGACCTCATGGGCGCTTCCGTTGATGTTGAGCGTGATCGCCATTTCTTATGTTCCTCCCTGGTGCATCGCCCGGCGTGGGCGGATGATCAGGTCACGACCCGGGCGCATCGTTTGCATGTCCTCCCCGCGACCTCTCTCCCAAGACATCGCGAGCATGTTCCGGCACCGGGCTGAGACAGGCCGCGACCTGACCACCGCCTACGACGTTAGTCCTGTAGAGCAGTTGTGGGAACACGCACGGGTCGGAGCGACCCTTGTCCATGGCCCCGTGGTTCCCTTGCGAAACAGGGGTATTGCTTTCCACAGTCGGTCAAATTGCGAAAGCCAATGGCACGGCATACGCGGGAAAGGCCCGTCGACGGGCCGTCACCCGGTTCCGCTCACGGTTACGCTCCCTGTGGCCGCGGTCGCGGGAGCCGCCTCTCCGACAAGCCGCACCATCGCCGCGTCAAGCGCCTGCCGCCCCGCCGCGTCGATCCGAAGTCCGAGCTTCGTGCGCCGCCAGAGCACATCCTCGGAGGTCCGGGCGAATTCGTTGCGGACGAGGAACCGGACCTCCGCCTCGGTCAGTGTGGCCCCGAAATCCTCGCCGAGATCCGCGACGGTCTTGGCCCCGGCAAGGATGCTCTCCGCCTCGGTGCCGTAACTGCGCAATAGCCGTTTCGCCCAGGCCTCGGTCAGAAACGGATGGGCCGTCCGCAGCGCCGCCAGCTTCGCCGCAGCCTCCCGCCGGTGATAGGCGCCGCCCGGCAGGGGGGCCCGCGCCGTCCACGGACCGCCGATCCCCATCAAGTCGAGCGCGGTCTCCGACAATTTACGGTAGGTCGTCAGCTTGCCGCCAAGAACTGTAAGCAGCGGCGCGCCGCCGGTGTCGTCGTAATCAAGCTGGTAGTCGCGCGAGGCGGACCGAGCGTCCCCTTCGCTCTCGATCAACGGACGGACGCCGGAATAGGACCAGACGATATCCTTTCTGCCGAGGGGCGTCGCGAGATAATCGTTCACGAAGTCCAGCAGATATTGCGCCTCTTCAGGCGAACATTCCGCCCCGCTCGCGTCGCCATGATGCTCTGCCTCGGTCGTGCCGATCAGGGTGAAGTCGTCCTCGTAGGGAATGACAAAGACGATCCGCCCGTCGCCCCCCTGCAGGATGTAGGGCTGTTCATGCCCCGGCAGGCGCTTCAGGACGATATGCGAGCCGCGCACGAGACGGACCTGGTGCGGCGTGCCGGTCTTGCGACTCACCTCCCCGGCCCATGGGCCAGCGGCATTGACCAGCCTGCGTGCCCGGTGGGTCTCGATCTGTCCGTCGCGTTCGACGTTGATCTCCCAATGCGCGGGATGGCGCGATACCGCGATCACCTTGGCCCGGGTCAGGATGCTCGCCCCGCGCATCGCCGCATCGCGCGCGTTCAGCACCACGAGACGGGCGTCATCGACCCAGGCATCGGAATATTCGAATCCGTGGTGAAACCGCTCGGCCAGCAATTCGCCCGCCGGATGGCGACGCAGGTCGATCCGGCGTGTGGGCGGCAGACCCCGCCCGCCCAGCGTATCATAGATCAAGAGCCCCGTGCGCAGCATCCAGTCCGGACGAAGCCCCTTGTGATGCGGCAGGACGAACCGCATGGGCCAGGCGATATGGGGCATCGCGGCCAGCAGCTTCTCCCGCTCCGCGAGGCTCTCGCGCACAAGCCGGAACTCGTAGAACTCGAGGTATCGAAGCCCCCCATGAATGAGCTTGGAGGAGGCGGACGAGGTCGCCTGCGCCAAGTCCCCCATCTCCGCCAGTGTAACCCGAAGGCCGCGGCCCGCCGCGTCACGCGCGATACCGCAGCCGTTCACACCGCCGCCAATGACAAAAAGTTCTACCGTATCCACCATCCCCCCAATGTAGGGGCCTTTGCTGCACCTGCAATCTGTCCCCTTGGCGAATGCCCGCGATTTGCTTATGACAGGCGCACTTACGAGGAGTTCGATTTGGCACCGCGGTCATACGCCACGCCGCCCGGGGGACTTCCCCCGCAGTCCGACCTGTTGTCGGCCGGCACGTCCAGAGCTATCTTTACCGAGGCCTACGCGGTGCTGCCGCGCGGGACGATGACGGACATCGTGCTGATCGCGCTGCCGTTCTGGGGCAACACCAAGGTCTGGGTGATCTCGCGCCCGATGACCGGCTTTTCGGAAACTTTCTCTCATTACATTCTCGAGGTCGCGCCCGGCGGCGGCTCGGCCCAGCCCGAGACGAACCCCGATGCCGAGGCCGTGATTTTCGTCACGCGCGGCGAGTTGTGGGTGAAAACGGCGGACGACGAGGTTCACCGGATGGGACCGGGCGGCTATGCCTACCTGCCCCCCGGCACCGACTACACGGTCGAGAACCTCGGGACGGAACCCGCCTTCTTTCATTGGATCCGCAAACGATACGACCGCGTCGAAGGGGTCGATGTGCCCGAGCCGTTCTTTACCAACGAACGCGATCACCCGCCGCACCCGATGCCCGGCACTGCAGGCGCCTGGGCCACGACGCGTTTCGTCGATCCCCTGGACGTGCGACACGACATGCACGTCACCATCGTCGAATTTGCGCCGGGCGCGGTGATCCCCTTCATGGAGACCCATGTCATGGAGCACGGCCTCTTCGTGTTGCAGGGCAAGGGTGTTTACCGGCTCAACCAGGACTGGGTCGAGGTCGAGGCGGGCGACTACATGTGGCTGCGCGCCTTTTGCCCGCAGGCCTGTTACGCGGCCGGGCCGGAGCCATTCCGCTACCTGCTCTACAAGGACGTGAACCGTCACGCCGCGCTGCCGTTCTGATCCCGAATTTCGCTTGCGCGAAATCCGACCGTCTTGGGGGCTAGCGCCTTCGCCATTGTCTCTCTGACCAATGGCGCGATAACAGCGCGCCCCTGGATATTTGTGAACCGGAGAAGGACCGCGCATATTCGTGTTGGGTCGTTTCGATTTTCGAAACAGCACCATATTATCGCCTAAATCCGTCGCTAATCCGGGGACAATGACGATGACTGACACATCTCCGCCCCCTGTGGCGTCTGCACCCCGAAAATGGCGCGACCGCGCGCTGTTGATCGGGCTACTTGCGCTTGTGATCGCAGGTCTCATCGGCGCGGCGGCGGCGACGGGCTGGGAGGAGACCAAGACCCAGCTTCTCAAGCTGGCGCCCTGGCAGTTCGCGGCACTGCTGGGCCTGTCGCTCTTCAACTACGGATTCCGGTCGCTGCGCTGGCATGTCTTTGCCCGCAAGCTGGGCCTGCCCCTGACCTTCGGCACCAATTCGCTCCATTTCCTCGGCGGCTTCGCGATGAGCGTGACACCGGGTCGATTGGGCGAACTGGTGCGTATGCGCTGGATCCGACGGGAGACCGGCTGGGCCTTCGAACGCACCGCGCCGCTCGTCCTCATGGACCGCGCCGCCGACCTGTCGGCCATGGCGATCATCCTGGCGTTGGCGCTCGCCTTTTCCACAACTGGCATCGCAGGCGGCATTCCAGTTACCGCAATCGCGCTGTTGGTGGCCTTCGTCGTCACACGGCCCGCGATCCTGTCGCATCTCGCGACACTGGGTCACCGCGCCACAGGGCACTTCACGGGGCGCCTTACGGGGCGCTTCGCCCGGCTCTTTGCCCGCGTCCGCCGCGCCGCCCGGTCGCTCGACGTGTTTTCCGCGCCGGGCCTGATGGGGGTGGCCACGGTGATTGGCCTGATCGGCTGGTTCGCCGAAGGCTATGCCTTCCACCTGCTCCTCGTCTGGATGGGGGCAGACATCGGGCTGGCCAAGGCCATTGCGATCTTCGTCTTCGCCACGCTCGCTGGCGGCCTTACCGGTGCGCCCGGTGGCGTCGGGGGCGCGGAAGCCGCGATGATCGCGCTCCTTTCTCTCGAAGGGATCGGGCTCGAAACCTCGATTCCCGCCACCGCGATCATCCGCGTCACCACGCTGTGGTTCGCGATCCTGATCGGCCTCGTCCTTTTCCCAATCGCTGAACGGCAGTCAAAGAAACATGCTCTGGAAAACCACTGAATACGCCGCCTGGGGCAACGTCCACAAGGCCAAGGGCCAGATCGCCCGTCCGGAACGCGCCGCCACGCTCGAGCGCATCCTCGCCGAGGCGCCCGCCCCCGCCTTTGGCAACCGCCGCTCCTATGGCGACAGCCCGTTGAATGACGGGGGCCGGGCAATCGACATGACGCGGATGGACAAGATCATCGGGTTCGACCCTGCGACGGGTGTCGTCGAGGCCGAGGCGGGCGTGACGCTGGCCGAACTCATCCGGCTCTTCGCGGCGAAGGGCTGGATCCCGGCCGTCGTGCCCGGCACCGGGTTCGCCACCATCGGCGGCGCCATCGCCAACGACGTGCACGGCAAGAACCACCATGTGGACGGCTCCTTCGGTGCCCATGTCCTCGCCATCACGCTGCAAAGCGCGGGCAAGCGGGTGACCGCGACGCCCGAGCGTCTCAAAACGCTCTTTCGCGCGACGCTGGGCGGGATCGGTCAGACCGGCGTCATCGTCTCGGCGAAACTGCAGATGAAACGTATCCCCGGCGCCGCGATGCGGGTCTCGGAACGTCGCATCATGTCTTGGAAAGACCACATCGACGCGCTGGAGGGCTCGACCGCCACCTATGCGGTAAGCTGGATCGACGCACAGGCCAAGGGCGCTACCATGGGCCGCGGCATTCTCGAGGAAGCCGAACTGACCGACGCCACGCCCCCTGGCCCCTCGAGGGCGAAGTCGGTGCCGGTGGCGATCGGACTTTTCTCCAACTCCCTCTTCGCGCGCGCCTTCAACGAGGTCTATTTCCGCCGGGTGCCGGAGGCGGGCCGCACCTCGGTCAAGCGGCTGGAGGAGTTCTTTTTCCCGCTCGACAAGGTCCACGCGATGAACAGGCTCTATGGCAAGGGCGGCTTTCACCAGTTCCAATGCGTCGTGCCCCCGGACCAGACCGAGGCTCTGGGCCAGATGATGAGCAAGATCGCGCGCTCGGGGCTTGGCTCGCCCCTCGCCGTGCTCAAGCGTATGGGGCCATTTCGCGCCGGGATGCTGTCCTTCCCGACCGAGGGCTATACCCTCGCCGTCGATTTCCCGAACCGAACCCGCGCCGTGAAGCTGATCGAGGAGCTGGAGGCGATGACTGCCGCCGCCGGTGGCCGGCTCTACCTCGCCAAGGACAGCCTCGCCCCCGGCGACACGATCAAGGCGATGTATCCCGAATGGCAGGCCTGGGCGCGTGAGGCGGCCAAGGCCGACCCGGACGGCGATCTGATGACCAACATGGTGCGACGGCTCGACCTGCGCACGGCAGCGGAGACCACCCAATGACACAGCAGATGAACCAGACATGGATCATCCTCGGCGCCACCTCGTCGATGGCCCGCGCCTTTGGCCGGGCCGTGGCGGAACAGGGCGCGCATGTTCTTATCGCGGGCCGCGACATGGACGACCTGCGCGGTGCCGCGGTCGACCTGACCGCGCGGGGTGCTGCATCGGCGCAGGCCGTCAGGTTCGACGCCCACGACCCCGCCACCTTCGCCCCGATCATCGACGCCGCGCTCGCGCAGGACGGGCTGATCAACGCCGCGGTCTTCGTGGGCTCCATGCCGCCGCAGGCCGAGATCGACGCCGATCCCGCCCTCATCGACGGCGTCGTGGTCGACAGCTACACCGGTCCCGCCAAGTTCCTGCAAGCCCTCGCGCCCCATATGGAGGCGCGCGCGGGCGGCACCGTGGTCGGCGTCGGATCGGTCGCGGGCGACCGGGGCCGGATCGGAAACTACGTCTACGGATCGGCCAAGGCGGGCTTCGCGACCTACCTTTCGGGGCTCAGGAACCGCCTCACCCGCTCGGGCGGGCATGTGGTCACGGTGAAACCGGGCTTCGTCGATACCGCGATGACCTGGGGGATCGAGGGGATGTTCCTCGTCGCGCCCCCGTCGAAAGTGGCCGAAGACATTCTCAGGGCGGTCGAGAAGCGGCGCGACGTGATCTACACGCCGTTTTTCTGGCGCTACATCATGCTCATCATCCGGTCGATCCCGGAGCGCCTGTTCAAGAAGCTCTCGGTCTAACGGGCGAAACGCTTGCCGCGCGGGCCGCTAACACCGACTTAACGTATTGAAAAGATTAACGGACACCTTTTTCACAGAGAAGGTTTCCGCCCTCGAGCGCGTAAAAGACACCCAACCCGCGCCGTCCCCCCGTGCGGATCGGCCCCTTTCACAAAACACGAGCCTTCCGCACCGCCGTTAACCTTAACGCGCCCGCCCCTTCATCTTTCCAAGAAATACGTATCCGACGCCGCCACAAGCGACCGGCTCACCCGATGAGCGACCCGGTCCAATCCGCCCACAGCCCCGCCGCCTGGAACATGAGCGCGAGCACGATGAGCATGAGCCCCGCGTAGCCCAACCGCACCATCCGGACGAGCCACCATGTGATCGGCACGAGGCACAGCCAGATGAGCCATTGCGTCGGATAAAGCGCCCGCGCCTGATCGGTGAAACTGTAGAGAAACCAGTTGATCAGCGCCGCCGCGACGCCCAGCACCGCGACGTTGAGCAGATCGCCCCGGTCGGGCTTGCCATAGCCACGGCCCGGCAGGCGTTCGTCCGTGGCCGCGAGCGTGACCTCGGTCAGCCGCTTGACGCAGCCCAGCGTGAGAAAGGCCGGGAAGATGAAGACCAGCAGATAGCCTGACACATATTCCCCGCTGGCAAAGGCCCCGGCCACCACCCGCAGCGTGTAGAGCGAGGCGAGCACGGCAATGTCGATCCAGCGCATCCGCTTGAGCTTGAGCGAATAGGCCAGCGACAGGGTCATGTAGAGCAGGATCACGCCAAGAAACGCGGGCGAGAGCCAGAGCGCGATGAGCACCGCGAGCATCCCCGCCGCAAGCCCCGCCTCCATCCCGCGTGAGATCGGCACCGCGCCGCTCGCGAAAGGCCGGTGCCGTTTCTTGACGTGCAGCCGGTCGGCCTCGAGGTCGAGCAGGTCGTTCACGACATAAATCGAACTGGCCGCGAGCGAAAACGCCGCCATGCCGAGGAGCGTAAGCAGGATGGTCGATAGCGCAAAGTCATGGGCAGCGAGCAGGGGCACGAAGAGGAGCACGTTCTTCACCCACTGGTGCGGGCGCAGCGCCTTGAGCACCTTGCCCGGCGATCTGCCGTCGTCAATACGGATGACGGGCTTTCCCGACGCCTCCAGCTTCTTGGCCGAGGCCTCGTCGCCCACCACGATCGCGCGCCGGGCGTGGGTCCAGATCGCGATATCAGTCGCCTCGTTCCCCGCGTAGTCGAAGCCGCCCTCGCCAAAGGCGCCCACGAGCGCCGTCGCCTTGGCCTCGCCCTTGAGGTTCCGCGTCCCGGTCGAGGCAAATACCCGATCCGACAGCCCGTGGTCGCGCGCAAGCTGCCGCACCAGCACCTCATTCGAGGCAGAAGCAAGCACCACCTCGCGCCCCTCGGCGCGGGCCGTGCGCACCGCGGCCATCACGTCCTCGTTGACCGGCATCAGGTTGGTCCGCACCCGGCCCAAACCCGCAAGCCGCGCCTTCAACCCTGCCGGATCGCGCAGGCCGGTAACTGCCGCCTTCAGCGTGGCGACCGGGTTCTGCCCCAGCCCTGCCCAGAAAGTCTCAAATAGCAGATCCGTCCGCAGAAAGGTCCCGTCCACGTCCAGCACGAGCGGCGTCTTCGCCGGCTTCAGGTTATCCATTCGGTCTTAAATCCCGTTCACGGCAAAAACACAGCCGTCGGTCAACAATTCCGGCGGCGTCAGGCACAGTCCCCGCGCCACGCGCCAAGCGTTGAGCACCTTGGGCACATAGGCCCGGGTTTCGGCGAAGGGCGGCACGCCGCCGTTGCCCGTCACCGCGCCTTCGCCGGCATTGTAGCCCGCAAGCGACAGGATCGCGTCCCCCTGAAACTCGCCCATCAGCCAGTCGAGGTAGGCGACGCCCCCCTTTATGTTTTGCGCCGGGTCCATGGCATCCTCGACCCCGAACCGCGCTGCGGTGTCCGGGATAAGCTGCATGACACCCTGCGCGCCCTTCTCGCTCTCCGCATCCGCGCGGCCCGCGCTTTCCACCGAGATGAGCGCGAGCACCAGCGCGGGCGAGATATTCGTGCCCACCGTCGCCATGAGGATCTGCGGGCCATAGGCCTTGGCGATGTCCTGCATGTCCTGAAGCCGCGGCGGGTCGATCTGGCTGTCGGTTTCCAGAAGCCGGAGCGCCTTGGCCACATTGCCAAGCCCCCCGCCCTCGATCGTCGGCGACACGCTGCCCCAAAACCACGCGAAAGGGTCGTCCACCACCGGAGCGGCCGCGTCGGGCATCGCGGCGAGCGCGGCCAGCCGGGCCTCCGCCTCGGCGCGCGCGGCTTCGCGCAGCCGGAGCTGTTCGTCTGGGTCGATCTGCACCGTGATCCGCGATCCGGTCCCCGGCGTGGGCACGGCTATGCGCTTGAAGGTGAAGTCGGCCTGCGGAGCCGGAACGAACCGTGGCCCGGACGGTGGCGCCGCAGGGACCTCTGCCGATGCGTTCGCCTCTGGTGCTGGCGCGGTGGTCGCGGCCGGGTCCAGGGCGCCATCCCCGGTGCCCGAGGCCCGCTGCGCCTCCCATTCCTGCGTGACATCGCGAGTCAGCACCCGGCCCATCATGGGCGGCGGAAAAGCCGCCTCTGCCGACGGTTCGTCCTGAGACAGGGCAGCCCCCGAGGACGCCCCGATCACAAGACAAGCAACCCCGAAGAGAGTTGCCAGATCACTCCGCATGTTCGCGAACACCTGCTCTGCCCGATGTCTTTGTTCTTTTTCGTTACCGCCAGCATCGCAAATTCAGAGCCAAAGAGCCAGTTTTTCGTGATCCCGAAAGTGATTCCAGTGTGTAGCCGAACACTTGAAACCACTTCTGAACAAAAAAGTTAATAAATTATTTCCATTAAAATCAGTAACTTGATCCGTTAATCTTCGGTTTTCCTTGCTCGCCCAAAAACACCTAATCCTTGCCCAAATCCTGCCCAGATCGACCCGGATATTCGCATCATCCAAGCAGGACAGCGGATCGGTTCACAGGCGGTTCGGAGGGTCTGCAAGGGTAAATGGTAACACTGAGCAAACTGATCCTTTCGGAGGGACAAGAGATGAAACTGATCAATATCGCCAAGAAATTCCGCGCTGACGAAGACGGCGCAGTCACCGTTGACTGGGTGGTCCTGACCGCCGCCATCGTGGGCCTCGGCATCGCCGTTCTGACCTCGGTCTCCGGCGGCACCACGTCGCTCGCCGACAAGATTTCCGACGAGCTCGGCTCGAGATTTCCGACGAGCTCGGCTCGATGGAAATCATGACCCACTAATCGGTCACATCCATACCTCCGGAAACGGGCCGCATCTGAACCAGGTGCGGCCCTTTCCCAATTCCGGGCCCGGGAAACACGCCCCTGTCCTTGTCACCGGTCGCTCAACAGACTTGCGCGAAATCGTTGCAAATCCACGCTTCGTCCAGAATTTCGCCTTATTTTACAGACATGAGAGGCGGGTATCATTGTGGCCGGTATTTCGGCACCGTGAGTGAAAGGATACCAAATGCGAGCAGTATTCGGACTTGTGCTGATCATCGGCGTCGCGCTGGCAGGCTTTGCCGTCTACATGGCGAAAGACTACATCGGGAACTACCAGGCCGCGCTCGCGGCAGAACGCGCCAACCGGGGTCCGCAGATCGACCTGACGGAAGTCTACGTGGTGAACAAGACGCTGGCTTACGGCGAGCGGGTCACGGACGACAACATCCGCCTCGTGCAATACCCGACCGCGTCACTGCCCGCGGGTGTCTTCAAGACGGCGGACGAGCTGTTCCCGCAGGGGGAAAAGCGGTTCCGCACCGTGCTGCGCGCGATGGACGCGAACGAAGTGCTGATGACGACCAAGGTGACCAACGCGGGCGAGGATGCCGGTGTATCGGCCCGCCTTGCCTCGGGTATGCGCGCCTTTGCGATCAATGTGGACGTGGCGGCGGGCGTCGCAGGCTTCCTGCGTCCCGGCGACCGCGTGGACATCTACTGGACCGGCCGCTCGGTCAACGACAGCGTGACGACGCAGGACGTGACCAAGCTGATCCTCACCGGCGTGCGCGTCATCGCCATCGACCAGATGGCCGACCAGGACCGCGCCACCCCGATGGTGGCCCGCACCGTCACGGTCGAAGCCGCACCGGAGGTGGTCGCGACGCTCGCGCAGGCCGCCGCCACCGGCCGCATGGCGCTGGCCCTCGTCGGCACGCTCGACGAGACCGAGGTCGCCCCGGTCGAGGTGGACCAGAACTCGCTTCTCGGCATCGAGGAACAGCAGGTCGAGGTTGCCCCGACCGAACCCGAGAAATGCACGATCCGCACCCGCAAGGGGAACGAGATCGTCGAGGTGCAGATCCCCTGCCCCTCGTGACGTGACGGAACCGAACCTCGGGCGGTCCGTCGGGATCGACCGTGCCGCGTTCGGGAGGAAACGACAGGGCGCAAGCCCTTGATTGTTGCAAAAATGCTTTTTGTGCCGCATGTTGGCACCAAGACTGGGGAAAGATCTGGACCAATCCGGACAAAAGACCCGAATACAGGCGGTGTCCGAAAGGGCACAATTTGAACCGGGACAGAGGTTAACCCTCTGAAAACGCCGGGTAACGAGCAGTAAGACGTGATCAGAGAGGCAGGATCACATGGGATTTGACCGTTTCTTGAAAGCCGCCCTGACGGGGTTCGCGCTTTGCGTCGCATCGGTGCCGTCTACTGGGCATGCGCAGGCGTTGCGGATCATGGATGGTGGCGTTGCGGACACACTCGCGGTGCCGATGAACCGCGCCGTCGTGGTCGAAAGCGACTCTCCCTTCGCCGAAATCTCGATCGCCAACCCCGGCATCGCCGATATCTCGACCCTCTCGGACCGCACTATCTATGTGCTGGGCAAGACCCAGGGCCGCACGACGCTGACCCTGCTCGGCGTCGACGGCTCGCTCATCGCCAACGTCGAGGTGCAGGTCACCCCCGACCTGTCCGAGTTCAAGGAACGTCTGCGTCAGATCCTGCCGGGGGAGCCGATCGAAGTGCGCACCGCCAACGACGGCATCGTGCTGTCGGGCACCGTGAGCTCCATCTCTGCCCTCGACCGCGCGCTCGACCTCGCCAACCGCTATGCGCCCGACAAGGTGTCGAACCTCATGTCGGTGGGCGGCACGCAGCAAGTCATGCTCAAGGTCCGTTTCGCGGAAATGCAGCGGTCCGTGACCAAATCCCTCTCCGCCTCCATGGGCGTGGGCGGCGGCATCCCCGGCACCAACGCAGGTGCCACCATCGGCACCGGGGGGCTCTCAGGGGCCGGCGCGCTTGACGCAGCCTCTGCCGGCGACCTCATCCCGACCGGGAACGACCGGACCGGGGCCTTCACCTTTGGCTTCAACGCCGGCGCGCTTCAGTTCGCCGTGATGCTCGAAGCCCTTGAATCCAAAGGCATGGTGCGCACGCTGGCCGAACCGAACCTGACGGCGCTTTCGGGACAGGAAGCGAGCTTCCTCGCCGGTGGCGAATACCCGGTGCCTTCCTACGCGGGCACGTCGGGTGCCATTGTCATCGAATACAAACCCTTCGGTGTCGAACTGTCCTTCACCCCCCGCGTGGTCGATCAGGACATCATCAACCTCGAAATGACGGCCGCCGTGTCGGGACTCGATACCTCCGTCACGGTGGGCGAAGGCATCCAGGTGTCGTCCTTCCGGCGCCGCGAGACGTCGACGACCGTGGAATTGCGCGACGGCCAGAGCTTTGCCATCGCGGGTCTTCTGCAGGACGACTTCCGCGACCTCTCGGGGCAGGTGCCGTGGCTGGGCGATGTGCCCGTGCTGGGCGCGCTCTTTCGCTCCGCCGATTACGAACGCTCGCAATCGGAACTGGTCATCATTGTGACCCCGCATCTCGTGTCGCCCACGCGGGGCGAGGCGCTGGCGCTGCCGACCGACCGGATCCGGCCGCCAAGCGAGGCGGATCTGTTCCTGCGCGGCCAGACCGCCGCCCCGAACCGCCCGACCACCGGCGCGGCGGGCGAGGTTGCCCGACAGGATTTCACCGGCTCCTACGGCTACGTGATGGAGGACTGAGCGATGACCTTTGCGACCCTGAAGACCCTCGCCTTGTCCGTTGCCGCCGCCGCGCTCGTCGCTGGCTGCACGCCCGGTCAAATGGACCGCGAGGCCGGCGCGGTCATCCTCGACAATGATTTCGGCGAAAGCACGCGGAACAATTATCTCATTCATACCGGGCAGTTGAGCCATGTCGTGAGCCTCGCTCAGCGGTTCAACCGCGAGGTGCCGGACACGATCAACTTCGCCTTCAACTCGGCCGTGATCGACGCGCAAGCCGCGCGCATCCTCGACGCGCAGGCGAACTTCATCAGGCAGTTCCCGGAAGTGACCTTCCGCGTTTATGGCCACACCGACCTCGTCGGTTCCGGGGCCTACAACAAGCAACTTGGTCTGCGCCGGGCGCAGGCGGTGGTCGGCTATTTCTCCGCCCGTGGCATTTCGCGGTCCCGGCTCGAGGCGGTCGTGTCCTTCGGCGAAACCCAGCCGCTGGTGCAGACCCAGAACCCGGAAGAGCGCAACCGCCGCACGGTGACCGAGGTGTCGGGTTTCGTGCAGGACGCGCCTCTCGTGCTCAATGGCAAGTATGCCGAGGTCATTTTCCGCGAATACGTCAACAGCGCGGCCCCTGCCCCGACGGTCCAGGGCGGCTTGGGCGAACTGAGCGCGGGCGCAGGCGGCGGCTGATCCGCGCGTCGGCCGGCAAGATCCTGACAACGATAGATTATGAGCGACCCGGCACCTTGCGTATCGGGTCATTTTCCCGTTCAGGTTCGCGAAACAGCGGCCTCCATAATCTCGGTAT
>LUOO01000080.1 GCA_001626765.1 Maritimibacter sp. REDSEA-S28_B5
CGCTCACCTTGCGCGCCGTGCTCCCCGATCTGGTCGGCGACGGTCCATTGGTGTGCTACGGCGAAAGCCTTGGATCGGCCGTGGCCACGCAACTGGCCGCAGAGGGTGGCTGCGACGGGCTGGTGCTTGAGGCGCCGTTCACCTCGATCTCGGACATGGGACAGGCGCTCTATGGCGTCCCGAACCTCGACCTCGTCGCCCGGTCGCACTGGCGCACAATCGACGCGATCCGCACCGTGGAGGTTCCGCTGATGGTGCTGCACGGCACGGAGGACGCCCTTGTCCCTTATGCGCAGGGATTGGCGGTCTTCGATGCGGCGGCGAGCGCCGACAAGACCCTCGTGCCGCTCGAGGGCGGCGGGCATGCGAACCTCTGGCAAGCGCCCGTCACCGGCCCGCTCTTTCGTTTCCTCGCGCGCTTCTGAACCGCGGCTGTCTCGCAACCGAGACGAAAGTCACTCGGCCTAAGGTCGAATTGCTTTCCCTTCCGCCCCTCGCCACATATGGTCCCCGGAACGATTGGGCCCGTGAACCGGCCCGGAAGGTGGGAGGACGCCCTATGGAAATGAATGGCAGCCGCATGATCGCGGCGGATCGCGAAACGGTGTGGAAACATCTCAACAGCGCCGAGACGCTGCAGGCCTGTATTCCCGGTTGCCAGGAACTCGAGGGGTCGCCCGAAGAGGGCTTCCAGGCGACCGTGGTGCAAAAGGTCGGCCCGGTGAAAGCGACCTTCAAGGGCGAAGTGACGCTTCAAGACGTGAACGCGCCGGAAAGCTACAAGCTGGTCGGCGAAGGCAAAGGCGGCGTCGCCGGCTTCGCCAAGGGCGGCGCGGTCGTGAAGCTGACCGAGGTCGAGGGCGGCACGGAGCTGTCCTATGACGTCGAGGCCAAGGTCGGCGGCAAGCTCGCCCAACTCGGCAACCGGATCGTGAACGGTTTCGCGAAAAAGATGGTGGATGCGTTCTTCGAACGCTTCGAGGCTGTGGTCGAGGGCCGCGATCCGAACGCGGTCAAGGAAGCCGCCGAGGGCTGATTCCACGGCTCTGACGCCCGTTTCGGGAAAGAAACAAGGCGCGCGCCCGGCTGGGCGCGCCTTTTCTTTTGCTTCAACGCCTACAATTCGCGTGACAAATGAAACCAAAAGTCCCATAAGTGACCTTCTGGGGGCCGCGCTGCGGACCATAGGAGGCAAAGAGGGCAAATGAACCAGAGGATCGGAAACGAAATGGACCAGGATGCGGCGGCCTGCGCTGCCGCCATGGTCGCCGTTCTGTCCGACGACATGGCCCTGACTCGCCTGACGCGTGAGGGCGAGCGACTGTCGCATGCGCATGGCCGCCGCTCGCTGGGCGAACTCACCGACAGCGAAGAACGCAGTCTCACCAGGCGCAGCCGCGCCTTTCTCGACCGGATCACCGCTGCGCTGGGCGCGACTCCCCACAATTAGAAGACCCCGGCGGGAGGGGCCGGGGTCTTCTGCCCCAGGGAGAGAGGGGCGTTCGCCGGCGCGCGCGCCGGCGAAGGGGCTGGCATCCGGTCAGTCGTGAACTGCCGTCAGCATCTTGTAGATTTCGTCCTTCAACGCGCCGCGCGTTTTGCGCATCTCGGTCGCGTTGAAATCGTCCGTGGGCGCCACGTCCGTCTCGGCCCGGTGCACGGCCCGGTTCACCTCGTGATACTCGTCAAAGAGCCTCGCGAAATGGGCGTCGCGTGATTTGAGCACCTTCATCTGGTCGATGAGGTCGGGAAATTCTTCGTGCAGTTCATGGGGAGTATTGGACATGTCGCGTCTCCTGTCTGTTGGGGTCAGACTAGACGCTGTTCGACGGCCCGGACCTTGACGCAGGTCAATGACGGCTCAGAACCGGCCCTCGCCATGTTCGAGGATGAGCGGCACCACGACATCCTCTTCGTCCGTCAGGTGCCGGTCGAGAAATCCGCGAAACGCTTCCTGTACGGTCAGCAGTCTGGCGGTCTGGTCGGTGGCGGTGTCGCCGTCCTGAAGCGGGCGCAGCACGGCGTTCGTGGCCTCGGCCAGCCGGTTCATGTGGTCGTGCAGCGCGTGGTGGTCGTGGTCGAGAATGTCGAAGGCGCGCACGAGGCGCGGATCGAATTCGACCATGAGCGGGAAGTAATGGTTGTCCTCGATCCCGTGATGCCCCTGCAAGCCTTGCAGGAAGAACCCGGTATAGCGCGAGGTGGCCGCGCCGAAGCGCATGGGGTCACCTCCGTCGAGGTAGCCCTGCGATCCGGTGATCAACTCGTCCATCACCGAGCGGAACTTTCCGTGCATCTCGAGCCAGAAGGCGGTGAGACCGGGAAAATTCGCGTGCCCCTGCCACATCTCGCGGGGGTAGAGGTCCGCGAGGACGCGAAGCTCGGGGGGAAGGCCGTCACGGCCGGACAGATCGACGGAAGGGGGCAGGGAGGTCATGCCTCCGTTCTAACGCTCCTCTGCGCCGTCTGCCAGTCCGGGGCGATCCACGGCTGGCGATTGTCGCGAGGCAGTTTGCGGCCGAGGATATGATCAGCCGCCTTTTCCCCCACCATGATCGAGGGCGCGTTGGTGTTGCCATTGGTGACGCGCGGAAAGATCGAACTGTCGGCAACGCGCAGGTTCTGCACGCCGATCACCCGGCACTCGGGGTCCACGACAGCGCCGGGATCGTCGGCGCGACCCATGCGGGCGGTGCCGCAGGGGTGATAGGCGCTTTCGGCGTGTTCGCGGATGAAGGCATCGAGTTCCGCGTCGCTGTCGCCGCCGCCCGGCTGGATCTCGAATTTCACGTGCTCGGCCATGGCGGGCTGACGGAATATCTCGCGGGTGAGTCGTAGGGCGGCGCGGAAATCCTCCCAATCCTGGTCGTGGCTCATGTAGTTGAAGACGATCTTTGGAGCTTCGCGCGGGTCCTTGGACCGGAGCGTGACCGCGCCCCGCGATTGCGAACGCATCGGGCCGACATGTGCCTGGAACCCGTGGCCCTCGGCCGCGGCGCGCCCGTCGTAGCGCACCGCGATGGGCAGAAAGTGGAACTGGATATCGGGGTATTCGACGCCCGCCCGCGACCGGATGAAGCCGCAGCTTTCGAACTGGTTCGACGCGCCGTGCCCGGTGCGGGTGAGCAGCCATTGTGCCCCCACCATCGCCTTGCCCAGAAGGTTCCAGTAGCGATAGAGCGTGATCGGTTTCTTGGCCGCGAACTGGAAATAGACCTCGAGGTGGTCCTGCAGGTTCTGCCCGACGCCCGCCCGGTCGGCGATCGTCTCGATCCCGTGCTCGGCTAGATGTGCGGCGGGGCCAATGCCGGACAGCATCAGTAGCTTGGGGGTGTTGATGGACGAGGCCGCGAGGATGACTTCTTTCTTCGCGGTGATCTGCCCCTTGTCCGTCTCGACCCCTACCGCGCGCCCGTTCTCGACGACGATGCGATGTGCGAGTGCCCGCGTCAGCGACACGTCGCTGTCGCGCATGGCGGGGCGGAGGTAGGCATTGGCGGCGGACCAGCGCGTGCCCTTCCACACGGTCATGTCGAAGGCGCCGAAGCCTTCTTGCTGCTCTCCGTTGTAGTCCTGCGTGACCGGATAGCCCGCCTGCCGCCCGGCCTCGACGAAGGCCTTCATGAGCGGGTTCCACTGGCGGGCGCGGGTCACGTGAAGCGGGCCGTCATCGCCGCGCCAAGTTGACGCCGCGTTGCCGTGCCAGTTTTCCATCCGGCGGAAATAGGGGAGGACGTCGGCATAGCCCCAGCCCAGCGCGCCGGTTTCCTCCCAATGGTCGAAGTCACGGGCGTGACCGCGCACGTAGACCATGCCATTGACGCTTGACGACCCGCCGATCACCTTGCCCCGCGGCACGACAAGGCGGCGGTTATCGAGGTTGGGTTCCGGCTCGGAAAGAAATCCCCAATCGTAGCGTGACATGTTCATCGGGTAGGACAGCGCGCCGGGCATCTGGATGAACGGCCCGGCATCGGTGCCGCCGTGTTCGATCACGATCACGGAATGCCCCGCTTCACCCAAGCGGTAGGCGAGCGCGCATCCGGCGGAACCGGCCCCGACGATGACGTAGTCAGCTTGCATGGTTCGAACCTTTCGCGCGTCAGAACGGCGCTTCGCAGGCGTCCATCCGTACGAAAACGGACTTCACCTCGGAATAATGCTTGATCGCCTCTTTCGAGTTCTCGCGCCCGACGCCCGAGGCCTTGACCCCGCCGAAGGGAGCTTCGACCGGCGCGTCGTTGTAGCTGTTGATATAACAGGTGCCGGCCTCGAGCCCGGCCACCATCCGGTGTGCGCGGGCAAAGTCGCGGGTGAACACGCCGGCGGCGAGGCCGTATTCGGTCGCATTGGCGCGTGCCAGAACCTCGTCCTCGGTGTCGAAGTCGAGGACGCACATGACGGGGCCGAAGATCTCCTCGGTTGCGATTACCATGTCGTCGGTGACATCGGCAAAGACGGTGGGTTCGATGAAGAAGCCGTCCTGGTCCGGGCGCTTGCCGCCGGTGACGAGCCGCGCGCCTTCGTCCTGACCCGTGGCGATGTAGCGCTCGACGATGTCGCGCTGAGCGGCGCTCACCATCGGGCCGAAGTTCGTCGCCTCGTCCAGCGGATCGCCCATGACAACATGTGCGAGCCGTTCACTGAGGCGGGCGAGGAAGGCCTTCTTGATGCCCTTCTGCACGAAGACGCGGGTGCCGTTCGAGCAGATCTGGCCGGTTGAGTAGAAGTTGCCAAGAATCGCGCCCGAAACCGCGCTGTCGAGGTCGGCATCGTCGAAGATGACGAGGGGCGACTTGCCGCCTAGCTCCATCGTGACATGCTTCATCTCGCCCGCAGCAATGCCTGCGACCTTCTTGCCGGTGGGGACCGAGCCGGTGAGGCTGACCTTGGCCACGCGGGGGTCGGTAATGAGCGCGGCACCGACGGCTCCAGCACCGTTCACCACGTTGAAGACCCCATCGGGCAGACCGGCCTCGGTCAGGATCTCCGCGAGCTTCAGCGCGCCGAGAGTCGTGGTCTCGGACGGTTTGAAGACCATCGCGTTGCCGCAGGCCAGCGCAGGCGCGGCCTTCCACCCGGCGATCTGGGTCGGATAGTTCCATGCGCCGATGCCCACGCAGACGCCAAGCGGTTGGCGGATCGTGTAGGCGAAATTTCCGTCGCCCAGCGGGATGTGCTCGCCGGTGAGCGAGGCCGCGAGACCCCCGAAATATTCCAGCGCATCAGCGGCGGAGACCGCGTCGGCGACGAGGGTTTCCTGAAGCGGTTTGCCGGTGTCCATCGTCTCGATCTCGGACAGTTCGCGGTTGCGGTCGCGGATGATCTCGGCCGCCTTGATCAGGATCCGGCCCCGGTCCCTGCCGCTCATCGCCGCCCAGGCGGGCTGGGCACTCTTCGCGGCAGAAATCGCCTGATCGACGATGGCCGGCGTGGCGGCGTGGACGCGGGCGATTTCCGCGCCCGTGGCGGGGTAGATCACCGGGATCGGGTCACCGCTCGTGTCTTCGATGTATCGGCCGTTCACGTAGTGGCTGGCGGTGGGCTTCGGGTCGGTCATGTCGGATGCCTCCGGCGGGCGTATTTGGGGAAAGATGAAAGGGTCACTCGCCGCGCGGGAACCGCTGGCTTCCTTCCAGATCGTTGAGGTCCATGTGGTTGCGCATGTAGCGCTCCGAGGCCTTTTGCAGGGGTTGGTGGTCCCAGGGAAAATAGGCGCCGTTGCGAAGCGCCTCGTAGACGACCCAGCGGCGGGCCTGGCTTGCGCGCACGTCGGCGTCGAAGTCGCCCAGTTTCCATTTTTGATCTGCAAAGGCACGCATCTCGGCCAGTTTCGGGTGATCGGGCGCGGTTTGCGCAAGGTTGACCAATTCGTGCGGGTCGTTCGCGAGGTCGAAGAGTTGTTCGGGGTCGAGGTCGCAGCGGGTGTATTTCCAGCCGTCCTCAACGATGGCGACGAGGGGCGCATTGGAGGCTTCGGCGGCGTATTCTATCAGCACCGGCTCGGCGCGCGGTGTGCCCTGCGCCAGCGGCACAAGGCTCTGGCCGTCCGTCCAGGGCGCGATTTCCGAAAGGTCGATCCCGGCGAGGTCGCCCAGCGTCGGGTTCACGTCCATGGTCGAGACCGGCGTGGTTTCGAGGTGCGGTTCCAGCCCCGGCGCTGCGACCATGAGCGGCACACGGGCCGAACCCTCGAAGAAGTTCATCTTGTACCACAACCCGCGCTCGCCCAGCATGTCGCCGTGATCCGACAGAAAGAGGATCACCGCGTCCTGGCGAGTGGTCGTTAGCGCCTCCATCACCTCGCCGATCTTGTCGTCGAGGTAGGAGATATTGGCGAAATAGGCGCGCCGCGCCCGGCGGATGTGATCCTCGGTGATGTCGTAGCTGCGCCAGTCGTTCGCGTCGAAGATGCGCTGGGCGTGAGGGTCGTGATCCTCGTAGGCCATTGCGGGCACCTCGGGCAGAAGGTGTTCGCAATCCTCGTAGAGGTCCCAGTATTTCTTGCGCGCCACGTAGGGATCGTGGGGGTGCGTGAAGCTGACGGTCAGGCACCATGGGCGGTCATCTTTACCACGGGCGAGGTCATAGACCTTCATCTTGGCGAAGTGGGCGACCTCGTCGTCGTATTCCATCTGGTTGGTGATCTCGGCCACGCCCGCGCCGGTGACGGAGGCCATGTTGTGATACCACCAGTCGATGCGCTCGCCGGGCTTGCGGTAGTCGGGCGTCCAGCCGAAATCGGCGGGGTAGATGTCGGTGGTGAGTCGTTCCTCGAAACCGTGGAGCTGGTCGGGGCCGACGAAATGCATCTTGCCCGACAGCGCGGTGTAGTAGCCCGCGCGGCGCAGGTGATGGGCATAGGTGGGGATGTCCGAGCGGAACTCGGCCGCGTTGTCATAGACCCCGGTGCGCGAAGGAAGCTGGCCCGACATGAAGGACGCGCGGCCCGGAGCGCAGAGGGGCGAGCCGGTGTAAGCGTTGCGAAACCGCACCGAACGGGCCGCGAGCGCCTTGAGGTTCGGGGCATGGAGCCACTCCGCCGGGCCATCGGGAAAGAGCGTCCCGTTGAGCTGGTCCACCATGAAGATCAGGATATTGGGCTGGCTCATTGGTCCTCCAGAAGTTTGTTCAGAACGTGGATCACCCGCGCGGCGGCAAGCTCTCCGTTGGTTTCGTCCCCCAGCGCATGGCGCAGGTAGAGCCCGTCGATGAGTGCGCCGACCACCTCGGCCACCTCGACCGCGCGCAGCCCCACGAGTGGGCGCAGGTCGTGCAGGAGGTTAGAGCGAAGCCGCCGGTGATAGACGGCCAGAAGCCGCGCGGCGCCCTTGTCGGATTGGGCATGGACATAGAAATTGAGCCAGGAGGCGACCACTTCCGGCTCGAAGTTCCCCGTTTCAAAGGACGCGCGCACGACCGCGTGAAGCCGTTCGCGGGGACCGCGCGCGCGGGTCAGCTCGCGCATCACCCAGGCCCCGTAGATGGTCAGGATATGGCGCATCGCAGCCAGGAAAATCTGGTCCTTCGAGCCGAAGTAGTGATGGGCCAGCGCCGAGGACACGCCGGCGCGTTTCGCGATCCGGCTCACGGTCACGTCGAGCGAGCCGACCGCGCCGATCTCTGCAATCGTGGCTTTTACCAGCGCCTCGCGCCGGATAGGCTCCATTCCAACCTTGGGCATAATATCCTCTTGTCAGGTTGCCTTTTAGGTGTTCAAACTTTGACTGACTCGTCAATCAATAAAACCGACAACAACAGGGAAGCCAAACATGAAGCTCAAGACCACGCTCTCCACGCTCGCGATCCTCGCGGCTGCCGGTCCCGCACTGGCCGAATGCACCGAAGTCTCCATGTCCGACGTGGGCTGGACGGACATCACCACGACCACCTCCGCCGCCAAGCACGTGCTCGAGGCGCTGGGCTACGAGGTGGACGTAAAGGTGCTGTCCGTGCCGGTGACCTTTGCCTCGCTCGAGTCGGATGACGTCGACATCTTCCTCGGCAACTGGATGCCCGCGCAGTCTGGCGCCATCGGCCCCTATCTCGACTCGGGCGAGATCGACGTGCTGAACACCAACCTCGAGGGCACAAAGTATACGCTCGCCGTGCCGACATACGCCTATGACGCGGGGCTTCAGTCCTATGCCGACATCGCCAAGTTCAAGGACGAACTCGACGGCAAGATTTATGGCATCGAGCCGGGCAACGAAGGCAACGCCTATCTCATCAGTCTGACCGAAGAGAACAAGTTCGAACTCGAGGGCTTCGAGGTCGTCGAAAGCTCGGAGCAGGGGATGCTCTCGGAAGTGGCCCGCGCCTACAAGGACGAGAAGCCGGTCGTGTTCCTGGGCTGGGAACCGCATCCGATGAACGCCAACTTCTCGCTCAAGTATCTGCCGGGCGGCGAAGATTTCTTCGGCGGCGAAGGCATCGTGCAGACCGTGTCACGCGCCGGTTTCGCCGAGGAATGTCCGAATCTGGGCAAACTCTTCGGTCAGATGGATTTCACGCTCGAGATGGAAAACGGCATTATGGGCCAGATCCTCGACGAGGGGATGGACGCCGATGACGCCACGATGGCATGGCTTCGGGCCAACCCGGATGCCTGGAAGGCCTGGGTGGACGGCGTGACCACCGTGGACGGCGGCGACGCCGTGGCGGCGGTCGAAGCGGCGCTTCAGTAAGGATGACGGGCGGCGGGGCAACCTGCCGCCCTTTTCCTATGCGCCCAATGGTCCTCATAGCCCTTGCGACGCTGGCTCATGCCGGGGCTGCCCTTGCGAGTTGCCCGACAGCGGCGGACCTGTCGACGGGCGGCATCACGCTCGTGCAGAACGAGCCGTCCTTCTTGCGGTCGGACTACGAGGTGACCGAAGAGGGGCTGACCGAGGTGCGGCTTTACAAGCTGGACGGACAGAATCGACAGCGGATCGTGAGCTATGCCCACGGCCTCGCGCCCCTGACCGAGACATTGCCGGAGGGTCTGGTGCAGGTGACCTATACTGACGCCCTTGCAGACCTCGACCGGATCGAGAGCGAGGGTGCGGTGGTGCTCGACGCCAAGCGGCTGGGACCGGAGCGCGGGCTTGACGACATGCAGGTGGCGCTGCGCTTTCTGGAGGCGCGCGACATGGTCATCCAGACCTGCAACTACCGCGTGCTCGACGTGGAAGAGACCGTCGTCCTCTCGGGCGACGTGGTATCGCGCCGAACCGTTGCCTTCGCGCCGGATCTGGGACTGATCCTGTCGGCGCAAGCGAATGACGAAACAGGCGAGAGTTTCGCCTACACATGGATAGGAACGGCCGCAGACATCGCCCGCTAGAGGCGCGCGGCCATCATCAGGGACAGGGAAAGAAACGCGCATGGACTGGCTCGAAGACAACAAGATTCCGGTAGGGAGATGGGCCCGCAACCTGTTCGACTGGTTGCAGGACGTGGGCGGCCCGTTCTTCGACTGGATTTCGGACATGATGGAGGGGCTGATCAGCGGCATCCTCTGGGTGCTGCAAACGCCCCATCCGCTGATCGTGGTAGCGGTCTTCGCCGCGCTCACATGGTACCTCCAGCGCAACTGGAAGACGGTGGCCTTCGTGGTCGTCGGCCTCATCTTCATACTCAATCAAGGCTACTGGGAGGAAACGACCGAAAGCCTGACCCTGGTTCTATCGGCCTGCCTCGTCTGCATGGCCATCGGCGTGCCCATCGGCATCGCGGCGGCGCCGGCATCGGCATGGTGCCGGGGCTTCTGGCCACGGTGATCTTCGTACTGCCCGCGCCCATTCGCATGACCCAGCTTGGCGTGGCCTCGACGCCCACCTCGCTCATCGAGGCGGGGCAGGCCTTTGGCGCAACCGGACGGCAACTCCTTTGGAAGGTCGAACTGCCCTATGCGCTGCCCCAGATCATGACGGGGCTCAATCAGACGATCATGCTGTCACTCTCCATGGTCGTCGTCGCCGCACTCGTGGGCGCGAACGGCCTTGGCGTGCCGGTCGTGCGCGCGCTCAACTCGGTCAACACCGCGCTGGGCTTTGAAAGCGGCTTCGTCATCGTCGTCGTGGCGATCATTCTGGACCGTATGCTGAGGATCGAACGCAAATGACCGCCGTAGAATTCGACAATGTTTCCATCGTCTTTGGCGACAATCCTGAGAGTGCCCTGCCGCTCATGGACAAGGGCCAGACGCGGTCCGAAGTGCAGCAGGCCTGCGACCAGGTGCTGGGCGTCCACAACTGCACGCTCTCCGTGGCCGAGGGAGAGATCCTCGTGCTCATGGGCCTGTCCGGGTCCGGCAAATCCACGCTGCTTCGCGCCGTCAACGGGCTCAATCCCGTGGTGCGCGGCGCGGTCCGGGTGCTTGACAAGGACCGGCTGGTCGACGTGACGAATGCCGACCCGCAGACGCTGCGCCACGTGCGCCTGTCGCTGGTTTCCATGGTGTTCCAGCAGTTCGGTCTGCTGCCGTGGCGCTCGGTGCGCGACAACGTGGGGCTGGGGCTGGAGCTGGGCGGGCAGTCGAAATCCGAACGCCTCGCCAAGGTCGATGAACAACTCGCCGTCGTGGGGCTCACGGATTGGGCGGACCGGATGGTGGGGGAGCTTTCGGGCGGGATGCAGCAGCGCGTGGGGCTCGCCCGGGCCTTTGCCACCGGGGCACCGATCCTTCTGATGGACGAGCCATATTCGGCGCTCGACCCGCTGATCCGCACCCGGCTGCAGGATGAACTCATCGAGCTTCAACAGAAGTTCGGCTGCACTATCATCTTCGTGAGCCATGACCTGGACGAGGCCTTCAAGATCGGCGACCGGATCGCGATCATGGAGGGCGGGCGGATCGTCCAGTGCGGCACCCCGCGCGAGATCTTCACGGCGCCTGCCAATGACTACGTGGCCGATTTCGTGGCCCACATGAACCCGCTGGGCGTGCTCACCGCAGAGGACGTCATGGTCCCCGCCATGGGCGCGACCACGGGCGAGATCGCCGCCTCAACCAAGGTGCGCGAGGTCATGGCGGTGCTGAAGTCCGCCACAGGCCCGCTCGCGGTGATGAAGGACGGCGCGGTGATCGGCCAGGTCTCATCCGAAAGCGTGCTCACCGCGCTGGGCGATCCGCGTGGCGCGGCAGCGGCGGCGGAGTGATCACCCCTTGGTCTGATGCGGCGAGGGCGTGACCCGCCGCTTCAGCACCGCTTCGCGCCAGGTGATGAAACTCACCGCCGCGATGATCAGAAGCCCGCCCGCCACCACATAGGGGTCGATCCCTTCGCCGAAAAAGAGTGCGCCGACCAGCACCGACCAGACGAGTTGCAGGAACGTCACCGGCTGTGTCACGGTCAGTGGCGCGGACCTAAAGGCGAGCGTCATGGTGTAGTGGCCGAGCGTGGCAAAGGTCGCCACGACGAAAAGCCAGCCCAATTCGCCCAATGTCGGCTGCACCCAATGCAGCGCCGCGAAAGGGGCGACCAGCACCGTGACGGTGAGCGACAGCATCCCGACCACGACCACGGGCGACACCCGCGTGGCGAGCCGCCCGGCAATGAGATAGCTCACCGCGAAGAAAAGCGTTGTTCCGAGCATGGCCAGATGCCCCGGTTCGATCTCGCGCAGGCCGGGGCGCAGGGCGATCACCGCGCCGACAAGCGCCACTCCGATCGCCGCCATCCGGCGAAAGGCCAGCACCTCGCCAAAGAACACCGCCGCGCCGATGGTGACGAAGACCGGGTTCAGGTAGTTGATCGTCGTTACCTCTGCAATGGGAATCTGGGTCATGGCGAAGAACCACAGCATGACCCCGCCCGCATGGGCCACGCCGCGCAGGGCGAAAAGTCCGAGCGTGCGGCGATCCATCCGGGCGGCGAGGATCGGGCGGATCATCGGGATCAGATAGACGATCCCAAGCGCATAGCGCAGGAACGAGGTCTCGGTCGCGGGCAGGCGGTCGCCCATCGACTTGATGACCACGTTCATGCCGACGAACAAGAGCCCGGTGACGACCATCCAGAGAATGCCGACAAGGGGTCGCGCGGCGGGGGTATTCACGTTCTCGACCATGGTTTCCTCATGCGCCCGGGCGTGGCCGGGTGCAACCCCGACCGGGGATTTGCGCGTCGATGCAGGAGACTGCATTCGGCAATTGACATATCCGACTAAATTGGTCAGGTTTGAGTCAACTCCTCGAGCCACGCCGCAGGGACCGCGCAAAGCGGCCCGGCCGGACCAGCCAGAGGCGACGCGAACAGGAGTGACCCATGCAATCCGAAGACCCCGGCGCACCCCATGCGCCGCTTGCTCATGCCGACCACCCGACTGACCACAATCCCTGGTCCGACCTCATCGACATCCTGTCGGAAACCGCACCTTCCGGCGGATACGGCCTGTCATGGCTGATCGACCGGATGACCGGGACCGCCGGACAAGCGACGAGGGAGATGCGGACATGAACGCCTATACCGAATTCGACCGTGACAGTCGGGGCGAGGCGCCCTGTCCCCTTCACCGGGCCGAAGAGCTGACCTCGGGCGGACGCACGGCCAAGATCATGCTGGGCGACAGCCTTTATACCCTGCGCATCACGCGGCAGGGCAAGCTGATCCTGACGAAGTGACCGCCATGGACGGTGGTTTCATGCCTTCGCGCCGGGGTGGCGCGGCTGTCGGGATGCTCGACGAATTGCCCGCGATCGAAGCAGGGGCGGTGGTCGCGCTGCGGCTGGCCTGCGCACCGATGTCGGACCCGGCGCGGCGGGACTTCTCGCGCCTGCCGGGCGGGCGCGCCGCGATTGATGCGCTCTGCCAGATGGCAGATGTCTGTGCCACCTTCGGGCGCAGACCGCTCATGCACCACGCGCTGACCTGCCGCTGCCTGGGCGGGGACGAAGCCTGTCTCGCGCAGATCGTCGCGGCCGTGCTCGCGGGCGACCGGGACGACGCCATGGCGCTCGCCTGTCTCATGGCACGAGCGGACCTTGCCCCGGTGCTGGTGTCCCATGCCGAACGGGCGGGCGTGGCGCTGTCCAGAATGGCCGCGGCCCCCGCCCATGAAACGGATCATGGAGCAGGGGCCGCAACGCTTCACTGAGGGTTCCCAAGTGATCTAGGTGCGATCACGGATGGCGCGGCGTCAAAGCTGCGCCATCACCTCGTCCGACATCTCGACGTTCGAGGTCACGCGTTGCACGTCGTCGTCGTCTTCGAGCGATTCGATCAGCTTCATCAGCTTCTGCGCATCCTCGAGACCCAGTTCGGTCGTGGTCTGCGGCCGCCAGACGAGCTTGGTCGACTCCGACTCACCCAGTTCCTCTTCCAGCGCCGTCGACACGTCGTTCAGATCGGTGTCGGCACAGTAGATGAAATGCCCGTCCTCGCTGCTTTCCACATCGGCAGCCCCGGCCATGATCGCGGCTTCCATCACGGCATCTTCGGACCCGACCGAGGCCGGGTAGACGATTTCGCCCATCCGGTCGAACATGAAGGACACAGACCCGGTTTCACCAAGGTTGCCGCCGTTCTTGGAAAAGAGCGAGCGGACGTTCGACGCGGTGCGGTTCTTGTTGTCGGTCATCGTCTCGACGATCACCGCGACGCCGTTCGGGCCGTAGCCCTCGTAACGAATCTCGTCATAGTTTTCGGCGTCGCCACCGATGGCTTTCTTGATCGCGCGGTCGATCACGTCCTTGGGGCAGGAGTTCGATTTCGCTTCCTTCACGGCAAGACGCAGGCGCGGATTCTTGTCGGGATCGGGATCGCCCATTTTCGCCGCCACGGTGATTTCCTTGGCGAATTTCGAGAACAGTTTCGACCGCACGGCGTCCTGACGCCCTTTGCGGTGCTGGATGTTCGCCCATTTTGAGTGGCCAGCCATGATGCCTCCGACCGCTGGAATTTCGTCAGCGCTCTATATGTCACCGGCAGGGGCGGGAGCAAGCCCATGCGGGGTCAGGTCTTGGGCGGCTCGCCTTCGCGTAGGTCGATCCCCGCGGCCCGCGCCTGCCGGATCCGTGCCTGCGTGCGCCGGCTCGCGTGGTCATCCTGCCCGATGTGCATCCGTCCCGGCAGCGCAAAGCGCGGGTCGAAGGGCGCGGTTTCGCCGTAACCGAACCAGCTGTCCTGCACGAAGGCGCGTCCCCGCATCCAAGGCCAGACCTCGCGCCTGAGAAAGAGCTGGTCATCCACCCGGCTGTTGAGGATCTTTTCGCGGTCCTTGGCAAAGGCCATGATCCGCTTGCCCATATGGGGGATATTGCCCCGATGCGCGCCCCACATGCCCGCAAGGACGATTTCCGAATGGGTGACAAAGTCGCGCATGACGTGGAAGGGCTGACCAGAGGCAAGCCAGTCGCCAACCGCCACCGCTTCCTTGATCGAGGGGACAGAATCCGCGTCGCGCACCAGATAAAGGGCGACCTCGGGGTCATCCTCTGCGAGAAACCGCCAGAAGAGCCCGAAGCGGTTCGCGGGCATGGACGGCACCTGCCGCAATTGCGCGCCCTCGCGGGTCAGGTCGCGCCGGGCGGATATCGGCACGCTGTCGTCGACGTAGAACCGGGGCGTCCAGCCGGGATAGAGGTGGCGCGCGACGATGCAATTGCGGGTCGCCCCCTCGACATAGCGCGGGTTCGCCCCCCAGAGGGAATAGGCGATGACGTTTCGCTCGGGCCGGGTCATGTCGAAGGGCGCGGTCCGGGGGGCGGGACGGCGCAGGAGGTGGCGCGCCTCGGCGTCCTTGAGTTCCAGCGCCCGGCGCGACCAGTGCCGGTTCTTGTCCATCGCGCCCATCCGCCCGTAAAGCTCGGACAGGTAGGAGGCCTGAAGGACCGCCTGGAGCGGGCTGTCGGGTGCCTCGGCCACCATGATCGCCTCGTCCACCCGGTTCGCGCGGGACAGGGCCGAGACGAGGTTCGAGGCGGTCTCGTTCGTCGGCTGCGCATGGTAGATACGCCGGGTGATCTCGATCGCGCGGTCATGGTCGCCCGTGTTGAAGGCGTGGGCGCCAAGGATGCCCCAGATGCTCGCATCGGTTTCGGGCGCCTGTTCGAGCACCGCCTTTTCCGCCTCGGTCAGCGTCAGGTCGCCCCGTGCGATGATCTCTCGTTTCAGTCGGTCGTAGTCTTGCATCGGCCCAGGTCGCGGTGGCCTCACATGGGCCAGAAGAACAGAATGGCAGGGATCGAGACCGCCACCACCAGTATCTCAAGCGGAAGCCCCATGCGCCAGTAGTCTCCGAACCGATAGCCGCCGGGACCCAAGATCAGCGTGTTGTTCTTGTGCCCGATGGGGGTCAGGAACGCGCAGGACGCGGCGACGGCGACGGCCATGAGAAAGGGATCGGGGTTCTTGCCCAGGGCGCTGGCCATCTGGATGCCGACCGGGGCGGCCACAATGGCGGTGGCGGTGTTGTTGAGCACGTCCGAGAGCGACATGGTCACGATCATGAGGAGCGTGAGCACCGACCAGGCAGGTAACCCTTGGGTGAGCGAGACGAGGCCGCCCGCAATCAGCTGGGTGCCACCCGAGCTTTCCAGCGCCGTGCCGAGGGGGATCATGGAGCCCAGAAGCACCACCACCGGCCATTCCACATGGTTGTAGATTTCGCGCACCGCGAGGATGCCCGCGAGAACGTAGCCCACGACCACCAGACCCAGCGCGACCGGCAGGATCACGAAGCCGAAGCTCGCCGCGGCCACCGCAAGGGTGAACAGGCCAACCGCAAGGCCGATCTTGGTCTGGTCGGTGACGGTCAACCCGCGTTCCGCGATGGGCAGGCAGCCCAGCCATTCGGTCACCGCGGCCTCCTGCCCGTTGGGCACGAGGAGGAGCAGGATGTCGCCCGTCTTGACCGGAGTCTTGCCGATGCGGGTGCGGATTTTCCTGCCCGATCGGCGGATGCCAAGGATCACCGCGTGGCGGCGCCAGTTGAGCCCGATGGACTGCGCCGTGCGCCCGTTGATCCGACTGTCTGTGGTCACGACGACCTCGATCTTGGACAGACCGGCCCCGTCCGAGCGCAGGTTCTCCTCGCGCTTTTCGTCGGCAAACTTGAGGTTCTGCGAGGCGCGAAATTCGTCCAAGGCCTCGGGCGTCGCCTCGATCACCAGCGCGTCGCCCGCCTCGATCATCGTCGTGCGCTGGTTGCCGTAGCGGCGTTTGCCGTCGCGAATAAGGCCCACGATGACCGCGTCCGCGCTGTCGGCCTCCTCGTAGAGGTCCTCGATCCGCTTGCCCACGATCTTCGAGTCCTCCGGCACTACAAGCTCCGAAGTGTAGTCGGAATACCCTTCCATCGGGTCGATGGGCGCCCCCCCGTCCTCGGCACGCGGGATGAGCCGCCAGCCCACGAGGGCCACGAACAAGAGCCCCGCGAGCGCGGTGACGATACCCACCGGGGCGAAGTCGAACATGCGGTAGGGCGCGTCGAGGTACTGGCCGCGGATCGAGGATATGATGATGTTGGGCGGCGTGCCGATCAGTGTGATCATGCCGCCAAGAATGGTGGCAAAGCTGAGCGGCATGAGCGACAGGCCCGGGGCGCGACCGGCCTTGCGCGCGGTCTGGATGTCTACGGGCATGAGCAGAGCCAGCGCGGCCACGTTGTTCATGAAGGCCGAGAGCACCCCGCCGATGGTGCCCATGATCGCGATATGGGCGCCCAGCCGGCGCGAACTGTCGATCAGTGTCCGCGTGATGAGAAGTACCGCCCCCGACCGCACGAGGCCGGCCGAGACGATGAGGACGAGCGCCACGATGATGGTCGCCTCGTGACCGAAACCCGAAAACGCCTCTTCCGTGGGGACCACGCCCAGCAGGATGCCGATCATGAGGGCGGTGAAGGCGACGAGGTCGTAGCGGAACCTGCCCCAAAGGAGCATTCCGAAGACACCGATGAAAAGGGCGAAGAGAACGGTTTGGTCAAACGTCATGACACAGCCTTAGAGGGGCAGGGCCTTCATGGGAAGGGTGGGCCCGTGGGAAGGGTGATCTGTAATGAGCGAGGGGCGGCGGAGGTTCCCTTCGGTATCTGATTAAAGATTTATTTTCATATGGATAGATATGTTCCGAGTTTTGCATTTCGCTTGCGCGAAATCCGACCTGCTGGGGGGCATTGCCCCTCCAGACCTCCCAAGAGTTTTAATGAAGCAGTGAAGAGGCGCGGGTCTGGGGTTCTTGTCAGTGTAGGAGCACTGGGACGAGCGAGGCCATAAGGGCCGCGGCCATGGTCCAGTTGAAGACTTGCAGGCGCCGGTCGCTGGTGAGGAAACGGCGGATCTGGCCTCCGAGCACGGGCCAGCAGGAGACGGAGGGCAGGTTCACCGCGCCGAAGATGACCGCGACGGTGATCACCGAGAGCAGGCTGCGATCCGGGGCATATAGCGCGATGGCCGAGAGCGCCATCGTCCACGCCTTTGGGTTGACCCATTGGAACGCGGCGGCCTCGAGGAACGTCATGGGGGGGGCATCCGTCTGGCGCGCGCCGGGGGCGCCCGCATGGGCGATGTTCCACGCGAGCCAGGACATGTAGGCCAATGCGGCGACCTTGAGCATTTCGTGAAGCACAGGAAAGACGTCGAAGGCGGCGGACAACCCGATGCCGACCAGCGCGATCATCAGGGTGAAACCGATACCGATCCCCAGCATATGGGGCAGCGTCCGGCGAAAGCCGAAGTTCGCGCCCGAGGCCATGAGCATCAGATTATTGGGCCCCGGGGTGGCCGAGGTGACAAGGGCGAAGCCCAGAAGGGCGGGGATGAGCTCAGGTGTCATGGTTCAGTGGTTCGGGTCGTCTGTGGGCGCAGGTGGTGGATGGGCCGCCGTCGCGATGGATTTGCCATGGAAATCGCGGCGAAAGATTGCGATCATGCGGACTGATGCAAAAAATTTGCAATGATCGGTGGTTATGGATCAGATCGACAGCCGGATATTGCGTGAGCTGACGCGCGACGGGCGGATGCCCAACACGGTGCTTGCGGACAAGGTGGGCCTGTCGCCCTCGGCCTGCCTGCGCCGGGTGCAGGAGCTGGAGCGGCGCGGGGTGATCAAGGGCTACCGTGCCGTGCTCGACCCGGTGAAGCTCGGGGGCGGTTTCGTGGCCTATCTCATGGTGGGCCTCGCCGAACACAACAAGGCGCGGCAGGAGGCCTTCGAGCGGGCCATGGCGCGCGCGCCCGAAGTGCGGGAATGTCACAACATCACCGGGACCTTCGAATATCTCCTCAGGGTCGAGGTGGCGGATCTGGCCGACTACAAGCGCTTTCACACCGATGTGGTGGGCACGACCGAGGGCGTGCGCCAGCTTGTCACCCATGTGGTTGTCGGCTCGCCCAAGGATGAACGCGCCTGAGGGGCTGGTGCGTGGGGCCTAGATGCCCCAGATCATCGGGATCACCGCCGACACGATCAGCCCCATGGTCAGGTTGAGCGGAATGCCGACCTTCATGAAATCGGTGAATCGGTAGCCGCCCGGCCCGTAGACCAGCATGTTGGTCTGGTAGCCGATGGGGGTCGCGAAGCTCGCCGAGGCCGCGATCATCACCGCGATGACGAGGGGGCGGGGGTCGAGCCCGATGGCGGCCCCGATCCCGATGGCAATAGGGGTCATCACGACCGCCACAGCATTGTTCGAGACAAGCTCGGTCAGGATCGAGGTCAACAGGTAGATCGACCAGATGATCAGGAAGGGCGGCAGGCTTTCGATGGTCGGCGCGAGCGCATTGGCGATCAGTTCCACAGCGCCGGTGTGATCGAGCGCGGCCCCGATGGCGAGCATCGCGAAGATGAGCGCGAGGAGATGGCCGTCGACCTGCTGGAAGGCCTCGTCCGAATCGATGGCACCGGTCAGGAGCACCACGGCGACCGCGACCACCGAGAGTGCGAGGATCGGCGCGACACCGAGGCCCGCGAGCACAACGATGCCCACCATGGCGG